>NZ_JBVJFF010000018.1:112794-187767 GCF_055587985.1 Streptomyces sp. NPDC046335 | reverse complement strand
ACTGCCTCCCCTCTTCGGGGGGGGTGTTTCTCCGCGGGGGGGCGAGGAGGCCTTAGTAGGCTGGGGGGGGGGGGGGGTGGGGGGGGGGTGTTTGGGCCCCCCCCCCACGGCTGCCGGTCAGACGTCCTGCCCCGTGCCTCCGCCGCCGATGGGGCCGGCCTTGATGCCCTTGGCGATCGTGTCCATGGCGGACTGCGAGGGAGCCTTGTCGTTCACGTCGATGCCCATGCGGACGATGACGAGCTTGTCCTTGTCGGCGGGGGACGGGAAGGCGAGCGACTCGACGTACCCGTCGTCGCTCTTCTCCGTGACGGCCTTCCAGCGGACGTGGTAGCCCTTCTGGCCCGCGACCGTGATCGCCTCGGAGGCCAGCACCTTGTGCGAGGTGATCCGGCCGTAGGTCTTGCCGCCGTACCCCTCCTTCGCGTTCTGCTTGATGTCCTCCTTCGCGGCCTCCTCTGGCGTCTTCGCGTCGAGCTTCAGCTCCTCGGCGGACTGGGAGAACGCGCTGGCGCGGGTGCACTGCTCGCCGGTGTTGCCCGGGCACGGGATGGGGTCCGTCTGCACCCCGGCGCCCGCCTGGGTGGTGCCGCCCTTCCAGCCGTCGGGTATCGGGATCTTGATGCCGTTGACCGGGTCGCTCGCGAAGCCGGACTCCTGCGGGGCCCGCGGGCCGCCGGACTCGGGCGACCGGGGCGCGTCGGGCGCCTCCGAGTCCCGCGGCACCCGCGGGGCCCCGGACGACGGCTCATCGGCCGCCGAGCCGCCGCCGCCGTCATCGTCGGAGGTGAGGGCGTACACGCCCCCGCCGATCCCGGCGAGTACGACGAGCACCGCACCCGCGGCTATCGCGACGCGCAGGCCGCGCCGCTGCTGCGCCGGGGGCTGAGCCGGATACGCCGGAAAGGCCGGCTGGGTCGGCTGGGCCGACTGGGCGGGCTGGGTCGGCTGCGCGTACGCGCCACCGGCGGCGCGCACCTGATCCGTCCATGCGTTCCCGTCCCACCAGCGCTCGGTGGGAGAGGCGCCGGCGGCCTGGCCGGGATCGGGGTACCAGCCGGGGGGAGTCATCTGCGTCATGGGCGCCAGAGTATGAGCACACCGTGAAAGCGGGATGAGAGGGGCGGCCCTCAATGACCTCGCGGGACACGCGGGACACGCGGGCCCGCGGGGCCTCGTTGGTTTCTCCCGGGCGAGCGTCCGCCCTACCGGCCCCCGCTCCCGTGTCCGTTGACGATGAGGCGCATCGGTCCCGTCTTCTCCCGGACCGGCTCCGGCCACGCCGTCCCGTGGCGGCCCGGGGTGATCGAGCCCAGGACGCTCGCGTGCCGGGCCCCCGTGCTCGCCGGGTCGGTGCCCGGCAGGCCGTGCAGGGTCAGGAAGCCAAGGACGGCGAAGGCGTACGCCTCCTTCGCCGCGGCCGGCATGCCCAGCTCGTCGGACGTGCGCAGCGCTACGGCGGTGCCCAACTCCGTGCGCAGCGCGGCCATCAGCGCGGGGTTGCGCGTGCCGCCGCCGGAGACGATGACCTCCGTGGCCCGCACCGAGCGGACCGCGTCGGCGACCGTGCGGGCGGTGAGCCGGGTCAGCGTGGCGACGACGTCCTCGGGGGCCAGCGTCTCGTACCCGCGCAACGCCGTACGGAGATAGGGCAGATGGAAGAGCTCCTTGCCGGTCGTCTTCGGCGCGGGGAGCGCGTAGTACGGCTCGGCGAGGAGCCGGGCGAGCAGCGCCTCGTCGACGGTGCCGCGGGCGGCGAGGCCACCGTCCAGGTCGTAGGCGAGGCGGCCACCCGTGGCCTCGCTCACCGCCGCGTCGATCAGGGCGTTGGCGGGGCCCGTGTCGAAGGCCGTGCCGTCGGGGGCGGTGATGTTGGCGATGCCGCCCAGGTTCAGCGCGGCGGGGGCGCCGGGCCTGCCGCGCAGCCACATCCGGTCCACGAGGCTGACCAGGGGCGCGCCCTGGCCGCCCGCCGCGATGTCCCGGGGGCGGAAGTCGGCGACCACCGGCAGCCCCGTCGCCTCGGCGATCCACGCGGGCTGCCCGATCTGCAGGGTGCCGTGCACCTGACCGTCCGCCACCCAGTGGTAGACGGTCTGGCCGTGCGAGGCGACCAGCCCGGCCTGCCCGTCGCACAGCTCGCGGTCCGCCTCGACCGCGGCGGCGGCGAAGGCGCGGCCGATCTCCGTGTCGAGCCGGCAGACGTCGGCGAGCGTGGTGGCCGCGGGAGGCAGCGCGGCGGCGAGCCGGGAACGCAGTCCCTCGTCGTAGCCCCGGCTGATCAACCCGAGCGGAGTGAGCGTCAGACGGTCGCCGTCCAGGATCAGATCGGCGGCTCCCGCGTCGATCGCGTCGTACGAGGTCCCTGACATGAGCCCGATCACGCGCACGTGGGGCCTCCTTCTCGGTCGGCTCGCCAATGCGTTTGATCATCGCATCCCGAGGACCGCGGGTGACACCCCTTACTCGAACATGTCATCGGACGCGGCCGTCCGCCACGCCGGCCCGCCCGCCGGACGTGCGGCTTTCCCTCAACTCCGGGGCCCTGCACCGCCACCCCGCGCGCTGAGTCACTGGGGGCGCGGGACGGCGGTACGGCAGGCTCACTCCCGCGCGGCGAGGACCCGCCCGCGCCACACCCCCGGGTCCCCGAAGGCGCTCCGCAGCACCCGCGCCTTGGTCAGCCACAGGGAGAGGTCGAACTCGGCGGTGTACCCGATCGCCCCGTGGAGCTGGAGCGCCGCGCGAGCCGCTCCGTACGCCGCTTCGGCCGCCGTCACCTTGGCGGCGGCGACATCTCCCTGCGCCATGGTCAGCGCGGCGCCGAACACCAGCGGCCGGGCGAACTCCAGGGCCACCAGGACATCCGCCAGGCGGTGCTTGACCGCCTGGAACGTCCCGATCGGCGCGCCGAACTGGGTGCGCTGCTTCACGTACGCCACCGTTCGGTCGAGCAGCGTGAGCCCGACGCCGAGGCTCTGCGCGGCCGTGGCGAGCGCCGCCCACCGCGTCGCGTGCCGGGTGGCGTCGGCCACCGCAGGGCCGGCGGCGAGCAGTTCGCCGCCGGGCAGGGGAGCGGCCAGGTACCGCGCGCGGTCGAGGGAGCGGCGCACGCGCGCGTGACCGGGCGCGAGCCGCAGCTCGTCCTCGGCCACCGTCAGGATGAGGTCCGCGACCTGCGGGTCCACGGCGTACGGCCCGCCGTCCGGGAGCGTCAGCGTCGCGCTCGCCCTGCCCGTGGCGAGCGCGGGCAGGAACCGCTTGGCCGGTTCCGGCTCGCCCAGCGCGGCCAGGCGGGAGAGCAGCGCCGCGGCGGCCACCGTCTCGACGGCCGGGCCCGGCACGGCGTGCCTGCCCAGCTCCACGAAGGCGACGGCCGTCTCGGCGGGCAGCGGGCCGACCCCTTCGTACTCCTGCGGGACCGCCAACGCGAACACTCCCGCGTCCGCGAGCCGTGACCACACGGCTTGCCCCGGGGCGTGGTCACCCGCGCCCCACGCGCGCGTGGCGGCCACCGTGCCGGCCGCCGTCAGCATCGCGTCCAGCGAACGCGCGAACTCCCGCTGCTCGGCATCGAGAAGAAACCTCATCAGCGACGCCCCTTCGGCAGCCCGAGCAGCCGCTCGGCGATGATGTCGCGCTGGATCTCATTGGTCCCGGCATAGATGGTCCCGGCCAACGAAAAGACGTACCCCTCAACCCAGTCGTACGCGCCCCCGCCTGAACCCAAATCCCCCGGCTCGCTGTCGCCGGGCCGGTGGCTGCCGGGTGCGTCGCCGGTGCGTTTGTGGCCGCGGGGTCCGTCGCCGGTGAATCCGTGGCCGCCGGGCTTGCCGCCGTCGGCTCTGTGACCGTCAGCGGTGTCTCCCTCAGCGGTGTCTCCGTCGGGCCTCTGCTCTCCGGCCGTCTCCCGGCCGGCCCCGCTGCCGCGGGCCGCGTCACGGCGGTGCCCGTGGCCGTCACCGCCGTGCCCGTGCCCGTGGCCGTCGCCGTCGGTCCCGTCACCGCAGGCCGCGTCCTCGACCTCGGCGGTCAGTTCGCCCTCCGGCCCCAGCAGGTCGAGCGCCGTCTCATGAGTGGCGATGTCGTGTTCCGACCAGAAGACCTTGTTCAGGCTGGACTCTGCGCCGATCGTCTCCCCGGCCGCGAAGCGCGAGGCGCTCGCCCAGGTGAACAGTTCGTACGCGCGTGCCCCGATGACCGCGTCGGCGACCCGGTCGCGCAGTGCCGTGTCCGTCGGGTCGCCCTGGGCCCGCCAGCGCCGCGCGAGGCGGTCGGCCGTGGCGAGGAAGCGGCCGGGGGAGCGCAGGGTCAGACCGCGTTCGTTGCCCGTGGTCGACATGGCGATGCGCCAGCCCTGGCCGGGCTCGCCGATGACGTCCCCGTCGGGCACGAAGACGTCGTCGAGGAAGAGTTCGGCGAAGGCGGGCTTGCCGTCCAGACGCCCGACGGGACGGACCGTCACCCCGGCCGCGTCGAGGGGGAACATCAGGTACACCAGCCCCTGGTGCGGCTTGGGCGGCACGCCCCCCGCCCCGTACGGCTCGCAGCGGAACAGCCCGAACGCGCGGTCGGCGAAGGCGGCCCGTGACGACCACGTCTTCTGGCCGCCGATCAGCCAGCCGCCCTCGGTCCGCCGCGCGGTGGACCGCAGCGACGCAAGGTCCGACCCCGCCTCGGGCTCCGACCAGGCCTGGGCCCAGATCACCTCGCCGGTCGCCATGGCGGGCAGCACCCGGGCGCGCTGCTCGGCGGTGCCGTGGTCGAAGAGGGTCGGCGCCAGCAGGCTGATGCCGTTCTGCGAGACCCGGCCCGGCGCTTCCGCCGCGTGGTACTCCTCCTCGAACAGCAGCCATGGGACGAGGCCGACGCCCTGTCCGCCGTACTCCTCGGGCCAGGAGACCACCGACCAGCGGTCCGCCGCGAGCTCACGCTCCCACTCCCGGTGGGCGGCGAAACCCGCCTCGGTCTCCAGGGACGGCAGCGGCGCGACCGGCACGTGCGCGGCCAGCCACTCGCGCGCCCGCCGCCTGAACTCGTGCTCCTCCGCGGTGAAGTCGAGGTCCATCGCAGGACCGCCCCCTCGTTTCTCGTCGCTTCCCTCTTCCCTAACAAGTGTTTGGTAGATTACTCTGTGTGGTGTCGAAGAGTCGAGAGCCGCGGAGAGCCGAGATCGGTCGGCACCGCCGCGGTCAAGAGGATGGGAGGGCCGGCCGCCCATGGATGCATCCGCTCGTCCGCCGGACGCGCCCGTCTGTCCGCCCGGCCATGACCTGCTCGCGGGCCGCACCGCCGTGATCACGGCCGCTGCGGGGGCCGGTATCGGCGGCGCCACCGCCCGCCGCTTCCTCGAGGAGGGTGCCCGCATAGTCATCGGCGACGCCCACCCGCGCCGCACCAAGGAGTCCGTGGCGGCGCTCGCCGAGGAGTTCGGCGCGGACCGCGTCGACGGCATCCCGTGCGACGTCACCGAAGAGGCGCAGGTGCAGAGCCTGTTCGAGCTGGCGGAGGCCCGCCATGACCGCTTGGACATCGTGGTGAACAACGCGGGCCTCGGCGGCACCGCGGAGCTGACGGAGATGACCGACGAGCAGTGGGACAAGGTCATCGACGTGACGTTGAACGGCACGTTCCGGTGCATCCGCGCCGCCCTGCGCCGCCTGCGGACCACCACGCGCGGCGGCGTCATAGTGAACAACGCCTCGGTGCTCGGCTGGCGCGCCCAGGCCGGCCAGGCGCACTATGCCGCGGCCAAGGCGGGCGTCATGGCCCTCACCCGCTGCGCCGCGGTCGAGGCGGCCCCGCACGGCATCCGCGTCAACGCGGTCGCGCCCAGCCTCGCCATGCACCCCCATCTCGCGAAGGTCACCTCGC
The DNA here is from genome assembly GCF_055587985.1 of Streptomyces sp. NPDC046335. Taxonomy (NCBI): domain Bacteria; kingdom Bacillati; phylum Actinomycetota; class Actinomycetes; order Kitasatosporales; family Streptomycetaceae; genus Streptomyces; species Streptomyces sp. NPDC046335. The sequence goes on along the minus strand of NZ_JBVJFF010000018.1, from coordinate 181,893 downwards.
CCGAGCTCCTCGAAGAGCTCACGGCCCGCGAGGCGTTCGGGCGGTACGCGGAGCCGTGGGAGATGGCCAACGTCATAGTCTTCCTGGCCAGCGGCTACTCCTCGTACATGACGGGCGAGACGGTCTCGGTCAGCAGCCAGCGCGCCTAGGCGGAGAATGACCGTGTGTCGAAACCGAAGACCAGCACCAGCACCAGCACACCAAAGCCGAGCACCAGCACCAGCACGCCAGAGCCGAGCACCAGCACCAGCACGCCAGAGCCGAGCACCAGCACACCGCGGCCGGGCGCCCGCAAGAAGAAGGCCGCGGTGAGCCCCTCGCCCGAGCGGCGTCACGAACTGCTCGGCATCGCCGCCGACGTCTTCGCCGAGCAGGGGTACAACGCCACCACGGTCCGCAAGATCGCCGACGCCGCGGGCATGCTCGCCGGCAGCCTCTACTACCACTTCGACTCCAAGGAGTCGATGCTCGAAGAGATCCTGCGCACCTTCCTCGCCGAGCTCTGGGACGGGTACGACACCGTGCTCCAGGCCCAGCTGGACCCCAGGGCGACGCTGGAGGCCCTGGTCACCGAGTCCTTCCGGGAGATCGACCGGCACCGCGCCGCCGTCGCGATCTACCAGAAGGAGGCCAAGCAGCTGGTCGCGCAGGAGCGCTTCCAGTACCTGTCCGACTCCCAGCAGCGCTTTGAGAAGGCGTGGCTGACCACGCTGGAGCGCGGCGTCGCCGAAGGTGCCTTCCGCGACGACCTGGACATCCGGCTCGCCTACCGCTTCGTGCGCGACACCGTCTGGGTCGCCGCGTCCTGGTACCGCCCCGGCGGAGGCCACAGCCCCGAGGAGATCGCCCGCCAGTACCTGTCGATGGTCCTGGACGGCATCTCCGTACGTACGTAAACAGTGCGCCGAAGGGCGGCGCGTTCCACGACCGAGGAGAGCACGCCATGGCCGAGGCCTACATCGTCGAAGCGGTCCGTACCCCCGTCGGCAGGCGCGGGAAGGGGCTCTCCGGGGTCCACCCCGCCGACCTGGGCGCCCATGTCCTCAAGGCGCTCGTCGAGCGTTCCGGCGTCGATCCCGCCGCCGTGGAGGACGTCGTCTTCGGCTGTCTGGACACCGTCGGGCCGCAGGCCGGTGACATCGCCCGTACGAGCTGGCTGGCCGCCGGGCTCCCCGATGAGGTGCCCGGCGTGACGATCGACCGGCAGTGCGGTTCGTCCCAGCAGGCCGTGCACTTCGCCGCGCAGGGCGTCCTGTCCGGCACCCAGGATCTCGTCGTGGCCGGCGGCACACAGAACATGTCGATGATCCCCATAGCCTTCGCCTCCCGCCGGGCCGCCGAACCCCTCGGCCTCACCGAGGGCCCCTACGCGGGCAGCGAGGGCTGGCGGGCACGCTACGGCGACCGGCCCGTCGACCAGTTCCACGGCGCCCAGCTCATCGCCGCCAAGTGGGACATCTCCCGCCGTGACATGGAGGAGTTCGCGCTCCGCTCCCACCAGCGGGCGATCCGCGCCATCGACGAGGGCCGCTTCGCACGCGAACTCGTCGCGTACGGCGACGTCACCACCGACGAGGGCCCGCGCCGGGACACCACCCTGGAGAAGATGGCGGGCCTCGCGCCCGTCCTGGCCGACGGCACGATCACCGCCGCCTGCTCCTCACAGGTCTCCGACGGCGCCGCGGCGATGCTGCTCGCGAGTGAAAAGGCCGTGCGCGCGCACAAGTTGACGCCGCGAGCCCGCGTGCACCACCTCTCCGTGCGCGGCGAGGACCCCATCCGGATGCTCTCCGCGCCGATCCCCGCCACCGCGTACGCCCTGAAGAGGACCGGCATGAGCATCGGCGACATCGACCTGGTGGAGATCAACGAGGCGTTCGCGCCGGTCGTCCTCGCCTGGCTGAGGGAGACCGGCGCCGACCCCGAGAAGGTCAACGTCAACGGCGGTGCGATCGCGCTTGGCCACCCCCTCGGCGCGACCGGGGCCAGACTGATGACGACCCTCCTGCACGAACTGGAGCGCACCGGCGGCCGGTTCGGCCTCCAGACGATGTGCGAGGGCGGCGGCCAGGCCAACGTGACGATCATCGAACGCCTCTGAGGGCCGCTGCCGCGGACGCCCCGCGCCGCTCGCGCCCGGCACCTCGTCTCACCCTGTGGGAGTACCTGCCCGGACGGCGCTCCACGACGGCCCCGACCCGGCTAGTCTCGACTCAGTACGTCGATTGAGTGATCCCGGGAGGAAGCGATGACGCAGGGACGGCCCGGAGGAGCCGCCTGGGCCCCGCTGTGGGAGCGCGAGGACGAACTCGCCGCCGCGTCCCGTGCCCTCGACGAGCTCTGCATGGACTCCACGAGCACGGGCGGGCTCCTGGCCTTCAGCGGCGAGGCCGGCATCGGCAAGACGGCGCTCCTCGCCGCGGTGCGCCGCATGGCGGAGGGCCGCGCCACCGTCTGGACGGCGCGCGGCGGCGAGACGGTGACCTCCGTCCCCTTCAACGTCGTGCGCCAGCTCCTGCAGCCCGCACTCGTCGCCCTCTCGAACGAGGAGGGCCGCGAATACCTCGGCGACTGGTACGAGATCGCGGGCCCCGCCCTCGGCATAACCGAACCCGGCGTGGGCCAGGCCGACCCGAAGGCCGTCTGTGACGGCCTCGTGGAGGCGGTCTCGCGGTTCGCCCAGCTGAAGTGGCCGCTCGTCCTCATCATCGACGACGCTCACTGGGCCGACCAGGAGACGCTCCAGTGGCTCGCCGCGTTCGCCCGTCGCCTCGACGAACTGCCCGTGCTCGTCGTGGTCGCCCACCGGCCCGGCGACGCCGAGGGCGTGAGCGCCCGCCACATCGCCTCCGTCGATGCGGCGGCCCGCACCTTCACCACCCTGCGCGCGCTCACGCCGGCCGCCGCCGCGGGCCTCACCCGCGCCACCCTCGGCGAGCACGCCGATGCCCCGTTCTGCCGCGAGGTCTGGGCGGTCACCGGCGGCAATCCGTACGAATCGGTGGAGCTCCTCGCCAAGGTGCAGGACAGCGAGCTCGAACCGGTCGAGAGCTCCGCGGACGGCCTGCGCGCCCTCAACCGCACCGCCAAGGGCAACGGCCTGGTCGCCCGCCTGGAGAGCCTCGGCACCGACGTCACCCGCTTCGCGTGGGCGGCCGCCATCCTCGGCACCTCCATCTCCCTTGACCTGGCCGCCCGGCTCGCCGGGATGCCCCGCGACAAGGCCGAGGAGTGCGCGGACCGGCTCTGCGCCGCGCGCATCCTGCTCCGCGAGGGTGAAGTCCTGGAGTTCGTCCACCCGCAGCTCGCGAGCACGATCTACCGCTCGATCTCCGGCGGCATCCGCACCGCCATGCACGGCCGGGCCGCCTCCGTCGTCACGCAGTCCGGGCTCGGCGCCGCCGCGGCCTCCCGACACCTGCTCGAAGTCCACCCGGACGACGACCCCGAACTGGTCGAGCAGATGCGCCAGGCCGCCGCCGAACACCTCGCGGTGGGCGCGCCCGACGCGGCCCGGCGCTGCCTCGAGCGGGCCCTGCGGGAACCACCGCTGCCCGAGATCCACGCGCGCGTGCTGTACGAACTGGGGTGCGCCACCCTGCTGACCTCGCCCTCCACCACCATCGCCCATCTGCGCGAGGCGCTCTCCATGCGCGGCCTCGACCAGGAGCTGCGCGTCGACGCGGTCTGCCGCCTCTCCCAGGCACTGGTCCACAACGACCAGCTCGAAGAGGGCCTGCGGGCCATCGCCGACGAGGCGAGCCGGCTCGAACCGGGGCCCGCGCGGCTGCGCCTGCAAGCCGTGCACTACATGTGGGAGGGCATCCACGCGGGCGAGGAGGACTCGCCGGGGCGTTCCCGGCGGCTCGCCGCACTGGCGGGGCCGCTCTCGGGCCGGGACAACTCCGAGCGTGCCCTGCTGATCCTGCGCGCCTTCGACGCGATGACCCGCGGGGAGAACGCGGAGATGGTCGTCGAGCTCTGCGACCGCGCCCTCGTCAACGGCCGCCTCGCGCCGGGGCTCGGCTGGACCGACACCGAGTGGACCTTCGAGCTCCGCCTGATGCTCGCCGGGTCCTACGCCTTCTGCGACCGGCTCGACCGGGCGGAAAGCCTGTTCACCGAAGCCGTGCGTGCCTACGAGGGCGCCGGCTGGAGCGGCGGTCACCTCGCGCTCTCGCACGCCTTCCTCGGCTATGTGTACCGCAGGCGCGGACGGCTCACCGACGCCGAGCGTTCGCTGCGCGAGAGTCTGCGCCTCGCCGACCGTGTCGGGGAGGGCCTTCCCATGCACTGGGAGGCGGCCAGCATGCTCATCGACACGCTCCTCGCGCGCGGGCACGTCGAGGAGGCCGGCGCGATCGCCGACCGGTACGGCTTCGCGCCGCCCTCCGCCTCCACGATCTAGGTGCCCGACGCCATGTCGGTGCGCGGCAGGCTGCTGCTCGCCCTCGGCCGCACGGACGAGGGGCTCAACGAACTGGAGGCCACGGCCAAGGCGTTGACCGCGCGCGGCCAGTACAACACCGTGCTCGCGCCGTGGGCGCACGACCTCGCCCGGGCCCTGGCGCACGCAGACCCCAAGCGGGCGGCGCACCTCGTCTCCGACGCGCGCATGCAGGCCGAGCGGTTCGGCACGGACACCGCGATCGGCGAGGCCCTGCGGTGCGCGGCGGCCCTGGAGAGCGGCCCGCGATCGGTGGCGCTGTACCGCAAGGCGGCCACCTACCTGGAGGCCTCACCCTGCGCGTACGAACACGCGGTGGCCCGCGTGGAGTACGGCATCGCGGCGGAGTCGGCCCCCGAACTGGAACGAGGCCTGACGCTCGCCCGCACCTGCGGCGCGGACGGCCTGGTGGACCGAGCGCTGGACCACTTGGCACTGGTACGCCAGTAACGCCCTCTGGCGCGGACGCCCCAAACCCAGGCCGCGCCCCTCGGCCAGGCCCGAGCCAAGGCCCCGGCTGGGGCGCGGGCGCCTCGACCGGGCCACGCTCCTCGGCCGGCCGCCGGAACCAAGGCCCCGGCTGGGGCGCGGGCGTCCCAAATCCGGACCACGCCCCTCGGCCAGGCCCGGAGTCAAGGCCCCGGCAGGCTCCAGCCAAGGTCCCTGCCGTTCCCCCGGGCCGCGCCGCTTCACAGCCGAGCCCCGCGCTTCCTGGCCGGGTCCCGGAACGGGCCCCGCGGGCCCCGAGACAGAGCCCCGGCCAAGGGCACGCCGGCCCGCGCGGTTCGGTCCGGGGGCACGTCAGCGCCCCGGGGCACTGCCCAACTGCCCCAGCACCTCGCTCGCCTCTCGTATCAGTCCCTCCAGCAGCTCCGCACACGACGGGACGTCGTCTATCGTTCCCGCCACCTGGCCCGAGGCCATGACCCCCAGGTCGGGGCGGCCGTCCACCATCGCGGACTTGAGCATCATCGGGGTGTTGGCCGCAAGGAGCACCTGGCTCCACGTCAGTTCCCTGCCGTGTCGCATCGCCAGGCCGTCGCGGGCCATCCGGGACCAGCTCAGGCCCGAGATCCTGCGGAACGCCGCCGCGTGGCGCACCGCGCGAGCCAGGGACGCCGCCCGGCCCGACTTCTCCAGGGCCGCCACCAGCTCCGTCCGCAGCATGCGGTGCGGGAGGCCGTCCACGCGGGTGGTGACCGTGACGTCCTTGACGGAGGCCGCCAGATAGCGGGCCTTGACGGCGTCCGGCACCGTCGAGTCCGACGTGAGCAGGAAGCGCGTGCCCATGGCCACCCCCGCCGCCCCGAAGGCGAGCGCGGCGACCAGGCCGCGGCCGTCGCGGAACCCGCCGGCCGCGACCACCGGTATGTCCACCGCGTCGACCACCTGCGGCAGCAGCACCGTCGTGGCGACGTCACCGGTGTGGCCGCCGCCCTCGCCGCCCTGCACGATCACCGCGTCCGCGCCCCACGCCGCGACCTTCTCGGCATGGCGTCGCGCGCCGACCGAGGGAATGACCACCACCCCCGCGTCCGTCAGCTCGGCGATGAGCTCCCTGGACGGCGCGAGCGCGAAGGACGCGACCCGCACCCCCTCGTCGACGATCACCCGGACCCGGTCCCGCGCGTCACCCGCGTCGGCCCGCAGATTGACCCCGAAGGGCGCCTCCGTACGGGACTTGACCTCCCGCACCGCCTCGCGCAACCGCTCGACCGACATGGTCGCGGAGGCCAGGATGCCGAGCGCCCCTGCGTTGGCCGCGGCCGAGACCAGGCGCGGCCCCGCCACCCAGCCCATGCCGGTCTGCACGACGGGGTGGCGCACCCCGACGAGCCTGGTCAGCGGCGTCTCGATGACCGGCGGGCCCGCCGTCACGCCCGCACCTCGCGCTCGCGCAGCCCCCGCGGGTCCACCACGTCGCGTATCAGCCGCAGTTCGTCGGCGGTCGGCTCGCGGGTGTACGGGACGTCGTCGGGCACGGCCAGTGCGAACCCGGTGGCCTCGCGCACCCGGTCGAGCGTCACCCCCGGATGCAGGGACACGAGCCGCATCGAGTGATCGGGCGTGGCGAAGTCGAAGACACCGAGGTCGGAGACGACGCGGCGCAGCTCGTGGAAGCGGGAGGCGGCGGGCCCCGCGGCGGCGGCACTGTCGTACCCGACGCCGCTGATCATGTCGACCTTCGCCACGAAGACCCGGGGCGAGTGCTTCGGTATCCAGTAGCTCACCGGGTTGTTGATCGTGTTGGCCGGGGCCCCGCGCACCCCGAGCAACTGCCGCGCGGGCCGCTCCCAGTCGCCGATGCACGAGATGTTCTGGTTGCCGAAGCGGTCGATCTGGCTCGCCCCCATCATCACGTGCCGCCGGCCGCCCATCACCATCGTCAGATGCCTGCGATACGGAAGCCAGCCCTCCGTCACACCCGACGCGGCGCCGACGGCGGGCACGTCGCCGATGAGCAGGGCCTCGCCGTCCGTGAGCAGCAGCTCGGGGGAGAAGGTCAGCCTGGCGAGGCGGGCGGCGACGGAGGGAACCGTGCCCATGGGGGAGGCGAGGATCTCGCCGTCGCCCCGCCAGGCCTCGGCGCAGGCGATCACGCAGTACTCCGCGCGGGTCGCCGTCCGCTCGTCCGTCGGACCGGTGCGCGTCATCGCTGCTCCTTGTGCCACGCCTGGACGGCCAGGTGGTAGTCCCGCTCGGTGCCGGTGAGGAAGCGGTCGCGGAAGGCCGCCCAGGCTGCGGGCTCCGCCGCCGCGGTGGCGTAGGCCCGCTGGAAGGGCTCGTCCCGGGCGTAGTCGGGCGCGCAGGACGTGAAGTGGGCGCCCTTGGGCGTCTCGGTCACGCCCGTCACCGAGTGCCGGGAGACCAGCAGCGTCTGTGGCGCCGCGTGCGCGGTGAGCTCGGCGGAGCCGACGATCCGCTCGCACGACACGTACGCGGTGTCGGCGGCCTCGCAGAACAGGTCGTCGAAGTACGGGTCGGGGCCGAGATACTGGCCGTTGCCGAAGCGGTCGGCGCGGTTCATGTGCACCAGGGCCGCGTCCATCCGCAGGGCGGGCACCGCCACCAGCTCCTCCCCGTCCTCGTAGGGCGAAGCGACCGTGCGCAGGCCGGGGTTGACGCGGAGGACGTCGGAGCCGAGGCCCGCGCGGACCGGCAGGAACGGCAGGCGCTGGGCGCCCGCGGTGAGGCCCTGCATGAACATCGCCTCGTCCAGCTCGACGAGTTCGAGGGCGCCACGCTCGCGTGCCGCCCGGAAATGCGGCTCCAGGGGGATCGAGTCGAGTGTGGTGAAGGCCGTGACGAGCTTGCGGACGCGGCCCGCGGCGGCGAGCAGGCCGACGTCCGGCCCGCCGTACGAGACGAGGGTCAGGTCCGTGACGTCGGACCGCAGCAGGGCCCGCACCAGGGCCATCGGCTTGCGGCGCGAGCCCCAGCCGCCGATGCCGAGGGTCATCCCGCTCGCCAGGCGCCCCACGATCCCGTCGGGTGTCATGATCTTGTCCGCCCGGATCGGTGCGGCCTGCCCGGCCGCTCCCGTCGCCCTGTCGCTCATGCCCCGCCTTCCCCTCGCGTGCCGAAGTCCTCGCGGATGCGGTCGGCCAGGCCGCTGAGATTCGCCTCGAAGGTGAAACCCTGCTCGAAGCGGTAGCTCCGGTGCACGTCGACCGGGTCGATGCCGTTGATCGCGGCCTTGGCGAAGCGCAGCAGGGTGCCGTCCTTGCGGGCGATCTCCCGGGCAAGGTCGAGCGCGGCCTCGCGCAGTACGGGGCGCCGGACGACCCGCCAGACGGAACCGTGCGCGTGCAGCTCGGCGGCGGTCGCGGTGCGCGCGGTGTAATACAGGGCGCGCATCAGGTGCTGCGGGACCAGGCGGGCCAGGTGGGTGGCCGCGCCGAGCGCTCCCCGGTCCAGCTCGGGCAGGCCGAAGGTGGCGTCCTCGCTCGCCACGATCGCGTCCGCGTTGCCCACGAGGCCTATGCCGCCGCCCAGACAGAAGCCGTGCACGGCGGCGACGACGGGCACCTCGCATTCGTACACCGCCGAGAACGCCGCGTAGCAGCCGCGGTTGGCGCCGATCAGCGCGCCGTGGCCGCTGTCGCGCCGCAGCTCCTTGATGTCCACGCCCGCGTTGAACCCCCGCCCCTCGGCGGTCAGCACGACGCAGCGTATGGCGGGGTCGAGCCCGGCGGTGCGCACCGCGTCGGCCAGCTCATACCAGCCCCGCACCGGCAGGGCGTTGACCGGCGGATAGTCGACCGTCACGACGGCCACGCCCTCGTCGGGGACGGAGGTGGAGACAGACATCAGAGGATCCGCTACCTTTCACCCACACGCCTTCAACCAAACATTTGTTAGTTGGAAAGGTAGCAGCGATGACTGACACCCGACAGGTGGTCGTCGTCACCGGCGGCACCCGCGGCGTCGGCGCCGGTATCGCCCGGAGTTTCCTCGCCACCGGCGCCCGCGTCGTCGTCTGCGCCCGCAGGCCGCCCGAGCGGCCGGTCCAAGAAGCGGGCGCCACCGCGGAGTTCCGGCCACTCGACCTGCGCGACGCGGCGGCCGCCCACACCTTCTTCGCCGAAGTCGCCGCCGACCACGGCACGCTGGACGCCCTGGTGAACAACGCGGGCGGCACGCCCTACGGCCTGCTCGCCGACACGGACCCCGCCCGCCAGGCCAAGATCGTCGAACTGAACCTGCTCGCCCCGCTCTACGCCTCGCTCGCCGCCTACGAGGTGATGCGCGCCCAGGACACCGGCGGCAGCGTCACGATGATCGGCAGCGTCAGCGGCACCCGCCCCTCGCCCGGCAGCGGGGCCTACGGTGCCGCGAAGGCCGGTCTGGAGAACCTCGCGCGGACCATGGCGGTCGAATGGGCCCCGGCCGTGCGCGTCAACACCGTCGTGCTCGGCCTCGCCCGCACCGAGAGCGCCCACGTCCACTACGGCGACGAGGCGGGCGTCGCGCGGGTCGCCCGCACCGTGCCGCTCGGCCGCCTCGCCGAGCCCTCCGACGTCGGCGACGCCTGCGTGTTCCTCGCCTCGGACAGCGCCAAGTACATCAGCGGCGCCGCGCTCCACCTGCACGGCGGCGGAGAGCGCCCCGCGTTCCTGGACGCGGCGTCCGCCCACCACCAGACGTACGGAGGAGCGGTCTCATGACGTCAGGAATCTGCGAGGGCCGCGTCGTGGCCGTCACGGGCGCTGGACGTGGCCTCGGCCGCGCGCACGCGCTCGCCCACGCGGCCGAAGGCGCCCGTGTCGTCGTCAACGACCTCGGGGTACGGGCCGACGGCTCGGACGGACCCGGCGGCAAAGGAGGAGCCCAGGGCCCCGCCCACGACGTGGTCGACGAGATCCGCGCGGCCGGCGGCGAAGCGGTCGCGCACGGAGGGGACATCGCCACGCCCGAGGGCGCCGCCTCGCTCGTGCGGACCGCCCTCGACACGTACGGCCGGCTCGACGCGCTCGTCAACAACGCGGGGTTCCTGCGCGACCGAATGCTGGTCAACCTCGACGAGGACGACTGGGACGCCGTGCTGCGCGTCCATCTCAAGGGCCACTTCCTTCCCCTGAAGCACGCGGCGGCGCACTGGCGGGCCGAGGCCAAGGCCGGGCGCGTGCCGCACGCGTGCGTGGTCAACACCAGCTCCGGAGCGGGTCTGCTCGGCAGCGTCGGTCAGGGCAACTACAGCGCGGCCAAGGCCGGGATTCTGGGCCTCACCCTGGTGGCCGCCGCCGAACTGGCCCCCTACGGAGTGCGCGTCAACGCCATCGCCCCGGCCGCCCGTACCCGCATGACCGAACAGACCTTCGCCGGCGCCATGGCCGCGCCCCGGGACGGCGGATTCGACGCGATGGCACCGGAGAACGTGTCACCGCTCGTCGTGTGGCTCGGCTCCACCGCGTCCGCGGGCGTCACCGGACGGGTCTTCGAGGCCGAGGCCGGACGCATCACCGTCATGGAGGGCTGGCGTCCGGGCCCGACCGCCGACAAGGGCGCCCGCTGGACCCCGGCCGAGGCGGGCGAGACGGCGCTGGGACTCCTCGCCGACGCGCAGGAGCCGCGGCCGGTGTACGGGGCGCGCTGAGGCCCGCGGCGGTGTACGGGGCGCGCTGAGGGCCCGCGCCCGAGCCGCGTGATCCAGCTCACTCGCGTCCGTGTCACAGGAGGCCGGGCTGCCTCGTCTCGGGGGTGTAGCCAACGGACGAACACAAGGAGCACACCATGGACGCGCGACTCGACTACTTCGCCAGCCCCACCGCCGGCAAGATCTTCAAGCACTTCATAGCGTGCCACAAGGCGCTCAAGGAGTCACCGCTGCCGGACGCCGTCCAGGAACTGGTGGCGCTGCGCGTCAGCCAGATCAACGGCTGCGCCGCCTGCATCGACATGCACACCAAGGAGGCCGCCGCCGCGGGAGAGACCGCCCTGCGGCTGAACCTGGTGGTGGCGTGGCGCGAGGCCACGGTCTTCACTGAGGCCGAGCGTGCCGCGCTGGAGCTCGCGGAGGCGGGGACCCGGATCGCGGACGGGTCCGGTGGCGTGGGCGACGAGGCCTGGGAGAAGGCCGCCGAGCACTACGACCAGGAGCAGTTGGCCACCCTCGTCGTGCTGATCTCCATGATGAACATGGCGAACCGGCTCAACGTCATCGCCCGGCGGCCCGCGGGCGACTACGTGGTCGGACAGGTGCACTGACCGCGACGGCGGCGACCGGCCCGGGGCCCGTCAAGGGGCCCCGGGCCACGGGGAGAAAGGGAATACGCGTGAGCAAGATCGAGGAGTTCGAGGAGCTGCGGCCGCTGCTCTTCTCCATCGCCTACCGCGTCCTCGGCAGCGTGGCCGAGGCCGAGGACGCCGTCCAGGAGACCTGGCTGCGCTTCGACGCCTCGCCGACCCGGCCCGAGTCGACCAAGGCGTTCCTGTCGGCGGCGGTGACACGCGTCTCGATCGACGTGCTGCGCTCCGCGCGGGCGAGGCGCGAGCAGTACGTGGGCCCCTGGTTCCCCGAGCCGCTGCTCAGCGACCCGTACGAGGACCCGGCGCGCTCGGCGGAGCTGGCGGACTCCGTCTCCATGGCCGCCCTGCTGCTCATGGAGCGGCTCAGCCCGCTGGAGCGGGCGGTGTTCGTGCTGCGTGAGGTGTTCGGCTTCGGGTTCGACGAGGTGGCCGCGGCGGTGGGGCGTTCGGAGCCGGCGTGCCGGCAGCTCCTGGTGCGGGCGCGGGGGCACATGCGGGCCGGCCGCCCGCGTTTCGAGGCGGACCGCGAGGAGCGGGAGGCGCTGTCGGCGCGGTTCTTCGACGCCCTGCGCGAGGGCGACGTCGACGGGCTGCGGGAACTGCTCGCCGCCGACGTGTCGCTGGTCGGCGACGGCGGCGGCAAGACGCCGCAGCTCGCCAGGTCCATCTTCGGCGCGCAGAACGTGGCGCGGCTGCTCGCCGCCGTCATCCCCCGGATGGCCTGGATCGACGTCACCTTCGCGCCGCAGGAGGTCAACGGCCAGCCGGGCGCGGTCTTCCGCGACCGGGACGGCAGGGTCCTGCACACGTGGGCGCTCGACGTGATCGAGGGCCGGATCCAGGCGATCCGCATGGTGGTCAACCCCGACAAGCTCGGGCACGTGGGTCCGGTGGCGGACGCGTGGGCCCTCCACCACGAGCTGAAGAAGGCGGGCCGGACGCCTCCGAAGTGACCTACGACCGCTCCTCCTCCGCGAGCACCCGCTGGGCCACCGCGAACGCCGAGTTGGCCGCGGGGACCCCGCAGTAGACCGCCGTCTGGAGCAGGACCGCGCCGATCTCCTCGGGGGTGAGGCCGTTGCGCCGGGCGGCGCGGACGTGCATCGCCAGCTCGTCGAGGTGGCCGTGGGCGACCAGCGCGGTCAGCGTGATCATGCTGCGCTCGCGGCGGGCCAGCGTCGGGTCGGTCCAGATCTCGCCCCAGGCGTAGCGGGAGATGAAGTCCTGGAAGCGGGCCGTGAACGGCGTGGTGTTCGCCAGCGCGCGGTCCACGTGCGCGTCGCCGAGCACGGCCCGCCGGACGGCCGTCCCGCCCTGGGCCGAGAGCCCCGCGAAGTGTGCGCGCAGGGCGGCGGCCACGGCGTCCGGGCGCTCGGCGGGCGCCAGGTGCGAGGCCCCCGCGAGCTCCACGAGGGACGCGCCGGGCACCGCGTCGGCGATCTCCCGGGCGTGGGAGGGCGGGGTCGCCGGGTCCTCGCGCCCGGCGATCACCAGGGTCGGCGCGCCGATCGCCGCCAGGGACTCCCGCAGGTCGTACGCGGCCAGGGCGTCGCAGCACGCGGCGTACGCGCCCGTATCGGCGGCCCGGTGGTCCGCCACCAGGGCGGGCACGGTGAACCCGGGCGTGAACCAGCGCCCGGGGGCCGCGTCCGCCAGTTCGGCGAGGCCGGCGCGGCGCACGGCCGCCGCCCGCCGTTCCCACGGCTCACGGCCGCCGAAGTGCGCCGAGGAGCAGATCGCGGCGAGGCCCGTCACCCGCTCGGGGTGATGGACCGCGAGGTGCAGCCCGACGGCGCCACCGATCGACACCCCCGCGTACGCGAAGCGGTCGATGCCGAGCGAGTCGGCGAGCCCGAGCACGAGCCCGGCGAGGTCGGCGACGGTCGCGCCGGGCCCGATCAGCCCGGCGGGGGAGCGGCCGTGGCCGGGCAGGTCCCACCGCACGACGCGATGAGCGGTGGACAGCGCGGGCGCGACACCGTCCCAGAGCCGGCTCGATGTGCCGAGGGAGGGGCCGAGCAGCAGCGGGGGCGCGGTGTCGGCGCCCTCGACGGTGTGATGCGGCAGGTTCTCGTGGGTCAACGTCGCTCCAGGGCACGGTCGGTCAGGGGGCCGGCGGAGCCGGTGTAGTGGGTGGGGTCGGTGAGTTCGGTGAGGTCGACGCCGGCCAGGGCGGGCTCCTCGCCCAGGGCCTCCGCGAGCGGCCGCCCGTCCGCCCGTGCGCGCCGGGCCGCGTCCGTCACCAGCTCCTTCGCCCGCGCCCTGCCGACCCGTGGCGCGAGCGCGGCCACGAGCCGCTCCGACACGATCAGCCCCTCCGTCAGGTCCAGGTGCGCACGCATGGCCTCCGGGTGGACGCGCAGCCCCTCGGTGAGCTCGGCCGCGTCGCGGGCCGCGCCGCCCACCAGACGGAGCAGGTCACGCAGTGGCTCCCACTCGGCGTGCCAGGCACCCGGGGGCCGCTCGTCCTCCGCGACCAGCGAGCCGAGCAGGGTGGCCGCGAGAGAGGGCGCGCGGCGCGCGGCGGCGGCGATGAGCGTGGCGCGCACGGGGTTGGCCTTGTGCGGCATGGCGGACGAACCGCCCCCCGACCCCTCGGAGACCTCGGCGATCTCGGTACGGGAGAGCGTGAGGACATCGACCGCGGCCTTGCCGAGCGCCCCCGCGGCGACGGCGAGGGCGGCGGCGAGGTCGGCCACGGGGGTACGCAGCGTGTGCCAGGGCAACGGCGGCTCGGCGAGCGGCAGTTCACGCGCGTAGGCGGCGACCAGTGCCTGCCCGATGTCACCGTCCCGCGTGGCCGACGGCGCCTCGGGCGAGGCGTACGCCCGGAACGCGGCCAGCGTCCCCGCCGCTCCCCCCAACTGCACCGGCAGCCCCTCCCGTGCCCGCACCAACCGGTCCCTGGCGTCCAGCACCAGTGACCGCCAGCCCGCAGCCTTCAGCCCGAGTGTCGTCGGCACCGCGTGCTGGGTGAGCGTGCGGCCCGGCAGGACCGTGTCCCGGTGCTCCGCCGCGAGGCGGGCCAGGGCGCGTTCCGTACGGGTCAGGTCGGCGAGGAGCGGGTCCAGCGTCCGCGTGGCCACCAGCATCAACGCCGTGTCGAGGATGTCCTGGCTCGTCGCGCCCCGGTGGACGTGCGGCGCGGCCTCCGCGGGTACCGCCGCCGTCAGGTCGGCCACCAGGGGGATCACCGGGTTTCCGCCCGCCCGCGCGCGCAGGGCGATCGAGCGGGTGTCGAAGCGGGCCGTGTCGGAGGCCGCCGACGTGACCGCCGCGGCGGCCTCGCGGGGCGCCAGACCCACCGCGGCCTGAGCGCGCGTCAGGGCCGCCTCAGCGTCGAGCAGGGCCCGCAGGAAGGCGTCGTCGCCGGTCGCCTCCTCGGCTGCCGAGCCCGCCCACCCGGGGGAGAACAACCCGCTCATGAGAACTCCCGGAAAACCGTCATGAGAACTCCAGGAAGGCCGTTTCGCCGGGCCCTTGGAGACGGATGTCGAAGCGGTACGTGCGATCCGGCCCGGCCTCTGCGATGAGCGTGGCACGCCGCTGCCCGTCCAGGGCGGACAGGAGCGCGTCGCCCGGCTCGTCCACCAGGTACGCCCGCGTATACAGGTGATGCAGCAGCCCCCGCGCGAACACGGCGAGCGAGATGTATGAGACGCCTCCCGGCGGCAGCGTCCGTACCGCCCAGTGGCCGTCCGCGTCGGTCGGCACCCGGCCGAAGCCGGTGAACGCGACACCGTCACGCCCGACGACCCGCCCGGTGACGGGGTCGTGCCGCAGCGATCCCGGCGCGCCCGACCGGGAGCCGTCCGGTCCGGGCTGCCAGGTCTCGATCAGGGCGTCGGGCACCGGCTGCCCCGCGCCGTCGTACACGTACCCGTGCAGCGTGATGGTCTCCGGGTGCCCCGCGGGCGCGACGTCGCCGCCGCCGGGGAAGGGCAGCGCGTAGCCGTAGAAGGGGCCGATGGTCTGGGAGGGCGTGGGGGCGCTGGCGGACGCGGCGGACGGCGTCGTCGGCGGGGAGGTCATCAGCGGGGGTCGCCTTCCTCGAAGAGGGTCGCACAGGGGCCGTCAAGGACGATGTCCCAGCGGTGGCCGAGCGACCACTCGGGGACGGACAGGTCGTGGTCGTAGGCGCAGACGAGGCGCTCCCGCGCGGCTGGGTCGGTCACCGAGCGCAGGACCGGGTCGTAGGGGAAGAGCGGGTCACCCGGGAAGTACATCTGAGTGACGAGGCGCTGTGTGAACGCCGTGCCGAAGAGCGAGAAGTGGATGTGCGCGGGCCGCCAGGCGTTGACGTGGTTGCGCCACGGGTAGGCGCCCGGCTTGACGGTCGTGAAGGAGTACCGGCCCTCGTCGTCGGTCAGACACCGGCCGAAGCCCGTGAAGTTCGGGTCGAGCGGCGCCGGATGCTGGTCGAGCTGGTGCGCGTAGCGCCCCGAGGCGTTGGCCTGCCAGAGCTCGACGAGCTGGCCGCGCACGGGGCGCCCGGCGCGGTCGAGGACCCGGCCGCCGACGGTGATCCGCTCGCCGAGCGGTTCGCCCGGGTGCTGCCGCGTCAGGTCGCGGTCCAGGGCGGTCACATCGGTGACGCCGAACGCGGGACCGCTCAGCTCCACCGCCTCGGGGTCCCGCAGCGGCACCAGCGGCTGCTTCGGGTGGCGGAAGTGGCTGCTGCGGTAGGGCGGGTAGTCACGGGGCGGATGGTGCGCCCCCGGCACCGAAGCGGCCTGCGCCTTGGCGACCTCGGCGTCTATCGCGCCCTGGGTGAGCCCCTCGGGGAGGGGCTGGGGGGTGGAGGTGGTCATCGTCATCTCGTACGGCTCCATGAGGCGTGGCGGAGGAGGTGCGGATCAGCGTTCGAGAACCAGGGCCGGGCCCTGGGCGTCGACGACGCGGACGTCACGCGGGCTCATGACGGGACTCCGTCCGGGACGTGGACGTGGGCGGCGGTCCGCGAGGTCAGTTCGTCGACCGGGACGGACGGGGCCAGTTCGACGAGCCGCAGCCCCTGCTCGGTGACGTCGAGGACGCCGAGGTCGGTGATGATGCGGTCGACGCAGCCCTTGCCGGTGAGCGGCAGCGCGCACTCATCGAGGATCTTCGGGGAGCCGCCCTTGGCGGTGTGGGTCATGACGACGATGACGTTGCGGGCGCCGTGCACCAGGTCCATCGCCCCGCCGATCCCGGTGATCATCTTGCCGGGCACGGCCCAGTTGGCGAGGTCCCCGCGCGCGGAGACCTGCATCGCGCCGAGCACGGCCACGTCGATGTGGCCGCCGCGGATCATCCCGAAGGAGAGCGCGGAGTCGAAGTAGGAGGCGCCGGGCAGCACGGTCACGGTCTCCTTGCCCGCGTTGATCAGATCCGGGTCGACCTCGGACTCGTCCGGGTAGGGCCCCACTCCGAGGATGCCGTTCTCCGACTCCAGGACGACGTGCACGTCCGGCGGGAGGTGGTTGGGGATGAGCGTCGGCAGTCCGATGCCGAGGTTGACGTACTGGCCGTCCCTCAGCTCGCGCGCGGCGCGGGCGGCCATCTGCTCACGGGTCCAGGACATCAGCCGCTCACCGTCCGCTTCTCGATCCGCTTGTCCGCCGCCTGCTCCGGGGTGAGCGCGACGACGCGCTGCACGAAGATGCCGGGCAGATGCACCGCGTCCGGGTCGATCCCGCCGGGCTCGACCAGCTCCTCCACCTCCGCGACGGTGACGCGGCCCGCCATCGCCGCCAGGGGGTTGAAGTTGCGGGCCGCCTTGTGGAAGGTGAGGTTGCCGTGCCGGTCGCCCCGGGCGGCGCGGACCAGCGCGAAGTCGGTGCGGATGCCGTGCTCCAGGACGTACTCGGCGCCGTCGAACTCCCGTGTCTCCTTGGCCGGGGACGCCAGCGCGACGCCGCCCTCGCCGTCATAGCGCCACGGCAGACCGCCCTCGGCGACCTGGGTGCCCACTCCGGCCGGGGTGTAGAACGCGGGGATGCCCGCGCCACCCGCCCGCAGCCGTTCGGCGAGCGTGCCCTGCGGGATCATCTCGACCTCCAGTTCGCCGCCGAGGTACTGCCGGGCGAACTCCTTGTTGGCCCCGATGTAGGAGCCGGTGACGCGGGCGATGCGGCCCGCCGCAAGGAGCACCGCGAGGCCCGAGTCCATGGCCCCGCAGTTGTTGGACACCACCCGCAGGTCCGAGACCCCGGCGGCGTGCAGCGCCCGTATCAGTTCGTTCGGCACGCCGCTGAGGCCGAAGCCGCCGACGGCGAACGACGCCCCGTCGCGGGCGTCGGCCACCGCTTCGGCGGCCGTGGCCACCACCTTGTCCATCCGCGCGGCCCCTCTCTTCCGGCCCCGGTCAATCAGGAAATTAATCAGGGCACTGACTATTTCGGTGAGGATAGGAGAGCGCGAACTCCCTGACAAGAGGGGAGACGTCCCGCCGGATGTACGGGTATCGTTCAGTGCACCGATGAATACGGACGCACCGATGCATACGGACGCGGAAGCGGAGGACCCCATGGCCGCGGTGGATCTCGCCACCCACCCCGGGCACCTGGCCCGGCGCCTGCAACAGGCGCACTACCTCCTGTGGAACACGATGGTCTCCGAGGAGATCACCTCGCCGCAGTTCGCGGTGCTCAACGCCCTCGTCGCCGAGCCCGGCCTCGACCAGCGCACCGTGGGGGAGCGGGTGGGCCTCGACCGCTCCACCATCGCCGAGGTCATCAGCCGGCTGATCCGCCGCGAGCTGCTCGACAAGGTCCGCGACCCGCAGGACGGCCGCCGCTATCTGCTGCGGCTCACCGACGACGGCAGGCGCACGCACGCCAGGCTGACCGTGCGCACGGCCCGGATGAACCAGGTGTTCCTGGGCCCGCTCTCCGCCGACGAGCAGGCCGTCTTCTTCGACCTGATCCGCCGCGTCGCGGACGCGGCGGAGGACCTGCGCCACCCCGGAGAGCCCCTGGCGAAGGCCTGAGCGGCGCTCACGCCTTCGCGTACACGACCCATACCTGGCCCTTGGCGAACGGCAGCGGTTTGCCGCCGGGCGTCGTGAACCGCGTGCCCTGCCCGGCCGACGGACGCTCCCAGCGCGCTTCGTAGCCACGCCCGTCCCGCAGGACGCGCGCCTTGCCCTCGCCCACCGTCTCGGTGAACGGGGAGACGCTGCCCGAGCGGTCGTGGAAGCGGGAAGGACGCACCTTCACGTACTGCACGACCACCGTGGAAGGGCGCAGCTCCTCGCCGTCGGACGTACGCGCCCGTGTCCCGTCCATGGCCACGCGCCAGCGCCCCTCGTACTCCACCCAGTCGAACGCGAAGCGCGCCGCGGGGAACCGCACCGTCCGCCGGGTCTCCGGTGTACCGCCCGAGGGACGGGGGCCGAACCGGAACCCGGTGCTCTCCAGCGCCCCCGCCCGCGCGTCGGTGTCCAGGGCCTTCGGCCGTACGAAGAGGTTGTGCGGCGCGGCCCTGCCGCCACCCCGGTAGTAGGCGCCACCGGGCGCCTTGCCCGGCGGCAGGGCCCGCAGGGGCGAGCCGTCGATCAGCGGCAGGAGCTTCGACTGCGCCCCGGAGAAGGCGAGTACGGGACGGTCGAACTGCCGCAGGAGTTCGAGGTCGGTCTCGCGCGCGCTGCGCACCGGGCCGACCACGGCGGGCAGCTCGGAGGCGAACACCGCCATCAGCCGGGTGAGCCCGGCCTCCACCTGCTCCACGTAGATGACGTCGGCCGCGTCGATGCCGGTCTGCGGGCGCGCCGCGCCTACGTTGTCGATCTTCACGGCGAGCACGGAGCCGCCGCTTCCACGGGCACCCGGAGCCCCGTTCCCGTCGGTCTGCACCGTGCACCCGACGGCCAGGGCGACGAGCGCCACCGCCCCGGCCCCTGCCCGCGTCCGCGCCAACCGTCTCATGCGTACGTCTTACCCCATGCGGTGCCGGTCTCAGCCCAGATCGAGAGCGTTGCGCAGACCCAGCCGGTGGCGGGTGCGGTCGTGGCGCTTGGCGAGCTCGATCGCCGGGGGCCGGAACAGCGGCGTCACCGTGCACGGCTTCTGGTCCGAACCGGACTGCCGCAGCAGGGCGTTGACGGCCTGGCGGGCCGCGGCGTTGGCGCCCTCCATCGTCGCGAGGTCGATGTCGACGGAGACGTAGTCGCCGGCGAGGAAGAGGTTCGGGATCTTCGTCGCCGCCGAGGGGCGGTTGTGGAAGGTGCCGACGGGGTGGATGAGGAGTTCGTCCTCGTTGGTGGGGTGCGGTGTGCCGAGGCCGTCGACGCCCGGGTCGAGGAACCACGAGTGCAGCTTGCCGTCGCTCAGCACCGTCCTGCCCGTCTCGTTCAGCGCGGCCTTGAGCTGTGCCCACACCTCCTTGGCGACCTCGTCCCCGGTGCACTGCTTGGCCGTCTTGCCGTAGAGCATGCCCGGCTTGTCCCACTCGGAGATGTCCACCGACAGGCACTCGACCGCGACGCCGTCGCCGTAGTCGGCGGCGAAGTCACGGCCCGGCCAGTGGCCCGCCTGCGCGATGCCGGTCAGCGACCAGGGCGAGTCGATGCAGTTGAAGTGGCCCTTCACCACCGGCGGTCGCTCGGTCAGATAGAACTGGATGCCGGTCATCCAGTCCGTCTGAAGCTTGTCGCAGCGCGCGAGCTGCGGGTCCGCCGCCTTCAGGGCGGCGCCCCACGTCCTGCGCGCGTGCTCCACCGGCATGGCCTGGACGTAGTGGTCGGCGGTGACGTCACGCCGTACGCCGTCCGGGTCCTCGATGACGGCCTTGGTGATCCGGCCGCCGCCGAACCCCAGCTCGCGCACGGTCCAGCCGATCCGGAACCGCACACCGAGGGACTCCAGAAGCGCCACCCACGGATCGATCCAGGCCTCGTTCGTGGGGGCGTTGAGCAGCCGGTCCGGCGGGCCGTCCGCGCCCTGGCCGAGCGCGTTGAGGACGAAGGCCTCGCCGAGCGTGCCGACGGTGCGGGTGCTCGCCACCTCGGCCTTGGTCGCCACGATGTTGCGGGTGATGCCGACCGCCAGGATGCGCTGGTAGTCCTTCGACATCCGCTCGGCCCGCACGAAGTCCCACCAGGGTGTCGACTCCCAGTCGTCGTCCCGGCGCTCGTCGCAGCTCGTGAGGAAGACCAGGGCGCGGTTCACGAAGTACGCGATCTCGTGGCCCGGCAGATGGAAGGCCGTGTCGAGCAGGGCGGTCAGGGCCCGCGCGATGTCGTCCAGGGTGAGCCGCTCGGGCTCGGAACCCGGCCACGGAATCGGCATCCGCAGATCCTCGCGGCCTGTGCGCGCGAACGACATCTCGCGCGGGGCGACGAGGTTGTCCCAGACGCCGTGGGCGTTCCCGGGGAAGGGGATGCGCCGCATGGTGTCCGGAAGGTTGTGATAGATCCCGGGAATGAAGCGGAAGCCGTGCTCGCCCGGCAGCGGCTTCCGCCCGCCCTTCGCGCTGTCCGGCACGTCCATGCTGCGGGCCTTGCCGCCGAGCGCCCTGCGTTCGTAGACCGTGACGTCGAAGCCGCGCTCGGCCAGTTCATGGGCGGCCGTGAGCCCCGCGACCCCGCCGCCCAGCACGGCCACGGACTGCTTCGCCTCCGCGGCGCCCGCCTTCGCCCTCGCGGGCACCGCGCCGGGCCCCACGCCCAGAGCCGCGGCCCCGCCGACCGCCGCGGCCCCCGCGACGAACCCCCGCCTCGTGCTTCCCCCGGCACCGCTGTGCCCCATGCCCCGTCCCCCTTACCGTCGGTAACTGGCGTGTCAGGCGGTGGAGCATACGGTCGCGCCCGACGGGGTGGAAGGCACGGGCGTGCGTGATCGCACATTGGCGTGATTACGGTGCCGGGGGTGGCCGCGGGGCTCGAAGCGGCCGGTGGGCTCAGCGGTGGCTCTCGGGGCCGCCGAGCACATCCGCGAGGGAGTAGGAGACCGGCTCCTCCAACTGGGCGTACGTGCAGCTCTCCGCGTCGCGGTCGGGGCGCCAGGCGCGGAACCTCGCCGTGTGGCGGAAGCGCTGCCCGTTCTCCATGTGGTCGTACGCGACCTCGCAGACCCGCTCCGGGCGCAGCGGCACCCACGACAGGTCCTTCTTCCCCGTCCAGCGGCTCGGCGCCCCCGGCATCCGCGCCTGCTCGTGGGCCGCCTCATCGCCCCAGGCCGCCCAGGGATGGTCCCCGGCGGACTCCATCCGCAGCGGCTCCAGCTCGTCGATCAGTTCGGCCCGCCGCACCATGGAGAACGCGGCGGCCACGCCCACGTGCTGGAGGGTGCCGGCGTCGTCGTACAGGCCGAGAAGGAGCGAGCCGACGACGGGCCCGCTCTTGTGGAAGCGGTAACCGGCGACCACGCAGTCCGCCGTGCGCTCATGCTTGATCTTGAACATGGAGCGTTCGTTCTGGCGGTAGCGCAGGTCGAGCGGCTTGGCGATGACACCGTCCAGGCCCGCGCCCTCGAACTGGTCGAACCAGCGCCGCGCCACGTCGATGTCCGTGGTCGCCGGCGCCACGTGGACCGGCGGCGTCACCCCGTCAAGCGCCTCGACGAGGCGGGCACGGCGGTCTGCCATCCGGGTGTCGAGCAGGCCCTCGTCCCCCAGCGCCAGCATGTCGAAGGCGACGAAGGAGGCGGGCGTGCGCTCGGCGAGCGTCGCGACGCGCGAGGCCGCCGGGTGGATGCGTTCGCTGAGCGCGTCGAAGTCGAGGTGCCCGTCCCGCGCGATCACGACCTCGCCGTCCAGCACGCAGCGCGCGGGCAGCCGCTCCCGCAGCGCCGCCACCAGCTCGGGGAAGTAACGGGTCAGCGGCTTCCCCGTCCGGCTGCCGACCTCCAGCTCGTCCCCGTCCCGGAACACGATGGCGCGGAACCCGTCCCACTTGGCCTCGTACTGCATGCCCGGCGGAATCTTCGCCACGGGCTTGGCGAGCATGGGCTTCACGGGCGGCATCACCGGCAGATCCATGGTCCAAACGTACGAGGGGTTCACCCATACCGCCCGGTGTGCGGTGAATGTCCGCCCCGCTTAGCGTGGCCCCATGGGTGAAGCGAAGGGCAAGAGCCCGGCCGTGGAGATCGACACCGGGGAGCGGAAAGTGCGGCTCTCCAGTCCCGATCGCGTCGTCTTCGCCGAGCGCGGGTTCACCAAGCTGGACGTCGCCCGGTACTTCGTGGCCGTCGGCCCCGGCATCCTCCGCGCGCTGCGGAACCGGCCCACGACCTTGCAGCGTTACCCGGAGGGGGCGGCCGGGGAGTTCTTCTACCAGAAGCGGGTCCCCAAGAATCACCCCGAGTGGATTCCCACCGCCACCATCGCCTTCCCCAGCGGCCGTACCGCCGACGAGATGTGCCCCACGGAGCTGGCCGCCGTCATCTGGGCCGTCCAGTACAACGCCCTCACCTTCCACCCCTGGCCGGTCCGGCGCGGCGACCTCGACCACCCCGACGAACTCCGCATCGACCTCGACCCGCAGCCCGGCACCGACTACGCCGACGCGGTGCGGGCCGCGCATGAACTGCGTGCCGTCCTCGATGAGTTCGGCGGACTCGAGGGCCGGCCCAAGACCTCCGGCGGGCGAGGGCTGCACGTCTTCGTGCCGATCGAGCCGCGCTGGACCTTCACGCAGGTACGGCGCGCCGCCATCGCCGTCGGGCGGGAGCTGGAGCGCCGGATGCCGGACGCGGTCACCACCGCCTGGTGGAAGGAGGAGCGCGGGGCGAAGATCTTCGTGGACTACAACCAGACGGCCAGGGACCGCACCATCGCCTCCGCCTACTCGGTCCGCGCCCGCCCGCACGCCCCGGTATCGGCGCCGCTGCGGTGGGAGGAGGTCGAGGACGCCCGCCCCGAGGACTTCGACATCGCCACCATGCCGGCGCGGTTCGCCGAGGTCGGCGACGTCCACGCCGGCATGGACGACCAGGCTTACACGCTCGACGCCCTGCTCGACCTGGCCAACAAGGACGAGCGCGAGCACGGCCTCGGCGATCTCCCGTATCCGCCGGAGTACCCGAAGATGCCGGGCGAACCGAAGCGGGTACAGCCGAGCCGGGCCAGACACGAGGACTGACCCGGCCGGTGCTCACCGCGGGGGGCTCAGCCCCGAGAAGGCGGCGGCCACCACGCGACGCTCAGTCCGTGAAGCGGGTCAGGGCCCCGCCGAGCGACTCGAAGCCCTTCACGCTCGGGCCCCACGCCTTGCCGTCCCACCACTTGTGGTGCAGCGCGGAGTCCGTGCCGCGCACGAACACGTCGATCCGGTTCTGCTCCCAGGCGACCGCGTTCGGCGAGCTCGTGCAGACGCCGCCGAGCGACT
The DNA here is from genome assembly GCF_055587985.1 of Streptomyces sp. NPDC046335. Taxonomy (NCBI): domain Bacteria; kingdom Bacillati; phylum Actinomycetota; class Actinomycetes; order Kitasatosporales; family Streptomycetaceae; genus Streptomyces; species Streptomyces sp. NPDC046335. The sequence goes on along the minus strand of NZ_JBVJFF010000018.1, from coordinate 158,386 downwards.
CGAAGCCCTTCACGCTCGGCCCCCACGCCTTGCCGTCCCACCATTTGTGGTGGAGCGCGGAGTCGGTGCCGATGACGAAGAGGTCCAGGCGGTCGGCGCCCCAGGAGACGGCGGCGGGCGTGCCCGCGCAGACGCCGCCGAGGGATTCCCAGCCCTTCAGGCTCGGGCCCCACGTCTTGCCGTCCCACCATTTGTGGTGGAGCGCGGAGTCCGTGCCGATCACGAAGAGATCCAGCCTGTTCTGGCCCCAGGAGACGGCGACAGGCTCACTCATGCAGACGCCGCCGAGGGATTCCCAGCCCTTGATGCTGGGGCCCCACGCGTTACCGTCCCACCACTTGTGGTGGAGCGCGGAATCCGTACCGACCACGAAGAGATCGAGCCGGTTCGCGCCCCAGGACACCGCTTTCGGCTTGCTCATGGAAATCCCGCCGAGGGATTCCCAGCCCTTGACGCTCGGGCCCCACGCGCTTCCGTTCCACCATTTGTGGTACGTCGCCGAATCGGTGCCGGTCACGAAGAGATCGAGCCGGTCGGGGCCCCAGGAAATCGCTTCCGGCGCGCCGGCGCACGTTCCGCCGAGGGATTCCCAGTCCTTGACGCCGGGGCCCCACGCGTTGCCGTTCCACCACTTGTGGAACAGCGCCGAGTCCGTGCCCACGGCGAAGATGTCCAGCCGGTCGTGCGCCCACGCGAGCGCCGTCGGCGGGCTCTTGCAGACGCCGCCGAGCGACTCCCAGCCCTTGATGTCAGGACCCCACGCCTTGCCGTCCCACCACTTGTGGAAGAGCGCGGAGTCGGTGCCGATGCCGAAGACGTCGAGACGGTCCGACTCCCACGACACCACGGGCCCCGAGGCGGGCGAAGGCCCGTACATCGCGTGCACGGCGGCGACGTCGTCCGTGCTGAGACCGCTCCGCTGGCCGATGGTGACGCCCTGCACGGTCGGCACGATCGTGTCCTGGCCATTGCTGGAGAAGGCGCTCCGCGGATAGTGCATGATCGAGGCGTAGTCGTACGGACCCACGTCGTCGCCGTCCGTGATGTGCTGGTCGAAGTTGTGCTCGAAGCCCTGCGTGATGTTGGCCCAGACGATCGTGATGAACTGGTCGCGGTCCTCACGGCTCTGCTCGTGCCACAGACCGATCGCGTGCCCGATCTCATGGATGCAGTTGCCCGTCGAGCAGCCGGCGGCCAGCGTGAGGTTCTGCGCCCCGCCCTGCCGGCCCACGAACGACGAGCAGCCGCCGCCCGGCACGAAGCGCACGAAGTCGGGGAACTGCGCCTGGTTCGCCGGAGTGCGCCGCACGAAGCGCATCCGGGTGCGGGACTGCCAGTGCGCGATCGCGTCGGTCACGCGCTGCTGGTTCGGCAGGCCGCCGTCGATCTCGAAGGGCACGAGCGCGTTCGGCCAGCGGAACTGTTTCCCGGAAATGATGACCGCCGACTGCGGCGCCTTTCCCTCCGACTCCGCCTGCAATTCAACGGTACGGCGCTCGACTTCCGCGACCGTCCCGAGCACGATGTCGCCCTCGAATACAGCGAGGCCGTCGATGTCCACGTACTGCACCGGTTTTGTCTGGAAGCTGATGCCGTCGATCAGCCCTGTTTTCTTGTCCCGGGAGGAGCGGAACTCCCCGTGTCCCTCACCCGCAACTCGCGACTCGGAAGCAGCCATCCGGTCTCTCCCCTCGGTCCCGGTCTTTCCGCCCCGCCGTAAAGGGCGCTATTTTGCGGAAAATAGTGGGGTACGACACGACCAACAAGGGATGGGCGAGCGTATGCGGAACGTAGAAATCGCTGTCCGTATCGCGCCGGGCACACTTCCGCCGCGAGGGACCGTGACCCTGCGCGCACAGGTCGAGGAGATCACCGCGGCGGACGCGCCCGCCCGCGTGGTCTCACGCGCGGCCGAGAGCGGCGTCGATCTCACCGCGGCCCCCCGGCTGACGCTGGAGGTCCCGCCGCCGGACCCGCGGGCGCGCTACACCGTCCGCGTCCACGCCGACGTCGACGGCTCCGGCTCGGTGGCCCCGGAGGACTTCGTCTCGGTGCGCGACAACCCGGTGCCGGCCCGCGGCGGCCCCGGCACGGTCGCGGTGGAGGTGAAGCCGGCCGGCTGAACGGGCACGGGGCGGCACCCACCTCGATCGAGCACGACAGCGCCCCGCGCCGAGCGCAACGGCGCCCCCGCCCCGAGCGGGGCGAGGGCGCCGAAGCGGTGCCAGGAACCCCGTGCCTACAGCTCCTTGACCCTGATGTCGCGGTACGAGATCACGTCCGTGACCCCGTGCACCTGGACGCCGACATAGCCGGACGAGTAGCGCCGCCCGTCCGTGCCCGGGTCGTCGCCGCGCGGCGGCGTGAAGGCCTGGCCGCCCGTGTTGTCGAACTCGTTGATCAGGACGCCGTTGCGGTAGACCGAGTAGTGCTGGTCCACCACCCGGACCTCGTAGTCGTTCCACGTGCCCTTCGGGGTGACGCCGGCGCCGGCGAGACCCACCCGGTCGAAGCCGTAGATCGACCCCGTCTTGTACATGTCGCCGTCAGGCCTGTCGAGCGCCTGGATCTCGTGCCCGTACTTGATGGCGACCCACTCCGGACGTGACTCCTCCGGGTGGTCGTGGACCTGCGGGAAGCGCACGAAGACACCGCCGTTGGCGTTGCCGTTGCCCGGGGCGTCGTCCCGCCACTGGAGCTTCAGCGAGAAGTCGCCGTACTTGCGCTCAGGGAACCAGAGCATGCCCATGCCGTCGACGGTGGTGCTGCTGGTGATCGAGCCGTCCTCGTTGAGGCCGAACTTGCCGCCGCCGACCTGCTCCCACTTGTCCAGGGACGCCTGGGTGCCGTCGAAGATCTTGCGGTAGCCGTCCGTCTGGCCCGGCTTGCCGATGCCGGACTCCTTGGCGGCGCGGTTGATCTTGTTGTACTCGCGCTTGTCGATCTCACCGTCCTTCTTGAGCTTGTCGGTGACGGTCTTGACGTGCTTCAGGAAGAGGGCGTGGGACGTCCACTCCTTCTCGTCCTCGATCAGCTCGTTGATGCGGCAGCGGCTGTTGGTGACCCGGTTGGGGATGCCCGTGTCGACGGTGCCGACGATGACCGTCAGCCGCTCGTCGAACTCGGGGCAGTTCGGGGCGGGCACTCCGCCGCCCTGCGCGACCGTGAACGACACGTCCTTGGCCGCCGCGGTGTTGCCCGCCTTGTCGCTCGCCCGGTACGCCACCGTGTGCCGGCCCGCGCGGTCGACGGTGACCGGCGCCTCGTATGCGATATACGGGCCGCCGTCCAGCGAATACTCGACCTTGTCGACGCCCGAGTCGGCGTCGGTCGCGGTGACCGTCACCTTCGCCTTGCCGATGTAGGCGCCGTCGGAGTTCTTGGTCCCTTCGACCTTCGCCGACGTCTCCGGCGGCGTCTTGTCCTGCACCGGCGGGGCGACCACGGTGAACTCGACGGACTTCTCCGCCGCTTGGTTGCCCGCCTTGTCGGCGGCGCGGTAGCGGACCTTGTGGGCGCCCGTCGCGTGCACCATGACCGGGGCGGTGTACGTGGTCCAGGCGCCGTCACCGACCGCGTACTCGATCTTGTTGACACCGGAACCCGTGTCGGACGCCGTCACCGTGACCGTCGCCATCGAGATGTACTGCCCCTGGTCGTTCTTCTCGCCCGTCACCGTGGCCGAGGTCTCCGGGGGCGTCTTGTCGTCCGTGTCCGGTGCGACCACCTTGAAGTCGGTGGACTTCTCGGCCGCGACGTTGCCCGCCTTGTCGGCGGCCCGGTAGCGGATCTTGTGGCTGCCGACCTGGTCGACGACCACGGGCGCGGTGTACGGCTGCCAGGTGCCGTCCGCGCCGACCGCGTACTCGATCTTGTCGACGCCGGAGCCCTCGTCCGTAGCGGTCAGCGCCACCGTCGCCGAACCGACGTAGGCGCCGTCGGCGTTGGTCTGTCCCTCGACCTTCGCGGAGACCTCGGGGGCGGTGGTGTCCTCGCCGCCGCCCTCGGTCACCACCAGGATGCCCTGCATCGACGCGTGGCCCGGGATCGTGCAGTGGTAGCGGTAGCGGCCCGGGGAGAGCGTGACCTCGGCGGTGTGCTTGCCGCCCTGGTCGTCGTCGGGGTTGGCGAGGATGTTCAGCGGGACGTCGTTGTTGTACTCCGGGTCGGAGACGTCGAACGTCAGCGTGTGCGGCATGCCGGTCGTGTTGCCGGTCGCCTCGCTGTTCTCGAAGACGATCGTCGTCGGGCCCGCCACGGCCGTCGTGGGCGCCGACTTGTACTTGGCGATGTCGTTGTCGGCGGTCCACGTGAGGGTCTGCGCCTGCGCGGAGCGCCCGGTGTTGTCGGGGCGCGCCACGGCCGCCGTCGAGGTGAGGCCGAGCACCATCAGGAGCGAGGCGAACAGCGCTGTATACAGTCTTCGTTTCTGTGTGGACCGTATGGTCCGCCGGGTCGCAGAACGCATCATCCCGCCTTCCTGGCCAGGTCGTCGGCGGCCGGGGTCGCCGCCTTGCCCTTGTAGGTCACGCGCCACAGCGCCGACTTGGAGTCCGAGGTGAAGAAGCCGCGGCCGTAGTCCAGGACGTACAGCGAACCGTCCGGCGCGAACTTCCAGTCCATGAGGTTCTTGATGCCGTCGTTGCCGATCGGAATGATCTTCTTCAGCGATTCGGCGTGCACCGGGAGGCCGCCGCTGCCGACCGTCTTCGGGTCGGTCACCACGGCGTGCCGGGGCTGGTCGGCGTCGTAGAAGTCACCGACGAACCACTTGCCGTCCCAGTACGAGGGCCACTTGTCGGCGCTCGTGCTCGCCGCGTCGTAGCGGTAGACCGGGCCGTTCATCGTGGCCTGGCCGCCGCCCTTGAGCCACGGCAGGAGCGTCTTCTGCTCCTCCGTCTTGTAGCTCGGCACGCCCTTGGCGTCGCGCGGGTAGTCGACGCCGCCGCCCTGCGGCGAGTACCAGATGTTGTTCGGCTCGGCCGGCGGGATGTTCACCAGGCCGTCGTTGTTCGGTGACTCGTTCTTGAGGTTCTTGCAGTCGTACCAGCCCAGCGGCTTCGTCGGGTCCGGCAGGTTGCGGTCGCGGTAGGGCTGGTTGTTGCCCATGCAGTACGGCCAGCCGCGGTTGGAGGCGTGGGTGATCGCCGCGAACGTGTCGTACTTGGCCGGGCCCCACGTCGTCGACGGCGCGCCGGCGTCCGGGCCGACCCACCCCGCGTACAGCGTGTCGGTCTTCTTGTCGATGGAGATGCGCGCCGGGTTCCTGACGCCCATCACATAGATCTCGCCGCGCGTCTTGCCGCCGCCCTCGTCCGGCTCTTTGCCCGTGAAGAGGTTGCCCTCGGGGAGCGTGTACGTCCCGTCGGCCTCGGGGTGGATGCGCAGGATCTTGCCGTTGAGGTTGTTGGTGTTGCCGGCGGTGCGGCGCGCGTCGGCGAACGAGACACCCTTGAAGTTCGGCTGCGGGTTGTTGCCCGAGTAACCGTCCGAGAACTGCGAGGAGTTGTTGTCACCCGTCGCGATGTAGAGGTTGTTCTTGGAGTCCCAGGCCATCCCGCCGCCCGCGTGGCAGCAGCTGTGGATCTGCACCGGCCACTTCAGCAGCACCTTCTCGCTGCCCATGTCCAGCTTGTCCGTGCTGCGGTCGAGCGTGAACCGGGAGACGTACCGCTCGGCCATGTGCGTCTCACGGTTGATCTTCGAGTGGGGCGTGTAGTGCAGGTACACCCACCCGTTCTGCTCGAACTTCGGGTCGAGCTCGATGCCGAGGAGACCCTCCTCGACCTTGATCAGCTCGTCGCCGCCGCCCTTGTTGCCGAAGACGGTCAGCGCGCCCGCGAGCGTCGACTTCTTGGTCTTGGGGTCGTAGACGTGGATCTCGCCCGTGCCCTTGCCGACGTCGGGGTCGTTCCAGTCGGTGACCACCGGCTGCGAGGAGTCCGCGCCGCCGCGGCCGATGTAGAGAACCTTGCCGTCGGGCGCGGTGACCAGGCCGTGCGGTTCGCCGATCTGGTCGTTCTTGCCCGGCTGGTTGGCCTGGGTGAGGCGCTCCGCCTTGTAGTTGGCGTTGATCGTCGACTGGCAGTCGGCCCGTGCGATGCGGGTGGTCCACAGCAGGGCGCCGCGCAGATGGCCGCGGAAGTCCGTCTCGTCGTACGACGCCGCGGTGCCGCCCATGCCGGTGTAGAAGGAGCGGCCGCCGTCGTAGTCACGGCACCACGACACCGGGTGGTCCCAGCCGTTCTTGCCCGCGCCCGGCTGGTAGGTCGACTCCCGTACGCGGGCGACCGTATGCACGTCCCCCGAGGGGTTCTTCTTCCAGTTCAGCCACCGGTCGGGGCGCTTCCACTCCAGGGGCAGGTCCTTGGTGGCCGGGTTCTCGCGGTCACCGACCTCGACGGTGGCGCGCTGGACGTTGGTGGGGCTCGCGTCCGCCGGACGGGCGCCGATCAGTCCGGTGAACCACGAGGAGTACGGCTCGGCGCGGGCCGCGTCATGGATGCCGAGGAAGCCGCCGCCGGCCTCCATGTACGCCTCCAGGCCCGCCTCCTGCTCGGCGTCAAGGACGTCGCCGCCGCCCGTGAGGAACGCGACGGCGTTGAACCTGCCGAGCTTCTTCTCGTTGGTGAAGACGGACGCGTCGTCCGTCGCCACGATCTTGAACCGCTGGGCCTCGGGGCCCGTGAGCCCGATCTTCTCGATGGCCTCGATGCCGGCGTTGACGACGGGAGACTCGTCGCCGCCCGCCGCCGAACCGTGGAAGACGAGCACCTTGACGTTGGCGCCGCCGGGCGGCGACGGAAGGGACATCGTTGTCACGGGCGGTTCCGGGTACGGCCGCGCGGAGGCGGCCTGCGCCGAGAGCGCCCCGGTGACCATGGCTCCGGAGAGCAGCGCGGCCGCCCAGGCCCGGCGCGAGCGTTTCGGTCTGCGTCGTGCTCTGCCCAATTCTCGTACGGCCAAGGGCCCTTGATGCGGTGAGAGCCGCATGAGTACACCCACCCCTCGTCGGTCACAGCAACAGCGCCGACGAAGCTAGACCTCTTTTCGCGACTCGCCAATAGGTATCACCGGGATAGCACCAACTTTGTCCTGAGTGTGGATAAACGAAGGTGCGGTCGTTACCGTATGGCCGTCCCCGGGGCCTCCCGCGCCCCGTCAGTCTCCGTAGGGCAGTGGGGAGTTCAGCATGGGTGGACGCGGCATGGACAGATTCCGCTCGGCCACGTTCCGCATGGACAGGCGGAGCTTCAACAAGAAGATGCTCGCGGGCGGCGCGGTCGCGGCCGCTGGGGTGACATCGTTGTCTCTGGTGAACGCGCCCGAGGCGAGCACCGCCGAGGTGCCGAGGACCGCCCCCGCAGGCGGTGACGTCAAGCGCATCAAGATGTACGCCGAGAAGCTCCCCGACGGGCAGTTGGGGTACGGCCTGGAGAAGGGCAAGGCGTCGATCCCCGGCCCGCTCATCGAGCTCAACGAGGGCGACACCCTGCACATCGAGTTCGAGAACGCCACCGACGCCGACGCCAGCCTGCACGTCCACGGCATGGACTACGAGATCTCCAGCGACGGCACCCGGCACACCAACAGCCACGTCGAGCCGGGCGGCAAGCGCACCTACACCTGGCGCACGCACGCCCCGGGGCGCCGCAAGGACGGCACGTGGCGGCCCGGGACCGCCGGCTACTGGCACTACCACGATCACGTGGTCGGCACGGACCACGGAACGGGCGGTGTGCGCAAGGGCCTCTACGGGGCGCTGATCGTGCGGCGCAAGGGCGACCTGCTGCCCGACAAGACGTTCACGATCGTCTTCAACGACATGACGGTCAACAACAAGTCGGGCCACGACAGCCCCAACTTCGAGGCCACGGTGGGCGACCGGGTCGAGTTCGTGTCGATCACCCACGGCGAGTACTACCACACGTTCCATGTGCACGGTCACCGCTGGGCCGACAACCGCACCGGCATGCTGACGGGCCCCGACGACCCCAGCCAGATCCTCGACGACAAGATCACCGGGCCGGGTGACTCCTTCGGCTTCCAGGTCATCGCGGGCGAGGGCGTGGGGGCCGGGGCGTGGATGTACCACTGCCACGTCCAGAGCCACTCGGACATGGGGATGGCGGGCCTGTTCCTGGTGAAGAAGAAGGACGGCACGATCCCGGACTACGAGCCGCATCACGCGGGCAAGGCCGCGGGGGAGACGAAGGGGGAGAAGAAGGATTCCGGCGGGGGCGAGGCGTCCGGGCATCACCACTAGAGGAGACGGGGCGGCCGGGCGTCACGACGTGACGAGACGGGGCGGCCGGGTGTCATCACTGGCTCGCCCGCCCCTCCCCGGGCGGCCGCCGCAGGAACTTCGGGGTCGGCAGGGATTCACGGCCGATGACGTTGTTCACCAGGAAATGGCGGGCCGGGCCGACCGGGCGTGGCACCGGGCGGAAGGTCAGCCGGTGCAGATAGAACCACCCCTCCTGGAAGACGCGTACGGCGGTCGTCATGCACGTCCTGAAGTCGTCCGCCCGCTGGTGGCCGACCAGTTCCACCGCACGGTCGTGGTCCGCGTCCAGGTTGGCCAGCCAGCATTGCAGCGTACGTCCGTAATGGCCGAAGTCGTTGCGCAGCGCTGTCAGGTCGAACAGGCCGTCACTGGCCGCCTGCAACTCGCTCAAGTAGGAGGGGTTGCACTCGGGGTAGACCCGGCTCGCCAGATACAGGCCGCGCAGCAGCTCCGGGTCCATCGGGAAGCGGTGCCCCCAGGTGATCGTCTGCACGACGAGGCGGCCCTCCGGCGCCAGCCAGTCGCGGGCGCGCGTGAAGAACTCCCGGTAGCCGCGGATCTTGGCCCGGCCGGACATCCCGGGACGGGCGAAGTGCTCCATCGCCTCCACGCAGATGATCGCGTCGTACGGATGGGCGGGCCGGTGGTCCGCCCAGTTCTCGAACCGCACGTCGGTACGGGGGATCGCCAGGTTCCGCGTCCAGTCGACCGCGGCCTTGCTCAGCGTGATGCCCATGACGGACTCGACGTCGTACTCCTCGACCATCCGCCGCATCTCCCCGCCGTAGCCGCAGCCCACGTCGAGCACCCGGCTGCCGGGCCGCACGCCCGCCTGGTCGAGGAGGTAGTCGGTCTTGCGGAGCTGGGCCTTCTCCAGCGTGTCGTCGTCGCCGTCCCACAGCGCGGCGGCGTACGCCAGACTCGGGCCGAGCCAGATGCGGAAGAACGCGTCGGAGACGTCGTAGTGCTTGGCCGCGGCCGTGCGGGAGACGCCGCGATAGCCGTTGGAACGGGACATGCTGTCCACCTCTCGATAGGGGGCGCGCCGGGAGGGCCCGGCGGCGGTCATTCCTTCCACACGGTCGGCAGCCGCCGTTCCAGACGGGCGGGCAGCCACCAGTTGGCGCCGCCCGCGACGGCCATCACCGCGGGGACGAGCAGCAGCCGTACGACGGTGGCGTCGAGCAGGATCGCGAAGGCCAGGCCGAAACCGAACTGCTTCAGTTCCAGGACGCGGGCGAAGAGCAGACTGCCGAAGACGATCACCATGATGGCGGCGGCCGTGGTGATCTGAAGGGCCGTGCGCGCCAGGCCGGCCGGGACGGCCTCCGTGTCGCTGCCGGTGCGCGCCCGCTCCTCCATGATCCGGCTGACGAGGAAGATCTCGTAGTCCATGGACAGCCCGAACAGCACCGCGAACAGGGCGACGGGGAGGTACGCCTGGAGCGTGCCCGAGCTGGTGAAGCCGAAGATCTGCTCGCCCCAGCCGAACTGGAAGACCGCGGTCGTGGCGCCGAGCGCGGCCGCCGTCGCCACCAGGTTCAGCAGCACCGCCTTGACCGGCACGAGCACGCTGCGGAAGACCACCAGCAGATAGCAGAACGACAGCACGAGGATGACCAGCACGACCAGCGGCAGCTTGCCCGAGGTCTCGTCGGCCAGGTCGACGTACTCCGCGCTGAGCCCGCCGACGCGCACCTCGGTGCCGGAACCGGCGAAGGCGTCGTCCACCGGCCCCGACCTCAGGTCGCGGACGAACGTGCTGGCCTCGGGCGAGTCGACGCGCTCCGTCGTGACGATCTGCACGCTCGCGCAGTCCCCCGACCGTTCGACGGGCAGCAACCGCGCGACCTGCCCGTCGTCCCTGACGTCGGACGCCACCCGCCGTACGCCCGACTCGGCGGTCGGCCCGCAGGCGACGACCTGCACCGGGCCCACCGCGCCCGGACCGAAGGACGAGGCGACGATCTGCTGTCCCTTGCCCGACGGGGTGCCGGTCAGGGAGGCGAGCCCCCAGTCGACGCCCAGCTTGACCGAGGCCAGCGGGGTTGCGAGCAACACCAGCACGCACAGCGCGGGCACGCCGAGGCGGTAGGGGTGGCGCAGCACGGTCGACGCCCACCGCGCCCACCGGGTGCTGTCCTGTGCCGCCATCCGCAGCCGGCGCGGCAGCCTGCCCTTGTTCACCCGCGGGCCGAGGACGGCGAGCAGCGCGGGCAGCGCGGTGAGGGAGGTGACGACGCAGCAGACGACCATCAGCCCGGACGCCACGGCGATCTCCATGAAGATGTGGCCCCGGATGAGCACCATCGAGCAGAGCGCGACCGCGACGATCAGACCCGCCGTCAGCACGGTCCTGCCCGAGGTGCGCAGGGCGATCGACACCGACGTGTGCACCGCCGCCCGGTCGTCGCCGCGCCGGGCCAGCTCCTCGCGGAACCTGCTGATCACGAACAGCGCGTAGTCGATGCCGATCCCGATGCCGATGACGGTCGCGACGACCGTCACGAACCGGTCCAGGCTCAGCGGCTCAGCCAGCAACCCGAGCAGCGCCGTGCACACAAGGACCGCGCTCACCGCCATCGCCACCGGCACCAGGGCGGAGACGAGGACACCGAACGAGAGCAGCAGGGCGAGCAGCGCGACCGGGATTCCGATGGCCTCGGCGACGGACTGGTCGCGCAGCTCGACGTCCGACAGGTCGTCGGTGAGCGCCGAGGGCCCGGTCAGATACGCCTGGACCGGTTGGCCCTCGGCCGCTTCCCGGATGTGGTGCTGGACCTCCGCGGCCTGGTCGGAGCGGTCGGAGAGGCTGCCCGTCATCGGGAACGTCGCCACCGCCGCATGGCCGTCCGGCGACACCTGTCCCTTCGCGTCGTAGGGCCCGGTCGGCCGTGCCGTGTCCGGGGGCAGCGCGGCGAGGACGTGTGCGACCGATCGCCGGTAGGCCGGGTCGTCGGCGGTCAGCCGCGCCGAGCGGAACACGACCACGCCGTGCTCCGCCCCCGAGTCCGGGAAGTGCCGCTCCATGAGCCGCTGCGCCTTCCCGGACTCGGAGCTCTGGACCGTGTAGTCGGGAGCGGCCAGCCGTGACTCCACGCTCGGATAGAACAGCGCCGACGCGATCAGCAGGCAGAGCCAGGCGGCGAGCACCGGAACGCGGTACCGGGCCATGAGCCCGCCCCAGCGGTACAGGGGGGAGGGGCCACGGGGTGCGTCGGGCAAGGGAACGTCCTCATCTCGTGTACGTCATTTCCGGTACGACGGCTCTCGCGGGACCGTCGGCGCCGTCGGCGCCGGAGCGGGCCGTACCGTCCGGTCGGCCTTCAGGCTCCCGTCGGCGAGCCGCTGGCGGGTGGTGTGATAGCGCTTCTTGCCGCTGGTCGTACGGGGTATGACGCGGCGGCGCGCGAACAGCACGGTGTCGATCGGCAGGTCGAGCAGACGCAGCGCCGCCGCCTGCTCGGCGGTCACCTCACGGCCGCCCCGGTCGTGTTCGAGGAGGGCGATGATCTCGCCGGCCGGGTCGTGGATGTCCGCTTCGAGGACGACGATCTCGTGGGCGGGGTGGTCCAGGATGCGGGAGACCTGCTCCTCGAGGAGCGTGGCGAGGTGGTTGCGGCCCTGCCGGATGATCACGTGTTTGCGGCGCTCCAGGACGAACAGCTCGCCACGGTGGAGGAAGCCCAGGTCCCCGGTGGGCAGCAGCCCTCCGGGGAAGGGCTCGGGGACGCCGGTCACGGGATCGAGACGGCCGGCGGACACGCTCGTCCCGCGCAGGATGATCTCGCCGAGGACGCCTTCCTCCTCGACAGGACCGCCCTCCTCGTCGACCAGCGTGGCCGTCAGCCCGTTCAGCGCCCGTCCCACGGAGAACACCGGGATGCCCCCGCCCGCGGGTGGCTCCTCGCCGAGCAGCCCCTCGCCAAGCAGCCGCAGTGACGCACCGCTCTCCAGGCCGACGGGGTCGACGACCACGTAGCGCGGTGTCTCGCCGGGCACCCACATGGAGCTGGCAAGGGTCGACTCGGCCATGCCGTAGCTACAGATCAGGCTGCCGTCGCCGAGCCCGTAGGGGGTGTAGGTGCGGTGGAAGCCCGCCATGGTCGCAAGCCGGATCGGCTCCGCGCCGATCACCGCACACCGCAGCGCCGACAGGTCACAGCCCGTCAGCTCCTCCGTGTCGACGGCACGGTAGGCGTGGTCGTAGCCGAAGTTGGGCGCGGCGGTGATCGTGGCCCGGTAGCTGCTGAGCGCCCGTATCCACAGATGCGGGCGCATGATGAAGTCGGTGGGCTTCATCAGGTACAGCGGCCAGGCGTGGAAGAAGCTCAGCAGCCCCATGCCGACCAGACCCATGTCGTGGAAGAGCGGCAGCCAGGACACCACCCGGTCGTCGCGGCGGGCGTGCATCGACACGTACAGGGCGCGGAGGTTGGCGCAGATGTTGGCGTGCGAGACGGCCAGCAGCTTGGAGTCCCCGGTGGAGGCGCTGGTCGCCTGGAGGAAGGCGACCGCGTCACCGCCGGGCCCCGGCGTCGCGGGGAGCTCGTCGAGGGCGTCGTACCCCTCGGCCTCGCGCGGCAGCATCACCACCGGACCCGGGAACGACGCCTCGGTCAGGCCCTCCTCCAGGGCGAGGACCGCCTCGCCCGGCGGGAACACCGCGAGCATCCGCTCGACGTGCCGCCGGAACGCCTCCTCGCCGCCGAGCGCACGCGGCGACGGCAGGACCAGAGGCCGGCCGCCCGCCCACAGCGCGGCGAAGAAGGCTTGCAGCGTCGGCAGTTGCCCGTCGGCGGCGATCACCACCACCCGGCCCTCCGGCAGCTTGCCGCCGAGCAGGGCGCTGGTGCGCAGGAACCTGTCGTACGACAGGAACACGTCCGGCTTGCCGGGGGTCAGGAAGTGCACGCCGTTGCCGGGATCGGCCTCCCGTACGGCGTCGCGTACGGCGTCCAGGAAGTTCATGCCGCACCTGCCAGCCGCCGCTCGACCAGCGTCACCAGGCTCAGCGGGGACGTGGCGAGCAGCGAGTCGCTGTCCTCGAAGGGCACTCCGTACAGTTCGGCGAGCTTGACGCCGACGCGCAGCTGGCTCAGCGAGTTCAGCCCGTAGGCCAGGAAAGGCGTCTCGTCGAGCCGGAGCACCGAGGGGTCGACGCCCTCGTCCACGGCGGAGACGGTCTCGACGAGCCTCTCGAAGATCAGGTCCTTGTTCATGCCGCGTCCCTTCACCGTCCGTGGAAGACGAACTTGGCCAGCGCCGTGGTGATCCCGGCGGAGGCGACCACCAGCAGTACCCGGTCACCCTCCGCGAGCTCGCCGTCGCGCACCGCCTCCGACATGCTGACCGGTACCGCCGCCGACGCCGTGTTGGCGTGCCGGGCATGGTGGAAGCGGTATTTCGTGGCGTCGATGCCGCACTCCGCCGCGACGTGCCTGCTCGCCCCGTCGCTCGCGGAGTGACCGAAGACCAGGTCCGCCTTGAACTCCTCGAACCGGGGCTCTTCCCGGTAGTGCTCGATCAGCTTGCGGGTGCCGAACTCCATCAGGCTCAGCCCGAACGACACGAACTGGAGCGGGCGTGGCTCGCCCGCCGCCGCGGGCTTCTTGCCGAAGTAGGCGTCGAAGCCGGGCAGCGGCACGAAGCACAGGTCGCGCGCCTCACCGTGGGTGCGGAAGTCCGCGTCGAAGCCGTCGTCCTCGTCCGGTGGCCCCGCGGTGACGATGGTGGCGGTGGCCGCCTCGCCCAGGGTCACCGTCGGATGCCAGTGGGCGAACTCCGTGAGGGAGCGCAGCTCGTAGCGGTAGACGTCGGCCGCCCCGAACTCCGCGTTCAGGATCATGACGGTGCGGTAGCGGCCGGTGCGCAGGAAGGCGTCCGCGACCTGTAGGGCGCGCACCCAGCTCGCGCACGCCTCCAGCACGTCGAAGGCGCTGGCGCGCCGGAGGTCCAGCAGGTCCTGGAACGTGGTCGCCGACGCCGGCTCCAGCACACCCCGGCCGATCCCCGCGTACAGCAGCAGATCGACGTCAGAGGGGTCCAGGCCCGCCGAGGCGAGCGCCCGGCGCCCGGCGTCCGCGGCGAGGCCGCTCGGCGTCTCGCCCGGGGCCCGGTGGCGGCGCACGGTGGTGCCGCTGGAGGCGAAGCACGCCTCGACGAGACCCTCGACGGTGGACAGTTCGGACGGGGACAAGTGCGGGGCACTCGCCTCCCGCACCCGCGCCTGCACCTCCTCGTTGGTGACCTCGCGGGTCGGAAAACTATGCTCGATGGCTAGAAATTTCACTCGATTCCCCCAGAATTCTGATGAGCGTCGAAAAAGCCGGTCGACAGCATGTCGCGCACGCTCTTGCCGAACGCCACCGAGATCTGCTCCAGGTCGCCGTCGGAGTGCGCGGCGCTCAGCAGCATCGTGTGCAGCTCCGGCAGGAAGACCCCGTACCGGCGCATGTGGTAGGCGAGCGCCAGCGTGGCCGTGACGTCCAGGCCCGCCAGACGGTCTCGGACCCGGTGCGGTGCGGCGTGGTCGAAGGCGACCGAGAAGACCGAGTCCCGGCCCCGCACGGCGCACGGCACCCCGCAGTCGGCGGCCTGCGCGGCGAGGTCGGCGACCAGCCACGCGGTCCGCTCGCGCAGCCGGGTGTAGATCTCCGGGTGGTCGCGCAGCTCCCGCAAGGTCGCCGCGCCCGCGGCGGCGGTCACCGAGTTGCCGCTCATCGTGCCGCCCGCGAACGCCCGGCTGTCGACGTCCTTGAACGGGTCCCCGCTGGTACGCACGGTGTCGATCAGCCCGGCCCGGCCCACCACGGCCCCGGCGGGCAGCCCGCCGCCGATTATCTTGCCGAGGCAGGTGAGGTCGGGCCGCACCCCCGCGAGGTGCTGCGCCCCGCCGTAGTGCACCCGGAACCCGCTCACCACCTCGTCGTGGACGACCAGGACGCCGTTGGCCGCGCACACCCGGGACAGCTCCCGCAGGAAGTCCGCGTCGAAGTCGCCGAGGGCGGCCGGCATCGGCTCGACGATCACGCACGCGAGCCGGTCGCCGTACGCCTCGATCCGGCGCAGGGAGGCCGCCTCGCCGTACTGGAGTACGAGCGTGCCGTCGACCACCGACTGCTGCATGCCGGCGCAGTTGCCGACCGGCTCGGGGGCCTCGGGGTCGCCGCGGTAGCGGAACCAGGAGCTGACCAGGCCCTGGTCGGAGAACCCGTGGTAGTGCCCCTCGAACTTGGCGACCTGCTGCCGGCCGGTGTACGCGCGGGCGATCCGCAGGGCGATCTGCACGGCCTCGGTGCCCGAATTGCTGAGCACGGTCTTGTGGTCGGGGCCGAACGCCCCGGCGATCAGCGCGGCGACCCGCACCTCGTCCGGGTTGCCGATCGCGTTGACCGCGCCCCGGGCCGCGGCCTCCTGGATCGCGGTCACCACCGCCGGGTGCGCGTAGCCGAGGATGTGCGGACCGTATCCACCCGACAGGTCGATGTACTCGTTGCCGTCCAGGTCCCGCAGCCGCGAACCGTGCGCCTCCGCGACCGCCAGGGGGAACGGGCTCGGCAGCACGAACCGGTCGAAGTGCGTCGGCGCGACCAGATGCCGCGCGGCCTCCTCCCGCAGGGCCGTCGTGCGCGGCGAGCGCCCGGCGATCTCGGCGCGGAAGGCCGCGTGCAGCTCTTCGTTGAGGTATGGGGAGAACCGGCCGGTGAAGCGGCGGGTCGTCGCCCACAGGTCGATCTTCGGATCGACAGCCGAGATGAACCCCTCGCCGGTCAGCAGCGACAGCGCGAGCACCGAGAACGTCGTCGTGATCCGGGTGCCGTGCCGGCCGAGGAGCCGGATCGCGTCGTCGAGGAACGCCAGCGTCGACCAGCGCGACGCCTCCTCCTCGAAGTGCCGCCGCAGCACCACGCCGAGCTGCTCCTCGTACGAGCCCTGCCCGAGCACCGCCTGAGGGTCCACCGCGAACGCCCGCGTGAAGCGGCGCGCGGCAAGGTCCCACTCACCGCGCATGCACGCGTAGTAGAAGGACGCGAGGTCCCACTTGTCGTCCTCGGACAGCCGTCCCACGAGACCGAAGTCGATGAGGGTGACCCGGCCGTCCGTGCCGAAGAGGATGTTGCCGGGGTGCGGGTCCACGTGGAAGACGCCGTGGAAGTAGACCATGCAGTAGAAGGCGTCCTGGAGGCGCGCCGCCAGCTCCGGACGCCCCAGCGCCACCTCGTCGACCCGGTCGCCGGGCACACCGTCGACGTACTCCATGACCAGCAGGTCGGGGCCGTACGACAGCTCGTGCACCCACGGCACCCGCACGAACGGGTGGTTGCGGAAGTTCTCGCCGATCTCCCGCTGCCTGGCGGCCTCCCCGACCAGGTCGCACTGGCCGACGAGGAGCGGGCGCAGCTCGCCGAAGTGCCCCGGCAGGTCGTAACCGCGCAGCCGGGGCAGCAGATGCGCGACGGAGGCCAGCCGGCCGATCACCGACGAACCGGCCTCCAGGCGCCCGCGCACGCCCGCCTTGACGGCCTTCACCGCGACGGCCCGCCCGTCGAGCACGGCCCGGTGCACCTGCGCCACCGAACCGGCGGCGACCGGGGTGCGCTCGAAGGAGTCGAACACCTCCTCCGGCGCCCGGCCGAGCGCCCGGCGCAGCACCTTCTCCAGCGCCGTGTCCCGCATCGGCGGGAGCTGTGCGAAGAACTCCCGGAACTGCTCGGTCACCTGGCGCGGCAGCAACCCCGACTGGGTGCCGAGCACCTGACCCGCCTTGATGTACAGCGGACCCATGCGCAGCAGATACCGGCGCAGCAGTCGCGCGGCCCGCACCCTGTCCCGCCGCCCGAGCCCGAACCCCACGACGAGCACCGCCGTCCACCAGGCCACGCGGAAGCTCTCCAGGACAGCCTTCACCGATCCTCCTCCGGCTTCGCTCACTCTGCGGTCGACTGCTCGGCGCGCAGCCGCAGCAGCCCCTCGTCCGTGCCGACCCGGGGCACATAGCCGAGGTCGCGCCTGGCGGCCGTGATGTCGAACCAGTGGGCCGTGGTGAGCTGGTTGGCCAGGAAGCGGGTCAACGGCGGCTCACCCGTCCCGAGGGCCCGCGCCCCGTACTCCAGGGCGGCGGCCAGCGGGCGGGCCGCCCACTCGGGCAGTTCACGGGTCACCGGCCCGGCCCCGGCGGCCCACAGCAGCTGGTCGATGGTCTCGCCGACCGGGCGCGGGTCGTCCTGGGTGACGAAGTAGGCCCGTCCGGCCGGGGGCGCGCCGGGCGCGAGCCGGTCCAGGGCGAGCAGGTGCGCCTCGGCGGCATTGTCGACGTACACCGTGTCGATCTTCTTCGTGGCCTTGCCGATCCGCCGCAGCCTGCCGCGCCGCGCCTGCTCGGCCAGCCGGGGCAGGAAGTGCGGGTCGCCGGGCCCCCACACGATGTGCGGGCGCAGCGCGACCGTGGCGAGCCGCGCGGAGTCGGCGCTCAGCACAAGCCGCTCGGCCAGCGCCTTGCTGCGCGGGTAGGGGGAGAGGAACCGGGTCGCGTACGGGAGTGACTCGTCGGCGCCCTCCAGGTCGCCGCCGGTGTGCACCACCGCGGGGCTGGAGCAGTGGACCAGGCGCCGGACGCCGTGGGAGCGGCAGGCGGCGAGGACGTTCGCGGTGCCGGTGACGTTGATGGCGAAGTAGTCCCTGGCCGGGCCCCACACCCCGGCAAGCGCGGCACAGTGGACCACGGCGTCCCGGCCCGCCACGGCCCGCGCGGTGGCGTCCGCGTCGCGCAGATCGCCCAGGTGCTGCTCGACGCCGAGCTCGTCCAGCGCGGGATTCGGGTGGCGCTGGAAGGAGCGCACGCTGTCGCCGCGCTCGGCGAGCCGCGCGCACACCGCGCCGCCGAGGAAGCCGCCCCCGCCCGTCACCAGGACCTTCATCGGGCGTCCCCGCCGTGCCGCAGGAACCGCCCGGTGCCCCGGGTGGTGCCGAAGCCGTCCGTGAACTTCCCCTTCTCGAACACCACGTCACCGGCGACGCAGACGGCGTCGACGGCGGCGTCGTTGCGGTTGACCATGCGGGGCAGTCCGCCGTACGCCGCCATCGGCGCCTCGTGGTAGGCGGCGAGCTCGTCGTCGAGGCCGTCCGGGTCGAGGACGACCAGGTCGGCGCGGTCCCCTTCGCGCAGGGTGCCCGCGGGCAGGCCGAACCAGGCGGCGAGTTCCCCGGTCAGCCGGTGCACGGCCGCCTCGGGGGACAGGATCGGGCGGCCCGCCGACTCGGCGTCCCGCACCCGCTTCAACAGCCGCAGCGGCGCGTTGTAGAACGCCATGTTCCGCAGGTGGGCGCCGGAGTCGGCGAATCCGAACTGTACGACGGGGCTTGTCGCGAGCCGGTCGAGGACGGCCGGGCGGTGGTTGGCGATCGTGGTCCTCCAGCGCAGCCGGGTGCCGTGTGCGGCGACCAGGTCGAGGAAGGCGTCCACCGCGTGCTGCCCGCGCTCGTCCGCGACCGCGCCGAAACTCCGGCCCGCCAGGCCCGGTCGGGGGCAGGAGACGATCTCGGCGTCGTACAGGTCGCGGTGCCAGGCGCGCGGCGGAAGGGGCCTTCGGTACTCGCGCCTGAACCGGCCGCGGAAGCCGTCGTCCATGAGCAGGGCGCGCCGCTCGGCCTCGGTGCGCAGGTGCAGCGCGGCGGCGGTCGCGCCGAACTCCTCGAACACCACCAGGTCGATCCCGTCGGAGTACAGCTCGAACGGCACCGGCAGGTGCTGCCAGCGCAGATCCGTGCCGAGCAGCCGGCTCGCGGCGGCGGTGGTGCGGGTCAGGGCGGCGGCGAGGCCGGGGGCGGCCTTCGGGTCGATCGCGGTCAACAGGGTCGTGCGGAGCGCCGGCCGGGCCCGGCCGGCGCCGGAGGCGAGGAACAGCAGCGTGTTCAGCGGCATCGCGGGGTTCGGGGCGCTCTGCAGGATGCCGCCGGTGCGGCGCAGCGTGCGGTGCAGCCGCCGGTACTCGCCCCACGAGGCGTAGGTGGAGGGCAGCCGGGCCGAGCGGTAGCGGTCCCCGGCGAGCCGCGAGAAGGGGCTCGTCATGGTGGAGAGCCCGACCAGGCCCGCCGCGCGGGCCGCGGCGAGCAGCTCCTCCATCCGGCGCAGCTCCCGCTCGGTGGGCCGCGCCTTCGGGTCGACCGCGCGGCCCAGCCCCATCACGTGCGCGCGCAGGTCGGAGTGGCCGAGGAAGGCCGCCACGTTCGGGCCGAGGGGCCGCTTCTCCAGCGCGTCGACGTAGCTCTCGGCCGAGTCCCACGAGCGGTACGCGGTCAGCGCGTCGAGGATGCAGTCGTACGGCACGGCCTCGACGCGCGCGAACAGGTCGGCGCAGTCCAACGGAGTCGCGTACACGGCGGACAGGGAGCAGTTGCCCATCACCACCGTGGTGACGCCGTGCCGTACCGACTCGCGCAGCCCCGGGTCGAGCAGGACCTCGGCGTCGTAGTGGGTGTGGATGTCGAGGAAGCCGGGCAGGACCCAGCGCCCACGGGCGTCGATCGTCCGTCCGCCTTCCCCGGCGTGCAGCGGGCGGGCCGAGACCGCGGTCACCACGCCGTCGCGGATGCCCAGATTCCGTACGGCGGACGCCGCCCCGGTGCCGTCGAACCAGCGTCCGCCGTGTACGACCACGTCGAATGGCTTGGGCATGACCCTCCCGCTCGCTTCTCTGGCGCGTGCTGTTCTCCGGTCGCAAAGGGCGCGGCCCGCGGCGGGTGCCACGGACCGCTGACGGCGTACGACTTTCCGGTTACTCGAAGTCGACGTCGGAGATGTCCAGCGAGCTGCTCGACGAGCTGCTGCTACATCCCTCGTCCATGCCGATCTCTTCGAGACTGGAGACCTGCTCGTCGACGACCGTGACCTCGATGTCAAACATCTTTCTCTCCCCTCGTTGATTGTTGCACTGACCCGAATGACCCTACGAGAGTCGGCAGAGCGGATGCCATCACGGAATTCCGTGGTTCAAACCACGGGGAATCCGTTCGAACGGTCCCGGGAAATTACGTGCATCAGACCGATTCCGCTGATCCGGACGGCGTCTCGACGCCGGTGGGCACGGATTTCGGGCGGCGCCGGCCCTGAATCAGCAGCACGACGGCGAGCAGCACGGCAATGCCCGCCGCGACCCGGGCGGCCCCGGCGAAGCCAAGACCCTGCATGCCCCAGCCGGCGCCGAGCGGGGCGATCGTGAGGCCCGCCGTGTAGGCGAGCGTGTAGAGGGCGTACACCGAGCCGTAGGCCGGCGGCTGCTTGGCCTCGGCGATCTCCGACATGACGGTGATGGTGGGCGTGAGGACGAACGAGGCGCCGATGGTCACCACGGCGAGCGCGGCGGCGATCGGGATCACGCCGTCCACGGAGCCGACGGCGACCAGTGCCGCGGCGGCCAGCGCGCAGCCGCCCGCGGCGACCGGGCCCGGCGCGATCTTGCGCAGCAGGCTCCCCGCGACCGGCGGGGCGAGCGCGGCGGCGACCCCGGCCGCGCCGAAGACCAGGCCGACCGTGCCGACACCGGCATTCTCCGTAGTGAACAGGTGCAGCGGCAGGATGGGTTCGAGGAAGGCGAGGAGTGCGGCGCCCGCGGCCGTGAGCAGCGCCACCAGGACCAGGCCGCCGCGGCCACGGATCTCCGAGAGCGTGCCGCGCGCCTCGGTGACGGCGCCCTCGCGCGGAACCAGGTACCAGCGGGCCACGCCGTCGGCGATGGCGAGGACGCCGGCGAGGAGGAAGGGCGCGCGTGGGTCGAACCAGCTGGTCAGCAGCCCGCCCAGGGGTGGCCCGACCAGGGTGCCGACCGCGAACGAGGACAGGGCGACCCCCATGGCCTTGCCGCGCTCACGCGGTGCGTGGGTGGCCGCGATCAGGGCCAGGCTGGCCGTCCACACCACCCCGGCGGCGGCGCCCTGAAGCGCTCTCGCCACCAGCAGCGGGGTCGTGTCGTGGGCGAAGGCGAACAGCAGGGTGGCCACGACCAGGCCGATCACCCCTGCCAGCAGGGGCTGACGGTTGCCCCGGCGGTCCACCCAGAGGCCGACGAATGGGGTGACGGCCACGAGCGCGGCCGCGTAGACGGCGAACAGGATGCCGACATCGAGGGGCTGGGCGCCGTTCTCGGAGGTGAGTTTCGGCAGCAAGGGCACGGCCATGCCGTACACGAGCGCGTCCGTGGCCAGTGCCAGGGACGCGACGGTGAGCGCCGCCGTGCTGCGGGTTGCGGTCGGATGCTTGTGCTCCATAGTGAATCTGACTACCATAGTGAATGTGACCAAGCAACAGACCCCGCGGCCCACCAGACTCATGGGGGACCGCATAAGGGCGGCCCGCGAGGCGGAGGGCCGGTCGACGCAGTCGGCGGCGGCGGCGGCCGAGATCTCCTCCGGCTATCTCTTCAAGCTGGAGAGCGGCTTCGTCGGCACCCCTTCACCGCGCGTACTGCACCGGCTGGCCCACGTGCTGGGCCTGGACTACTGGGAACTGATGGGCCTCGCGGGATATGTGGTGCCCGACGGGGTCGAGGTGCCGGGCGCATCGGCGGAGGCGCCCTTCAGGCCCTCCGCGCCCCCCGCCTCCGCGCCCCAGGCGCCGGACGCTCTCGGCCGTATCGCCGACGCGTTGGAGGGTATTCGCGAGGAACTCGGGATGATCAGACAGGCGCTGCCGGTACGGGAAACCGCACCCCGCGGCAGGAACCCATGAACAGTGCTCCTCGCACCCCACGGATTTCCTTGAGGAATTCCCACGGAAAACCGGGCGCGGAAAAGACAAATTCGGCCATCGATTGACCACGGCAACCTTGACAGTTGCCCCGCGTCGCATGTTTATATGTCCAATGCATATGCCGTCTGTGATCGCCTTTATCTTCCGCCTCGGTTCCCGGGTTTCTGCATCGGAAGGAATTATGGCCTTCGAATTGTCTTCGCCGGATTACGTGACGACGGACAGAGACGAATGCGCGGTGGTACTCGTGGGGTGGTGGAAGGCGGTGGCGCGCTTGCCCCAGGGGACCGTCCTGCACGAGGAAATCGAGTTCCATCAGTGCACGGACGCCGATCTGCTGGCCGCCACCGTCCATTCCGTCCGAGCCGAATGGATGCTGGTCGGTGAACAGATCGACGACAGCGAGATCCACCGCGCCTTCTCCCGGGCGAAAGCGACCAGGGAGGACCTGAAGCTGGCGATCCTCGGCCCCCGCCGCGACTGGCGCCGCTGCGAGCGCTGGCAGCGCCGCGGCTGCCGGGTCTATCTGGAGGACACCGCCGACCTCCGGCGCACGGCCGAGGCCATACGCACCGCGCACGGACTCGGGGTCAATGTCACCGACCGCAGCTTCTTCCAACTGCTCCAGGAGCGTTCCACCGGTCCCACCCCGCACCTCACCCGGCGCGAACACGAAGTCCTGGACCTGCTGCGGCGCGGCCTGCGCAACCAGGACATCGCCCACGCCCTGCACGTCACCGAGAACACCGTCGAGTACCACGTACGCCACCTGCTCTCGAAGTTCGGCGCCCGCAGCAGACTGGAGGCGGTCGAACGCGCCTCCGCGTTCGGACTCGCCTGACCCCGGCGGGCGCCCTTGACCGCGGCCGGGCGGTGCCTCCCCCGTCATCGCTCGGCCGCACCCACCATCCGGACCTCCAGCAACGTCTTCGGCGCGAGCAGCTCCCGGGCCACGGCGCTCACCTCCTCACCGGTCACCGCGGCCAACGCCGCGGGATAGCCGTCGAATTCGGCGGGGCCAAGGTCTGCCGCCCGGTAGGCGGTGAGCCCTTCGGCCACGGCCCGCTCTGACTGAAGCGCCCGGTAACGCTGGATGATCAGCCGTTCCTTCGCCGACCGCAGCGCACCGGGCGGTACGACGTCCCGGCCGAGGCCCTCCAGCGCCGCGCGCACGCACCCGGCGACCTCGTCCAGCGCCTCCGGCCGGCATCCGGCGAAGCACATGCCGTATCCGCCCTCGGCGAGTTCCCTGCTGAACGCCGCGAGGGAGTAGGTCAGTCCGCGTTCCTTGCGCAGCAGCCGGTCGAGGATTCCCTCCCTGCCGCCCAGGAGGGCCCAGGCCAGGTGCAGGGCGCATTTCCGGGCGGAGCGCAGGGGGACGCCCGGGGTGGCGAGCAGATAGTGGGAGCGCGGGCCCCCGGCGGGGACGGTCCGGGAGCCGGGGGAGAGCACGGCGTCGACGAGCGGGGGCGCGGGGCGCTCCGTGAGCAGTTCGGCCGCCGCCGCCGCGACCTCACGGGCGTCGGCCTCGCGAATGCGGCGGATGCGCTCCTCATGGACGACGCCGTACCGGTGCCGGCAGCCGAACACCGCACGCCGGACCAGGTCGGACCGCCGTTCACCGAAGGCCGACCGCGCCAGGCACTCGGCGCGCAGCCGCTCGAGTACTCCGGGGTCCACGGCGGTCCCGGCCCGCCGCAGCCACTCGGGCAGGGCCCGCAACAACTCTTTATCCCCGCCCAGGAGTTCGGCGGTGACCCCGGCGACGTCGGCCGTCACCACCGGCTCCACCCGGCAGACCAGCCCCTGCGCCCGCGCGCCCCCGGCCACCGCCCGCGCCCACCCCGCGGCGACCAGTGGCGCGGCGAGCAGGGCAGGCCGCGAAACCCCAGCGAGCGGAACGGCCAGGCTGCCCGCGGCGACGGAGCCCACGGGCCCGTCGGGGAGGGTGAAGAGGAACGGGGGTGGCGCCGCTGCGGCGCCGCGGCTGTTCATCGGTGCTCCTCGGTGAATCGGCGGTGCCATTCCGTGAGTACGGCGGCGACCTTCTCGGGCGGACAGGCGGTCAGCTCGCCGCCGAGTGGCTCGGCGCACCGTCGCGCGACCGCCGCGACATCGTCTTCCGACCGCAGCCGCGGGATGAGCACCGCGGCCCGCAGCCAGTCGCCCCCATCCGGCGCGGTGAGACGTCTGCGGGTGGCCGACAGAGCACTCAACAGCGCCGCACGCGCCGGCTGTGCCCCCGATGCCTTCATCAGGGCCCACACGCACGACCACCCCCGTATGGACGCGCTCTGCACGACGAGACCGGTTGCCGCCTTGACGGCATCGCAGGCCAGGACCGAAGCGGCCGAAACACCCCCCGGGCAGGCCACCGCGACCCCCGAGACGGGCCCGTGCGTCACCGCGGCGCCCCGGGACGCGGGCCGCACGGGCGGGCGGGAAGAGGGGCCCCGGCGCCCCGGACCCCACCCCGAGACCGTCGCGGTCACCTCGCCCGCCAGCTCGGCGGGGCGGTCCGTCACGACCACGAGGGTCGCGTCCCGCGGGTCGTACCACGTGCGATGGGCGTCGTGGAGCCGCCGCGGTGTGAGCGCGTCGAGGACCCCGGCGCTGCCGAGCACCGGATGCGCGCAGGGTGTCCCCGACCACAACTCCCCGAGCAGCGCCTCCCGTAGCCGCCAGGAGGGATCGGCGGAACGCTCCGCGCGCTCCTCCCGGATCGCGGTGACCTCCGCCCGCAACTCCTCGGCCGGCACGTCAAGCGCGTCGAAGACCCGGCCGAGAGCCGTCACCGCCGTGACCGTGTCCGCCCGCCGCACCACCGTGTCGTACACCGTGGCCTCCCTGCCGGTGCGCGCCGACATCGGCGCGCCGTCGCCCACCAGGCCGCCCGCCAACGAGCAGCGCACCACGAGGTGTTCGAGCACATGGGCCAGCCCTTCCTCGCCGGACGCCTCGTCGGCGCTGCCCACCGGCAGCCGCAGCAGGACCGCAGCCAGCGGGGAGCCGGCACGCGGCACGGTGACGAGACGTGGGCCGGACGATGCCACCCCCACGCCCGTCACGCCGCGGTCTGCAACGTCACCAGCGTCTGTGCCAGGAAGCGGTCCTGTTCGTCCACCGCGATGAGCACCCAGTCCCCGCAGGCCAGCAGGGGGTTGTCGTCGAGCGGCAGATCGAGGTGGACCTCCGGCCGCTCCAGCGAGCACGTCAGTTCCACCCGCTCGATCCAGCCGATGCCCTGCCGGGCGAGGACGACCGTGGTCGGCTCGGTGAGGCCGGTCAGACCGACGGTGAAGCGCAGGACGCGGCGGCCGGTGCCGTCCACGGTCTCCTCCAGGTCGGCCCGGCCGAGGCCGAGCGGGGAGACGTACCGCTGGGTGAAGGGGTAGGGGACGGTGCGGCCCGTCCGGTCGAAGACGATGGCGTGCACCGCGAGCAGCCGGTTCTCGGCGTCGTACACCGAGGCGTGGCAGTAGTCGCGGTCCCGGCCGTCGAAGAGGACCAGGAGATCCGTCGTGACCTCGGGGTTCTCCGGGGTGACCACGTGGAAGCGCTCCCGGGTCTCCTCGTTGTCGACGAAGAAGAACTTGTGGACGAGCATGGCCGGTTCGCCCAGGCCGTCGACCTTGGAGGAGAAGCGCAGCCGGACACCGGCGCCGACCGGCTCGGCGGACACCGAGCAGTGGACGGGCGATTGTTCCGGCGGCAGGCAGCGGCTCGTGATGTGACGGCCGTACGCCTCGGGGATCAGGGAGGTGGAGTCGAAGTCCTCCTTGCGGACCATCGCCAGGGACGGGACGGCGACGAAACGGGCTGCCATGGCAGGTCTCCTAGGGGAGCGGGTGCGGATACGGGTTGTCCGGCGCCGAGTCGAGGCCCAGCTTCGTGACGACCGTGTGGAGCCGGGGGTTGCCGAGCATCCGGAGGCGATGGGAGCCGGAGAGGTGCTGTAGCCCCGGCACCAGCACCCGGACGACGTGCACACCGAGCCGCCGGGTGTCGGGGGTCGTCAGGTCGACCACGTAGGTGTGCAGGCCGATCGCGGCGAGTTCCTTGACGATCAGCTCGACGTCGTCCGCGGCCGCCGCGGGATCGCCGGGGCTGACCGGGCTGACCGGGCTGACAGAGCGGGCCGGGCGGTCGCAGGGCGTGGGCACGCTCGGGTGGACGAGATAGCCCGCGCGGGACCGCAGCTCGGGGTGACGGGTGTAGAGGATGGCGTGCTTGTTGAACTCGTCGACCAGGTCGAAGTCGGAGGCGGCCTCGAAACCCTCGTACGCCTTGACCAGGCGCCGTACGTACGTCAGCCCCTGGGCGGCCTCCAGGAAGGCCTTCTCGACGGCACGGACCGGGGAGAGGCGGCAGGCGGCGCCGAAGGAGAGGACGGGGCCGCCGGGGCCGCGGTGGTCCATGACGGCCACGACGACCGGCGGTGTGAGGTCAAGGGACAGGTCGTAGAAGGAGACCCGCCAGGAGGTCGCGTGGGACAGGTGGTAGCCGACCTGCGGTGAGGCGGCGACGACCTCCTCGGGGACCGGGCGCGGCGGCAACCGGTGCAGCCAGGAGATCGAGAGGGCGTCCCGTTCGACGATCTCGCTCAGCCCCCCGAGGACGGCGTCCGCGTAAGTGGGCCCGGCCGCGAGGCCCGTGGAGATCGACGGCGCGATCGGCGTCTCCTCCTTCGCGCGCCGGTAGTACAGGTACACCTGCGAGGCGGGCACCCAGCACGGCACTCCGTCCGCCCAGCGGGTCGCGCGCACCCAGCGCACCGGGGTGTCCTCGGTGAACGGGGCGAACGGGAAGCCGGGGGAGGCATACTGCTCGGCGCTGAACAGCCCGAACGCGCCCGGCGCGACCGCCTCCTCGCCCAGTCGGGCGTACGACGCCGTCCGCAGCCGCGACGAGCGGTACAGTCCCGCCGCGCAACGCTCCAGGGACTCCCCGATCGTCGCGTTCAGCGCCTCCTTCTTCGCGAACCCGGCGCCGCCGTTGCGGACCACGCCGAGGTTCGCGCGCAGCAAGGACAGGTCGGGGGAGGTGCTGCCGGCCAGGTAGATCGGCGGCCCGCTCTCGGCCCGGCGCACCGAGACCGTGTGCACGGCACCGACCTTGTCGTCGACGGCCGCCGTGAGCGGCGCGTCGGCTTCGGCGCCGGTGGTCCCGAGGTCCCCGCAGACCGGGCACGTCGGCACCGGCAGCAGGAAGCGGGTGGTCTCGCCGCCGTCCTCGTCCAGCCACAGCAGCTCGCCCGGCGGATCGTCGTCGGGCCGCTCCAGCCGAGCCGCCGCCCGCCGCGCCACCGCACCGGCGAGCCGGGCCGCGGTCCAGGGCGGCACCCGCCGGTCGAGGGCGGGCGTCCCCGACACGGCGAGGGAGGCGGTGTAGGCGCTCCACACCGGCCCGTGCACGGAGTTGGAGAAGATCCGGGTGCGCAGGCAGGCGTAACAGGCGCCCCCTCGCTCCGGCGACCACAGTGGGCCCGCGAACGCGGCGCCGTCCGGGAGGAGCCCGTAGAACAGACAGGCCAGGCCCTCGCGCACGCACCGCTCGTTGACCTCTCCGGCGCGCGGGTCGAAGAGGGAGGCCGTGGACGTGATGAGCAGATCCGCGTCCTGGGGGAGCGGCTGCGCCGAGTCGCCGAGGTCACGCACGCGCGCCCGCGTCCGACCGAGTACGGCGAGGAGGGGGCGGGTGAGTTCGGGCGGCCCGAGGACCGCGACGGACCCGCGGGCCGCGGCGGATCCGGGGGCCGCGGCGGATCCGGGGGCCGCGACGGATCCGGGGGCCGCGACGGACCCGGGGGAGTGGGCCGGGGCTGGCTCCGCGTACTCGATGACCCGCTGCTCCCGCAGCCCTTCGAGCAGTTCGAGGACGCGGGCTCGCGGCACGTCGGGCGCCAGGGCCACGGCGATGTCGGCGGCCTCGGCCGGTTCGGCGAGCCGGGGCAGCACCTGGTCGGCGAGCAGCCGCAGGCCGGTGCCGCGCAGCCGGCGCACGCCGCCCGCCGCCTCCACGAAGCCGCTGTGGTCGTCCTGGACGTGCAGCCGCACATCCGGGTTGAGCCGGATGACACTGTCTTCCCTGATCACGTACGGGCCTCCCCCAGGAGAGTCAGATGGACGACGGCGTCATCGGTGCCGTTCACGCCGACCAGCCGGTCGAAGTAGTCGTCGACGAAGCCCGAGAGCGGATGGGCCACCAGGCCGAGCGCCGCCGCGGCCGTCACCACGCTCTGCGCGACATGGCCGCACTCGATGAGCGCCATGCGGTAGCCGCGCTCCCCGTACTTCCACCGGCCGCGGCGGAACGCGGCGACGAACAGCACGACGGCCGCCGCCTCCGTGACCCGTCCCGCATAGCCGGTGTGCGCGGCCGCCTCCTCGAACGAGCAGTGCTCGTCGACCAGTTGGAGGACCCGGCGGCCCGGGTGGACGTAGTGCACGCCCGGCGCGAGACCTTCGACCCGCCGGACCAGGACGAACACGTCGTACGAGCACAGCCCCCCTGCCGACGGCGTGGCCCGCAACGGCAGTTCGACCCCGTCGCGGGTGCGTGCCGTTCCGGTGACGCCGACGGAGAGTTCGAGGACGCGGGCCAGGTCGGCCAGCCGGATCGGATCGCGGCCCATGGGCGCCGCCGAGCGACGGCGCCGTACCGCCGCGTCCAGGGGCATCAGCGGGCGGGCGCCCCGGACCGGCCACGGCTGCTCGGTCCGGGTGCGGCCGTAGTCCCGGTAGGGGCGGGCCAGCGCGCGCCTGGTGTCCGGGGCCAGGCGGTCGACGTCGACCGGGGGGAGCGTGCGGAACGCGGAGCGGATCTTGGAGTTCTCGTGGAAGGCGCGGGAGATCCTGGCGCGTTCGGGGTCGCAGCCGAGCGAGAGGTCGACGGGTGCGACGCGGCCGACGGGTGCGACAGGGGCGACGGGCGCGACGCGGCCGGCGGGTTCCCGGCGCGGAGCGACCTCGGGCAGACGGCACTGTACGACCGTGCCGCCCACCCCGTCGTAGGCCGTCCGTATCTCCGCGCCGGCCGGCCCGTCCCACTCGCCCTCCGGGACGCCCTCGACCTCGCCGACGAACTCCGGGTCCTTGCCCGGTGCGCTCCACCGGTCCTCGGCGGCCAGGGCCAACACCCCGTCCAGTGCGCGGCCGAGGGCACCGGCGACCGTCGTGTCACAGCCGAAGGCGCGGATCTCCTGGTCGTCCCTGCGCAGGACCGCGCCCACCCAGGGGGCCGCGTCGTCGTGGCCGTACAGATGGCAGTCGAGGCGGACGTCCCAGGCGGGGTGCAGGGGGGAGGGCACGGTCGCGGACCACGCCGTGAGCCGGCGTGCCACGGCGGGAGGGGTACGCCGTTCCAGGGCGTCGTGGAGAGCGTCGCGTACAGCGGCGTCCCGGGTGGCCGCGGCGCCGATGCCGTACGTCTCCCCGCCGAGCCGCAGTCGCGCCGCACGGGCCGCGAGGCGCCGCCGGGCCGCCTCCGGGTCCTGCCCGGCCGTGAGGGCGAGCAGCGGGACCGCCGCGCCCGAGGGCTCCAGGCGCGGGACGCGGTGCTCGGCGGGGACCAGGGCGTACGCCGTGCCGCGCAGGCGGGCGGGCAGCGGGTAAGGGCGTACGGCGAAGCCGAGGGCCTCGATCAGGGCGTCCGCGGTCACAGGGCCACCCACTCGCGGGCGGCGGGGACGCGGGTGGCGCAGTCCGGACAGCAGGGGTCGCGCCACGTGGTGACCGAGGACTGCTCACCGGTGGAGGCGTCGAGCGTGGTGACCCGGCCCCAGGCGTGTTCCGCGCCCATCGGCAGCAGGCTGCGCAGCGCGAGGTGGGCGATGAGGCCGCCGCTCCAGTGCAGGCAGCCCGGCTGGAAGGTGGCCCATCCGGCGGGGTGGAACGCCGATCGCCCGGGAGCTGAGGGCAGGTCGGGCAGGTGGCAGCGCAGGCAGCCCGACTCGCCGACGCGCACCCAGGGGCCGATCCGCACACGCTGGGCGCCGAGCAGCACCGGCAGCCAGTCGGCGCCCTCGGCGCACTGCCGCCGGTTGGCCGCGGCGAGGGTCTCCCCGTCGTGGGCGGCCACGATCCGCA
The DNA here is from genome assembly GCF_055587985.1 of Streptomyces sp. NPDC046335. NCBI lineage: Bacteria > Bacillati > Actinomycetota > Actinomycetes > Kitasatosporales > Streptomycetaceae > Streptomyces > Streptomyces sp. NPDC046335. Next base: position 128,265 of record NZ_JBVJFF010000018.1, on the reverse strand, counting down.
GCGCCGGTTCCGCGTGGCTCATTCCCTCCTCCGCGAGGCTCAGCCCCTGTTCTGCGAGGAGGGGCGGCCAGGCCGAGACGACTTCTTCCGGTCCCGACACCGCGATGTGTTTCGCACGGAGATCCGCGAACACCCGGTCCGGTTCCTCGGTTCGCCGGCAGACATAGGAATACAGGCGGCGGCCGGGTTCGTCGGTGACGCTGACTTTCTCCCCCGGGAAAAGGAGAATTCCCATGTCACGGAACCGTTGTGCGAACGGTTCGAGCCGCCGCGCGCCATCCGGCGACAACTGCCGCCGGACCGGTGCGCTGCGCCGCATCCCGGGGACGACCTGCGTGAGCACGGTGGCCAACTGCCGTACGGCGTCCGGGTCCGCCCGCACCGCGTAGGAGCGCGGGCCGACGTCGATCTCGCAGCTTCCCGGCCCGCGCATCCGGAGGCCGACGTCGGCGGCGGCCACCGCCACCGCCTCCATGGGGTCGGATTCGGGGAATTCGGAGGAATCGGAGAGAGGAGGATGAGGCACCCGGTCAGCGTAGAACTCGCCGGGATGCGCGGCCGACCCTGATTTCCCCAGTTCCTTACTACGGAATTCCTGGGTAGGTGAACCATGTATTCCTCTGTTCAATCAGTCCCGTCTCAATCATCGCGGGACCGGGGGACGGCACAATGGAATCGATCAGCCGCAGAGAGATCCTGCTCGGCGCGGGTGCCGCCGCACTGCTGCCGAGGACGCCGAGGACGCCGAGGACGCCGAGGACGCCCCCCGTGCCGGGGGAGCGGCTGGGGCGGCGGCTGAGGGGCCGGCTCGTGACCCGTTCCGACCCCGCCTACGCGACGGCCCGACAGCTCGACCTCGCCCAGTTCGACGCCGTCGCCCCGAGGGCCGTCGCCTACTGCGCGAACGCGGGCGACGTCGCGCTCTGCCTGGCCTTCACGCAGGACCACGACCTGCCGTTCGCGGTGCGGAGCGGCGGCCACAGCTACGGCGGGTACTCCACCAGCAAGGGCCTGGTCGTCGACGTCTCCGCGATCGGCGCGGTGGTCGTCGACGGGGCGGTCGCGCGGGTCGGCACGGGGGCGCGGATGTCCGGCATCCTCGACGCGCTCGCGCCCCACGGCCTGGCGCTGCCGGGCGGGGCGCGGGCGACGGTCGCGGCGGGCGGGTTCGTCCAGGGCGGCGGCATCGGCTACCTCACCCGCACCCTCGGGACCGCCTGCGACCGGGTCGTCTCGGCACGGGTGGTCCTCGCGGACGGCCGGACCGTCACGGCCTCCGGGCGGGAGCACCCCGACCTGTTCTGGGCGCTGCGGGGCGGCGGGGGCGGCAACTTCGGGGTCGTCACCTCCTTCACCATGACGCCGGCGGCCGTCGACGTCGTCCGGGTGGCGAGCCTGTCGTGGGACTGGGAGCACGCCGTGGACATGCTCGACGGCTTCGCCCACTGGCTGGTCGGTGCCCCGCGGACGGTGGGTGCCGCGGCGGTGGCCGTCCTCGGTGACGCCGCGCCCGGCAACCCGCCTTTCGCGGGGCTCGTCCTGATGTCCACCGGCACCGAGACGCGGCTCGCCGCCGAGGTCGACCGCCTGCTCACATACAGCGGCCCGCCGTCGGCCCGCTCGCTCACCACGACGCGGCACCGCGCCTTCATGTGGGCGACGTACGGCTGCGCCACCCTCACCGCCGCCCAGTGCCGCCGCGCCCCCGCCGGCCTGCTCCCCCGCCCGGCCCACGGCCTGGTCCGCGGCAGGCTCTTCGGCCGTCCCGTGCCCCGCGCGGCGTGGGAGCGCGCCCTGGCCGTCTTCGACCTCGCCCGGCTGGCGGGCCAGACGCACAAGCTGGAGGTCCTCGCCCTGGGCGGCGCCGCGAGCGACCCGGCCCGCACCGACACGGCCTACGTCCACCGCGACGCCCTGTACGACATCAACTACCTGAGCGTCGTGAACGACTCGCCCGTCACCGCCGAGGCCGAGCGGGCGGCCCGCCGGTGGGCCGACGCGGGCTTCGCCGCCGTCGACCCCTATGCGGACGGCGAGACCTACCAGAACTTCACCGACCCGGCCCTGCCCGGATGGCGCCAGGCCTACTACGCCGAGAACTACCCGCGTCTGACCGAGGTCAAGGCCGCCTACGACCCTCACGGGGCGTTCCGCTTCGCCCAGGGCATCGGCCGCGGGGGCACCGACGGGCGACCTCGGACAGCCTGAAGGCACCCACCGGACGCGGGGTTCGGCCCCCGTACCGGCGGCCGTCGACGCCGATGCGAAAGGATGGCCCGGGCGGTGGTCGCGGACCGCCGCCCAGCGTGATCCCCCGAGCGTCCGCGGCCAGGAACGGAGCGTAGAAGGTGACCGAGGAGCCGAGCGCGGCACAGCGCCCCACCCTGGAGGCCGTGGCCGCCCGAGCCGGGGTCTCGCGCGCCACGGTCTCCCGCGTCGTCAACGGCGGCCCCGGGGTGCGCGAGGAGCTCGCCGACAAGGTCAGGCACGCGGTCGACGAACTCGGCTACGTCCCCAACCACGCGGCCCGCAGCCTCGTCACCCGCCGCCACGACGCGGTCGCCGTGGTGATCGCCGAACCGGAGACCCGGGTCTTCGCCGACCCGTTCTTCGCCCTCCAACTGCGCGGCATCAGCAAGGAACTGACGGCACATGACGTGCAGCTCGTCCTGCTGCTCACCGAGGGCAGGGACGACCACGAGCGGGTCGGCCGCTACCTCTCCGGCGGCCATGTCGACGGCGCCCTCGTCTTCTCGCTGCACCTGGACGACCCGCTGCCCGGCATCATCCGGCGCGCGGGCCTGCCCACCGTGTTCGGCGGCCGGCCCGGCTGGCAGGACGCGGGCGCGGAAACGGGCTCGGACACGGGCGCGGGCTCGGGCTCGGGCGCGGGGGAGTGGAGCGCGCCGTACGTCGACTGTGACAACCGCGGGGGCGCGCGAGAGGCGGTGCGCCACCTGGTCGGCCTGGGGCGCCGCCGCATCGCGCACATCACCGGGGCGCTCGACCAGACCTCCGCGGTCGACCGGCTCGACGGCTTCAGGGACGTCCTGGTCGACGCCGATCCGCGGCTGATCGCCGAGGGCGACTTCACCTTCGCGGGCGGCGAGCGGGCGATGCGGCGACTCCTCGACGCCGAACCGGACGTCGACGCCGTCTTCGCGGCCAACGACCTGTCGGCGTCCGGCGCCCTGCGGGTCCTGCGGGAGCGGGGCAGGTCGGTGCCTGACGACGTGGCGGTGGTCGGCTTCGACGACATGCTGCTCGTCGCCGAGCAGGCGGAGCCGCCGCTGACGACGGTCCGCCAGGACATCGAGGAGATGGGCCGCCTGATGGCCCGCATGCTGCTGCGGGGCCGCGGCGGCGAGGATCTCGCCGCGGGCCCTTCGACCGTGGTGCTGCCGACGTCCCTGGTGCACAGGTCATCGGCGTGAACACCGGCCGGGGCCGGACCTGAGGGCGGATCAGTTGTGCCGAGTCCACTTCGGCGTCCAGATACCGCCCTCGGGGCGGCCGGGGTACGCGGAGCCGAGGTGGGTGCGGAGCGCGGTGAGGGCGGGGTGCGGGTTGCCGGTGCGCCAGAGCAGTGAGTGCGGGTAGACCGGGACCGGGCTGTGCAGGGGGATGCGCCTCAGGTCATGGCCGGCGGGCCAGACGAGAGGGGTCTGCTCGCTGACGAAGGTCGCCAGCGTCGAGGAGCCCGCGATCGTGTCGAGGAGGGGCTCGATGCCGAAGTCGGGGCCGATCGAGTCGATGGTGAACCCGAACGCGGTGGCGAATTCGTCGTAGTAGGCGGCCCACTCCGTCCCGGGTGCGTTGCCGGGCATCCAGATGCGACGCCCGGCGAGCTGGGCGGGAGTGACCCCGCGAGCGGCAGCGAACTCGTGGCCCGGTCCGGTGAACAGATGGAGGGGCTCGTCGAAGACCGGGGTGGCCTCGACGCCGTCGGGGAGCGGGCGCCCGGGCATGGTGACGGCGCGGAAGGTCGCGTCGATCGTCCCGGACCGGATGGCGGAGATGGCCGCCGTGGAGTCCGGGAGGGTCACCACATCGAGGTCGACGTCGGGGTGCGCGCGATGGAAGTCACGCAGCAGTCCTGCCAGGGAGAGCTGCCGGCCGATCACGTCGACGCGCAGCGGGCGGCTGCCCGGCCGTACGGAAGCGGCTGCCCGCTCCTCGGCCTGGAGGAGGGCCCGGGCGTGGGGCAGGAACGCCTGGCCGTCGATCGTCAGCCGGGCGCCGCGCGCCGTGCGGCTGAAGAGTTGCACGCCGAGGTCCTTCTCCAGCACGGCGATGCGCTTGGAGACGGCCTGCGGGGTGATCGACAGGGTGGTGGCGGCTTCCTGGAACTGTCCCTCGTCCACGGCGGTGACGAAGGTGTACACGGCGGTGAGATCCACGCCGGCCATCCTAGGCGATCAACCAATGGTTGAGTCATGAGGGGGAAATGGTTGTTTGATTCCCTTGCGCACCGGCCGGTTTGATGTCGCTGGTCAACGTGTGGTGTTGCGTCGTACGCGATCACACGGTGACGGACCGATTGACCCGCCCATCCTCGCCGCGGAGGCAGCTCACCCGTGCCGGATTCCTTCGTCCACCTGCACAATCACACCGAGTATTCGATGCTGGACGGTGCGCAGAAGCTGAAGCCGATGTTCGGCGAGGTGGCCCGGCAGCGGATGCCCGCGATCGCCATGAGCGATCACGGCAACATGTTCGGCGCCCATGAATTCGCGCAGGTCGCGAAGGGCTTCGAGGGCATCACGCCGATCATCGGCATCGAGGCGTACGTAGCGCCTTCCTCCCGTTTCGGCCGGAAGCAGGAGTTCTGGGGGCCGGGCGGCCGCCGCGCCGTGAGCGATGACGGCGAGGGGTCGAAGGACGTATCGGGCGGCGGCCGTTTCACCCATATGACCATGTGGGCGCGGAACGTCCAGGGCCTGCGGAACCTGTTCTGGCTCAGCACGCGGGCCAGTTACGAGGGACAGTTCCCGGCCGGCAAGCCGCGCATGGACCGCGAGCTGATCGCCGAGCGGCCGGAGGGCATCATCGCCACCACCGGTTGTCCCTCCGGCGAGATCCAGACCCGGCTGCGGCTGGACCAGTACGGCGAGGCGAAGGCCGCCGCCGCGGCATACCAGGAGATCTTCGGCCGCGAGAACTACTACCTGGAACTGATGGACCACGGCCTGGACATCGAACGCGACGTCCGCGACGGCCTGTTGCGGCTGGCCAGGGAGCTGCGCATCCCCCTCCTCGCCACCAACGACGCGCACTACGTCACCGAGGACCAGGCCGACGCCCACGACAGCCTGCTGTGCATCGGCGTCGGCAAGAACAAGGACGACCCCAAGCGCTTCCGCTTCAACGGCTCCGGCTACTACCTCAAGACCGCCGCCGACATGCGCAGGCTCTTCTCGGACCTTCCCGAAGCCTGTGACAACACCCTGGTGATCGCCGAGCGCGTCGAGTCCTACGACGACGTCTTCGACTACGTCGACGAGATGCCGCGGTTCCCGGACGTCCCCGAGGGGGAGACCCAGGAGTCGTGGCTGCGGAAGGAGGTCCTCGCGGGCCTGGCGACGCGCTACGGGAACCCGGTTCCCCGGCACGTCCTGGACCGCTTCGAGACCGAGATGACGGTCATCGGCCCCATGGGCTTCAGCTCGTACTTCCTCGTCGTGGCGGACATCTGCCGCCACGCCCGGGAGAACAAGATCCCCCTCGGGCCGGGCCGCGGCTCCGCCACCGGCTCCATCGTGGCCTACGCCACTCGCATCACCGAACTGTGCCCCCTGGAGCACGGCCTCCTGTTCGAACGGTTCCTCAACCCCGAGCGCATCAACCCTCCGGACGTGGACCTCGACTTCGACGACCGCCGGCGCGACAGAATGGTCCGCTACGTCACCGAGAAGTACGGCGACGAGTACACCGCCATGGTCAACACGTTCGGCAGGATCAAGGCCAAGAACGCGACCAAGGACGCCTCACGCATCCTGGGCTACCCCTACTCCCACGGCGAGCGGATCACCAAGGCGCTCCCGCCGGACCAGAACGGCAAGCCGGCCCCGCTTGCGGCCGTCTTCGACCCCTCTCACGAGCGGTACGGCGAAGCCGGAGACCTCCGGCAGATGTATGACGACGACCCTGACGTGAAGCGGGTCATGGACACGGCGCGCGGGGTAGAGGGCCTGACCCGCGGCACCGGTGTCCACGCCGCCGCGGTGATCCTTTCCAAGACGAAGCTGACCGACCGCATCCCGCTGCACATGCGCGCCTCGGACGGCGTGAAGATCACCGGTTTCGACTACCCGTCGTGCGAGGCGATGGGGTTGATCAAGATGGACTTCCTGGGGCTGCGGAACCTGGGCGTCATCGACCAGGCCATCGAGAACATCCGCGAGAACCGTGGCATCCACCTGGCCACCGTCGACCCCCTGGACGGCGACCCGTCCACCGTCGTGATCCCGCTGGACGACGCCAAGACGTACCGGTTGCTGGCCGAGGGCAATACGTTCGGTGTGTTCCAGCTCGACGGCGGCGGCATGCGGGTCCTGCTGAGACAGATGGAACCCACCCGGTTCGAGGACATCGCCGCGGTCAACGCGCTCTACCGCCCCGGCCCCATGGCGGCGAACGCCCACACCAACTACGCGCACCGCAAGACCGGCCGCCAGGAGATCACCCCGATCCACCCCGAGCTGCGCGACGCCCTGGAACCGATCCTCGGCAACACCTTCCATCTGCTCGTCTACCAGGAGCAGATCATGGCCATCGCCCGGGAACTGGCCGGGTACACCCTGGGCGGCGCCGACCTGCTGCGCCGCGCGATGGGCAAGAAGAAGCCGGAGGTGCTGGCCGCCGAGTGGGACAAGTTCCACGACGGCATGCGGGGCAACGGCTTCAGCGAGGAAGCCATCAAGGCGCTGTGGGACGTCATGCTCCCGTTCTCCGGCTACGCGTTCAACAAGTCCCACACCGCCGGCTACGGCCTCGTGTCCTACTGGACCGCCTACCTCAAGGCGAACTACCCGGCCGAATACATGGCCGCCCTGCTCACCTCGGTCGGCGACGACAAGGACAAGGCGGCCATCTACCTCGCCGACGCCCGCAAGAACGGCGTCCGAGTCCTCCAGCCCGACGTGAACGAGTCCGTCGCGGAGTTCACCGCCGTCGGCGACGACGTGCGGTTCGGACTGCGGTCCGTACGCAACGTCGGCGACCATGTCATCGAGGCCATCATCGGTGCCCGCCGCGCCAAGGGGAAGTTCACTTCGTTCCCCGACTTCCTGGACAAGGCCGGACTGCCCGCACTGAACAAGAGGGCCGTCGAATCCCTGGTCAAAGCCGGCACCTTCGACTCCCTGGGCCATACGCGCAAGGGCCTGACCGCCGTCCACGAAGAGGCCATCGACGCCGTCATTCCCGTGAAGAAGGCGGCCGGCTTCGGTCAGGATGACCTCTTCGCCGGGCTCGGCGGAGAAGGTGGCGACGGATCGGCCCGCGGACCGGCCTTCGGCCTGGACTTCCCCATCGACGACGCCGAGTGGCCCCGCCGCCGGCTCCTGGCGACCGAACGCGAGATGCTGGGCCTGTACGTCTCCGCCCACCCACTGGACGGCGCCGAGCACATCCTCTCCGGTGCCCGGGACTGCTCCATCGCCGAACTTCTCACCTCCGGCCGCACCACCGGAGACGTCCGGCTCTCCGGGCTGATCACCGGCATCCAGCTCAAGGTGACCAAACAGGGCAACGCCTGGGCCATCGTGCACCTCGAGGACCGCGACGCCGGCGTCGGGGTGCTCTTCTTCCCCGCCGCCTACCAGCTCGTCCGGCACGCGCTGGCCGAGGACAACGTCATCTCCGTCAGAGGCAAGGCCGAAGACCGCGACGGTACGGTGAACGTCTTCGGCCGAGAACTGACGGTGCTGGACGTGTCCTCGGCCGAGCACGGCGGGAAACCTCCCGTACGACTCGAACTCCCCGCGCACCGTGTCACGGAGCGGTCCGTGAGCGAACTGAAGAGGATCCTCGCGGCTCACCCGGGCGACAGTCCGGTCCGCCTCAGCGTCCGCGGCCCACGGAAGACCACCGTCTACGCCCTGCGGGCCAGGGTGAACGCCACCACCATCGCCTCCGACGTGAAAGGCACGTTCGGAGCCGAAGCATGGGCGGGGAGCGGTGAGGGAGCCGGCGCGGCTACGGCGTCATGAGCCGACGACGACCGTGAACCGCCGCGGGTTGCCGTCGTGGGCGGCTCCGGAGACGTCGGGCTGGCCGTCGGGGCGCACGTCGTCGTACGGGAAGGCGTACCCGATGGGGGAGTTGGCGTGCACCACGCGTGACCAGTGGTTGGTCACCGCGTCACGGTAGTAGTCACCGGAGGTCGTGCCGTTGGGCTGCTCGGGGTGGGTGAGCATGATGCTCCGGTTGAACCCGGCGGCCAGCCGCGCGAGGAGCCCCTTCTTGTCGTCGGGGTCACCGGGGTTGTTGGCGAAGGGCCCGTGGTTGCAGGTGAAGATGTCCTTCGACGTGGGCTTGGTGAAGGAGTGACCGCCGTTGAACGTCAGTACGTCACCGCTGACGCGCCCGGTGAAGACGCCCCGGCCGCCCTGGAGGTCGATCTTGAGGTCGGTGGAGCGGTACTTGTCCCACACCTGGTCGATGTAGCCGTTCCACACGTCGCGGAACGGCATCTGGTCGGGCCGGTCGAAGTAGGGGGCCATGAGGTTCTGGGGGGAGATCACGCGCAGGACGCCGTTGTCGCCCCGGATGACGAGGTCGTCCCACGGCTGGCCGTCCTTCGCCGCCTGCGCCGCGAGGTCCGAGGCGATCTTGTCGACGGCGCCGTCGGGCAGCGGGGCCACGGTGTGCGTGCCGTCGCCCTCCAGGGACAGGCCGATGGGCAGGGCGGTGACGAGGTCGACGTAGCTGATGTTGGCGTAGAGCTGCTGGGTGTTGAAGGTGAACTCGCAGAACGACCAGGTGCGGCCGTAGTTGGGGTCCTCCTTGGTCGCGAAGGCGGGCTCGACCAGCGAGGGGCCGGGGTTGAGGAAGAAGTCCAGCTTGTCGTCGCGGACGAAGTAGACGCGGGCGCCGTACATCTGAGGCAGCGTCAGGACCTTCGGCGCCGAGCCTGCGGAGCCGAGCGGGATGGCGCAGTCGACGGGCAGCGGGGTCTGGGGCGCCGAGGGCGAGTCGGGGCGGTAGACGCCGCCGTCGGGCTTGAGCAGCACCCAGCGGTCGGTGCCGAGTTCGTGTCCGGTGACGTAGGCGTTGACCTTGCCCGGCAGCGACTTGTTCTGGAGGGCGAGCTCGCAGGTGGCGGGCGCGGCCTTGCCGCCGGCCCTGGCGCGGGGGCTGAGAGCGCTCCCCCAGACGGGGTAGGTGAGGGCGCCCGCGGCGCCCGCTGCGGTCGTCAGGAACATGCGACGCGATATCACGGGGGTACTCCTGCGCGGTGGGGGGAGTGGGGGTGGTGCACCACTGTCGTGGCGGGTCCTTGTGGCGTCAAGAGATGTGACTGAGAGCGCTCTCAGAAATGTTGTTCCTTCAGGTAATGACGGCTTCCTGGCGTGCCTCTTTGGCCAGTGCCGGGCGGTTCGGCGGCCGTCGGGCGGATTGTCAGTGGTGGGTGCCAGACTCGGAGAAAGAACGGCGAGACGCGACAAAGGAGTCGATCATGCTCAATACCCGTTTCGTTGTCGGCGCTCCGGTGTGGGCCGACATGTGCGCCCCGGACCTCGACGACGTCAGTGATTTCTACCGCGAGCTCTTCGGCTGGGAGCTCCTGCGCGGCGGCGAGGAAGTGGGTGGCTACGGCCAGTTCCGTCTGGGTGACAGGGCCGCGGCAGGCGCGATGGCCATGTCCGCGGACATGAGCCCGCCCGCCTGGACGCTGTATTTCCGCGCCCAGGACGTCGACGCCACGGTCAAGGCGGTCGAGCAGGCGGGGGGCGGCGCGACCTTCGACCCCATGGACGTCCGCGACCTCGGCCGCATGGGGATGTTCACCGATTCGGCGGGCGTCCAGTTCGCCGCGTGGCAGCAGGGCGAGATGAAGGGCGTCGATGTCCTGAACGAACCGGGCGGCCTGGTCTGGACCGAGCTGTACACCCCGGACGTGGCCGCGGCCAAGGGGTTCTATGGCTCGGTGTTCGGCTGGCGGACCGTCGAGCAGCCCTTCCCCGGCGGTAGCTACACCATGGTGTTTCCCGGCGACGGCGTCGAGGACGACATGTTCGGCGGCGTGGTCCCGCTCGACAGTGACCCCACCGAAGCGGAAGCGGGGGCCTACTGGCTGCCGTACTTCCAGGTCGACGACTGCGACGCGGCGGTGGCCACGGCGCGGCGGCTCGGCGGGACGGTGCGGATGGAGCCGATGTCCATGGAGGGAGTGGGCCGCTTCGCCAAGCTGACGGACCCGGCGGGCGCCCGCTTCGCGGTACTCCAGCCGTCACCCGCGTAGGCCTCCGGCCGGGGGTGAGCGGAAGCCGGGCCGCTGCCCGCGGTGTCGTACGGGTCTCGCGGGCGACGGCCCGGCAGCGGCAGCCGCACGCAGGCGGTGGTGGATCGCTCCTTGGTGATCGGCTGTCTCGGTTGTCTCGGCTGTGCGGCGGTTTCCCGCGGCGGCGGGCAGGGCAGGTAGATGCCGGGCTGACAGCCTGGACGACGGCGTTGATCGTTCGTTGATCGGTTGTTTCGCGCACTCGGGCAGCATCGGTGTCATGCAGATCGACATGACGGCCCAGTCTCAGCTCGCCTGGCAGGAGCAGGCGCTGTGTGCCCAGACCGGAGCTGACTTCTTCTTCCCCGAGCCCGGCAGCTCGGTGCGCGAGGCGAAGTACATCTGCCGGATGTGCACCATGCGCTCGGCCTGCCTGGAGTACGCCCTCGCCAACGACGAGCGGTTCGGCGTCTGGGGCGGCCTCTCCGAGAAGGAGCGGTACGCCCTCAGACGCGCCGCTCCCCGCGCCTGACCGGCCGGGCCACAGCCGGCCGTCAGCCCACAGCCAGCACGAGGGTGCCTGCCACGAAAGGTGCCCCCGCCCTGAGGAGGGCGCCCGCCACGGGGGACGGGCGGGCGCCCTCAGAACCCGTGAACCGCGAGCTTGGGGCATCGGTCGCTGCGAGGCTCGATCCGCAGGACGCTCGAGGCAGAGCTTGGCGGGAGGGACGGATGAGGTTGAGGACTCCCGCGGCGGGCCAGCGGAGGCACGAGGTCATCCGGAGAGTACGACGGCCTCGCGCGGGCCGCGCTCCGGCGTCGTGGCAAGCCCTTGACCTCGGGTTCCGCGAGACCGCGACCGCATGCGCGGGCCGCGAGGTCGGGCGGGTTCCCGCACTCGGCACCGGGGAATGAACAACATCGGCTGACCGACCGGTCAACTTTCAACCGCCGATGCGGGAGGTGGCATGGCTCGGTTACTCAGAGCCCCCCGGCCAGCGAGAAACCCGGAAACGTCCGATGAGGAGGGGGAAATATCGCCACCCAGGTGGAGCCTCCCCACGCGCGTCGTGTTCCGTTTCTTCCTGGTGTATGTCGTTCTGTTCTTCCTGTCCGAGTCGCGGATCATGTACGCGCTGGTGGGGGTCTTTGGCAGCGACCTCCCGGTGGACGCCCAGACCCGGCAGTACCACACCGTGCGCCCGGTCGTCACCTGGGTGGCCGAGCACATCCTCCACGTCGAAGCACCGCTCATCGAGCCGGTGTTGAGCGGCGACCAGGCGTTCTTCTGGGTACTCGCCCTGTGCTGGTTCCTCGCCGCCCTGCTCGTCACGGTGGTGTGGACGGCGCTCGACCGGCGACGGCCGCACCACGAGGCGCTGTACAAGTGGTTCTGCGTTGTGGTCCGGATGTGTCTGGCAGCGCAGTTGTTCACTTTCGGGTTCGCCAAGGTCTTTCCTCTGCAGATGTCGCTGCCGCTGACCAGGCTGGTCGAGCCCTTCGGGGACTTCGGAATGCAGAACGTGCTCTGGACGCAGGTCGGAAGCTCGCAGACTTACGAGATCCTGCTCGGGTGCGCCGAGGTGACCGCCGGGCTCCTGCTCGTCGTTCCCCGGACTGCTCTCCTGGGCGCGCTCCTGGCCGCGATCGAGATGACGCAGGTGCTCGTCCTGAACTTCACCTACCAGGTGCCCGTGAAGCTCTTCACCTTCCATCTGCTCCTGTTGAGCCTGATCCTGGTGGCTCCGCACGCGATGCGGCTGGCCACCTTCTTCGTCTCCGATCAAGGCGTGGGGCCAGTCTCCCGGCCGCGGTTGTTCCGCACGCGCAGAGCCCTGAGGCTGGCGCTGGCGGGCCAGTTGCTGTTCGGGGCGTGGCTGGCCGCTTCCCAGGTACACGAGGACTGGAAGCGGTGGGACGTGGTCGGGACATCGGGGCCGAAGCCTCCGCTGTACGGCATCTGGGACGTCGTGCAATTCTCGTCGGACGGACAGGACCGCCCTCCCTTGACGACCGACGTCGAACGCTGGAACCGGTTCATCGTCGACACCATGCACCCGTACCAACCGGGCACCGTGTCCAGCCAGCGCATGGACGGCTCCATCGTCGACTACGCGGCCACCTTCGCCCCTTCCAAGCGCGCGATCATGCTGGCCCGCGTCGGCGACCCGGCGTGGTCCGGCCGGCTCACCTTCGCCCGGCCCACGGGGGACAAGCTCACGCTGGATGGCGTCCTGGGCAAGGAGAAGGTGCACATCGAGCTGGAGAAGGTTGACCTCGACTCCTTCCCGGTCAGCCGTGACGGCACGCGGTGGGTGCAGGACGCGCCGTACGAACCACGCCTGCGGCCTCACGCGTAAGTGACCGTGAACCGCCTCGTCCCCGCCGGGACATGGACGTCGTCGCCGGAGACGGTGAGGTCGCGGCCGTCCGCGGTTGCCGCGCGGACCTGGCCGAAGCGGCAGGGGTAGACGTAGCGCACCCGCTCCGGCGCCTCGGTCACGTCCACCGTCACCGTCCGTTCGCCCGCGTCGTGCGCGAGGCGGTAGCCGAAGGGCTCACCGAACAGCGTCGGCGCCGCCTCCACGACCACCGTTTCACCGTCCGGCACCCAGTGCGGACGGACACCCGGCGCCACGTACAGATGCGGGTCGTGGTCCTCGTCCGCCTCGAAGAGCAGGATGTCGCGGATCAGGAGCAGGTACTCGGCGGCGGCCCAGCCGTGCGGGATGTCGCCCATGTACCAGTACCGCGACGGCACCTCGTGGAAGTCCGACGCGATGGTGAAGGCGTGCTGCTCGTTCCACGCGCCGAGGGCCACCGCCCGCTCCTCCGTCCGCGGGAAGGCCGCCCCGACGATCCAGCCGAGCAGCTCGTCCATCCGCCCCGGGTCGCCCGCCAGCAGATACGCGTGCGCCAACTGCGTGGTGAGGTAGGGGCCGAAGGCGTTCCACGCGGCCTCGTGGCGGTAGCCGCCGGAGACGAAGTGCGCGTACATCGTGTCGAGCGTCCAGCGCGCGGCCCGGTCGATGTCGGGCCCCAGCTTGCTGCCCATGTGCAGCCGCAGCGGATGGAAGAACGCCGCCGCGCCGATCATCGTCGAGTCGAGCCGCCCCACGTCACCGGGCCCGGTCGGGATGTACGTCTCCCAGGCCCCGCGCCGCCGCTGCTCCTCCAGGACCCAGCGGATCGAGGCAGCCGTCGCCCGCTTCACGTCGTCGAAGGCCGCCCACAGCTCCGGTACGTCAGGCGAGCCGATCCGCTCGGCGAGGCGCGCCGCCTCGTACAGGCCCGCCAGCGCCCACAGGTCGTCCCAGTAGTGCGGCTTGTCGCGCTCGCCCAGGTGCTCGGCGCTCCAGCCGCTGTGCAGCAGCCCGTACGCGTCGCGGTTGTCGCGCAGCCACCGGGCGCCGTCGATCACGTACGGCGTGTAGAGCCTGGTGCCGAACGCGGCGGCGCGGCCCCGCGTGCGGTCGAACCGGCCGATCGCCCAGAGCGCCTGGCCGTTGCTGTCCCACTCGCGGTCGTCGCGCTCGTGCGGGCCGCCGTAGAAGCCGTACTCGGCGCAGGGCCCGATACGGCCCGTGCCGCGGTTGAACTTCAGCGGGTAGTGCGTGCCGAGCTGGTGCTCGGCGAGCGCCGCGTCCCCGACCAGGGAACAGGCCGTGGCCTCCACGGACGAGTCGCGGATCCAGAACGAGTCGTAGACCGTGGGGCCCGGGTGGATCTCACCCCCGTCCGAGAGGATCAGCAACTGCGAGCGGGCCTCGCGGAACAGGTCCGTCAGGTGCGCCACACCGCGCGGCAGCCCGGGCTGCAACCCCTGGTCCAGCAGTTTCGTCGTCCAGAAGCCGCGGTTGGCCTCCTCCAGGTCGCCGGCCAGGGGCGCGGTGATCTCGGCGAGGTCGGCGGCGCCGCTGTAGAGGTCGACGGGCAGCCGCACGTCGAGCTCGAACACCTCGTCGTCGACGACCCGGAAGGGCCACGCGAACGCGGCGCTGCACAGCCCCGCGATCTGGTCCTGCGCCTGGAGCGCGCCGTTCAGCTTGCCGCCCGTGACCAGGTCGTGGAAGGGGCTGTGCGCCAGATAGGCCGCCGGGTCGTAGGAGAACCCGGGGTTGCCGTACACCCCGTACTGGTCGGGAGCCTTGTCGAACACCGGGCCCCAGCCGCTGTTCGTCTCCACCCGGTTCTCCTGCGGCAGGTGCCGCAGGAACGTCAGCCGCCGGTCCGTGACCTGCCGGCCGCTGCGGTCGTGCCGCTGGAAGCCGCTCGGCCCTGCGGGCATCACCGCCGCGCACAGCCAGCCCTCGCGCGGCCGGCCGGTGGCGGTGCCCACGGTCAGCCGCGTCACGACCAGGTCCCGCTGCCGGGCGCCGACCGTCGTCGCGAAGGTGCGCTGCACGAACTCGACGCCCTCCGGTGTGCGGAAGTCGGTCAGGACCACCGGCAGGTGCGGCGCCTCCATGCGCTGGTTGACCTTCCCGCCGTCCGGGAGCTGCGGCAGGCTCAGGGCGCCCGTGGCCGGGTCGAAGAGGAAGAAGGACAGGCAGTACTTGTCGTAGACCGGCTCGATCTCGCCCGCCTGCCCGATCAGGGACTCCTGGCGGTGGTCCTTCACCCCGACCATGTGCCAGTAGCGGTACAGGGCGTTGGAGGCCAGGGCGGCCTCCTTCGATTCGTAGGTGCCGGAGTCGAAGTCGTCGCTCCAGCGCCGGAAGGCCTGCTGCGCCCACCAGGGCACGGGATAAGGCACCTCTCCCTTGCCCGCCCAACTGCGCCACATGACCTCGTAGAACATCCACTCATGGGTCTGCGCCATGGGTCGTCACCCCCGCGTCCACCGTTGCACCGGGGAGGGCTGCCGTAAATCGCTGCGGCACGGGCTTGGCACGCGGACGGGGGGGGGGGGGGGGCTGTGGTGGTTTTCCTGGCCGTCCTGTTGAACTTGTGGGGGGAGGGTGGGGACCCGGTGCCTTCATTCGCCCCTTTTGTTTGGGCAGGTTCCCTTTTCAATTCGCCGG
>NZ_JBVJFF010000018.1:0-112784 GCF_055587985.1 Streptomyces sp. NPDC046335 | reverse complement strand
ACCGTGGAACCGTGGCGGGTGGTCGTAAGTTGTGGTGTAACGTCCTTGCCCCCTTTCTGGGCTGGGGGGGCGCCCTGTGGCGTCGTCCCGGCCCGTCCTGCGAACCGCGGAGGTGGAGGTCAGGCCCCCCGTGCCGCCATCCGCGCCTTGCGCGCGGCCAGCTTCACGTCGAACTTCGACGCCTCGGCGTCGAGGCCGCCCATGAAGAAGCCGAGCTCCTCCTGGGCCTTGAGGCCCTCGGGGCCGAGGCCGTCCATCTCCAGGACCTTCAGGTGGCGCAGCACGGGCTGGAGCACGTCGTCGTGGTGGATGCGCATGTTGTAGACCTCGCCGATCGCCATCTGCGCGGCGGCACGCTCGAAGCCGGGCATGCCGTGGCCGGGCATGCGGAAGTTGACCACGACGTCCCGCACGGCCTGCATGGTCAGGTCGGGCGCCAGCTCGAAGGCGGCCTTCAGGAGGTTGCGGTAGAAGACCATGTGGAGGTTCTCGTCGGTCGCGATGCGCGCCAGCATGCGGTCGCAGACGGGGTCGCCCGACTGGTGTCCGGTGTTGCGGTGCGAGATGCGGGTCGCCAGCTCCTGGAAGGCGACGTAGGCGACCGAGTGCAGCATCGAGTGGCCGTTGTCCGACTCGAAGCCCTCGCTCATGTGCATCATGCGGAACTGTTCGAGCTGGTCCGGGTCGACGGCGCGCGAGGCGAGGAGGTAGTCGCGCATCACGATGCCGTGGCGGCCCTCCTCGGCGGTCCAGCGGTGCACCCAGGTGCCCCAGGCGCCGTCGCGGCCGAAGAGGGAGGCGATCTCGTGGTGGTAGCTGGGCAGGTTGTCCTCGGTGAGCAGGTTGACCACGAGGGCGATCCGGCCGATGTCGGTGACCGGGGACTGGCCCTTCTCCCACGCTTCGCCGTCCTCGAAGAAGCCGGGGAAGTTGCGTGCGTCCGAGAACGGGACGTACTCGTGGGGCATCCAGTCCTTCGCCACCTTCAGGTGGCGGTTCAGTTCCTGCTCGACCACTTCCTCCAGCGCGTAGAGCAGACGGGCATCGGTCCAGCTGTCCGCGCTGCCGAGGTGGGGAGAGGTGATCGTCACGTGGGCTCCATAGGGGGACGGGAGTACTTACGAGCAGTGCGAGCGGTGCACTACCTACGGTGTCGTAGGTTACGTTGCCGTAGGTTAAGCCCTCCGTAAAGGGACCGGGAAACCGGTACCCAGCGGTCCCCTTGTGTAACAAGGGCCCCACCGCTGCTCAGGCGTACAGGTCCCGGAGCCGGACTGAGAGGCACGTCACACAGCCCTCCAGTTTCTCGAACTCGCTGATATCGACCGGAACCGGGTCGAACCCCAGCTCGGCGAAGAGCTCCGCGCTCTTCGGCGCGCTCGCCGCCATGAGCACGTTCGCGCCGCCGAGGAGCACCACGTGCGCGCCCGCCTCCTCGGGCACCGCCAGGAAGCGCGGGAACAGCGAACCGCTGTGGACCAGCGGCTCGTACCCGATGACGGTACCGTCCGGCAGCGCCGTCACCGCCGACTTCAGGTGCAGGACCACCGTGACGGGGACGGCGACGACGCGCGCGCCGAGCGGTTCGAAGACCGCCCGCAGTTGCCGCACCCCTTCCGCGTTCGTCCTGCCGCCGCGCCCCACGTAGATCGTGTCCCCGACCTTCAGGACGTCGCCGCCGTCCAGCGTGCCCGGCTCCCAGATCCAGTTCACCGAGCAGCCGAGCCTGCCCACCGCCTCCTCGACGCCCGGCGTCTCGCCGCGCCGGGACTCCGCGCCCGGCCGGGCGATCAGGGCGACGTTGCGGAAGACCACCACCGTGTCCTCGACGAAGGCCGCGTCCGGGCAGTCGTCGGCCGGCTCCACCTCCAGGGTCTCCCAGCCGTACGCGTGCAGCGCCCCGACGTACGCGTCCCACTGCCGCAGCGCCAGCTCCCTGTCGACGGGCGTGCGCCGGAGGTGGGTGACCAGGCCGTCGGCGACGCGCGGTCCCGGACGGCGGATCAGGGCCTTCTTGCTGGGCACGGGCTCTCCTCACGGGTGCGGGGCAGTGCCGCACATCATGCAGCGCGCGCCCGCCCCCGGCCCAGAGCCCGGCGCAGGTGATCGGCGGTGAACGAACCCTCCGCCGCCGCGAGCTGGGCCGGCGTCCCCTCGAAGACCACCCGCCCGCCGTGCTTGCCGCCCTCGGGGCCGAGGTCGATCACCCAGTCCGCGTGCTTGACGACGTCCAGGTTGTGCTCGACGACCAGGACGGTGTTGCCCGCGTCCACGAGCCGGTCGAGCAGCGCGAGCAGCCCGTCGACGTCCGCCATGTGCAGCCCGGTGGTCGGCTCGTCGAGTACGTACGTGGTGCCGGTGCGGTGGAGCTGCGTGGCGAGCTTGATGCGCTGGCGCTCACCGCCGGACAGGGTGCTCAGCGACCGGCCGAGCGTGAGGTGGGCGAGGCCCACGTCCCGCAGGGCGCCCAGCCTGCGGCGGACCGCCGTGTCGTCGAAGGGCGCGAAGAAGTCCATGGCGTCGTCGGCCGTCATCGCCAGTACGTCCACCACCGACCGGCCCCGGACGGTGAGCCGCAGCACCTCGTCCTTGAAGCGCCGTCCCTCGCACGCCTCGCACGTCGTGGTCACCGGGTCCATGAACGCCAGGTCGCTGTGGATGATCCCGCGCCCCTGGCAGCACTCGCACGCCCCGTGCGAGTTGAAGCTGAACAGGCTCGCCCTCGTGCCGGTCTCCCGGGCGAAGAGCTTGCGGACGGTGTCCATGATCCCGAGGTACGTCGCCGGGGTCGAGCGGCTGGAGACGCCGATGGACGACTGGTCGACCACCACGGCGTCCGGGTGCTCCTCGGTGAACACCTTCGACACCAGCGTGCTCTTGCCGGAGCCCGCGACCCCGGTGACGGCGGTGAGCACCCCGGTCGGCACGCGCACACTGACGTTCTTGAGGTTGTGCAGGTCGGCGTCCTTGATCCAGTGGCCGCCGCTCGGCTCGCGAGGGTGCTCCTTGACGCCGCTCCTGCGGCGCAACTGGCGTCCGGTGAGGGTGTCCGCCCGGCGCAGTTCGTCCGGTGTGCCCTCGAAGACGACCCGGCCGCCGTCGGTGCCGGCGGCCGGGCCCATGTCGACGACGTGGTCGGCGACCGCGATGACGTCCGGGTCGTGCTCGACGACGAGGACGGTGTTGCCCTTGTCGCGCAGGCGCAGCAGCAGGTCGTTGAGGCGGCCCACGTCGCGCGGGTGCAGGCCGACGCTGGGCTCGTCGAAGATGTACGTCATGCCGGTGAGGCTGGAGCCGAGGTGGCGGACCGTCTTCAGGCGCTGCCCCTCGCCGCCGGAGAGCGTGGACGTCTCGCGGTCCAGGCTCAGATAGCCGAGGCCGATCGCCTCGATCCGTTCCAGGGCCGCCACGGCGGCCCGCGCGACGGGCCCGGCCACCGGGTCGTCGACGCGCCCCAGCTCGCCGATCAGGTCCGTGACCTCCATCCGGGTGCAGTCGGCGATGCTCAGGCCGTTGACCCGGGTGGCGAGCGCGGCCGGGTTGAGGCGGGCGCCGTGACAGGAGGGGCACGGGCCCTCGTCGAGGAAGCCCTGCACCAGGTCGCGGGTCCGCTGGGAGAGCGTGGACAGGTCGCGGTTGAGGTAGAGGCGCTCGAAGCGGTCGGCGAGCCCCTCGTAGTCGATGTCGCGGGCGCCCCCGGTGTTGTCGACGCTGACCTTCACCCTGCCCCGGCCGCCGCCGCGCAGCAGGAACCGCCGCTCGGCGTCCGTGAATTCACCGACGGGCTTGTGCGTGTCCAGGTCGGTGGTGTTGGTGTACGTCTGCCCCTGCCAGGTCCCCACGGCGAACGGCGGGAAGAGGATCGCGCCGTCCGCCAGGGACCTGGCCGGGTCGATGATGCGGCCGTAGTCGGGCCGCACGGTCCTGCCGAGACCGTCGCACTCGGGGCACATGCCCGAGGGGTCGTTGAAGGAGTACGCCGTTGCCGGGCCCGCGCTCGGTGTGCCGTACCGGGAGAACAGCACCCTGATCACGGAGTAGACGTCCGTCATCGTGCCCACCGTGGAGCGCGAGTGGCCGCCGACCGGCCGCTGGTCGACGACGATCGCGGGCGAGAGGTCCTCGATGGAGTCCGCGTGCGGCCGCTCGTACTTCGGCAGCCGGTTGCGGACGAACCAGGTGAAGGTCTCGTTCAGCTGACGACGGCTCTCGACCGCGATCGTGTCGAAGACGACCGACGACTTGCCCGAGCCGGACACCCCGGTGAAGACCGTGAGCCGGCCCTTCGGGATGCGCAGGTCCACCTCCTTGAGGTTGTTCTCCCGGGCTCCGGCGATGGTGATGTGCGAGTGCGAGTCCTGGTCCTGGTCCTGGTGCGTGTCGTGCGGTGTGTCCTGGCGCATGCACCCGAAGCTAGCCGGAATACCCGACAGCTTCTGTCTTCTTTTCCTGGGTGATCTCGGTCAGTCCTCCGTCCATGAGCAGCCACCGCGTGATGCCGATGGACTCCAGGAACGGCAGGTCGTGACTGGCCACGATCAGCGCCCCCTGATAGGACTCCAGGGCCGTCGAGAGCTGCTTGACGCTCGCCATGTCCAGGTTGTTCGTCGGCTCGTCGAGCATCAGGAGCTGCGGCGCCGGATCGGCGAGCAGCAGCGCCGCGAGCGCCGCGCGGAAGCGCTCGCCGCCCGAGAGGGTGCCCGCCCGCTGGTCCGCCTTGGCCCCCTTGAAGAGGAAGCGGGCGAGCCGCGCCCTGACGCGGTTGTTCGTCGCGTCGGGCGCGAACGCGGCCACGTTCTCGGCGACCGTGAGCCCGTCGTCGAGCACGTCGAGGCGCTGCGGCAGAAAGCGCAGCGGTACGTGCGCCAGTGCCTCGCCGGAGACCGCGTCGAGCTCTCCCGCGATGGTCCGCAGGAGCGTGGTCTTGCCCGTGCCGTTGCGTCCGATCAGCGCGATCCGCTCGGGGCCGCGCAGCTCGAACTCGCCCTCGGCGCGGGCTCCGTAGCGCATCTCAAGGCCGCTCAGGGTCAGCACCGTGCGCCCGGGGTGCACCAGGGTCTGCGGCAGGTCGACGCGGATCTCGTCGTCGTCCCGCACCGCCTCCACGGCGTCGTCGAGGCGCTCCTTGGCCTCGGCGAGCTTCTCCTCGTGCATGATGCGGTGCTTGCCCGCGGACTCCTGGGCGGCCCGTTTGCGCGCGCCCATCACGATCTTCGGCTCGCGCTTCTGGTCCCACATCTTCTGGCCGTACCGCTTGCGGCGGGCCAACTTGACCTGGGCGTCGGCCAGTTCGCGCTTCTGCTTCTTCAGGTCGGACTCGGCGACGCGCACCATGCGCTCCGCCGCCTCCTGCTCCACGGCGAGGGCTTCCTCGTACGACGAGAAGTTCCCGCCGTACCAGGTGACACCGCCGTCGCGCAGATCGGCGATCTGGTCGACCAAGTCCAGGAGTTCACGGTCGTGGCTGACCACGACGAGGACCCCGGACCACGCCTCGACGGCCGCGTACAGCCGCCGCCTGGCGTACAGGTCGAGGTTGTTGGTCGGCTCGTCGAGCAGGAGCACGTCGGGCCTGCGCAGCAGCAGCGCGGCGAGGCGCAGCAGCACCGACTCGCCTCCCGACACCTCGCCCGTGGTGCGGTCCAGGCCGATGTGGCCGAGCCCGAGCTGGTCGAGGGTGGCGAGGGCGCGCTCCTCGACGTCCCAGTCGTCACCGACGGCGGCGAAGTGCTCCTCGCTCGCGTCGCCCGCCTCGATGGCGTGCAGCGCGGCGCGGGTGGCGGCGATGCCGAGCACCTCGTCGACGCGGAGGCCGGTGTCGAGGGTGACGTTCTGCGGCAGCCAGCCGACCTCACCGGCGACCTTGACGGTCCCGTCGGTGGGAATGAGCTCTTCGGCGATCAGCTTCAACAGGGTCGACTTTCCTGAGCCGTTGACGCCGATGAGCCCGGTCCTGCCGGGGCCGAAGGTCACCTGGAGGCCGTCGAAGACGCTGGTCCCGTCGGGCCAGGTGAAGTCCAGCGACGTGACGGTGATGGAGGTGGGGCGAGAGGTGGGGTGAGTAGACATACGGGCCTCGCGGTCGCGTGGTGTGGAGCGCGGTCAGGGGCAAACGCGTTCGAGACACCGCGGCAGAGGTGAGGCCGGAGAAAGAGAAAAGGCCTGTGCCGGGGGAGACGGGACGGCTCATGCGCCGAGGTCGCACACGGCGTACACGGCAGCGCAGGGCTGCGTGACGCGGTGTCTCATGACCTCAGACGAGCAACGTCCTTCTCCTGTCGACGGCAACAGAACCTTTTACAACGTACGAGGGTGTCGTGGCGGGTGTCAACGTCTTAACGCGCACCACGGCACGCCCGTGCGGTCAGCAGGTCGCTCAGCAGGCGTCCCGCATCAGTTCGGCCAGGTCCTGGTCGAGGTCGACGTGGCGGTGCTCCTGGCCGACCGGCACGAGGGCCGTCGTGCGGTGCAGGAAGCGGCGCAGCTCCCCGGTGCGGACGTGGACGATCGCGGTGCCCTCGGGCGCGTGGAACTCCACGACCGTGCGGTCGAAGCCGTACGGGCGCACGCGCACGTCGCCGTCGCCCACCGCGCTCTCCACGCCCTGGACGAGCAGGTCGCGGGCGAACGTCCAGTAGACCTCCACGCCCTCCAGCGTCGCGGGAGCGGGGAAGCTCATCCGTACGGCGAAGGGGTCCTGCCGGTCGTAGTGCAGGATCGCGGGAATGGTCAGCATCCGCGGCGCGGCGGCGACCAGGCGGGCCTCTACGGCTTGCTCGATGACAGTGGACAACGCCTGCTCCCTCACTGAACTGCTGGACGACTGGGGTCGACACTTGAATAGACGACGGAATGACGGAATCCGTGCACATGGAGAGTGGTGGGACCGAGTGACCTCTGTCACCGCGACACCGTGGAGGCCCCCGCGGTTCCCGGCGACCATCGGTCGTGGGACGCCTTCCGGCCATCTGGACGAGCCCCGGCGCGTCGGCTAGCTTCGCCCGCCATGAGGGCCATGGGGAATACGAAGTCGATGAGGCGCACGGTACTGGCGGGACTGTGCGGGGCGGCGCTCGTGGGAGCCGTTCTCGCGGCCCCCGCACAGGCGCGTACCGGCGGGCAGGAGCAGCCCTCCACGAAGGGTCTGAGCTGGCAGCTCAAGGAGAGCGGCACCGACGCGCGCTTCCGCGGACTCGCCGCCGTCAGCCGTGACACGGCCTGGGTGGCCGGGACCGGAGGCACCGTGCTGCGCACCTCGGACGGCGGCGGGACGTGGCGCGATGTGTCGCCATCGGGCGCCGGGGACCTGGAGTTCAGGGACGTGGAGGCCTTCGACGGCCGGCGCGCGGTGGTGCTCGCCATCGGCGAGGGCGAGGCCTCCCGCGTGCTGCGCACCGATGACGGCGGCGCGACCTGGACGGAGTCCTTCCGCAACACCGACGCCAGGGCGTTCTACGACTGCATGACCTTCTTCGACCACCGCCACGGCCTGGCCGTGAGCGACCCGGTCGACGGCAGGTACCGCATCCTGTCCACCGCCGACGGCGGCCGCTCCTGGAAGGTCCTGCCGAACACCGGCATGCCCGCGGCACAGCAGGGCGAGGCGGCCTTCGCGGCGAGCGGCCAGTGCCTGGTCTCCTCGGGCCCGCGGGACGTCTGGCTGGCCACCGGCGGGGCGGCCCACGCGCGCGTGCTGCACTCCGCCGACCGGGGCCTGACCTGGCAGGCCACCGACGCGCCGATCCCTGCGGGCGACCCGGCCCGCGGCGTCTTCGGCCTCGCCTTCCGCGACCGTACGCACGGCATCGCGGTCGGCGGCGACTACCGCGCCGACCAGGCGTCGCCGAAGGCCGCGGCGGTCACCCGCGACGGCGGCCGCACCTGGCGCGACGCAGGGCGGCCGCCGACCGCCTACCGCTCGGGCGTCACATGGTTCCCGCACAGCCGCGCCACGGCCCTCGCGGTCGGCCCGACGGGCACCGACGTCACGTCGGACGGCGGCAGGACCTGGCGCACGGTCGACCCGGGGTCCTACAACACCGTGGACTGCGCGGGCGCCCGCGGCTGCTGGGCGGCCGGCGAGAAGGGCCGGATCGCCCGCCTGGAGCGGGGCTGAACACCCGCGCCGGGCGTCACGCGGGGAGCTGCTCCCGGTAGGAGGCGAGTGCCGGTGCCGTCTTCGTCGCGTAGAACTCGGTGATGCGGTACTCGCAGACCCCGGCCCGTACGAACGGGTCGGAGGCGGTGATCTCCTCGATCCGGGCGCGGTCCGGCGCGACGGCGATGAGCACGCCGCCGTCGCGCGGGTTCTTCCGCCCGGACGCGAGGACGGCCCCGGCTTCGTAGAGCCCGTCCAGCCAGGTGACGTGCGCGGCCATGTGCTCGTCGACGGCGGAGACGGGCGCGGTGTAGGTGAGTTCGAGGACAAACATGATCGCGAGGCTACCGGGCCCGTGGGACCGGCAGCCTCGCGGAGCCCGGCGGAGCGGCCGGGCACGGCACAGCGGGGCGGCTGCGGCTAGTCGGCGATCTTGATCGCGCCGTTCTGCGGGGTCCCGGCGGATTCCGGGGCGCGGGTGCCCCCGGTGAGCCCCTTCAGAAGCTCGGCCAGGTCGACGCCCGTGGTGGAGCTGAGCAGCTCCATGCCCTGGGCGACGTTGTCGGCGACCGTACGGGAGAGCTGCCCCGCCCCGTCCGTGGAGATGACCGTCATCTTGTCCACCGCGCTCAGCGGCTCCGACGCCTTGGCGACCACGCTGGGCAGGACCTCGACGAGCATCTGCAGAACCGCCGCGTCCCCGTACCGCGCGAACGCGTCGGCCTTCTTGTGCATCGCCTCCGCCTCGGCGGAACCCTTCGCGCCGATCGCGGCGGCCTCGGCCTCGCCCTCGAGCCGGACGGCGTCCGCGAGCGCCGCGCGCTGCGCCTTCTCGCCCTCACCGGTCAGACGGGCCCGCTCGGCGTCGGCCTCGGCCTGCTTGACCAGGCTGATCCTGCGCGCCTCGGCCTCCTGCTCGGCCTGGTAGCGCGCGGCGTCGGCGGGCTTGCGGACCTTGGTGTCCAGTTCGCGGTCGGTCAGCGCGGCCTGGCGCTGTGCGACCTTCTCCTGCTCGGCCAGGACGTCCTGCTGCCTGGCCGCGTCGGCGAGCGGTCCCGCGGCGCCGGCGCGCGCCGCGGCCTCGTCCGTCTCGGCCTTGATCTCGGCCTGCTTGAGGTAGAACGTCCGCTGGGCGATCGCGATCTCCTCCTCGGCCTTCAGACGCGCCTGCTCGGCGGCGCGGCGCGCCACCGCCTCGGCGATGTCCGCCTCCTGCTTGGCGCGGGCGGCCTCGGGGCGCCCGAGGTCCTCCAGGTAGGAGCCCTCGGTGGTGATGTCCTGGATCTGGAAGGCGTCGAGGACCAGGCCCTGCCCGGAGAGGCTGGCCTCGGCCTCCTCCGCGACCTGCCCGGCGAAGGCGGCGCGGTCACGGATGATGTCCTCCACCGACATCCGGCCCACGATCGAGCGCAGCGCTCCGGAGAGCACCTCCTGGGTGAAGCCGACGATGCCGTCCTGCTGCACGAGGAACCGCTGCGCCGCGGCGCGTATCGAGTCCTCGGTGCCGCCGACCTTCACGATGGCCACGCCTTCGAGGTTCGCCTTGACGCCGCGCAGCGTGACGGCGCCGCGCACCGCGATCGGGATGTGCCGCGAGGACAGGTCGAGGGTGAACTTCTGCTGCACGAACGGCACGACGAAGACGCCGCCGCCGACCACGACCTTCTGGCCGCTGTTGTCGGTCATCACCCGGCCGGTGTCGGGATCGGTGGACTTCTTGCCGCGCCGCCCGGTGACGATGAAGGCCTGGCTCGGCCCGGCGACCTTGTAGCGGGTGACGACGACGAGCGCCAACAGGACGAGGAGTACGACGACTCCGATGACGGCGGTCAGGACTGGACTCATATGCGTGTTCCCCCCTGCCACCCTGGGACGGCAGATCGGTTGGGTGTGGTGGTGAGTCGCGGTGTCGCCCGGGGTCAGCGCTCCACGGGGCGTACCGCGACCGAGGTGGACGTCAGGGCCGACTCGACCCAGACCTCGGTGCCCCGCGCCACGGCGGCGGAGCTGCGGGCGGCGAACTTCACGCGCTGGCCCGAGAGGTGCAGCAGCACCTCGCCGTAGCCCTCGGCCGGGATCGCGGTGACCACGGACCCTGCGGTGCCCACGAGGTCGTCGCCGCGCGGCGCTGCCGAGGTCTGGTCGCGCATCAGGGCGCGGGTCGCCCGCCAGGTCAGCCAGCCGGCCCCGGCACCGGCGCAGGCGCCCGCGGCGGTGGCGGGCCCGGCGCCGAGGCCGGTCGTGCCGAGCACGATCGCCCCGCCGAAGCCGAGCATGGACACGAACCCGGCGATCACGGGCAGGGAGAGAAGGCCGTCGAAGAGGCCGTCCAGGACGCCGTCGAAGAGCCCTTCGAGGACCCCGTCGAGGACGAGCGAGAGCACGAGCAGGATGATCCCCGCGATGCCGAGACCCAGAAAGACCGTCATCGGTCACTTCCCCCGTCCATGCCGTCCGCCTTGGTATGTACCGAGGCTGTCATGCATGGATGGGCGCTGACATTGCCTGTTTCCGGCAATCTTTACGCGTCTTTGATGCCGGTGGGCCCGGCGGGCGGCCCGGCTAGGCTCGCGCCTCGTGATCGATTACCGACTTCCCGCCGCGTGGCCCACCGACGACGAGGCGGCGCTGGCCGTCCAGGACGAGCTGCGGCCCCGCGTGGTCCTCGACGGCTCGGGGCCGCGGCCCGGCACCGGGCACGTGACGGGTGTGGACGTGGCCTACGACGACGAGCGGGACGTGGTGGCCGCGGCCGTCGTGGTCCTCGACGCGGCGACGCTCGACGTCGTCGAGGAGGCCACCGCGGTCGGCGCCGTCGCCTTCCCCTACGTGCCGGGGCTGCTGGCCTTCCGGGAGATCCCGACCGTGCTCGCCGCGCTCTCCCGGCTGGCCGCCGACCCCGGCGTCGTCGTCTGCGACGGCTACGGCGTCGCGCATCCGCGCCGCTTCGGCCTCGCGAGCCACCTCGGCGTCCTGACCGGCCTCCCGACGATGGGCGTCGCCAAGAACCCCTTCACCTTCACGTACGAGGCGCCGGCCGCGCCGCGGGGGAGCGCCTCGCCCCTGCTGGACGGGGCGGAGGAGGTCGGGCGCGCGCTGCGCACCCGCGAGGGCGTGAAGCCGGTCTTCGTCTCCGCGGGCCACCGGGTGACCCTGGACCAGGCCTGCGCGCACACGCTGAACCTCACGCCCCGCTACCGGCTGCCGGAATCCACCCGCCGCGCGGACACGCTGTGCCGCGCCGCCCTGCGGGCGGCGGCCGGTTGAGGGGCGGGAAGATGAGCGGGTTAGCATATGAGCGCCGCCTAGCTCGAAAGATACTCCTGTGACTGTCAATGACGACTCGTTCACCAACTGGAAGAACCGCGAGGAGATCGCGGAGTCGATGATCCCGCTCATCGGGAAGCTGCACCGCGAGCGGGACGTCACGGTCCTGCTGCACAGCCGCTCCCTGGTGAACAAGTCGGTGGTCAGCATCCTCAAGACCCACCGGTTCGCCCGGCAGATCGCCGGCGAGGAGCTCTCGGTCACCGAGACCCTGCCGTTCCTCCAGGCCCTCACCACGCTCGACCTGGGCCCCTCGCAGATCGACCTCGGCATGCTCGCCGCGACGTACAAGAGCGACGACCGCGGGCTCTCCGTGGCCGAGTTCACCGCCGAGGCCGTCGCCGGCGCCACGGGCGACAACAAGATCGAGTGCCGCGAGGGACGCGACGTCGTCCTCTACGGCTTCGGCCGCATCGGCCGCCTCGTCGCCCGCCTGCTCATCGAGAAGGCCGGCTCCGGCAACGGTCTGCGCCTGCGCGCCATCGTCGTGCGCCAGGGCGGTGAGCAGGACATCGTCAAGCGGGCCTCGCTGCTGCGCCGCGACTCCATCCACGGCCAGTTCCAGGGCACGATCACCGTCGACGAGGCGAACAGCACGATCATCGCCAACGGCAACGAGATCAAGGTGATCTACGCCAACGACCCCTCCGAGGTCGACTACACGGCGTACGGCGTCAAGGACGCCATCCTCATCGACAACACCGGCAAGTGGCGCGACCGCGCGGGCCTCTCCGAGCACCTGCGCCCCGGCATCGACAAGGTCGTCCTGACCGCGCCCGGCAAGGGCGACGTCCCGAACATCGTGCACGGCGTCAACCACGACACGATCAAGCCGGACGAGCGCATCCTGTCCTGCGCCTCCTGCACCACCAACGCGATCGTCCCGCCGCTGAAGGCGATGGCGGACGAGTACGGCGTCCTGCGCGGCCACGTGGAGACCATCCACTCGTTCACCAACGACCAGAACCTGCTGGACAACTTCCACAAGGCCGACCGCAGGGGCCGCTCCGCGCCGCTCAACATGGTCATCACCGAGACCGGTGCCGCGTCCGCCGTCGCCAAGGCGCTGCCCGACCTCAAGGCGCCCATCACCGGCAGCTCGATCCGCGTCCCCGTGCCGGACGTCTCGATCGCGATCCTCAGCCTGACGCTCGGCCGCGAGGCCGACCGCGACGAGGTCCTCGACTACCTCCGCAACGTGTCGCTGACCTCGCCGCTGAAGCGCCAGATCGACTTCACCAGCGCCCCCGACGCGGTGTCGAACGACTTCATCGGCTCGCGCCACGCGTCGATCGTCGACGCGGGCGCCACCAAGGTCGACGGCGACAACGCGATCCTCTACCTCTGGTACGACAACGAGTTCGGCTACTCGTGCCAGGTCATCCGCGTCGTGCAGTACGTCTCCGGGGTCGAGTACCCGACGTACCCGGTGCCGGTGGCCTGATACCGGGATAACGGGACACCGGGACACCGGAATGAGGAGGGGGTGCCCCGCGCGCGGGGCACCCCCTCCCGTCTAGCGCACCGCGGCCACGCGGAAGCCGATCCCCGCGGCCATGAGCCGGGCCAGCAGCGCGTCACCCATGGCCACGGCCGGTGTGAGCTGGCCGCCCGCCGACGGGACGTCGTCCAGGGCGAGGCAGAGCGCCGACTCGCCCAGCATCTTCGCCGTCTCGTCGTACCCCGGGTCACCGCCGGACACCTCGGTGAAGACCCGCCTGCCGCCGCCCTCGCCGACGAAGCGCACCGAGAACCGCGCCTCGGCCCGCTGCGCCTCACTCGGCCCGTCGCCGGGCTTCAGCCGCCCGGACAGCAGGCGGCGTACGGAAGGCACCTGCGCGGCGGCCATGAGGCCCCCGAGGGCGAGCGGAGCGCCGAGCGCCACGGGCAGCGTCCTGACGGCCGCGTAGTGCCGGTAGCGGAAGTCGGGGCCGTACCGCTCAAGGGCGCGCGCCGAGCGCTGCACCACCTGCGGGTCGATCGTCGGAAGCGGCAGCGCCCAGGCGCCGACCTCGGCCGCGTACCGAGGCGTTCCGGGCGGCGCGCAGGCCGTGCGGCCGGCCGGGCGCGCCTCGTGGCGCCGCCGGTCCTTCGCGGCGGCCGTCATCTGCCGGCCGCGGCCCATCTGGTTGAGCGCGGAGGCGAACGTGCCGCCGGAGAACCGCGCGTTGGAACGCACGAAGCCGTCGATCCGCAGCGGCACGTCCTTCGGCAACTGCTGGACCGTGAAGTACACCCCGAGATCGTGCGGGATCGAGTCGAAGCCGCAGGTGTGCACGAGCCGGGCCCCGGTCTCCCGCGCGCGGGCGTCATGCCGCACGTACATGAGGTCGACGAACTCCGGCTCACCCGTCAGGTCGACGTAGTCCGTGCCCGCGTCCGCGCAGGCGGCGACCAGCTCCTGCCCGTACGTCAGGTACGGGCCGACGGTCGAGGCCACCACGCGGGCGCTGCCGGCCAGCTCCTCCAGCGACGCGGTGTCGGCCACGTCGGCGTGCACCAGGGGGAGCTTCGCGCACGCCGGGTGGTCCGCCGCGAGGCGGTCCCGCAGCCGCTCCAGCTTCGCCGTGTCGCGCCCCGCGACGGCCCACCGCAGCCCCTCGGGCGCGTGCGCGGCCAGATACTCCGCGGTGAGCACCCCCACGAAGCCGGTCGCTCCGAAGAGCACGATGTCGTACGCGCGATCCTTGCTCCGACTGCTCATGGCACCTCTCCGCCGTGCGTGTCACCCGGATGTGAGTGGCCGAGGCTAGCCCACGCCGGCCGGCGTGCCCGTTCCCGCGTCGGTCACGCGCCCGGCGCCACCCGTACGGTGATGCCGTTCCGTTCGAAGAGCGCCGCGGTCACGCCGTCGCCCGCCACCAGGTCTCCGGCGAACGAGCCGTCGTACACCGCCCCACGCCCGCACGAGGGGCTGCGCGGCATCAGCAGCGCCTGAGTGCACCCGGCGTGCCGCGCCGCCGCCAGCGCGCGGTGCGCGCCGGCCACGAACTCGGCCGTCACGTCGCGCCCGGTGTCCTCGACCACCCGTGCCGTGCCGTCCAGGACACCGTGCCCGTCGCCGCCGGTCAGTTCGGCGGGGCGGCGCGGCGTCGGCAGGCCGCCCGCGGCCTCCGGGCAGAACGACACGACCTCACGGCCCGTCAACGCCGCGTCGAGCTCGGGCGAGGCCTTGGCACGGCCGTCATAGCGGCACGGAACGCCTCGCAGACAGGCGCTGACCAGTATCGGATCCATGCGCCCAGGCTAGGGCCTGTCGTTTGGATCATCTCGGCGTCGCGGGGTCTGGCACGCACATCTGCCGCGTTGTCGTCGGTTGCCAACTCCCCCAAGCTCTCGGCTCCGCTCGAGCAGGGGGCACCCCCATCGCGTTGTCGCCCTCCTCCGCCTTGCAGCTGCACGCACCAGGCCCCGCTCCGGCCAGGCTCTAAAGCACCGCCCCTACAGCCGACCTGATCCAAACGACAGACCCAAGGCGCCACCTGCCCCGACGCGCCCGGCGGCCCGAATTGGCTAAGCGCTTGCTCGCCAAGGGCTTGTGCGCAGTGGAACACGTTCTTAGCATCACTGGTGTTACATCACTTGTGTCATAGCGCTGGGGGCTCAATGGCAGGACCAGGCAAGCGTGTTCTCGGCCCGCTCGCCGGAGTGCGCGTGGTGGAGCTCGCGGGCATCGGACCGGGCCCCTTCGCGGCCATGCTCCTGGCCGATCTCGGGGCCGACGTCGTACGCGTCGACAGGCCGGGCGGCAGCGGCCTCGCCATCAACCCGGAGTATGACGTCACCAACCGCAACAAGCGCTCGGTGATCCTCGACCTGAAGACGGCCGACGGCGCCGCCCGCGTCCTCGATCTCGTGGCACGCGCCGACGTCCTCATCGAGGGCTACCGGCCGGGCGTCGCCGAGCGCCTCGGCGTCGGCCCCGGGCCCTGTCACGCGCGCAACCCCGCCCTCGTCTACGCCCGGATGACCGGCTGGGGCCAGGAGGGGCCGCTCGCCGAGCGCGCAGGGCACGACATCGCGTACATCGCGATCACCGGCACCCTCGGCATGATCGGCAACCCGGGGGAGCCGCCCGCCGTCCCCGCCAACCTCGTCGGCGACTACGCGGGCGGCGCGCTCTACCTCGTCGTGGGCGCCCTCGCCGCGCTCCACCACGCGCGCGTGCACGGCGAGGGCCAGGTCGTGGACGCCGCGATCGTCGACGGCACCGCCCACCTCTCCGCGATGATCCACGGCATGCTGGCGGCCGGCGGCTGGCAGGACCGCCGCGGCGCCAACCTCCTGGACGGCGGCTGCCCCTTCTACGGCACCTACGAGACGTCCGACGGCGGCCACATGGCCGTCGGCCCCCTGGAGCAGCGCTTCTACGACGAGTTCGCCGCGCTCCTCGGCCTCGGAGAGGTCGCTTCCGCCCGCAAGGACCTCGGCCGCTGGGGCGAGCTGCGCGACGCCGTCGCCGCCCGCTTCAAGGAGCGCACGCGCGACGAGTGGACGGCCCTCTTCGAGGACTCCGACGCCTGCGTCGCCCCCGTGCTCTCGCTGCGCGAGGCGCCCGCGCACCCGCACCTCGCCGCCCGCTCCACTTTCACCGACCACGGCGGCATCACCCAGCCCGCCCCGGCACCCCGCTTCTCCCGCACCCCCACCGAGGTCCGCAGCGGCCCGGCACAGCCCGGCGCCGACACCGCGGCGGTGGCCAGGGACTGGGACGTGCCGGGGCTCGCGCCCTGCCCGCCGGACGACCAGGAGGCCACGTACCGATGAAACGGCAGCTCTTCTCCGCCGAGCACGACGCGTTCCGCGAGACCGTCCGCACCTTCCTCACCAAGGAGGTGCTGCCGCACTACGAACAGTGGGAGAAGGACGGCATCGTCTCCCGCGAGGCATGGCTCGCGGCCGGCAGGCAGGGGCTGCTCGGGCTCGCCGTCCCCGAGGAGTACGGAGGCGGCGGGAACACCGACTTCCGCTACTCCGCGGTCCTCGCCGAGGAGTTCACGCGCGCGGGCGCCGCCGGGCTCGCGGTCGGCCTGCACAACGACATCATCGGCCCCTACCTCACCTCGCTCGCCACCGAGGAGCAGAAGCGGCGCTGGCTGCCCGGCTTCTGCTCCGGCGAGATCATCACGGCCATCGCGATGACCGAGCCGGGCGCGGGCTCCGACCTCCAGGCCATCCGTACCGCCGCCGAGGACCGGGGCGACCACTGGGTGCTCAACGGCTCCAAGACGTTCATTTCCAACGGCATCCTCGCCGACCTCGTCGTCGTCGTCGCCAAGACGTCCCCCGAGGGCGGCGCGCACGGCCTGTCGCTGCTGGTGGTCGAGCGCGGCATGGCGGGCTTCGAGCGGGGCCGCAACCTCGACAAGATCGGCCAGAAGTCCCAGGACACCGCCGAGCTGTTCTTCGACGACGTACGCGTGCCCAAGGAGAACCTGCTCGGCGAGCTCAACGGCGCCTTCGTCCACCTGATGACGAACCTCGCCCAGGAGCGCATGGGCATCGCCGTCGCGGGGATCGCCGCCGCCGAGCACCTCCTGGAGATCACCACGGCGTACGTGAAGGAGCGCGAGGCCTTCGGGCGGCCGCTTGCCAGGCTCCAGCACATCCGCTTCGAGATCGCGGAGATGGCCACCGAGTGCGCCGTCACCCGTACGTTCCTCGACCGGTGCATCGTCGACCACTCGGACGGGGAGCTCGACGCCGTCCACGCCTCCATGGCCAAGTGGTGGGCCACCGAACTCCAGAAGCGTGTCGCCGACCGGTGCCTGCAACTGCACGGAGGCTATGGCTACATGGCGGAGTACCGGGTGGCCAAGGCCTTCACGGACGGCCGTATCCAGACCATCTACGGCGGCACGACCGAGATCATGAAGGAGATCATCGGCCGCTCCCTCCTCGGCTGACCCGCACGCTCACGCTCCCGGACACCTCACCCTCCCGGACACTCACCTCCCCGGACACCTCACCCTCCCGAAGACCCCGCGAAAGGCTCAACGCGTGACCACCGAAGCGTACGTATACGACGCGATCCGCACCCCGCGCGGACGCGGCAAGGCCAGTGGCGCCCTGCACGGCACCAAGCCGATCGACCTCGTCGTCGGCCTGATCCACGAGATCCGCGCCCGCTTCCCCGGCCTCGACCCGGCCGCCATCGACGACATCGTCCTCGGCGTGGTGGGCCCCGTCGGCGACCAGGGCTCCGACATCGCGCGGATCGCCGCCATCGCCGCCGGTCTCCCCGACACCGTCGCCGGCGTCCAGGAGAACCGCTTCTGCGCCTCGGGCCTGGAAGCGGTCAACCTCGCCGCGATGAAGGTCCGCTCGGGCTGGGAGGACCTGGTGCTCGCGGGCGGCGTCGAGTCGATGTCGCGGGTGCCGATGGCCTCCGACGGCGGCGCCTGGTTCGCCGACCCCATGACCAACTACGAGACGAACTTCGCGCCCCAGGGCATCGGCGCCGACCTGATCGCCACCGTCGAGGGCTTCTCGCGGCGTGACGTCGACGAGTACGCCGCGCTCTCGCAGGAGCGCGCCGCCACGGCCTGGAAGGAAGGCCGCTTCGCGAAGTCCGTCGTCCCGGTCAAGGACCGCAACGGCCTCGTGGTCCTCGACCACGACGAGCACCTGCGCCCCGGCACCACCGCCGACTCCCTGGCCAGGCTGAAGCCCTCCTTCAAGGACATCGGCGACCTGGGCGGCTTCGACGCGGTCGCGCTGCAGAAGTACCACTGGATCGAACAGATCGACCACGTCCACCACGCGGGCAACTCCTCCGGCATCGTCGACGGAGCCTCGCTGGTCGCCGTCGGCACCAAGGAGGTCGGCGAGCGCTACGGCCTCGCCCCGCGCGCGCGGATCGTCTCCGCGGCCGTCTCCGGCTCCGAGCCGCTGATCATGCTGACCGGGCCCGCGCCCGCGACCCGCAAGGCGCTCTCCAAGGCCGGACTCACCATCGACGACATCGACCTCGTCGAGATCAACGAGGCCTTCGCGGCCGTCGTCCTGCGCTTCGTCAAGGACATGGGCCTGTCCCTGGACAAGGTCAACGTCAACGGCGGCGCGATCGCGTTGGGGCATCCCCTGGGCGCCACCGGGGCGATGATCCTCGGCACGCTGGTCGATGAACTGGAGCGCAGGGACCTCCGGTACGGGCTCGCCACGCTGTGCGTGGGGGGCGGCATGGGTATCGCCACGATCGTCGAGCGGCTGTAGGGGCCGCGGCGCAGCCGCGTGCCTCAGGGGCGCGGGGAACTGCGCGACAAGCCCCCACCGGCGGTCAGTCGGCAACGACACCGCAACCACCCACCCGGGCCCCGCCCCCCTCATCGGACCTCACGGAGAAAAGAATCATGACCGCAAGCACCACCATCCGCTGGGAACAGGACGACACCGGCGTCGTCACGCTCGTCCTCGATGACCCCAACCAGTCCGCGAACACCATGAACCGGGCGTTCAAGGACTCCATCGCGGCGATCGCGGACCGCGCGGAGGCCGCCGTCCAGGCCGACAAGGACGCCATCCGCGGATTCATCTACACCTCCGCCAAGAAGACCTTCTTCGCGGGCGGCGACCTCAAGGACATGATCAAGGTCGGCCCGGAGAACGCGCGGCAGGCGTTCGAGACGGGCACCGCCATCAAGAACTCGCTGCGCCGCATCGAGACCCTGGGCAAGCCCGTCGTCGCCGCCATCAACGGCGCGGCCCTCGGCGGCGGCTACGAGATCGCCCTCGCCTCCCACCACCGCGTGGCCCTGGACGCCCCCGGCTCCAAGATCGGCCTGCCCGAGGTCACACTCGGCCTGCTGCCCGCGGGCGGCGGCGTCACCCGCACCGTACGCCTCATGGGCATCACGGACGCGCTCCTGAAGGTGCTGCTCCAGGGCACCCAGTACAACCCCGCGCGCGCCCTGGAGAACGGCCTGGTCCACGAAGTGGCCGCCACCCCCGAGGAGATGCTCGACAAGGCCCGCGCCTTCATCGACGCCAACCCCGAGTCGCAGCAGCCCTGGGACAAGCCCGGCTACCGCATCCCCGGCGGCACGCCGGCCCACCCGAAGTTCGCGGCGAACCTGCCCGCGTTCCCCGCCAACCTCAAGAAGCAGACCGCGGGCGCCAACTACCCGGCGCCGCGCAACATCCTCGCGGCGGCCGTCGAGGGCTCCCAGGTCGACTTCGAGACGGCGCTGACCATCGAGGCCAGGTACTTCACCGAGCTGGTCACGGGCCAGGTCGCGAAGAACATGATCCAGGCGTTCTTCTTCGACCTCCAGGCCGTCAACTCCGGCGCCAACCGGCCCAAGGGCGTCGAGGCCAGGACCGTGCGCAAGGTCGCCGTGCTCGGCGCGGGCATGATGGGCGCGGGCATCGCGTACTCGTGTGCCCGCGCGGGCATCGAGGTCGTCCTCAAGGACGTCTCCGCCGAGGCCGCGGCCAAGGGCAAGGGCTACTCCGAGAAGCTCTGCGACAAGGCCGTCCAGCGGGGCCGTACGACGCGGGAGAAGGCCGACGCGCTGCTCGCCCGCATCACGCCCACCGCGGACCCGCGGGCGCTCGCCGGGTGCGACGCGGTGATCGAGGCGGTCTTCGAGGACACCGCGCTCAAGCACAAGGTGTTCCAGGAGATCCAGGACGTCGTCGAGCCGGACGCCCTGCTCTGCTCCAACACCTCCACCCTGCCCATCACCACGCTGGCGGAGGGCGTCACCAGGCCGGTCGACTTCATTGGCCTGCACTTCTTCTCGCCCGTCGACAAGATGCCGCTCGTGGAGATCATCAAGGGCGAGCGGACCGGCGACGAGACGCTGGCCCGCGCCTTCGACCTGGTGCGCCAGATCAACAAGACGCCGATCGTGGTCAACGACTCCCGCGGCTTCTTCACCTCCCGCGTCATCGGGCACTTCATCAACGAAGGCGTCGCGATGGTCGGCGAGGGCATCGAACCGGCCTCCGTCGAGCAGGCCGCGGCCCAGGCCGGATATCCGGCGAAGGTCCTCTCCCTCATGGACGAGCTGACCCTCACGCTGCCCCGCAAGATCCGCGACGAGACGCGGCGGGCCGTCGAGGAGGCGGGCGGCACCTGGGCGGCCCACCCCTCGGACGCCGTGATCGACCGCATGGTGGACGAGTTCGAGCGCCCCGGCAGGAGCGGGGGAGCGGGCTTCTACGAGTACGTGGACGGCAGGCGCGAGCGCCTCTGGCCCGGCCTGCGCGAGCACTTCACCGTGCCCGGGCACCGGATCCCGTTCGAGGACATGCAGGAGCGGATGCTCTTCTCCGAGGCGCTCGACACCGTGCGCCTCCTGGAGGAGGGCGTGCTGACGTCGGTCGCCGACGCCAACATCGGCTCCATCCTCGGCATCGGCTTCCCCGGCTGGACGGGCGGCGTGCTCCAGTACATCAACGGCTACGAGGGCGGCCTGCCCGGCTTCGTGGCACGCGCACGCGCGCTCGCCGAGCGCTACGGAGAGCGGTTCACGCCGCCCGCGCTGCTGGTCCACAAGGCGGAGAACGGCGAGCGGTTCAGCGACGCCTGATCCCGCGCGAACCAGGTGCGGGAGTGGTTCAGGCCTCCTTGAGCCACTCCCGCAGCTCCTCCTTGAGCGAGCGCTGGAAGGCGGTCACCAGCGCCTGCACCACCATCGGCTGCATATGGGCCGAGAGGGACCGCATCGCGGCGACGTGCTCCGGGTCGTGCTCGGGGTCAGGGCCGCCCTCGCGGCGGGAGTCCCACACCTCGTCGCGGAAGAGGCGGGACAGCTCGTGCGCCGCCGACCGCGTGTGCTCCATCAGCACCGAGCGGGCGGCGAGGATCGTCTCGTGCGCGATCGGCACGTCAAGGAGCCGCACCCCGAGCCGGAGCAGCCCCACGTCCACGCGGTACGTCCCCGGCGTCCCCGTCCCGGCGACCACGCCCATCGCCGCGAGCCGCCCCAGGTCCTCGTCGCCGAGCGCGCGCCCCGCCCTGCGCTCCAGCTCGGCGCGCGGGACGTCCTCGGCGGAGTCGGGCGCCCAGGACGCCACAAGGGCGCGGTGGATGGCCAGGTCGTGCGCGCTCACGTCGGCGGGGAGCTGCTCCACGTACCGCTCGATCGCGGCGAGCGTCATGCCCTGGTGCTGGAGCTCCTCGATGAGCGCGAGCCGCGACAGGTGGTCCTGGCCGTAGTGGCCGACGCGGCGCGGGCCGATGACCGGCGGCGGCAGCAGGCCCTTGGTGCTGTAGAAGCGGATCGTGCGGACCGTGACGCCCGCGCGCGCGGCCAGCTCGTCGACCGTGAGGGTCGGCTCGCCGGCCTCGGTCGCGACGCCCTCGGTGTCGGTGTCGGTCGTCATGGCGGCGCCATCCCTCCCCGGTTCGGCTCGGGGGACGTCTCCCCGCGTCGTGCGTCGATGCGGCCCCCGCATCGTGCGTCAATGCGGTGCAACAGTATTGCTGGCACACCAGTGTTGTGAAACCCTCCGGCCCATCGACGGCACCAGGAGGCGGTCATGACCACGATCCTGCGACTTCCGGGCGACCCCGCCGGCATCACGCTCCCCGCCCTGCTGCTCCGCAACGCCGAGGACCACGGGGAGCTGCCCGCGCTCTCCTGGCGTACCGGTGAGGAGTGGTCGACGCTCACCTGGCGCGAGGTGCGGCGCAAGGTCGCCGTCCTGGCCGCCGGGTACGCGGCGCTGGGCGTCGAGCGCGGCGAGCACGTCCTGATGATGCTGGGCAACCGCCCCGAGCACTGGCTCAGCGACCTCGCCCTGGTGCACCTCGGTGCCGTCCCCGTGACCGTGTACGGGACCGCCGCCCCCGAGCAGGTGGCCCACATCGTGCGGCACAGCGGGGCCCGCTTCGCGGTGGTCGAGGGCGCCGGTGAGCTGCCGCGCTGGGAGCCGCTCCTGGCCGACGACACCGCCCCGCTGCGGCGTCTGGTGGTCGTGGAGGCCGCCGCGGCGGGGGAGCACCGCACGTACGGCTCCCTGCACGCCACGGGCAGCCGCCTGTACGACCCCGAGGGCTTCGAGAAGGCCTGGCGCGAGAGCCGCCCGGACGACGCGCTCACCGTCGTCTACACCTCGGGCACCACAGGTGACCCCAAGGGCGTCAGGCTCAGCCACCGCAACATCCTCCTGAACGGCATCGCCCTGGACGGCGTCGTGGACTTCCCCGACCACGTCGGGCACATCTGCTACCTGCCCTTCGCGCACATCGCCGAGCGGCTGCTCGGCATCTACCTGCCGGTCCTGCGGGCCGCGCACGTCTACCTGTGCGCGGACCCGTCCCAGGTGGCGGCCACCGCGCGCGAACTGCACCCCTTCCAGTTCTTCGGCGTCCCGCGCGTGTGGGAGAAGCTCGCCGCGTCCGTGCGGGCCGCCCTCGCCGCGCTGCCCGAGGAGCGGCGCCGCGCCGTCGAGGCGGCGGGCGACACCGCCCGCGCGCACGTCGCCTGCCGCGAGCGCGGCGAGGAGCCGCCCGCGGAGCTGCGGGCCGCCTACGCCGAGGCCAAGGAGCGGGTGCTCGACCCGCTGCTCGCGCTCGCCGGGTTCGACCGGCTCGTGTGGACCGCGAGCGCCTCGGCGCCCATGCCGCCGGAGGTGTCCCGCTTCTGGGCCGGATTCGGCCTGGTGATCATGGACGCGTGGGGGCTGACCGAGACCGCGGGGGTCGTCACGACGAACGGCCCCGGAGCCTTCCGCCTCGGTTCGGTGGGCCGCCCCATCGAGGGCGTGGAGGTGCGCACCGCCGAGGACGGGGAGCTCCTCGTACGCGGGGCGACGGTCTTCGACGGCTATCTGCGGCCCGACGGCGGTGTCGACGGCGCCTGCGACCCGGACGGCTGGTTCGCCACCGGCGACATCGGCCGCATCGACACGGACGGCTACGTCTGGCTCACTGACCGCAAGAAGGAGATGATCGTGACCTCGACGGGCAAGAACGTCTCGCCCGCCCTCGTCGAGAACGCGCTCAAGGAGCACCCGCTCATCGGCCAGGCCCTGGTGCACGGCGACGGCCGCTCCTACCTGGTGGCCCTGCTGGTCCTGGACGCCGAGATGGCGCCCGCCTGGGCCGCCGCGCGCGGCATCGAGGGCGACCTGGTCTCCCACCCGGCCGTACGGGAGGAGGTCGCACGGGCCGTCGAGGCCGCCAACGCCCGCCTGAACCGCACCGAGCAGGTCAAGCGCCACCGCCTCCTCGCCGAGGAGTGGGGCCCCGCCACGGGGGAGCTGACACCCTCCCTGAAGCTGCGCCGCCGGGTGATCCGCGCCAAGTACGAGCAGGTCATCGATGGTCTGTACAGCCCTTGATCAGCATGTGAGAAGTTCCGCTATGTGACGTGCGCCACCGCGTGGTCGGCGATCTCTGGGGGAAGGTGTTCCGTCGGTCCGCGCGCGTCAGGGGTGTCGTGGGCCGGAGCACATTCCGGACCCCGGGATTTCTTCCGGGCACCAGAGAGTAGATCCCCCACGTGAGCAAGGAAGCCGTAGATTCGGCCGCCCTGGACGCATCCCCCACGGATGTGGACCAGGCCCCCGCGGACGCGGGCGACGCCGGTTACAGCAAGGACCTCAAGGCCCGTCACGTCAACATGATCGCGATCGGTGGCGCGATCGGCACCGGACTCTTCCTCGGGGCGGGCGGCCGCCTCCACTCGGCGGGCCCCGCCCTCGCCCTCGCGTACCTCGTGTGCGGCATCTTCGCGTTCTTCGTCGTCCGAGCTCTCGGCGAGATGGTGATCTACCGTCCGTCGTCCGGTTCGTTCGTTTCGTACGCGCGTGAGTTCCTCGGCGAGAAGGGCGCCTACGTCGCCGGCTGGATGTACTTCCTCAACTGGTCGACCACGGGCATCGCCGACATCACCGCGATCGCGCTCTACACGCACTACTGGAGCTTCTTCACCGACATCCCGCAGTGGGTGCTCGCGCTGATAGCCCTCGCGGTGGTCCTGGCCATCAACCTCATCTCGGTGAAGTACTTCGGAGAGATGGAGTTCTGGTTCTCGATCGTCAAGGTCGCGGCGCTCATCGCGTTCATGCTGATCGGCATCTTCCTGCTGGTCAGCCAGCACAAGGTCGGTGGCGAGACGCCGGGTCTGAGCGTCATCACCGACAACGGCGGGTTCCTGCCGAACGGCATGATGCCCGTCGTGATCGTGATGCAGGGCGTCGTCTTCGCCTACGCCTCCCTCGAACTGGTCGGCGTCGCGGCGGGCGAGACCGCCGACCCGCAGAAGATCGTCCCGCGTGCCGTGAACTCGATCATGTGGCGTGTGGGCGTGTTCTACGTGGGCTCGGTCGCCCTCCTCGCGCTGCTGCTCCCCGGAGCGGTGTACTCGGCGGGCGAGAGCCCCTTCGTGACGGTCCTGTCCAAGATCGGCGTGCCGGCGGCCGGTGACGTGATGAACCTCGTCGTCCTGACCGCGGCCATGTCCTCGCTGAACTCGGGCCTGTACTCCACGGGCCGCATCCTGCGCTCCATGGCGATGTCGGGCTCGGCCCCCAAGTTCACCGCGAGGATGAACAAGAGCCAGGTGCCCTACGGCGGCATCCTGCTCACCGCGGGCGTCGGCGTCCTCGGCGTCGGCCTGAACAGCATCGTGCCGAGCAAGGCCTTCGAGATCGTCCTGAACGTGGCGTCCCTCGGGATCATCAGCACCTGGGTGATCATCATGATCTGCCACCTGGCGTTCGTCCGCCGCTCCAAGGAGGGCGCCTTCGAGCGCCCGAAGTTCCGCCTGCCGGGCAGCCCGGTCACGGAGATCGTCACGATCGTCTTCCTGCTGGCGGTGCTCTGCCTGATGTGGAAGGACCCCGAGGTCGGCCGCAAGACGCTGTTCCTCATCCCGATCGTCGCGGCGGCCCTGGTCGCGGGCTGGTACGCGATCCGCCGCAAGGCCGACCGCGAGGCCAAGACCCTCCTGAAGTAGGCCCACGGTGGCGTCACGTCGGAGATCACATGCATCCGGGGTGACGCCACCGCGCCGTCCGTCCGTGGGTGTGGACGGGCGGCGCGGTGTGGAGTGTCAGTGCTGGTGGTCGTGGTCGTGGTCGTGAATGCTGTTCGTGGCGGCGATCTGCTTCCATGACTTCGGCTTGGCGACGGGGGCGTCGGCGGTGGCCGACCGGGTCAGGCCGGCGTCCTTCGCGGCGGGGGCCTCCGGTCGCGACGGCTGGTACAGCCAGGTGTCGAAGAGCCCGGCGAGCGGCTTGCCCGAGATCTTCTCGGCGTACTTCACGAAGTCGCCGACCTTGGCGTTGCCGTACGCGTGCGCCTTCGGCCAGCCCTTCAGTATCGCGAAGAACGCCTCGTCGCCGATCTCGTTCCGCAGCGCCTGCAAGGCCAGCGCCCCCCGGTCGTAGACCGCGAGGTGGAACTGGTTGTCCGCACCCGGGTCACCCGGCTTCACCGTCCAGAACGGGTCGTCGGCGGGGTGCTGCGCGTACACGTAGTCCGCGAGCTCCTGAGCGGTGCCCTCGCCCTCCTTCTCCGACCACAGCCACTGGCTGTAGCGGGCGAAGCCCTCGTTGACCCAGATGTCCTTCCAGCCGTGCACCGAGACGCTGTCCCCGTACCACTGGTGGGCCAGCTCATGGACGACGATCGAGGCGTTGGAGCCGTTCTTGAACGCGGCGGGGCTGTAGAAGGGCCGCGTCTGGGTCTCCAGGGCGTAGCTGCTCTTCACGTTCGGGACGTAGCCGCCGAGCGCGTTGAAGGGGTACTCGCCGAAGACCGTCTCCAGCCACTCGGCGACCTCGGTGCTCCGCTCGATGCTGGCGCGCGCGGCGCCCGCGTTGTCGCCGAGGTCCTTGCTGTAGGCGTTGAGGACCGGCAGACCGCTCTCGGTCTTGTCGGTCGTGATGTCGAACTTGCCGACCGCGAGCGTGGTGAGGTAGCTCGCCTGCGGCTTGTTGGACCGCCAGTTGTAGCGGGTCCAGCCCAGCTTCGAGCTCTGCGACTGGAGCACACCGTTGGAGATCGCCTGCGTGCCGTCGGGCACGGAGACCGACACGTCGTACGTGGCCTTGTCCAGCGGGTGGTCGTTGGAGGGGAACCACCACACGGCGGCCTCCGGCTCCTGCGCGGCGACACCGCCGTCCGGCGTCCGGTGCCATGCGTTGTACCCGTTGATCTTCAGCTCGGACGGCTTGCCCGCGTACCGCACGACGACCGTGACCGCCGTGCCCTTGGGCAGCCCCGCGGACGGCGTGATCTCCAGCTCCTGGTCGCCGGTCTTCGTGAACTTCGCCTTCTTGCCGTTGACCCGCACCTCGGAGACCTTGAGACCGAAGTCGAGGTTGAAGCGCGAAAGGTTCTGCGTCGTGCGGGCGTTGATCGTCGCCGTGCCCTCCAGGAGGTCGGTGACGGGCTGGTACTTCAGCCTCAGGTCGTAGTGCGACACGTCGTATCCGCCGTTGCCGCTCGCCGGGTAGTAGGGGTCGCCGATGCCCGGTGCTCCGGGGGTGAAGTCCGCGGCCGATGCCGGGATCGCCAGCAGCAGGGAGGCCGCGATCGCCCCGGGAACGATGAGTCTGCGGTGCACGTCAAGCTCCAAGTCGTCGTCGTAGTCGTCGTAGTCGTCGTCGCACGTCACGAAGGCACAAGACCTGTATGTCTTGGTCGCCGAGCCTATTCAGCCCTTACGGCACGCGTCATGTCCATGGCCCCTGCTGTCACACGATCGCCATTCGGCCGACATGTGCCTCAATGTCCCGAGCGCCTGACATGGCACGTCGGCCCCCTGTCGCGCGGGAGTTCACCGGTGTACCTTCCGCGCCATGCCGATACGTGCGCGACGCACCCGCCTCCCCTGGAGAACGCTGCTGACGGCGGCCCTGGCCGCCCTGCTGGCCACGCTCATGTCCCCGGGCGCGGCACAGGGTGCCGCCACCGGCCCCCGTACGCCCGCCGAGAGCAAGCCCGTGTACGCGTACGACGACGCGATACGCGAGTCCGTGTGGGTCGACACCAGGCTCGACGGCGACGCGGACGGCAAGAGCGACCGCGTCGCCGTCGACATCGTCAGGCCCCGCGAACTCGACCGCACGGGCCGCCGAATACCCGTGATCATGGACGCCAGCCCGTACTACTCCTGCTGCGGGCGCGGCAACGAGAGCCAGAAGAAGACCTACGACGCGGACGGCAAC
Source organism: Streptomyces sp. NPDC046335 (assembly GCF_055587985.1). NCBI lineage: Bacteria > Bacillati > Actinomycetota > Actinomycetes > Kitasatosporales > Streptomycetaceae > Streptomyces > Streptomyces sp. NPDC046335. The sequence continues at coordinate 85,228 of NZ_JBVJFF010000018.1, read as the reverse complement.
CCCGTCCAGTTCCCGCTCTACTACGACAACTACTTCGTCCCGCGCGGCTACGGCTACGTCGCCGTGGACCTGGCGGGCACGAACCGCTCCGACGGCTGCGTCGACGTCGGCGGCCGCTCCGACGTCCGGTCCGCGAAGGCCGTCGTCGACTGGCTGAACGGCCGCGGCCACGGCTACACCAGCCGCACGGGCCAGGAACGCGCGAAGGCCTCCTGGTCCAACGGCAGGACCGGCATGATCGGCAAGAGCTACGACGGCACCGTCGCGCAGGGCGTGGCCGCCACCGGCGTCGAGGGACTCAAGACCATCGTGCCGATCGGCGCGATCTCCTCCTGGTACGACTACTACTTCCAGCAGGGCGCCCCGCTCTACGACAGCGGCCCCGAGTGGCTCTCCGACGCCGTCGAGAGCCCCGAGGCGCGCGCCCGCTGCGGCGCCGTGCAGCAGCGCCTGATCGACGGCGCGCCCCGCAGCGGCGACTGGACCCGCCTGTGGAGCGAGCGCGACCACGTCCCCGACGCGGGCAAGGTCAGGGCCAGCGTCTTCGTCGTACACGGCATGCAGGACCTGAACGTCCGCGCCAAGCACTTCGGACAGTGGTGGGACGCCCTCGCGAAGAACGGCGTCGACCGCAAGATCTGGCTCAGCCAGGCCGGCCACGTCGACCCCTTCGACCTGCGCAGGGCCGACTGGGTCCGCACCCTGCACCGCTGGTTCGACCATGAACTCCTCGGCCTCGACAACGGCGTCGACCGCGAGCCGATGGCCGACATCGAACGCGCCCCCGACCGCTGGACCACCGACCGCGTCTGGCCCCCGCGCGCCACCGGCACGGTCGACCTCCGCCCCGCCAAGGGCGACGCGCCGGGCGTCGGCACGCTCGGCACACGCCGCGCCAAGGGCACGGAGACGTTCACCGACGACCCGAGGCTGAGCGAGACGGACTGGGCCGAGCGGATCGACATGCCGACACCCGCCAAGGCCGGCTTCGCCACCGGACCGCTCACCCGCGACCTGCGCCTGTCCGGCTCCTCCGAGGTGACGGTGACCGCGACGCCGACGACCCGCACCGCCCACCTCTCCGCGATCCTCGTCGACCTCGGCCCCGCCACCATCCGCGACTACGCCGCCCCCGGGGAGGGCATCACCACGCTCGGCGAACGCGACTGCTGGGGACCGAGCACCACGGGCGACAGCTCCTGCTTCCGCAAGACGCGGGCCAGGACCGCAGACGTCGAGCACACGATCGTCAGCCGCGGCTGGGCCGACCTCGGCACCTGGGCGGACGCACACCGCGGGCGCCCGCTCACCCCGGGCAAGCCGCACACCATCACCGTGGACCTCGCCGCGAGCGACCACGTCGTGCCCAAGGGCCACCGCCTCGCGCTGATCGTCGCGGGCACCGACAAGAACCTCATCGAAGCTCCCGCCGACACCCCGACGCTCACCATCGACCTGGCCCGCACCCACGCGAAGGTGCCGCTGGTCGGCGGCGCGAGCGCGTTCAGGACCTCCGCGTCCGGCACCCCCCGCGAAGCCCGTCTCGACGGCGTCGCCCCGCCGCGTCCGCTCACACCCGTACCGGGAGGCAGTACTTCATGACACCGCGCATCCGCACCCTGGCGCTCGCCTGCGCCGCCGTCGCCCTCACCGCGCCGCTCCTGACGGTGCCGGCCCAGGCGACCCCGACCCCGCCGCGTACCGGTTTCGAGGAGAGCGACGGCGCCCGCTGGACCACCCAGCCCGAGGAGCAGCGGCTCCTGTCCGCGGTGGACAGGGCGAGCGACCGCATATCCGTCTCCCGCATCGGAAGCACCAAGCAGGACCGCCCTCTCCAACTGGTCCGCATCGGCGAACGCAAGGCGAAGAACACCGTGCTGCTGATCTGCAGCCAGCACGGCGACGAGCCGTCGGGCCGCGAGGCCTGTCTGACCACCATCCGCGACCTGGCGTACGCGAAGGACCGCGGGACCCGGGAGTTTTTGAGGCGCACCACGCTCCTGGTCGTCCCGACGGCCAACCCGGACGGCCGCGCCGCCGACACCCGCGGCAACTCCGACGGCGTCGACATCAACCGCGACCACCTCTCCCTGGCGACCGCGGAAGCCCGCGCGTTGGCCGCTGTCATCCGCGACCGCCAACCCGACGTCATCTACGACCTGCACGAGTACGGGTCCACCCCCAAGTACTACGACAAGGACCTCTTCGACCTCTGGCCGCGCAACCTCAACACCGACGAGGCGGTGCACGAGGAGGCGCAGACCCTGTCGAAGGCGTACGTACGCCCGGCCGCCGAGGGCGACGGACACACGACGGGCACCTACGGCATCTGGACGGACCCCGTCACCGGCGAGCCCATCAAGCAGACCGCGGGCGACGGCCAGGAGCGCATCCTGCGCAACATGTCCGGCATCAAGCACGCCGCGGGCCTGCTCATCGAGAGCCGCGTCGACCCGCTCACCGACGCCGAGAAGAACGACGAGGCCCTGAACAACCGCCGCCGCGTCTCCTCCCAAATCTCCGCACTAGGCGGCCTCTTCGACTACACGGACGAGCGGCGCGCACGCCTGGAGCGGACCACCGACGCGGCACGCGTCGAGGGCTACCGCGACCACGGCCCCGTCTACGTCGGCGGCGCCGACAACGACCCCGCACAGCCGTCCGAGACCATCGCCGACCCGCCCTGCGGCTACCGGCTGACCGCCGCCCAGTACGCCGACATCAAGGACGAACTGGCCCTGCACGGGGTGAAGGCGAAGCGGCAGAAGTCCGGCGCCTACGTCCCGCTGCGGCAGTCGGCCAGGGCCCTCGTGCCGCTCCTCCTCGACGAGCGGGCGACTTACCACATGGTCACAGCTCGACCCGACATGAACTGTTGAGGAGTGAGATTCGGGTCACATGTGGTAGGGGGTACCGAGAACAAACTCTCGACCGCAATCGACCCGTTGAAAGGTGCCACTTGTGACGCATGAACAACAGAAGGCGGATGACGGGGGAGGGTCGCCGGACATCATGACGCCCGCCCCCGGCGGCCGCTCCCCACAGACGGACCGGGTGGTGTTCGGCGTCACCGCCGCACTGACCCTGGCGTTCGTGGTCTGGGGCGCGGTGGCGACGGACACGCTCCAGGATGTCTCCACGGACATGCTGAACGGGCTCATGCACAACGGCGGTTGGTTCTTCATGCTGGCCGCCACCGGCTTCGTCGTCTTCGCGCTCTGGCTGGCCATCAGCCGGTACGGGAAGATCACCCTCGGCAAGGAGGGCGAGTCACCCGAGTTCCGCACGGTCTCCTGGGTCGCCATGATGTTCAGCGCCGGCATGGGCATCGGCCTGATGTTCTACGGCGTGAGCGAGCCCCTGGCGCACTTCACCTCGCCACCGCCCGGCACCGACCCCGCGGACTCGGCGGCGGCGATGGAGACGTCGCTGGCCACCACCCTCTTCCACTGGACGCTCCATCCGTGGGCGATCTACGCGGTCGTGGGCCTCGCCATCGCGTACAGCACCTTCCGGCGCAACCGGCGCCAGACCATCAGCGCCGTGTTCGAGCCGCTCATCGGCAAGAAGCACGCGCGCGGCGCCTGGGGCCGGGTCATCGACATCCTGGCCATCTTCGCCACGCTCTTCGGCTCGGCGGCCTCCCTCGGCCTCGGCGCCCTGCAGATCGGCAGCGGCATCGAGGTGCTCGACTGGATGGACGACGCGGGCACCGGCCTGCTCGTCGCGATCATCGCCGTGCTGACCCTGGCCTTCGTGGCATCCGCCATCTCCGGGGTGGAGAAGGGCATCCAGTGGCTGTCCAACATCAACATGGTGCTCGCGCTGCTGCTCGTCGTGTTCGTCTTCATCGCGGGCCCGACGGTCATCATGCTCGACATGCTGCCGACCTCCATCGGCGCCTACCTCGGTGACCTGCCGCAGCTCATCGGCCGCACCGAGGCCTCCAGCGGCAAGGGGGTCGCCGACTGGCTGAGCAGCTGGACGGTCTTCTACTGGGCCTGGTGGATCTCCTGGACGCCCTTCGTCGGCATGTTCATCGCGCGCATCAGCCGCGGCCGTACGATCCGCCAGTTCGTCGGCGGCGTGATCCTGGTGCCGAGCACGGTCAGCCTCATCTGGTTCGCGGTCTTCGGCGGCAGCGCCATGACCGTCTCCGAGCGGGGCGGCCTCAAGGGCGAGACGACGGCGGAGGCGCAGCTCTTCGGACTGCTCCACGAGTATCCGATCGCCACCGTCTCCAGCCTGCTGGTGATGATCCTGGTCGGCATCTTCTTCGTCTCGGGAGCCGACGCCGCGTCCATCGTCATGGGCGCGCTCTCGCAGAAGGGCGCGCTCGAACCCAGCCGGTTCGTCGTGATCTTCTGGGGCATCGTGACCGGAGCCGTGGCGGCGATCATGCTGCTCATCGGCGACGGTTCGGGCAACGCGCTCACCGGTCTGCAGAACCTCACGATCCTCGTGGCGGCACCCTTCACCCTCGTGATGATCGGCATGTGCGTGTCCCTGATGCGGGACCTGCGCCACGACCCGCTGATCGTGCGCGGCGAACACGGCACCGAAGCCGTGGGGAAGGCCGTGATCGCGGGCCACGAGCAGTACGCCGGTGACTTCGAGATCCGCATCGGCCCCTCCACGGACGCGGATGAGGACGAGAACGGGGACGCGGACGCGGACGCTGACGCGGACGGACCGGAGCCGGACAACGATCCGACGCGTACGCGCTGACGCGGGCTCAGGAGGCGGTGTGCTTCGGCGCGCCGCCTCCTGCCGTCTCCGCACCGTCCAGTCGGGTGCGCGCGGGTACGCCCTCGACCATGCGTACGCCGCTTCGCTCGGCCCGCGCCGTGGACTCCGTACGCACCGGCCGCTGGTCGGGCGGGACCTCAGCACTCACCACGGGCACACCGCCCTCACCCGCCCCGCGACAGGAGCGGAATGTGCGAGGAATGGGCCATGCCGTGCTCACATCACACATTCGGTGGGGATACTCACAGCATGTCTGCCCAGTACGCGACCTTCGGTCTGGCGCCGGCCATGCGGGCCGGTGGGGTTCTCGCCAACGGTGACTACCAAGTGCACCGTGACTTCGTCGACTTCATCGTCGACGGCCGTCCCCTGCTGTTCCGGCTCTCCGACCTCGACGCGGTGTCCCCGCTGGCCGCGGACATCCCGCCCGCCATATTCACCGCGCACATCCGCAGGCTCCTCCTGGAAGCGGAAGCACCGCTGCGGGACAACCGGTACGTCATATACGGCTGTCCCGAATGCGAGGGCCTGGAGTGCGGTGCCGTCACGGCGGTCATCGAGAAGGCCGCCGACGGCGGCGACGACTTCATCTGGCGCGACTTCGCCTGGCAGACGGGAGAACCGGTCGATCTGCGGCTCAACGGCTACCACGGCATAGGGCCGTTCCGCTTCAGCGGCCCCGAGTACCGCGAGGCGCTGCGGCAGTTGCTCGCGGCGGACGAGCGGCAGGCCCGCCGCCGGGTCCTGCTCATCGGGGCCCGCGTCGCGCTCCTCGCCAAGCTGGCCGCGGCCCTGCGGACCATCGGCATCGGTGCGGAGATCGCCGCGGACGCGGCGGGTGTGCCGCCGGAGGAGCTGCGTACGTACGGGGCGGTCGCCTTCGGCCGCACGGTGTCCGCCGAGACCCGTCAGTCCGTGCGGTCCGCTTTCGAGGGGGCGGGCGTACGGGTCGCCTACGTCGACGGGCTCGCCCCGATAGTGCCGCTCCTGGTGGCCCAGATCGAGGACGCGCTCGACCGGAGCCCCGCGGAGCAGCGGCGGCTCACCCGGCTCGCCGCCGGGCGGGACGCCGCGCGGCTCTCCGTCACGTCGACGTGCCGGGTACGGCTGATCGCGTACCGCATGGACCGGTTGTCGCGGACGCACGTCCACGAGGTCTTCGACGAGGTGCTGGAGCCCGGGGAGCATCGGGTGCCGCTGGAGGCGCGCAGCACGAAGGGCAACTCGTACGTGGTCGCTCGGACCTCCACCAGTGTCCTGGTGACCGAAACGGGCGCTGGGGGCGGCGTTTGCGCGTAGCCCCGCGGCTTCGGGCGGGGCGCCTCTCGCGCCTTGCCCCGCGGCCTCGGGCGAGGGCGTCTCTTGCGCCTTGCCCTGCGGCTTCGGGCCCCGCACGAACAGTCCCGGCGCTCCGCGCCGGCCGTCTCCCACCCGCGCGCCCGTTGCTCTGCGGTCTCCGGTCCCGCACGAACAGTCCCGGCGCTTCGCGCCGGAGGTTTCCCACCCGGCTGTCCGTTGCTTCGCGGCTCCTACCTCCGCCTGTCACCGCCGCGAGACGGGTGGGTCGGGTGGGAAGCCTCCGCCGCGGAGCGGCGGGCTTGGGATCGGGCGGCAAGGCCAGGCAAGGCCGAGAATCCCGGCGGACCTAGCCAAGGCTGGGGTGCGAGGTCCGCCGCCAGCCGCCGGGGGCGAGGGGGGCCCGTAGAATGACCCCCCTGATGACCGCTACTCTCGTCGCCAAAGACCTCGCCGCCGGCCACGGCGACCGTACCCTCTTCGCCGGACTGGACCTCGTCGTCGCCCCCGGCGACGTCATCGGCCTCGTAGGCCCCAACGGGGCAGGCAAAAGCACCCTCCTGCGGCTGCTCGCGGGGATCGACGCCCCCGAGGGCGGCGAACTGCGGCTGTCGCCGCCCACGGCGTCCGTGGGGCACCTGCCCCAGGAGCCGGACCGCCGCCCCGGCGAGACGATCCGCGCCTTCCTGGCCCGCCGCACCGGCGTCGCGGAGGCCCAGCGCGTGATGGACGAGGCCACCCAGGGCCTGGTCGACGGAGCCCCGGGCGCGGACGACGCGTACGCGGACAGCCTGGAGCGCTGGCTGGCCCTCGGCGGCGCGGACCTGGACGAGCGCGCCGAGGAGGTCACGGACTCCCTCGGTCTGACCGTCGGCCTCGACCAGGAGATGACGTCGCTCTCGGGAGGCCAGGCGGCCCGCGCGGGCCTCGCCTCCCTCCTCCTGTCACGCTACGACGTCTTCCTCCTGGACGAGCCGACGAACGACCTCGACCTGGCGGGCCTCGACCGCCTGGAGAGCTTCGTGAAGGGCCTGCGGGCGGGCACGGTCGTGGTCAGCCACGACCGCGAGTTCCTCAGCCGCACCGTCACCAAGGTCCTCGAACTGGACTTGGCCCAGCAGCAGATCAACCTCTACGGCGGCGGCTACGACGCCTATCTGGAGGAGCGGGAGGTGGCCCGCAGGCACGCCCGCGACGAGTACGACGAGTACGCCGACAAGAAGACGGCGCTCCAGGGCCGCGCCCAGATGCAGCGCTCCTGGATGGACAAGGGTGTCAAGAACGCCCGCCGCAAGGCGGGCGACAACGACAAGATCGGCCGCAACCTCCGCAGCGAGGCCAGCGAGAAGCAGGCCGCCAAGGCCCGCCAGACGCAGCGCATGATCGAGCGGCTCGACGTCGTCGACGAACCCCGCAAGGAGTGGGAGCTGCGCATGGAGATCGCGGCGGCCCCCCGCTCGGGCTCGGTCGTCGCGGGTCTGCGCGACGCGGAGGTGCACCGAGGCACGTTCACGCTGGGCCCCGTCACCCTGCAGATCGACTGGGCGGACCGCGTGGCGATCACCGGCGCGAACGGCTCGGGCAAGTCGACGCTGCTCGGCGCACTGCTTGAACGCGTACCGCTGAGCGCGGGCCACGTGGGACTCGGCTCGGGCGTCCTGGTCGGGGAGGTCGACCAGGCCCGCGCGCTGTTCCACGGCGAGGAGTCCCTGCTCGACGCGTTCTGCGCGGCGGTGCCCGAGACCGAACCGGCGGAGGTCCGCACGCTCCTCGCGAAGTTCGGCCTGAAGGCGGTCCACGTCCTGCGCCCGGCGGCGACGCTCTCACCGGGCGAGCGCACCCGCGCGGCCCTGGCCCTGCTCCAGGGCAGGGGCGTCAACCTCCTCGTCCTCGACGAGCCGACGAACCACCTCGACCTGCCGGCGATCGAGCAGCTGGAGTCGGCCCTCGACTCCTACGAGGGCACCCTGCTGCTCGTCACACACGACCGCAGGATGCTGGACGCCGTACGCGTGACGCGCCGCCTGGAGGTGGCGGAGGGCAAGGTGACCGAGCTGTCACCCTGACCTCCGGCCGCCTCGTGCCGTCAGAAGGACGTCAGCGCCGCTTGGGATCGACGAGACCGGCCCGGCGCAGTGCCTCGGCCATCGCGTCGTTGGCCGGCGGCGGGCCCTGGCGCTGCGGCGGCTTCTGCCCGCGCTGACCGCCGCCTCGCTGGCCACCGCCGCGCTGGCCCTGAGCCTGCCTCTGGCCCTGCCCCTGCTGCCGCTGCTGCGGCGGACGCCCGCCCCGCTTGGGCCCGGCCTCAGCGGAGTCGGCGGGGGCCGCCTCGTCGTCGAGGCGGAGCGTCAGCGAGATCCGCTTGCGCGGGATGTCGACGTCCATGACCTTCACCTTGACGATGTCGCCGGGCTTCACGACGTCCCGCGGGTCCTTGACGAACGTCTTGGACATGGCGGACACATGCACCAGACCGTCCTGGTGCACGCCCACGTCCACGAACGCGCCGAACGCGGCCACGTTCGTGACGACGCCTTCGAGCACCATGCCGGAGGCCAGATCGGAGATCTTCTCGACGCCGTCCTTGAAGGTGGCCGTCTTGAAGGCGGGACGCGGGTCGCGCCCGGGCTTCTCCAGCTCCTTCAGGATGTCCGTGACGGTCGGCAGACCGAAGACCTCGTCCACGAACTCGTCGGGACGCAGCGAGCGCAGCGCCCCCGTGTTGCCGACCAGGGAGGAGACCTCGCTGCCCGCCGCCTTCACCATCTTGCGCACCACCGGATACGCCTCGGGGTGCACGCTGGAGGCGTCCAGCGGGTCGTCGCCGCCGCGGATGCGCAGGAAGCCCGCGCACTGCTCGTACGCCTTGGGGCCGAGCCGGGCGACGTCCTTGAGGCCCTTGCGGCTCTTGAAGGGGCCGTTGGTGTCGCGGTGCGCGACGATGTTCTCCGCGAGGCCCGCGCCGATGCCGGAGACCCGGGCGAGCAGCGGGGCGGACGCGGTGTTCACGTCCACGCCGACGCCGTTCACACAGTCCTCGACGACCGCGTCGAGCGAGCGCGAGAGCTTCATCTCGGAGAGGTCGTGCTGGTACTGGCCGACGCCGATCGACTTGGGGTCGATCTTCACGAGCTCGGCGAGCGGGTCCTGGAGCCGCCGCGCGATGGAGACCGCGCCGCGGATCGACACGTCCAGGTCGGGCAGTTCCTGCGAGGCGAAGGCCGACGCGGAGTACACCGAGGCGCCCGCCTCGGAGACCATCACCTTGGTGAGGTTCAGCTCGGGGTGCCGGGCGATGAGGTCGGCGGCGAGCTTGTCGGTCTCGCGGGAGGCGGTGCCGTTGCCGATCGCGATCAGGTCGACCGCGTGCTCCTTGGCCAGCGCGGCGAGCGTGGCCAGGGACTGGTCCCACTTGTTGGCGGGCACGTGCGGGTGGATGGTGTCCGTCGCCACGACCTTGCCCGTGGCGTCGACGACGGCGACCTTCACGCCCGTACGGAAGCCGGGGTCGAGGCCCAGCGTCGCGCGCGTGCCCGCCGGTGCGGCGAGCAGCAGGTCGCGCAGGTTCGACGCGAAGACGCGCACGGCCTCGTCCTCGGCGGCCGTGCGCAGGCGCAGCCGCAGGTCGATGCCGAGGTGGACCAGGATGCGGGTGCGCCAGGACCAGCGCACGGTGTCCTGAAGCCACTTGTCGCCGGGGCGGCCGCGGTCGGCTACGCCGAAGCGGTGGGCGACCATCCCCTCGTACGAGGAAGGGCCCTCCGTGGGCTCCTCGGGCTCCAGGACGAGGTCGAGGACGTCCTCCTTCTCGCCGCGCAGCATGGCGAGGACGCGGTGCGAGGGCAGGTCGGTGAAGGGCTCGGCGAAGTCGAAGTAGTCGGCGAACTTGGCGCCCGCCTCCTCCTTGCCCTCCCGGACCTTCGCGGCGAGCCTGCCGCGCACCCACATGCGCTCGCGCAGCTCGCCGATCAGGTCGGCGTCCTCGGAGAACCGCTCGGCGAGGATCGCGCGCGCCCCGTCGAGAGCGGCCTGCGGGTCCGCGACGCCCTTGTCGGCGTCGACGAACGCGGCGGCCGCCGCCCGCGGCTCCACCGACGGGTCGGCGAGCAGGCCGTCGGCCAGCGGTTCGAGGCCGGCCTCGCGGGCGATCTGCGCCTTGGTGCGGCGCTTCGGCTTGAACGGCAGGTAGATGTCCTCCAGGCGCGCCTTGGTGTCCGCCTCGCGGATCCGCGCCTCCAGCTCGTCGGTGAGCTTGCCCTGCTCACGGACCGAGTCGAGGATCGCGGCGCGCCGGTCCTCCAACTCGCGCAGATAGCGCAGCCGCTCCTCGAGCGTGCGCAGTTGCGCGTCGTCGAGCATCTCGGTCGCTTCCTTGCGGTAGCGCGCGATGAAGGGCACCGTCGAGCCGCCGTCGAGCAGGTCGACGGCGGCCTTCACCTGCCGCTCCCGTACGCCGAGCTCCTCGGCGATCCTGCCTTCGATGGAGGACGCAGTGGGCGTCTTCAAAGCTGCCACGTTCCGGTACCGCCTTCTCGCTGGGGTTGCCCGGCAATTGTGGCAGGTGGTTGTGACAGCGGGGGGTCAGACCCGGCGGGCCCGGCCCGCGCGTCCTCCGCTCCGTCCTCCGCTCCGGCCGGTGGAACGGGAGGCTCCGCCGAACAGCCGGGCCAGCGCCCGGAACGGCAGGGTGACGACGGTGGCGATGGCGCCGGCGATCTGACGCAGAATGTCCGCGATGGCACGGAACATCAGGGTTCCCCTCTCGTCTCCCGGCGCGCCGGTGTGCGGCCAGGAGACGCCCGGGTACCTCATCGCGCCCGGAACATGCCGGACGGCACCGCGATATGCCGGACTTGCCTCAGCCCTTGCCCATCAGGTCCGCGGGGAACGCCCCCGCCCGCAGTGCCGCCCCGATGAACACGGTGCCGAGCTCCGTCAGGCGTTCGACGCCCGCCGCGCCCAAGTGCTCGTAGGGCGCCCGGTCCAGGCGGTCCGTCTCCGCCTCGACCTCCTGGCGCAGCGCCGCGCCGGCCTCGGTCAACTCGCCCTCGGCATCGAGCACTCCGCGGGCGCGCAGGCGTTCCTCGGCCGCGTTCCACTCGTCCTTGTTCCAGCCGCGGGTGGAGAAGACCCACTTCGGGTTGGTGCCCTTGCCGGTGGCGGTGTGGGTGACCAGCGCCTCCAGGCCGTCGAGTTCGGCGCCGAGCAGGACGGTCACGTGCCCGTCGCCGCGGTGCTCGCGCAGCAGCGTCGCGGCGTGCCAGTACGCCAGGTGCGGCTCCTCGGGCACGGGCAGGTCGGCGTGGGCGGAGTACAGGGGCCGGGCGGTACGGGTGCAGGCCTCGGCGGCGCGCAGCGCGAGCCCGGCGGCCTCGGCCATCTCCGGCGAGGCGACGGCGTCGTCGCCGAGGAGGCGCCGCAGCGTCGCGTCGACGCCGCGCAGCCGGGCCGCGAGTATGTCCTCGGGCGAGGCGGTCCGCCAGATCCGCGGCACGTGCGCGGCCACGAGTTCGTGCTTGTAGTTGTAGAAGGCGGCGGTCACCACCCCGGGCCCGACGGCTCCCATGGCCGCCGCGCGCACGGCGAAGTTGACGGCGCTGGGGTGGGTGATCCCGAGCTCCGCCAGCTCGCGCGACACGTCCGGCGAGAAGTAGTGCGAGGAGTGCAGCGGGTTGAGCACGCTGTGGCAGCGGCGTCCGGCGCGCGGATGCGGCGCGGCGGGCGAGGCCGAGCCCGAGGACGAGGTCGTCGAAGTGGTCATGGAGGCACGTTACCTACGGGTCGGTATGCCGCCGCCGCCCCGGTCACACCCAAGGCCGCCATGCACGTCCCGGCCCACCCGAGGCCGCCCCGCAAGGCCGCCGCCCCGCCTGGCCTCTGGAAGGCCACCCCACTCCGCCCGCCCCGCCCCGGGCCATGGCAGGAATGGTGGGCTGCTTGTCATTGCGGCCATGCCGCAATGGGCCAAGAATCGGAGGCATGGAGCAGCGAACCGTTCTGGTCGTCCTCTTCGGGGGCGTCCAGAGCCTTGACGTCACCGGCCCCGTGGAGGTCTTCACGGGCGCCGGTCTGGCCCACGGCGGCGCCGACCCCGCGTACCTCGTGCGCACCGCCTCCCTGGACGGCGGTCCCGTACGGACATCGAGCGGCCTCACGCTCGTCCCCGACCACGCCCTGCCCGACGCCCCCGTGCCGCACACGCTGCTCGTGCCCGGCGGCATCGGCACCCGCCCGAAGGACCCGGCACTGATCGACTGGCTGCGCGAGCACGGCCCGCGCGCCGAGCGCCTGGTCTCGGTCTGCACCGGCGCCATCCGGCTCGCCCAGGCAGGCCTCCTGGAGGGGCGCAGGGCGACGACGCACTGGGCGTACTGCGCCGACCTCGCCAGGGACCATCCGGGCATCGAGGTCGACCCGGACCCGATCTACGTACGCGACGGCCATGTCGCGACGTCCGCCGGAGTCACCGCGGGCATCGACCTCTCCCTGGCGCTCGTGGAGGAGGACCTGGGACGCGAGGTGGCGCTGACCGTGGCCCGCCACCTCGTGGTGTTCCTGCGCCGCCCGGGCAACCAGGCGCAGTTCAGCGTCCAGCTCTCCGCGCAGACCGCCCGGCGCGAACCGCTGCGCGAGGTGCAGCAGTGGATCACCGAGCACCCGGACGAGGACCTCTCGGTGGACGCGCTCGCGGCGCGCGCCCGCCTCTCGCCCCGCCACTTCGCCCGCTCCTTCCAGGCCGAGACGGGCCTGACGCCCGGCAAGTACGTCGACCGCGTCCGCGTCGAGCACGCGCGCCGGCTCCTGGAGGACACCTCCGACGGGGTGGAGGAGGTCTCTCGCGCCTGCGGCTACGGCACCCCCGAGGCCATGCGCCGCGCCTTCCTCAAGGCGCTCGGCACGGCCCCCGCGGAGTACCGCCGCCGCTTCCACCCCACGCCACCCGCGGCGGACTCCGCCGCACCGGCCGGCACATCCCTCGCCCACGCCAACCGATGAGGACACCATGCAGATAGCCATTGCCCTGTACGAGCGTTTCACCGCCCTGGACGCGATCGGCCCCTACCAGACGCTCTCCCCGCTGCCCGGCGCCGAGACCGTCTTCGTCGCCGAGCAGACGGGACCGGTCCGCGACGACAGCGGGAACCTCGCCCTGATCGCCGACAAGTCGTTCGCGGAGGTGCCGCGCCCCGACATCGTGGTGGTGCCCGGCGGCCCCGGCCAGAGCGACCAGATGGAGAACGAGTCGCTCCTCGGGTGGCTCCGCGCCGTCGACGCCACCTCGACCTGGACGACCTCGGTGTGCACGGGCTCGCTCGCGCTCGCCGCCGCCGGTCTGCTCAAGGGCCGCCGCGCCACCTCGCACTGGCTGGCCCTCGCCGAGCTGGACAGGCTCGGCACGGAATCGACGGGGGAGCGGGTCGTCTTCGACGGCAAGTACGTCACCGCGGCCGGTGTCTCCTCGGGCATCGACATGGGCCTCGCCCTGGCCGGCCGGATCGCGGGCGACGAGCACGCGCAGTCCGTGCAGCTCATGACGGAGTACGACCCGCAGCCGCCCTACGACGCGGGCTCCCCGGAGAAGGCGCCCGCGCACCTGGTGGCGAAGTTCCGCGAGATGGCCCGCTTCGGCCAGTAGAGCCGGTAGCCGGTAGTCAGCAGTCAGCGGCAGTCCAGGTGAAGCGCGGCTGTCTGCGCTCCAGGAAAGCGGCGACCCCCTCCGCGGTGTCGCCGCTGCCGCGCGCCTGCTCCCGCCAGTACGCGTCGCGATCGGTGCGCCCCGCGGCGAACTCCTTCGCCGCCGCCTGCGTGAGCTGGGAGCGCGCCGCCAGGACGCGGGCGAACTCCGCGACCCGCTTGCCCAACTCGCCCACGGGCAGCACCTCGTCCACCAGGCCGGTGCGCGAGGCACGCTCGGCGCCGATCAACTCGCCCGAGAACAGCAGGTACTTGGCGGTGGCGGGACCCACCAGGGAGACCAGGCGCCGGGTGGACGACGCCGGGTAGACGATGCCCAGCTTCGCCGGCGTGATGCCGAAGGAGGCGCCCTCGTCGGCGAAGCGCAGGTCGCAGGCGGCGGCGAGCTGGCAGCCGCCGCCCACGCAGTAGCCGCGGACCGCCGCGAGCGTCGGCTTGGGGAAGGCCGCGAGCGCGTCCTCGGCCCGCACCGCGAGATCCTGGGCCGTCCCCGCCGATTCCCGCAGCGAGGAGATGTCCGCACCGGCGCAGAAGGTGTCACCCGCGCCGGTGAGCACCAGGGCGCGCACGGCCGGATCGGCGGCGAGCCCCGCGAGCAGCGGCGGCACCTGGCGCCACATAGCGGCGGTCATGGCATTGCGCTTGGCCGGATGGCCGATGACGACGGTGGCGACGCCGTCCGTGACGGTGTGACTCAGCTGCGGCTCCATGCGCCGGATGCTATCCGTGTCCCTCCACCGGCAAGGCCTGCGCGCCGTCAGCCTCGTACAACCTGAAGAAACCGTGAAGACGGCAGGAGAACTGCAAGAGCAGTCATGAAAATTGGCGTGGCATTGCGGCAGCGATCGAAAAGCGTCGATAATCGCCGACTTTTCGTCAGTACCGCGGCCCGGACCAGCGCGTTCCCAACACTCGATGTGTGGTGACTATCGAGCGCGAGGGCGGCGACCGGACGATGGAGAACGACGGGAGAGGCCCCGGCCCCCTTCCCGGCGGCGGCCCGCGGGTGCCGTACGAGGGGGTGTGGCGCTTCACGGCCCCCGCCGTCGACGCCTCCGTGCCTCAGGCGCGGCGCGCGGTGCGCGACCTGCTGGACCGCCAGGGTGTGCCGGTCTGCGACGACGCGCTGCAGGGGCTGCTGCTGATCGTCTCCGAGCTGGTCACCAATGTGGTGCGCCATGCCGCCCTGCTGTCGCCGATGCTCGCGGTGGAGGTCGCGGTCGGCGCCGAGTGGGTGCGGGTCTCCGTCGAGGACAACCACCCCTACCGCCCGACGGCCCTGGTGGCCGACCACGGGCAGACGGGCGGGCGCGGACTGCTCCTGGTGCGCGAGGTCACGCGGGAGGCGGGCGGTGCCTGCGACGTCGAGCACACCGCGAGTGGGGGCAAGGTCATCTGGGCGGCCCTGCCCCTCAAGCCCGCCAACGGCCTGGACCCGTCCGGCGCGGGCCCGTCGGGGCCGGGCCACTCCGGCCTCGGCCCCGCGGGCCCGTTCTGACGGTTACCAGCCGGCTGACGGATACCCGTCGGCTGACGGTTACCAGCCGGCGGAGGTCCCGGTCAGCTCCCTGATCGCGGGCCGCGCCGCGTCGAGCACGGTCATGAACCACGCGGAGAACGGGCCCTTCTCGTGCCGGTCCCGCAGCTCATCGGCGGTCACGAAGACGGTCTCGCCGACCTCGGAGGCGTCCGGACGCAGCTGCGCCTGGACCATCCCCACGAAGAGGTGGTTGAACTCCTGCTCCACGAGGCCGGAGTCGGGGTCCGGGTGGTTGTAGCGCACGGTGCCCGCCTCGGCGAGCAGCGAGGGCGAGACGCCCAGCTCCTCGTACGTGCGACGGGCGGCGGCGGCGAACGGCGCCTCGCCCGGGTAGGGGTGCCCGCAGCAGGTGTTCGACCAGACGCCGGGGGAGTGGTACTTGCCGAGGGCGCGCTGCTGGAGGAGGAGGCGGCCCTGCTCGTCGAAGAGGAAGACGGAGAACGCCCGGTGCAGTTGCCCGGGTGCCTGGTGCGCGGAGAGTTTCTCCGCGGTGCCGATCGTCCTGCCGTCCTCGTCCACGAGTTCCAGCAAGATCGCTTCTCCGGTGCCGTTCGACGAACTGTTCGCCGCGGTGGCAGGTGTGATCGGCATACCCATCCTTCGCTTCGGTCTTCGAGCCTCAAGTCTGCCGTACGTTCCGGGGACTCCAGGCACGTGCGGGCCCGCATGTCCCGGCGCGCGGAAGCACGCCGGGACACGCGGCGGGCGCCTCTGACGAGAGCGCCCGCGCGAGCCTCAGACCCCGAAAGCGGCCGGATACTCGATCATTCCCCGCGGCAGTGGCGCGGAATCGCCCGACCCGTCGAGGACGAGCGCCATCATGGCCTCGTCCGGAACCTCGAAGCCTGGCCGGATCCCGTAGCCGGAAGCGGGCCGGAAACCGAACCTCGGGTAGTACTCGGGATGCCCGAGGACCAGGACGAGCCGCTCCCCACGCGCGCGTGCCGCGTCGAGCACCGCGCGGACGACGGCTGATCCGGCCCCCGTCCGCTGGTGCTCGGGCAGCACGGCGACGGGCGCGAGGGCGAGCGCGGGCGCCCCGTCCACCCGGCAGCGGGTGATCAGGGCGTGGGCCGCGACCGAGCCGTCCGGCGCCTCGGCGACCCAGGACAGGCCGGGGAGCCAGGCGCCGGGGTCGGCGCGGAGCGCGTCGACCAGGTCGGCCTCGGCGTCCGTCCGGAAGGCGGCGGCGTGCACGGCGTGCACGGCCGCCGTGTCCTCGGCGGTCTCCGGCCTGGTGGGCCAGGCGTCGACCGGTCGCAGGACGTAGCCGGTGTAGCCGAACTCCGTCCCGTGCTCGCGGCGCATCGCGATCTCCTCGCGGGTCGCGGCGAGCGCCTCGGCCATCCCGGGCGCGCCGGGGTCCGCCGCGTCCGCGCGCGCGGCGAGCGGGCCGTAGTACTCCTGCCAGTCGGACTCGGGCTGCGCGTGTACGCCGAGCACGGCGTACCCGGCGGCGGTCGCGGCCCGGGCGTTGTCGGCGCCCGTACGCAGCGTGTAGTGCCGCTCCCAGAAGGCGCGGGCCGCGGCGGACGGCTCGGCGGTGGTCCACTCGCACTCGGTGAGAACGAGCGAGCCGCCGGGCGCGAGCAGCCGGCGCCAGGCGCGCAGGGCGGTGTCGAAGCCGATGCTGTACACCGAGCTCTCGGCCCAGACGAGGTCGAACGACGCGTCAGGGAAGGGAAGCGCGGCCATGTCGGCCTGGAGCGGGGTGATCGAGCCGGTGAGCCCGCGCCGAAGCGCGGCCGCGCGGAGCTCGTCCAGGAACGGCTCGTGCAGATCGACGGCCGTCACCTCGGCACCCGCCTCGGCGGCGAGCAGCAGCGAAGCCCGTCCGGGTCCGCAGCCCAGGTCGAGCACGCGCGGCCGCTCGGGCAGCGCGCCGGCGAGACGGAACAGCCGCCGGGTGGTGTCGTCGGAGCCGGGACCCTGCCGCGGAAGGCCGTGGTGCAGGGCGAAGAAGGCGTCGGTGATGGAAGCGTGGTCGGTCGACGTGTTGTCGGTCAACGTGGGAAACCCTTGGATGAGGGGCCCGCGGACGCGGCGTACGGAAGGTGTACGAAAGGTCAGACGCGGGCCCGGTAGGTAAGGACGCACATGTCGCCGCGTGAAGCAGCGCCAGTCACGGCAGTCATCGACCCACCTCCGAAGTCACCAGGGCTCCGCTGTGGGAGCCGCCGTGACCGTACCACCGGGCGTGATCACGGCGCCCGCGATTTATCAGTGGCAGAGCCCGGCCTCGTGCCGCGCGTAGCCGCTGGGCTCCAGCTGGAAGGTGCAGTGCTCCACGTCGAAGTGGTCGCCCAGGCAGCCCTGGAGCTCGTGCAGCATCTTCTCGTGGCCGAGCGAGTCGAGCGTGCCGGAGCCCACGACGACGTGCGCGGAGAGCACGGGCATGCCCGAGGTGATCGTCCAGGCGTGCAGGTCGTGGACCTCCTCGACGCCGGGCAGGGCGAGTATGTGGGCCCGTACCTCCGTCATGTCGACGTCCTTGGGCGCGGATTCGAGGAGGACGTTCAAGGTCTCCCTCAGGAGTTTCACCGTGCGCGGGACGATCATGACGCCGATGACGAGCGAGGCGACCGGGTCCGCCGCCTGCCATCCGGTGAGCATGATCACGACCGCCGAGACGATGACCGTCACGGAGCCGAGGGTGTCCGCCACCACCTCCAGGAACGCGCCCCGCACATTGAGGCTGTCCTTCTGGCCGCGCATCAGGAGCGTCAGCGAGATCATGTTGGCGACGAGGCCGAAGGCGCCGAACCAGACGGTCAGGGAGCCCTGTGTCTGTGCCGGGGTGATGAACCGCTCGACCGCCTCGTACAGCACATAGCCGCCGACGGTCAGGAGCAGCAGGCAGTTGGCGAGCGCGGCGAGTATCTCGGCGCGGGCGTAGCCGAAGGTGCGGTTCTCGGTGGCCGGGCGGTTCGCGAAGTGGATCGCCAGCAGGGCCATGCCGAGCCCGACCGCGTCCGTCGCCATGTGCGTCGCATCCGCGATCAGCGCGAGGGAGTCGGCCATGACGCCGCCCACGATCTGGGCCAGCATGACGGTGATCGTGATGCCGAGCGCCACCCGCAGGCGCCCCTTGTAGGCGTTGGCCGCCGTCCCCGTGACCGGTGCCCCGTGTGTGTGTCCGTGATCGTGCCCAGCCCCCATGGAGCCGCCTCCCGCGTCGCTCATCGGTCTGCCGTTCGGTGGTCGCGCGACCACAGTGAACTACGGGCGGGGGGTATTGGCAACGCGGCACTGAACACCGTTGTCACCTGCCCTGACCTGCGAAAATGGCAACGGTTGCCGTCAAGGGAAGGTGTGCAGGTCAGGACCTCGCGGCGACGGCCGCGACACGCTCAGGGGCGGTCCCGGCGCGCCTCGGGGTGACGCAGACACCACCCCGCCCACGCCGACTCGACCATCTCGCGCACCGAGCGGCGTGCCCTCCAGTCCAGCTCCTTCGCGGCGAGCCGCGCGTCGGCCACGGCACGCGGCGCGTCGCCCGCGCGGGCGGGCTCCACGAGGGCGGGCCTGTCGTCGCCGCTCACCTCACCGATGAGATCGATCAGTTCGCGTACGGAAACGCCCTCGCCGCGGCCGATGTTCACCGTGAGGTCGCCCTCGACGCCCCGCGTGAGCCGGTGGGCCGCCGCCAGGTGGGCCTCCGCGAGGTCGGACACGTGGATGTAGTCCCGTACGCAGGTGCCGTCCGGGGTGGGGTACGTGTCGCCGAAGATGCGCGGCGGCTCGTCGCGCGTGAGGCGGTCGAAGACCATCGGGATGACGTTGAACACGCCGGTGTCGGCGAGCTCGGGAGCCGCGGCGCCCGCCACGTTGAAGTAGCGCAGGCACACCGTCGCGATGCCGTGCGCCCGGCCCGCGGCCCGCACCAGCCACTCCCCGGCGAGCTTCGTCTCGCCGTAGGGGCTGACCGGAGCGCACGGCGTGTCCTCGCCGACGAGGTCCACGTCCGGCGGGTTGCCGTACACCGCCGCCGACGAGGAGAAGACGAAGCGCTTCACCCCGGCCTCGGCCACCGCTTCGAGGAGCGTCGTCAGGCCGCCCAGGTTCTCCCGGTAGTAGCGCAGCGGCTGCTCCACCGACTCGCCGACCTGCTTGCGGGCCGCGAGGTGCACCACACCGGTGACGGCGTGCTCGGCGAGGACCCGGCGCACCAGGCCGCCGTCGAGAGAGGAGCCCTTGATGAGGGGAATGTCCGCGGGCAGCCGCCCCGGCACCCCGGAGGAGACGTCGTCCAGGACGACGACGTCCTCACCGGCACCGGCCATGACCCGCGCCACATGTGCCCCGATGTATCCCGCTCCGCCTGTGATCAGCCATGTCATGGGCGACCACCCTAAGCGAACACTCCGGGGGTGCTAAACGGCCGCTCCTGGACAAGCCGGGCGCGGTGCGGGCGCGGTTTGTGAGGGCGGCCCCCCATCCACCATGATGATCGTGAGGGCCGGGGTCCTCGCAGGCCGCCCTTACGGGGCGTGAACGGGTGGTGAACGCCCGCTTCCCGGCATCCGATAGCCTCTGCCGACGTGCCGCCCGGCCGCATGGCCAGGGGCGCCCCTCTTACGCACGTGCCCGGCGCGAGCCGCGCCGGGAATCAAGGAGTGAGTTCGTCTGTCGACCGCCATCCTCACCGGTCAGCCGGTACCCGGGTCGCCGCTCGAAGGTGATCTGCGGTCCCTCGGTTTCGACGTGCGGGTCGCCTCCGGCGCGGCGGACGCCGAGACGCTGCTCGCCGCCGTACCGGCCGGCCTGCGGGTCGCCGTCGTCGACACGCGCTTCGTCGGTCACGTCCACGCGCTGCGCCTCGCCCTCACCGACCCCCGCTTCGCCGCGTCGGCGGTGCCCGGCGCCGTCACGGCCAAGCCCGAGGCCCGCCAGGAGCTGACCCGCGCCCTGCGGGCGAGCGCCGCGGCCCACGGCGGCGTGGCGACCCTCGACGCGCTCCCGGACTCCATCGCCGCGGCCATGGAGTCCGGCGCCACCGATGTGCACCGCCCCGACCTCGGCACCCTCGTCGCCACCGTGCCCGACGACCCGCAGGCCCGCAACGAGGCCCGGCAGGCCGTCGCCGCCGTCGACGACGAGGCCGTGCGCCTGCGCGGCGCGGTCAAGGCCAGGGACGGCTTCTTCACCACGTACTGCATCTCCCCGTACTCGCGCTACCTCGCACGGTGGTGCGCGCGCCGGGGCCTGACCCCGAACCAGGTCACCACCGCCTCGCTGCTCACCGCCCTGATCGCGGCGGGCTGCGCGGCGACCGGCACGCGCGGCGGCTTCGTCGCCGCCGGTGTGCTGCTGCTCCTCTCCTTCGTCCTGGACTGCACGGACGGCCAGCTCGCCCGCTACTCGTTGCAGTACTCCACGCTCGGCGCCTGGCTCGACGCGACCTTCGACCGGGCCAAGGAGTACGCGTACTACGCGGGCCTCGCGCTCGGCGCGGCCCGCGGCGGTGACGACGTGTGGGCGCTCGCGCTCGGCGCGATGGTGCTCCAGACCTGCCGGCACGTCGTGGACTTCTCCTTCAACGAGGCGAACCACGACGCCAGCGCCAACACCAGCCCCACCGCCGCCCTCTCCGACAAGCTCGACAGCGTCGGCTGGACGGTCTGGCTGCGCCGGATGATCGTGCTGCCCATCGGCGAGCGCTGGGCGATGATCGCCGTGCTCACCGCGGTCACCACCCCGCGCATCACCCTCGTCGTCCTGCTCGTCGGCTGCGCGCTCGCCGCCTGCTACACCACCGCGGGCCGCGTCCTGCGCTCGGTGACCCGCAAGGCCACCCGCACCGACCGTGCCGCGGGCGCGCTCGCCGACCTCGCCGACAACGGCCCCCTGGCCTCGGCCTTCTCCGCCCTCCGGCCACGGGTGACCTGGCTGCGTCCCGCCCCGGTGCTCGCCTTCGTCGGCGGCGCCGTGCTCGTCGGCACGGCGCTGGCCAACCCCTACGGCAGCCCCGTGGTCGTGGCCGCCGCCGCGCTGTACATCGCCCTGTCGGGCCTCGCCCTGGTCATGCCCCTCAAGGCCCCCCTCGACTGGCTGGTGCCGCCGTTCTTCCGGGCCGCCGAGTACGGCACGATCCTGGCGCTCGCGGCCAAAGCGGACGTGAACGGAGCACTGCCGGCGGCTTTCGGGCTGGTGGCCGCGGTCGCCTACCATCACTACGACACGGTGTACCGCATCAAGGGCGGTACGGGCGCACCTCCGCGCCGGCTGGTGCGGGCGATCGGCGGCCAGGAAGGCAGGACCCTCGTGGTCGTGCTGGCCGCGGCCCTGCTGCCCGCCGAAGATTTCACCGTCGCGCTCACGGCACTCGCCGTGGCCGTGGCACTCGTGGTGCTCGTCGAGAGCATCCGCTTCTGGGTGACCGCTCACAAGCGTGGCGCACCCGCCGTACACGATGAAGGAGAACCCGCATGATCGGCCTCGTCCTTGCCGCAGGCGCCGGACGGCGTCTCCGTCCCTACACGGACACGCTGCCCAAGGCTCTGGTGCCCGTCGACGGGGAGACCACGATCCTCGACCTGACGCTCGGCAACTTCGCCGAGATCGGTCTCACCGAGGTCGCGATCATCGTCGGCTACAAGAAGGAAGCCGTCTACGAGCGCAAGGCGGCCCTTGAGGCGAAGTACAACCTCAAGCTCACGCTGATCGACAACGACAAGGCCGAGGAGTGGAACAACGCCTACTCCCTGTGGTGCGGGCGTGACGCCATCAAGCACGACGTGATCCTCGCCAACGGCGACACCGTGCACCCGGTCTCCGTCGAGAAGACGCTGCTCGCCGCGCGCGGCGACGGCAAGAAGATCATCCTCGCCCTCGACACGGTGAAGCAGCTCGCCGACGAGGAGATGAAGGTCATCGTCGACGACGCCAAGGGCGTGCAGCGCATCACGAAGCTGATGGACCCCTCCGAGGCCACCGGCGAGTACATCGGCGTCACCCTCATCGAGGGCTCCGCCGCCGACGAGCTCGCCGACGCGCTGAAGACCACCTTCGAGCGCGACCCCGACCTCTACTACGAGGACGGCTACCAGGAGCTCGTCAACCGCGGCTTCAAGGTGGACGTGGCCCCGATCGGCGACGTCACGTGGGTCGAGATCGACAACCACGACGACCTCGCCAAGGGCCGGGAGATCGCGTGCCAGTACTGACGAGGCTCATCCCCTCGCCCGTCGTCGTCGACATCCGGCCGGGGGCGCTCAACGACCTGGCCGGTGTCCTCGCCGACCAGCGGATCTGCTCGTCGACCGGCAAGCTCGCCATCGCCATCAGCGGTGGCTCCGGCGCGGTCCTGCGGGACCGCCTCATGCCGTCGCTGCCAGGCGCCGAGTGGTTCGAGGTGGGCGGCGGCACGCTGGACGACGCCATCAAGCTCGCCGACGCCATGAAGAAGGGCCGCTACGACGCGGTCGTCGGCCTCGGCGGCGGCAAGATCATCGACTGCGCCAAGTTCGCCGCGGCGCGCGTGGGTCTGCCGCTGGTCGCCGTCGCGACGAACCTGTCGCACGACGGCCTCTGCTCCCCGGTCGCGACGCTCGACAACGACGCGGGCCGCGGCTCGTACGGCGTGCCGAACCCCATCGCGGTCGTCATCGACCTCGATGTGATCCGTGAGGCGCCCGTCCGTTTCGTCCGCTCCGGCATCGGCGACGCGCTGTCCAACATCTCCGCGATCGCGGACTGGGAGCTGGCCGCCCGCGAGCGCGGCGAGGACATCGACGGCCTCGCGGCCGCCATGGCCCGCCAGGCCGGCGAGGCCGTGCTGCGCCACCCCGGTGGCGTCGGCGACGACGCGTTCCTCCAGGTCCTCGCCGAGGGTCTGGTCCTCACCGGCATCGCCATGTCCGTGTCGGGCGACTCCCGCCCGGCGTCCGGCGCCTGCCACGAGATCAACCACGCCTTCGACCTCCTCTACCCCAAGCGCGCCGCGAGCCACGGCGAGCAGTGCGGCCTCGGCGCGGCCTTCGCGATGCACCTGCGCGGTGCCCGCGAGGAGTCGGCGTACATGGCCTCGGTGCTGCGCCGCCACGGCCTGCCCGTGCTGCCGGAGGAGATCGGCTTCACCGTGGAGGAGTTCGTCAAGGTCGTGGAGTTCGCTCCGCAGACCCGGCCGGGCCGCTACACGATCCTCGAACACCTCGACCTGTCCAACGACCAGATCAGGGACGCATACGCCGACTATGCAAAAGCCATCGGTAGCTGAGCTCCGCCCGGTCGTCCACCCCCCGGGGGTGAAGGACCGGCGGAGCGGCGAACACTGGGCCGGCCGGCTCTACATGCGCGAGGTCTCCCTGCGCATCGACCGGCACCTGGTGAACACGCGGGTCACGCCCAACCAGCTGACCTACGTGATGACCGTCGCCGGCGCCCTCGCCGCCCCCGCCCTGCTGGTGCCGGGCATCACGGGCGCGGTGCTCGGCGTGGTCGCGGTCCAGCTCTACCTGCTGCTCGACTGCGTGGACGGCGAGATCGCCCGCTGGAAGAAGCAGTACTCGATGTCCGGGGTCTACCTGGACCGCGTCGCCGCCTACCTGTGCGACGCCGCGGTCCTGGTCGGCTTCGGCCTGCGCGCCGCCGACATCTGGGGCTCCGGGCGCATCGACTGGCTGTGGGCCTTCCTCGGCACCCTGGCCGCCCTCGGCGCGATCCTGATCAAGGCCGAGACCGACCTCGTCGGCGTGGCCCGTCACCAGACGGGCAAGGAGCCGGTCAAGGAGTCCGCGGCCGAGCCGCGTTCCCCCGGCATGGCGCTGGCCCGCAGGGCCGCCGCCGCGCTGAAGTTCCACCGGCTCATCCTCGGGGTCGAGGCGTCCCTGCTGATCCTGGTCATCGCGATCGTGGACCAGGCCAGGGGCGACCTGTTCTTCTCGCGCCTCGGCGTGGCGGTCCTCGCCGGCATCGCGCTGCTGCAGACCCTGCTCCACCTCGTGTCCATCCTCGTATCGAGCAGGTTGAAGTGAGCACCCCCAGCACCCCGGGCTCTTCGGCACAGAAGCTGAAGGTCGGCGCCGTCATCATCACGATGGGCAACCGGCCGCAGGAGCTGCGCGCCCTCCTCGACTCGGTCGCCAAGCAAGACGGCGACCCGGTCGAGGTGGTCGTGGTCGGCAACGGCGCCCCGGTGCCGGACGTCCCCGAAGGCGTACGCACGATCGAGCTGCCCGAGAACCTGGGCATCCCGGGCGGGCGCAACGTCGGCATCGAGGCCTTCGGCCCCGGCGGCACCGACGTCGACATCCTGCTCTTCCTCGACGACGACGGGCTCCTGGCCAACACCGACACGGCGCAGTTGTGCCGCGAGGCCTTCGCGGCCGACCCGGAGCTCGGCATCGTCAGCTTCCGCATCGCGGACCCGGACACGGGCGAGACCCAGCGGCGCCACGTGCCGCGGCTGCGGGCCTCGGACCCGATGCGCTCCTCGCGCGTGACGACGTTCCTCGGCGGGGCCAACGCGGTGCGCGCCAAGGTCATAGAACAGGTGGGTCCGCTTCCGGGCGAGTTCTTCTACGCCCACGAGGAGACCGACCTCGCCTGGCGCGCGCTGAACGCGGGCTGGATGATCGACTACCGCTCCGACATGGTGCTCCTGCACCCGACGACGGCCCCCTCGCGGCACGCGGTCTACCACCGCATGGTGGCCCGCAACCGCGTCTGGCTGGCCCGCCGCAACCTTCCGGCGCTCCTCGTCCCGGTCTACCTCGGCGTCTGGATGCTCCTGACCCTCGCCCGGCGTCCGTCGGGGCCCGCCCTGAAGGCCTGGTTCGGCGGTTTCAAGGAGGGCTGGACCACGCCCTGCGGCCCTCGCAGGCCCATGAAGTGGCGTACGGTGTGGCGGCTGACCCGGCTGGGCCGACCTCCCGTCATCTGACAAGCTCGGGTCTGACACCATCTGGGCCATACCCCGGTCCCTGGCCCACGCCTACGCCCGACCGGCTGCGCATCTGAAGACGAAAGTTTCCACTCGTGAGTGAGACAACGCATGACGGCGGAGTCGCGGTGAGCGCGCCCCCGTCGCCCGATGACGGGCTCTCCCGCGCCGAGCTCGCCGCCAAGTACGGTCTGACCGTCAGCGGCGCACGGCCCGGACTTTTCGAGTACGTCCGCCAGCTCTGGGGGCGGCGCCACTTCATCCTCGCCTTCTCCCAGGCGAAGCTGACCGCCCAGTACAGCCAGGCCAAGCTCGGCCAGCTCTGGCAGGTGGCCACGCCGCTCCTGAACGCGGCGGTCTACTTCTTCATCTTCGGCCTGCTGCTCGGTGCCAGGGAGGGCATCCCGCACGACATCTATGTGCCGTTCCTGGTGACGGGCGTCTTCGTCTTCACGTTCACGCAGAGCTCGGTCATGGCGGGCGTGCGGGCGATCTCCGGCAACCTCGGCCTGGTCAGGGCCCTGCACTTCCCGCGGGCCTCGCTGCCGATCTCCTTCGCGCTCCAGCAGCTCCAGCAGCTGCTCTTCTCGATGATCGTGCTCGTCGTGATCATGTGCGCGTTCGGGATCTTCCCCGCCCTTTCCTGGCTCCTGGTCCTGCCCGCGCTGGTCCTTCAGTTCGTCTTCAACATGGGCCTGGCACTGGTCTTCGCCCGGATGGGCAGCAAGACGCCCGACCTGGCGCAGCTCATGCCGTTCGTGATGCGGACCTGGATGTACGCGTCGGGCGTCATGTTCAGCATCCCCGCGATGCTCGCGACCAAGGAGAGCGTGCCCGGCTGGGTCGGTGACGTGCTCCAGTGGAATCCGGCCTCCATCTACATGGACCTGATCCGCTTCGCCATGATCGACAAGTACGGCTCCTCGTACCTGCCGCCGCACGTGTGGGCCTTCGCCATCGGCTGGGCCGTCGTGATCGGCGTGGTCGGGTTCGTGTACTTCTGGAAGGCTGAGGAGCGTTACGGCCGTGGCTGAGGACGACAAGATCACCGACAAGGGGCACATCCCCACCGTCATCGCCGACGAGCTGCACATCGTCTACCGCGTCAACGGCGCGCGTACGGGCAAGGGCAGCGCCACCTCCGCCCTGAGCCGCATCCTCAGGCGCGGCGAGGAGCGCGGTGTCCGCAAGGTGCACGCCGTGCGCGGCGTCAGCTTCACCGCCTACCGCGGCGAGGCCATCGGCCTGATCGGCTCCAACGGCTCGGGCAAGTCCACGCTGCTGCGCGCCATCGCGGGGCTGCTCCCCGCCGAGCAGGGCAAGGTCTACACCGACGGCCAGCCCTCGCTGCTCGGCGTGAACGCGGCCCTGATGAACGACCTGACCGGCGAGCGGAACGTCATCCTCGGCGGCCTGGCGATGGGCATGTCCCGCGAGCAGGTCAAGCAGCGCTACCAGGACATCGTCGACTTCTCCGGCATCAACGAGAAGGGCGACTTCATCACCCTGCCGATGCGTACGTACTCCTCCGGCATGGCGGCGCGCCTGCGCTTCTCCATCGCCGCGGCCAAGGACCACGACGTGCTGATGATCGACGAGGCGCTCGCCACCGGCGACCGCAAGTTCCAGAAGCGCTCCGAGGCCCGCATCCGCGAGCTGCGCAAGGAGGCCGGCACGGTCTTCCTCGTCAGCCACAACAACAAGTCCATCCGCGACACCTGCGACCGGGTGCTGTGGCTGGAGCGCGGCGAGCTGCGCATGGACGGACCGACCGACGAGGTCATCAAGGAGTACGAGAAGTTCACGGGCAAGTAGGCGGCACGCCCGGCGGACGGTCGGCGCGCCGGGCAGATGGACGGCGCGCGGGCAAGTAGCCCATTTGCGCCATCGGGATTCACCCGTTCGACGACAGGCCCCGCCGGGCCCAGCCCGGCGGGGCCTGTCGTGTTCATGCGCCTCCGGAGTCCCACCGCTCACTCAAGTCACCTGAATCCGGGGAAGGTTGACGCCAATCGGTGTGTTGTTGTGATGTGCGGAATACCCCGACGATGCGGGTTGGGTTGTACAACGTAAGCTGTACCGGTGCTGATTCGCGGCAAGTGGGGCGATATGGCGCGGCGTCCCGCCCTCGGAGCACGGTCCGCCTCCGGTGAGGGCGGGCGGCGTGTCCGAAATAGGATGTATTGGGTCGGCAGTGTAGAACGGGAGAGTGACGGCAATGGCTACGGATGATCTCCGGCTCCGCGATGCTTCCGCCGTCCTCGACAAGGCCGCGGACGAGAACTTCCCGGTGGCTCCCTTCTTCCTGCCGCGGGCCTGGCGCGACGACCTCATGGCGGTCTACGGCGTCGTGCGGCTCATCGACGACATCGGCGACGGCGACCTGGAGCCCGGGGCCGGCCACGCGGGACGCCTCGGCGTGGACCCCGCCCACGCCGGCGATCCGCTGCGGATGCTCGACGCGGTCGAGGCCGACCTGCGCGAGGTCTTCGGCGGCGGCAGCCCCGGCCACCCGCTGGTGCGCTCGCTCGCCGCCCCCGCCGAGCGCGGGACCCTGACACTCGCCCCCTTCCTCGACCTGATCGCGGCCAACCGCCAGGACCAGCACATCGGGCGCTACGAGACCCACGACGACCTGGTGGCGTACTGCGCCCTCTCGGCCAACCCCATCGGCCGCCTCGTCCTCGCCATCACCGGCACGGAGACCCCCGAGCGCATCCGCCGCTCGGACGCCGTCTGCACCGCCCTGCAGATCGTCGAGCACATCCAGGACGTCGCCGAGGATCTCCGGCGCGACCGCATCTATCTGCCGATCGAGGACATGAAGCGCTTCCACGTCACCGAGACGGATCTGGCCGCGGCCACCGCAGGCGCGTCGGTGCGCGCATTGGTCGCGTACGAAACGGAACGCGCCCGCTGCCTCCTGAATGAAGGCACCCCCCTGGTGGGTAGCGTCCACGGCAGGCTGAAGCTGCTGCTCGCCGGGTTCGTCGCCGGCGGGAGGGCGACGGTCCGGGCGATCGTCGACGCGGGGTACGACGTACTGCCAGGACCGCCCAAGCCCGCCAAGTCCCGCCTGCTGCGCGAGGCCGGAGCGGTTCTGCGAGGAGAGGGGTGAGCCGGACCGTGGAAACAGACCCGCAGATGTCCGCACCGGTGCTCGCCGCGTACAGCTACTGCGAGACCGTCACCGGACAGCAGGCACGCAACTTCGCCTACGGCATCAGGCTTCTCCCGGCGCCGAAGCGGCGCGCGATGTCCGCGCTCTACGCGCTCTCGCGGCGCGTGGACGACATCGGCGACGGCAACCTCGCGCCGGACGTCAAGGCGGACCGGCTCGACGAGACCCGCAAGCTCCTGACCCGCATCGACGAGGGCGCGGTCGACGAGGACGACACCGACCCGGTCGCGGTCGCCCTCGCCCACGCCGCCGCGCGCTTCCCCATCCCGATGGGCGGCCTCGACGAACTGATCGACGGCGTCCAGATGGACGTACGCGGCGAGACGTACGAGACCTGGGAGGACCTGAAGGTCTACTGCCGCTGTGTGGCCGGTGCCATCGGCCGGCTCTCGCTCGGTGTGTTCGGCACGGAGCGGGGAGCGCTCCACGCCGAGCGGGCGCCGGAGTACGCCGACACCCTCGGTCTCGCGCTCCAGCTCACCAACATCCTGCGCGACGTGCGCGAGGACGCCGGGGACGGGCGTATCTACCTGCCCGCGGAGGACCTCGCCAAGTTCGGCTGCTCCGCCGGTTTCTCCGGCTCCGAGCCGCCCGCGGGCTCCGACTTCGCCGGGCTCGTGCACTTCGAGGTCCGCAGGGCACGCGCCCTGTTCGCCGAGGGCTACCGCCTGCTGCCCATGCTGGACCGGCGCAGCGGCGCCTGCGTCGCGGCCATGGCAGGCATCTACCGCCGCCTGCTCGACCGCATCGAGCGCGAGCCGGAGGCCGTCCTGCGCGGCCGCGTCTCGCTGCCGGGCCGCGAGAAGGCGTACGTCGCCGTACGCGGCCTGTCCGGCCTCGATACGCGGCACGTGTCACGCCGGACTCTCAGGAGGCGCGCGTGAGATGGGTCCCGGGCGTGGAGGAGGCGGCTGTGGCGGTCTCCGCGAAGCGGTGGGCAACCCTCCGCTCCACGACGGCGTCCCAGACTGCGACGGCCGAAGGAGAGGGTGCGTGAACAGCGACGACATGCGGCCCGACGGGTCGCGCGAGAACCTTGGAGGCCGCCCCGACGGGGCGGCCGTAGTGATCGGCGGCGGGCTCGCGGGGGTCACCGCCGCGCTCTCCCTCGCCGACGCCGGACTGCGCGTGACGCTCCTCGAAGGACGGCCGCGGCTCGGCGGGCTCGCCTTCTCCTTCCGGCGCGGCGACCTGACCGTCGACAACGGCCAGCACGTCTACCTCCGCTGCTGCACCGCCTACCGCTGGTTCCTCGACCGCGTCGGCGGCGCACACCTCGCGCCCTTGCAGGAACGTCTCGACGTACCCGTGCTCGACGCCGACCGCAACCGGCTCGGACGGCTGCGCCGCACCGAACTGCCCGTCCCGCTGCACCTGGCGGCGAGCCTCGCCACGTATCCCCACCTCTCGCTGGCCGAGCGCGCCAAGGTCGGGCGTGCCGCGCTCGCCCTCAAGGGCCTCGACCCGGCCGACCCGCTGCTCGACACGCAGGACTTCGGGAGCTGGCTCGCCAGGCACGGCCAGTCGCCGCGCGCCATCGAAGCCCTCTGGGACCTCGTGGGCGTCGCCACGCTCAACGCCGTCGCCGGCGACGCCTCCCTCGGGCTCGCCGCCATGGTGTTCAAGACCGGGCTGCTCTCCGATCCCGGCGCTGCCGACATCGGCTGGTCCCGGGTGCCGCTCGGCGACCTGCACGACACGCTGGCCCGCAGGGCGCTCGACGCCGCGGGGGTCCGCACCGAGGTGAAGGCGCGCGTCACCTCCATCTCCCGTGCCGGTGACGGCGGTTGGCGCGTCGAGGTGCCCGGCGAGACCATCGACGCCGACACCGTCGTGCTCGCCGTGCCGCAGCGCGAGGCCCACGACCTGCTCCCGGACGGGGCGCTCGACCAGCCCGACCGGCTGCTCGACATCGACGACGCGCCGATCCTCAACGTGCACGTCGTGTACGACAGGAAGGTCCTGAAGCGGCCGTTCTTCGCCGCCCTCGGCACGCCCATCCAGTGGGTCTTCGACCGCACCGACGCCTCGGGGCTCACCGAGGGGCAGTACCTCGCGCTCTCGCAGTCCGCCGCGCAGGACGAGATCGACGCGCCCGTCGCCGCGCTGCGCGAGCACTACCTTCCCGAGCTCGAACGGCTGCTGCCCGCCGCGCACGGCGCGAAGGTCCGGGACTTCTTCGTGACCCGCGAGCGCACCGCCACCTTCGCGCCCACCCCGGGCGTCGGACGGCTCAGGCCCGGGGCGCGCACCAGGGCCCGCGGCCTGTACCTCGCGGGCGCGTGGACCGCCACCGGCTGGCCCGCGACCATGGAGAGCGCCGTGCGCAGCGGCATCAGCGCGGCCGAGGCCGCCCTCTTCGCACTCGACCGCCCCCGTGACCATCTCTTCGCATTCGAGGAGGCGGCGGCGTGAAGCTCGACCTCCTGGGGTCAGCTCCCCAGGGAACAAGCACCGGAATCAGAGGAGAAACTGTGCCGACTGTGCCCTCGGCCGAAACGGCTGCCGACACGGTGGACGTGACCTCACTGCTCGAGCGCGGAAGGACCCTGGCCACCCCGGTGCTGCGGGCCGCTGTGGACCGCCTCGCGCCCCCCATGAACACCGTGGCCGCCTACCACTTCGGCTGGATCGACGCCGCGGGCAACCCGTCCGACGGCGACGGCGGCAAGGCCGTGCGTCCCGCGCTCGCGCTGCTCTCCGCGGAGGCCGCGGGCGCGGCCCCCGAGGTCGGCGTGCCCGGCGCGGTCGCCGTGGAGCTCGTGCACAACTTCTCGCTCCTGCACGACGACCTGATGGACGGCGACGAGCAGCGCCGCCACCGCGACACGGTGTGGAAGGTGCACGGCCCCGCGCAGGCCATCCTCGTCGGCGACGCCCTCTTCGCGCTCGCCAACGAGATCCTCCTCGAGATCGGCACCGTCGAGGCGGGCCGCGCCACACGCCGCCTCACCGCGGCCACGCGCGCGCTGATCGACGGCCAGGCGCAGGACATCTCGTACGAGCACCGCGAGCGGGTCACCGTCGAGGAGTGCCTGGAGATGGAGGGCAACAAGACGGGTGCCCTGCTCGCCTGCGCCGTCTCCATCGGCGCCGTGCTCGGCGGCGCTGACGACCGCACCGCCGACGTCCTGGAGAAGTACGGCTACCACCTCGGCCTCGCCTTCCAGGCCGTGGACGACCTGCTCGGCATCTGGGGCGACCCGGAGGCCACCGGCAAGCGGACCTGGAGCGACCTGCGCCAGCGCAAGAAGTCCCTGCCGGTGGTGGCCGCGCTCGCCGCGGGCGGTCCCGCCTCCGAGCAGCTCGGGGAGCTGCTCGCCGCCGATGCCAAGAGCAGCGACTTCGACAGCTTCTCCGAGGAGGAGTTCGCCGTGCGCGCCGCCCTGATCGAAGAGGCGGGCGGACGCCGGTGGACCGCCGAGGAGGCCCGGCGCCAGCACAGTGTCGCCATCGAGGCGCTGGACACCGTATCCATGCCGGACCGGGTGCGGGAGCAGCTCGTCGCACTCGCCGACTTCGTCGTCGTACGAAAGAGATGATCACTATCGGCCGTATATGACTCGCAGTCGCCGGCCGGCGCACCGCGTCGGCCGACGGCGGACCCACAGCAGAGGAAGCACCGCACTGCACGAAGGGGAAGCCATGACAGCGACGACCGACGGAAGCACCGGAGCGGCCCCGCCCCGCGCAGCCTCGGCCAGCCATTCCATCGATACCCGTGCCGCGACGCCACCGACGGCGGGTACCAAGGACGCCGCCACCCGGGCCATACAGCGCTCCACGGACTTCCTGCTCTCCCGGCAGGACACCGAGGGCTGGTGGAAGGGCGACCTCCAGACCAATGTGACCATGGACGCCGAGGATCTCCTCCTGCGGCAGTTCCTCGGCATCAGGGACGAGCGGACCACGCACGCCGCCGCGCTCTTCATCCGCGGCGAGCAGCGCGAGGACGGCACCTGGGCCACCTTCTACGGCGGCCCGGGAGAGCTCTCCACCACCATCGAGGCGTACGTCGCGCTGCGCCTTGCGGGCGACAGCCCCGACGATCCGCACATGGCCAGGGCCGCCGAGTGGATCAGGGACCGGGGCGGCATCGCGGAGAGCAGGGTCTTCACCCGCATCTGGCTCGCCCTCTTCGGCTGGTGGAGCTGGGACGACCTGCCCGAACTCCCGCCGGAACTCATCTACTTCCCCGCGTGGCTCCCGCTCAACATCTACGACTTCGGCTGCTGGGCGCGGCAGACCATCGTGCCGCTCACCGTCGTCTCCGCCAAGCGCCCGGTGCGCCCCGCGCCCTTCGCCCTGGACGAGCTGCACGTCGACGCGCGCGTCCCGCGCCCCGCCAGGCCCCTGGCCCCCGCGACGACCTGGGACGGCGTCTTCGAACGGCTCGACAAGGCACTGCACGTCTACCGCAAGGTCGCACCGCGCCGGCTGCGCAAGGCGGCGATGAACAGCGCCGCCCGCTGGATCATCGAGCGGCAGGAGAACGACGGCTGCTGGGGCGGCATCCAGCCGCCCGCCGTCTACTCGGTCATCGCGCTGCACCTGCTCGGCTACGACCTCGGACACCCGGTCCTGAAGGCCGGACTCGCCTCGCTCGACCGGTTCGCCGTGTGGCGCGAGGACGGCGCCCGGATGATCGAGGCCTGCCAGTCGCCCGTGTGGGACACCTGCCTCGCGACGATCGCGCTCGCGGACGCCGGGCTGCCCGCCGACCACCCGCAGCTCGTCAGGGCGGCGGACTGGATGCTGGGCGAGGAGATCGTGCGCCCCGGCGACTGGGCGGTACGCAGGCCCGGACTGGCGCCCGGCGGCTGGGCTTTCGAGTTCCACAACGACAACTACCCCGACATCGACGACACCGCCGAGGTGGCGCTCGCGCTGCGCAGGGTGGCCCACCCCGACCAGGAGCGGGTGGAGAACGCCATCGAGCGCGGGGCGCGCTGGACCCTCGGCATGCAGTCGAAGAACGGCGCCTGGGCCGCCTTCGACGCCGACAACACCAGTGCCTTCCCCAACCGGCTGCCGTTCTGCGACTTCGGCGAGGTCATCGACCCGCCGTCCGCCGACGTCACCGGGCACGTGGTGGAGATGCTCGCCGTCGAGGGCAGGGCCCACGACCCGCGCACCCGGCGCGGCATCGAGTGGCTGCTCGCCGAACAGGAGGACAACGGCGCCTGGTTCGGCCGCTGGGGCGTCAACTACCTCTACGGCACGGGCTCGGTGGTGCCCGCGCTGATCACGGCCGGGCTTCCCGCGTCGCACGCCGCGATCCGCCGCGCGGTGCGCTGGGTGGAGTCGGTGCAGAACGACGACGGCGGCTGGGGCGAGGACCTGCGCTCCTACCGCGAACGCGGCTGGGTGGGGCACGGCACGTCGACCGCGTCACAGACCGCGTGGGCGCTGCTCACGCTGCTCTCGGCGGGCGAGCGCGAGGCCAGGTCCGTGGAGCGCGGCATCGCCTGGCTCGCCGAGACCCAGCGCCCGGACGGCTCCTGGGACGAGCCGTACTTCACCGGCACCGGCTTCCCCTGGGACTTCTCCATCAACTACCACCTCTACCGCCAGGTGTTCCCGCTGACCGCCCTCGGCAGGTACGTCAACGGCGACCCCTTCCCGGCCGGCTCCGCGCACGCAGGCAAGGGGAGCTGATGGCGGACGCCCCGGCCCGCGGGGCGGGCACCGCACCGCTGCTGATCGCCTGCGCGCTCGGCATCGAGCGGCTCGCCCTGCGCACCGGCGACCGCGGCGGCGCCCCGGACACCATGACCGTGCTGCGCACCGGCATGGGCCCGGACAACGCCGAGCGCGCCGTCGGCGGGGCGCTCGGCACGGAACCCCTGCGTGACGCGGCGGTGGTGGCCACCGGCTTCTGCGCGGGGCTCGCCCCCGGCATGCACCCCGGTGACCTCGTCGTCGCCGACGAGACCAGGGACGTGCACGGCGCCACGCCGTGCACGGGCACCGACCTGCTGGTCAAGGAGCTGGGCCGGGTCCTGCCCGGGCGGGCCGTGCACATCGGCCCGCTCATCGGCTCCGACCATGTCGTCCGCGGCCCCCAACGCGGTGAACTGCTCGCCGCCGGGGGCATCGCGGTGGACATGGAGTCCGCCGCGACACTGCGCAGCGCGCTGCGCGCCGGGCGGCGGCCCGTTGCCGCCGTCCGGGTGGTCGTGGATGCCCCACAGCACGAACTCGTCCGCATCGGCACGGTACGCGGTGGAATATCGGCTTTCCGCGTTCTCCGTGCCGTACTTCCCGCTTTCTTCGAATGGCACCGTATTTCTTTGCTCCCCCGGAGGTGAGCCAGATGGCCATGCCGCTGCGCCAGTCCATCAAGGTCGCTACGTATCTTGCCGAGCAGAAGCTTCGAAAGCGTGACAAGTTTCCACTGATCGTCGAGTTGGAGCCGCTTTTCGCGTGCAACCTCGCGTGCGAGGGATGCGGCAAGATCCAGCACCCGGCCGGGGTGCTCAAGCAGCGCATGCCGGTGGCCCAGGCCGTGGGCGCCGTCCTCGAGTCCGGTGCGCCGATGGTGTCCATCGCCGGCGGCGAACCGCTGATGCACCCTCAGATCGACGAGATCGTGCGGCAGTTGGTGGCGAAGAAGAAGTACGTCTTCCTCTGCACCAACGCCATGCTGATGCGCAAGAAGATGGACAAGTTCACGCCCTCGCCGTACTTCGCGTTCGCCGTGCACATCGACGGCATGCGTGAGCGGCACGACGAGTCGGTCGCCAAGGAGGGGGTGTTCGACGAGGCGGTGGAGGCCATGAAGGAGGCCAAGCGACGGGGCTTCCGCACCACCACCAACTCGACGTTCTTCAACACCGACACCCCGCAGACCATCATCGAGGTCCTCAACTACCTCAACGACGACCTCCAGGTCGACGAGATGATGCTGTCGCCCGCCTACGCCTACGAGAAGGCCCCCGACCAGGAGCACTTCCTGGGCGTCGAACAGACCCGTGAGCTGTTCAAGAAGGCCTTCGCGGGCGGCAACCGCCGGCGCTGGCGGCTGAACCACTCGCCGCTCTTCCTGGACTTCCTCGAGGGCAAGGCGGACTTCCCGTGCACCGCGTGGGCGATCCCCAACTACTCCCTCTTCGGCTGGCAGCGCCCCTGCTATCTGATGAGCGACGGTTACGTCCCCACGTACCGCGAACTCATCGAGGAGACCGACTGGGACAAGTACGGCCGCGGCAAGGACCCGCGCTGCGCCAACTGCATGGCGCACTGCGGCTACGAACCGACCGCCGTCCTCGCCACGATGGGTTCCCTCAAGGAGTCCATCCGCGCCGCCCGCGAGACGATCGCCGGAAACCGCGGGTGACGTCGTGACCCCTGGAGAGCCCGTTTCCCTGGGCCTTCCCGAGCTGCCGGTCCGGCCCGTCTCGCAGCGCCGCGTCTCGCGGCGCGTCGAGGTGGGGCCGGTGGCGGTGGGCGGGGACGCCCCGGTGTCGGTGCAGTCGATGACGACGACGCGGACGTCGGACATCGGTGCGACGTTGCAGCAGATCGCGGAGCTGACCGCCTCGGGCTGCCAGATCGTACGGGTGGCGTGTCCGACGCAGGACGACGCGGACGCGCTGGCCACGATCGCCCGGAAGTCGCAGATCCCGGTGATCGCGGACATCCACTTCCAGCCGAAGTACGTGTTCGCGGCGATCGACGCCGGGTGCGCGGCGGTGCGGGTGAACCCGGGCAACATCAAGCAGTTCGACGGCCGGGTACGGGAGATCGCCAAGGCGGCGTCGGCCGCGGGCACGCCGATCCGGATCGGCGTCAACGCCGGTTCGCTGGACCGGCGGCTCCTGGAGAAGTACGGCAAGGCGACCCCCGAGGCGCTGGTGGAGTCGGCCCTGTGGGAGGCGTCGCTCTTCGAGGAGCACGGCTTCCGGGACATCAAGATCTCGGTCAAGCACAGCGACCCGGTCGTCATGATCAACGCCTATCGGCAGCTCGCCGCGGCCTGCGACTACCCGCTGCACCTGGGGGTGACGGAGGCGGGTCCGGCGTTCCAGGGCACGATCAAGTCGGCGGTGGCGTTCGGCGCGCTGCTGAGCGAGGGCATCGGCGACACGATCCGGGTCTCGCTGTCGGCTCCTCCGGTGGAGGAGGTCAAGGTCGGCATCCAGATCCTGGAGTCGCTGAACCTGCGCCGGCGCCGTCTGGAGATCGTCTCCTGTCCCTCGTGCGGGCGGGCCCAGGTGGATGTCTACAAGCTGGCCGAGGAGGTCACGGCGGGCCTTGAGGGCATGGAGGTCCCGCTGCGGGTCGCGGTCATGGGCTGTGTGGTGAACGGCCCGGGTGAGGCCCGCGAGGCGGACCTGGGCGTGGCCTCGGGCAACGGCAAGGGCCAGATCTTCGTGAAGGGCGAGGTCATCAAGACCGTCCCGGAATCGAAGATCGTGGAGACGCTGATCGACGAGGCGATGAAGATCGCGGAGCAGATGGAGAAGGACGGGATCCCGTCGGGGTCGCCCGACGTCACCGTGAGCTGAGCAGCAGAGCTGGACAGAGCTGAGAACTGGCAGCCGAGAACTGGCAGAGAGGGGGCCCGAGCATGACGATTCTCGACACCATCCGGGGGCCGCGCGATCTCAAGGCGCTGACCGAGGCCGAGCTCGACACACTGTCGGAGGAGGTCCGCGAGTTCCTGGTGCACGCCGTCGCGAGGACCGGCGGCCATCTCGGGCCCAACCTGGGGGTGGTGGAACTCTCGATAGCCCTGCACCGGGTCTTCGAGTCACCCGTGGACCGCATCGTGTGGGACACCGGCCACCAGAGCTACGTGCACAAACTCGTGACGGGCCGGCAGGACTTCTCCAAGCTGCGCGGCAAGGGCGGCCTCTCGGGCTACCCCTCGCGCGAGGAGTCCGAGCACGACATCGTCGAGAACAGCCACGCCTCGACCGCGCTCGGCTGGGCGGACGGCCTCGCCAAGGCGCGCCAGGTCCTCGGCGAGCGGGGCCACGTGGTCGCCGTCATCGGGGACGGCGCGCTCACCGGCGGCATGGCCTGGGAAGCGCTGAACAACATCGCGGCCGCGAAGAACCGGCCGCTGATCATCGTCGTCAACGACAACGAACGCTCCTACGCCCCCACCATAGGCGGCCTCGCCGACCACCTCGCGACGCTGCGCACCACCGACAGCTACGAGCAGGTCCTGGCCTGGGGCAAGGACATCCTCCAGCGCACGCCCCTCGTCGGGCAGACGCTCTACGAGTCCCTGCACGGCGCCAAGAAGGGCTTCAAGGACGCCTTCGCGCCGCAGGGCATGTTCGAGGACCTGGGGCTGAAGTACGTGGGGCCGATCGACGGCCACGACATGGGCGCCGTCGAGTCGGCGCTGCGACGCGCGAAGCGCTTCCACGGCCCGGTCATCGTCCACTGCCTCACCGAGAAGGGCCGGGGCTATGAACCCGCGCTCGCGGACGAGGCCGACCGCTTCCACACCGTCGGCGTCATGGACCCGCTCACCTGCGAGCCGCTCGCCCCCTCCGGCGGGCCCTCCTGGACCTCGGTGTTCGGCGACGAGATCGTCCGCATCGGCGCCGAGCGCGAGGACGTCGTCGCCATCACCGCCGCCATGCCGGGCCCCGTCGGCCTCTCCAAGTTCGCCGAGGCCTACCCCGACCGGGTCTGGGACGTGGGCATCGCCGAGCAGCACGCCACGGTGTCCGCCGCCGGTCTTGCCACGGGCGGCCTCCACCCGGTCGTCGCGGTCTACGCGACCTTCCTCAACCGCGCCTTCGACCAGGTGCTGATGGACGTCGCGCTGCACCGGTGCGGGGTCACCTTCGTGCTCGACCGCGCCGGGGTCACCGGAGTGGACGGGGCCTCGCACAACGGCGTGTGGGACCTGTCGGTCCTCCAGGTCGTGCCGGGCCTGCGGATCGCCGCGCCGCGCGACGCCGACCAGCTCCGCGCCCAGCTCCGGGAGGCCGTCGCGGTGGACGACGCGCCCACCCTCATCCGCTTCCCCAAGGAGTCCGTGGGCCCCGCGATCCCCGCGGTCGACCGGCTCGGCGGCCTGGACGTACTGCTCAGGGACGCCGACGCCGAGGTGCTGCTCGTGGCCGTCGGCGTGATGGCGCCGGTCTGCCTCCAGGCCGCCGAGCTGCTGAGGGAACGCGGCCTTCGCTGCACCGTCGTCGACCCCCGCTGGGTCAAACCGGTCGACCCCGGACTCCCCGGGCTCGCCGCGCGCCACCGCGTCGTGGCCGTCGTGGAGGACAACAGCCGCTCCGCGGGCGTCGGCTCGGCGGTCGCGCTCGCGCTCGGCGATGCCGAAGTCGACGTACCCGTACGGCGGTTCGGCATCCCCGAGCAGTTCCTCGCGCACGCCAAGCGGGGCGAGGTCCTGGCGGACATCGGCCTCACGCCGGTCGAGATCGCGGGCCGGATCAGCGCCACGCTGGTCCGCAAGGACGAGGCAG
The DNA here is from genome assembly GCF_055587985.1 of Streptomyces sp. NPDC046335. Taxonomy (NCBI): domain Bacteria; kingdom Bacillati; phylum Actinomycetota; class Actinomycetes; order Kitasatosporales; family Streptomycetaceae; genus Streptomyces; species Streptomyces sp. NPDC046335. The sequence continues at coordinate 46,436 of NZ_JBVJFF010000018.1, read as the reverse complement.
GGGCCGAAGAGCAGGGTCCGGGCAAGCAGCGCAGCGGCAAGGAGCACCGTGGCAAGGAGTGCGGCGCATGACCAAGGAGTACAGCGCATGACCAAGGAGTTCGACCTCGGCAGGCTCCTCGCCGAGCGGGGCGCCGAACGGTACGAACTGCACGCGAAGCACCTCAACCACCAGCTTCCGCGCATGCTGCGCACCATCGGCTTCGACAAGGTCTACGAGCGGGCCGAGGGCGCGTACTTCTGGGACACCGAGGGCAACGACTACCTCGACATGCTGGCCGGCTTCGGTGTGATGGGCCTCGGCAGGCACCACCCCGTCGTCCGCAAGGCGCTGCACGACGTCCTGGACGCCTCGCTCGCCGACCTCACCCGCTTCGACTGCCAGCCGCTGCCGGGACTGCTCGCCGAGCAGCTCCTCACCCACAGCCCGCACCTGGACCGGGTGTTCTTCGGCAACAGCGGCACGGAGGCCGTCGAGACCGCCCTGAAGTTCGCCCGGTACGCGACGGGGAGACCGAGGGTGCTCTACTGCTTCCACGCCTTCCACGGGCTGACCACCGGCTCGCTCTCCGTCAACGGCGAGAGCGGATTCCGGGACGGCTTCGCGCCGCTGCTGCCCGACACGGCCGTCCCGCTCGGCGACCTCGACGCGCTGGCGCGGGAGCTCAAGAAGGGCGACGTGGCCGGGCTCATCGTCGAGCCCGTCCAGGGCAAGGGCGTCCTGGAGGCACCGCCCGGCTATCTGCGCGCCGCCCAGGAGCTGCTGCACCGCCACAAGGCGCTGCTCATCGCCGACGAGGTGCAGACCGGCCTCGGCAGGACCGGCGCGTTCTACGCCTACCAGCACGAGGAGGGCGTCGAGCCGGACCTGGTCTGTGTCGCCAAGGCACTGTCGGGCGGCTATGTGCCGGTCGGCGCCACGCTCGGCAAGGACTGGATCTTCAAGAAGGTCTACTCGTCCATGGACCGGGTGCTCGTGCACTCGGCGAGCTTCGGCTCCAACGCGCAGGCCATGGCGGCCGGCCTCGCGGTCCTCGCCGTCATGGAGGACGAGCGGACCGTGGAGAACGCCCGCGTGACGGGGGAGCTGCTGAAGTCCCGCCTCGCCGCGCTCGTCGACCGCTACGAGCTGCTCCACGAGGTGCGGGGCCGGGGCCTCATGATCGGCATCGAGTTCGGGCGTCCCAGGTCGCTCAAGCTGCGCGGGCGCTGGACGATGCTCCAGGCCGCGCGCAAGGGCCTCTTCGCGCAGATGGTGGTCGTGCCGCTGCTCCAGAAGCACCGCATCCTCACGCAGGTCTCCGGCGACCATCTGGAGGTCATCAAGCTGATCCCGCCGCTGACCGTGGGGGAGAAGGAGGTGGACCGCTTCGTCGAGGCGTTCACCGCCGTGATGGACGAGGCGCACAGCGGGGGCGGGCTGATGTGGGACTTCGGCAGGACGCTCGTGAAACAGGCGGTCGCGAACCGCTAGGCACCACGTCGGCGCGCCGGCCGCCTTCAGCCTCCGCCGCCGTTTTTGCCTCTCGGGCAATAAAGTTGCCCGGGAGGCAAGGCTCTGGCTCAATCAAGGCATGAGCACTGCCGAGCCCGTCGAGCCGCCGCAGGCGGCCGAGGCGCTGCCCGCCGTCGCGCCGCAACTGCGTGAGCTGCGGCGCCGTGCCTCGCTCACCCTGGAGGCCGCGGCCCGCACCGCCGGGCTCTCGCCCGCCCATCTGTCCCGCCTGGAGACCGGGCAGCGCCAGCCGTCGCTGCCGATGCTGCTCGCGCTCGCACGTATCTACGGTACGACGGTCTCCGAGCTTCTCGGCGAGACCGTCGCCGACCAGGACTCCGTCATCCGCGCGGCGGACATGGAACCGAGCAGGGCAGGCGGCTGGACCTACTGGCAGGCGGGCGGCCGCAGCCGCTCCATGCAGGCCCTGCGCGTCCACGTGCCGCACGGCGCGCAGGGCGACATCGTCCGCGTCCACCCCGGCGAGGAGTGGCTGCACGTCCTGAAGGGGCGGCTGCGGCTGCGCCTGGGCGACGCCACGCACATCCTCGCGCCGGGGGACGGCGCGCACTTCGACTCGCTGACCCCGCACCGGATCGCCGCCGCCGACCAGGACGGCACCGATCTCCTCTTCGTCCACACGCTGCTGCAGAGCCCCGCCACCGCGGTGTGCCTCGGCGGCCCCACTCCGGGAGAGCCGACATGAGTGACATGGAACCGCAGGGATCGCAGCGGCCCGAGCCGCGGGTCAAGGACATGGAGGAGAAGTTCCCCCGTGCCCTCTGGGTCCGCCTGATCGTCTACGTCGCCGTCGGCCACGTCTTCGCGGCCTTCGTCTACATGCTGTTCGAACTCGGCGCGAACAACCAGTAGAAACTGGTCGGGCCCGCCCTAGTCGAGCAGGCGCTCGCGGAGCCGCTCGCGGGTCTCGGGGGAGATCCCGAGGCCCTCGGTGAGGTAGGCGTCCGTGCCGCCCCAGGTCTGCTCGATCGTCTCGAACGCGGCGGCCAGGTACTCGGCGCGGGCGTCGAAGAGGGGGTTGAGCAGCTCCATGACCTCGGGGGACATCGCGCTCGGGGAGTCGCTCGAACGCCGCACCCGGTAGCGCCGGTGGGCCGCGTTCGACTCCAGGTAGTCCGCCTCGATGGCGTCGCGGTCCACCCCGACGGCCAGGAGCGTCACGGCTATGGAGAGGCCGGCGCGGTCCTTGCCCGCCGCGCAGTGCATCAGCGCGGGCACACTGTCCTCGGCGAGCGCGTGCAGCACCCGGCTGTGCTCGGCGGTGCGGTCCTTGATGATGGTCCGGTACGAGGCCGACATCCGCTCGGCGCCCTTGCCGTCGGACAGGATCGAGCGAAGCTGGTCGAGGTCGCCGTCGCGGACCATCTTCCAGAACTCGGCGCCGTCGGCCGGGTCGCTCAGCGGCAGGTTCACGTTCCGCACGCCGGGCAGCGCGACGTCCGGCCCTTCGAGGCGCTGGTCGGCGGCGTTGCGGAAGTCGAAGACCGTGTGCAGGCCCAGTGAGGTCAGGAAGACGGTGTCGGCCTCGGTGGCGTGCGCGAGGTGGCCGCTGCGGAACAGCCGGCCCGTGCGGACCCGGCGGCCGTCCACGGTCGGCAGTCCGCCCACGTCGCGGAAGTTGCGTACCCCGGCAAGCTCGGGCTCTGTCGACGGGACCTGCTGCGTCACAAGCTCTCCTCGGGCTCCGCGGCCGGCGTCGTTCGCCGGCAAACGCGTCTTCGACGATACGACATGGGTTCCCCGGGCAATCACCCCCGCACGGCGGTTGCCCGACGCGCGGCCCGCCCCCGACGATGTGCGCATGCGTGTCTCTCTGTTCGGTTCGCGGCAGGGCTCGGTGGGGGACTGATGGTCGAGGTCGGCGAGGACGGACGCACCTGGCTGCTCTCCGGACCCGCCAGCAGCTACGCACTGCGGCTCACGGACCGCGACGAGCTGCTCCACCTCTACTGGGGCCCGCGCATCGCGCTCCCCGACGCCGAGGCCCTGGCCGCCGAGCCGCCGCCCCCGGAGCGCGGTTTCGAGTCGCCGCTCGACGGGCGCGAGGAGTACCCCGTGGAGGGCGGCCCCCGCTTCGTACGGCCCGCGCTGTCCGTCCGCGACGACACGGTGTGCGGGACGGAGTGGCGGTACACGTCCAGCGCGGTCGACGAGGACGAACTCCAGGTGCACTTCCGCGACACCCTGCACCAGCTCGGGATCAGCCTCACCTACCGGCTGCGCGGCGACGTCGTCGAACGGTTCGTCGTCCTCGTCCACGAGGGCGGCGTCCACGCGCCCGCCCTCGACCTCCTGCGCGCGGACTCCGCGACCTGGACCCTGCCGGCCCGCGACGCCTGGCGCCTCTCCCAGCTCCACGGCCGCTGGGGCGCGGAGTCGAGGCAGGCGCGCTCCGGTCTCACGTACGGCGAGCAGGTCATCGGCAGCAGGCGCGGCCACACCGGGCACCAGCACCTGCCCTGGGTCGCGCTCGACGCCGAAGGGGCGGGCGAGGAACACGGCGAGGTGTTCAGCTGCGCGCTCGCCTGGTCGGGATCCTGGCGCATCGCCGTACACCGGCTGCCCGACGGGGCCGTGCAGATCACCGGAGGCGTGGGCCACGACGACTCCGGGGTCACCGTCCTCGAACCCGGTACCGCCATCGTCACACCCGTGTTCGCCGGGCTGTGGAGCGGCGGCGGCTTCGGCGGCGCCAGCCGGGCCTGGCACGCCTACCAGCGCGAACACGTCATCCCCGACGCGGAGACCGTGCGGCCCGTCCTCTACAACTCCTGGGAGGCCACCGGGTTCGACATCTGCGAGGAACAGCAGCGGACCCTGGCGCACAAGGCCGCGGGGCTCGGCGTCGAGCTGTTCGTCGTCGACGACGCGTGGTTCGGCGGCCGGGTCGACGACCGGACGGGCCTCGGCGACTGGACGCCGAACCCCGACCGCTTCCCCGAGGGGCTCAAGCCGCTCGCCGACGAGGTGCACGGCCTCGGCATGCGCTTCGGGATCTGGGTGGAGCCCGAGATGGTCAACCCCGACAGCGACCTCTACCGCGCCCACCCCGACTGGGTGCGGCACCAACCGGGCCGTACGCGTACGGAGTTCCGCAACCAGCTCGTCCTCGACCTCTCCCGCGAGGACGTGCGCGCACACCTGTACCGGCGACTGCACCACCTGCTCGACAGCGCCCCCATCGACTACGTGAAGTGGGATTTCAACCGCAGCTTCACCGACGCGGGACGGCCCGGCGCGGACGACCCTTCGTGGGGCCATGTCCACCACCTGTACGGCCTGCTCGACCGGCTGCGCGCCGCGCATCCCGCCGTGGCCTTCGAGTCCTGCTCGGGCGGCGGCGGCCGTGTCGACCTCGGCATCCTCTCCCGTACCGACCAGGTGTGGACCTCCGACAACACCGACCCGCTCGACCGGCTCGCCATCCAGCACGGCTTCAGCCAGCTCCACCCGGCGCGCGTGATGGCCGCCTGGGTCACCGACAGTCCCAACACCCAGCTCAACGGCCGCGTCAGCTCGCTGCGGTTCCGGTTCGTGAGCGCGATGGCCGGGGTGCTCGGCATCGGCGGCGACCTCACCCGGTGGAGCGGGAGCGAGCTCGCCGAGGCCCGTGACTGGGTCGGTCTCTACAAGGAGATCAGACCCGTCGTGCAGCTCGGCGACCTCTACCGGCTGCGCCCGCCGGAGGGCGGACTCAGCGCCGTACAGTACGTGCGCGGCGACGACTCCGTGGTCCTCACCTGGCTGCCGTCCCAGGCGTACGGAGAGGAACAGGCGCCGCTGCGGCTGCGCGGGCTCGACCCGCAGGCGTCGTACGTCTGCCGGGACACGGGGGAGACCCACCGGGGAGCGGTGCTGCTGCACCGGGGGCTGCGGACCGGGCTGAGGGGCGATCTGGACGCGGCGGTGTTCCGGCTGCGGCGGCTCTGACCAGCAGGCGTTTATTCCGGCTTTGGGTGAATCTTGACCGGTGGCTTATCTCACGCCCCGTCAACCCCTCCCTACGGTGGCGTAGGACACTTAGCAAGGTGAAGTATGTGACTCCGTGAGCGCAGAGTCGACAACCTTCATCCACCAGCCCGTCCACCACAACGTATTCACCTCCTACGCGGCCGTCGGCGACAGCTTCACCGAAGGCGTGGGCGACCCCGGCCCCGACGGCACGTTCGTCGGGTGGGCCGACCGCCTCGCGGTCCTGCTCGACGACCGGGTGCCCGAGCACACCTTCCGGTACGCCAACCTCGCCGTGCGCGGGAAGCTCCTCGACCAGATCGTCGAGGACCAGCTGCCCCGCGCCAAGGAGCTCTCGCCCGACCTGGTGACCTTCTGCGCGGGCGGCAACGACATCATCCGCCCCGGCACCGACCCCGACGAGGTCGCCGAGCGCTTCGAGCGGGCCGTCGCCGACCTCACGTCGGCCGTCGGCACGGTCATGGTGACGACCGGCTTCGACACCCGCGGCGTCGCGGTCCTCAAGCATCTGCGCGGCAAGATCGCCACGTACAACATGCACGTCCGGGCGATCGCCGACCGCTACGGCTGCCCCGTGCTCGACCTGTGGTCCCTCAAGACCGTCCAGGACCGCCGCGCCTGGGACGGCGACCGGCTGCACCTCTCGGCCGAGGGGCACACGCGCGTGGCGCTGCGGGCCGGTCAGGTGCTCGGCCTCGAGGTGCCAGCCGACCCCGACCAGGTGTGGCCGCCGCTGCCGCCGCGCGGCACGCTGGATCTGCGGCGCGACGACGTCCACTGGGCGCGGGAGTACCTCGTGCCGTGGATCGGCCGGCGCATCCGCGGCGAGAGCTCCGGCGACCACGTGGCCGCCAAGCGCCCCGACCTGCTGCCCCTGTAGCCACGGGCTCGCGTCGCGCCGCCGGAACCCGGGAAGCGGGGGCTCGGGCGACGTGGCGGCGCGGCCGGTGGACATAATGGGAAGGTCCATCCACCCCCTTCAGGAGGTCCCGTGTCCCGGTCCCTGATTCCCGGGCTCCGCTCACTGCGGACCCTCGCCTTCGGTGCGGATCCGGCGGGCGCGCGGCTGGCGCGGATCCGCCGGTCGCCGAACTTCTCCGTGGCCGAGGGGTCCTTCCAGAACCCCATGGGGGCGCGGACCAGGCCGTCCGGTTCCACCCTGGAGTTCGCGAAGATCTACTTCCGCAAGGAGGAGCGGGTCCGCCGCGGCCCCGCGGGCACGGTGCCCGTGCACCCCACCACGCTCGCCGACCTCGCCGAGCCGCCCGCCGACGGGCTGCGGATCACCTGGATGGGGCATTCGAGCGTGCTCGCCGAGATCGACGGCAGGCGCGTCCTCTTCGACCCGGTGTGGGGCGAGCGGTGCTCACCGTTCTCCTTCGCGGGGCCCAAGCGCCTGCACCCCGCACCGGTGCCCCTCGACGCGCTCGGCCCGGTCGACGTGGTGGTCATCTCGCACGACCACTACGACCACCTGGACCTGCCCACGATCAAGGCTCTGGTCGGCACGGGCACGGTCTTCGCGGTGCCGCTCGGCGTCGGCGCCCACCTGGAGCGCTGGGGCGTGCCCGCGGACCGGCTCCGCGAGCTGGACTGGCACGAGTCGGCGGAGGTGGCCGGGCTGACCCTGACGGCCACGCCCGCGCGCCACTTCTGCGGCCGCGGCCTGCGCAACCAGCAGCACACGCTCTGGGCGTCCTGGGTGGTCGCGGGGCCCGAGCACCGCGTGTTCCACAGCGGGGACACGGGCTACTTCTCCGGCTTCCGCGACATCGGCGCCGAGCACGGCCCCTTCGACGTCACGATGATCCAGATCGGCGCCTACTCGAAGTTCTGGCCCGACATCCACATGACCCCCGAGGAGGGCCTGCGGGCCCACCTGGACCTCCAGGGCGGGCAGCCGCACGGCGTGCTGCTCCCGATCCACTGGGCGACGTTCAACCTCGCGCCGCACCCGTGGTCGGAGCCGGGCGAGGGCACGCTCGCGGCGGCGCGCCGCGCGGGCGCCGAGATCGCTCTTCCCTGCCCCGGCCGGCCCTTCGAGCCCGGGTCGCGGACGGTGCCGGACACGCCCTGGTGGCGCGGCGTCGCCGCCGTACCGCCCGGCGGCTGGACCGAGGCGCCCCCTGCGGCCGAGCCGCGGGCCACAGCCGTGGACAGCGGGGACGCGCAGGCCGGGGAGGCAGAGGCCGCGCCGGTCGCCTGACGCGTGGCGTGGCGGGCCCGTAGCCCTGCCGACCGCTTGTGCAGCGCTGTCCGCTCCTTCGGGAGCGGGCAGCGCTTCTCTGTGTCCGGGTCCGGCGGTGCGCTGCCTCCCGCCGCTTCGTGGCCGCGGGGCGCTGCTCGCGCTTCCGGGGAACTGGCGTACGACCCGGATTCGGACCCGCGTACGACCCGACTCGGACCCCTGTACGAGGCGTCATACCAGAGCGGGACGCTGCCCCGCTGTCTTTGCCAACTGCCCACCGGACCGGCCGCCTTGCCGACTACCGTGTGTGGCCGTCGGGCGACGCAGGGATCACGGGGCGGGGATGGCCTCGGGCCGCCCGCCGGACCCCCGTCGCAACGTACCGAGGACGCAGATGTCGCACCTACGCGCACCGGCCACCCGCGCAGACCGCCGTGAGGGCGGGCGGCACGGCAAGCCGGCCGGCCGTACCGCCACCGCACTCCCCGAGGCCCACATACGGCCCCAGCTCCTGCGGATCGCGGTGCTGCCCGCCGTGGCCGTGGGCCTCAGCGCCTGCGCGGCCGTGCTGTTCACGCTGCGCTCGGCCGGCACCGCCCCCGGCCCCGTCCTGGTCGCCGTACTCGCCGCCGCGGCGCTCGTCGGGCTCAGCGGCATCGTGGTCGCCGCCGTGGCCGCCGACCGCGCCGCGAAGGCCGTACGGGACCGGGTCGGCGCGCTGCGCCGCGCCACCGCGAAGAGCCAGAGCGAGCTGCGGGGAGTCGTCGAGAAGCTGCGCCGGGGCGAGCCGCCGCCCGCGCGCGGCACGCCGCCGAGGACCCGTACCGGCGGCGACGAGTTCGACCTGCTCGCCGACGAGCTGAGCCGCGCGCAGGACGTCGCGGTCACCGCCGTGGTGCAGGCCTCCCAGCTGTCGAGCCACGCGGGCAGCGAACAGAAGGTCGAGGTCTTCGTGAACCTCGCGCGGCGCCTGCAGTCGCTCGTGCACCGCGAGATCTCGCTGCTCGACGAGTTGGAGAACCAGGTCGAGGACCCGGAGCTGCTCAAGGGCCTCTTCCACGTCGACCACCTCGCCACCCGCATCCGCAGGCACGCCGAGAACCTCGCCGTGCTCGGCGGCGCCGTCTCGCGCCGCCAGTGGAGCCACCCCGTCACGACGACCGAGGTGATGCGCTCGGCCATCGCCGAGGTCGAGCAGTACTCCCGCGTCAAACTGGTGCCGCCCATCGACGGCACCCTGCGCGGGCACGCCGTCGCCGACGTCATCCACCTGCTCGCCGAACTCGTCGAGAACGCCACGGTGTTCTCCGCCCCGCACACCCAGGTCCTGCTGCGCGCCAACCTCGTGACGGCGGGCCTCGCCGTGGAGGTCGAGGACCGGGGGCTCGGCATGCCCCTCACCGAGCAGAACAAGATGAACCGCCTGCTCGCCGACCCCGACCAGGTGAACGTGGCGAGCCTGCTGCAGGACGGCCGCATCGGGCTCTTCGTGGTCTCCGCGCTCGCCCGCAGGCACGGCGTTGCCGTCCGGCTCCAGACCAACATCTACGGCGGCGTCCAGGCCGTGGTGATCGTGCCGCAGGAACTCCTCGGCGAGGAACAGGGCACGGCCCCGGCCAAGCGACGCCCGGCCACCGGGGCGGCAGCGCTGGGGGCAGCCCCGAATGGCACACCGGCCCCGGACAGCGCACCGGCCGCGAATGGCACCCCGGCTCCGGATGGCACCCCGGCTCCGGATGGCGCACCGGCCGGGGAACCCGCCGCCCCCGTCCCCGCCGGGCAGCCCCGCCAGGACGTGGTGCCCGTACCGCTCAAGGCGCGGGGCGAGCCGCCCGCGCCCCTGCCCGTGCGCGGCGCCCACCGGGAGCGGCCCACGCCCGCCGAGGCCGTGCCCGGCATCCGCCCCGAGGACCGGCAGGCGGCGGCCCAGCACGCGGGCATGCCCCCCACACCGCTGAACGGAGCCGTGCGCGGGCGGGTCGGCAGGCCCCAACTGCCCAAGCGGCGTGCGCAGGAACACATCGCGCCCCAGCTGCGGGACTCCCCGGCGCCGCGTCCCGACAGCGACGTCGTCGGCCACGACCCCGGCCTCATGGCCGCGTTCCAGCGCGGCATCGGTCTCGCGCAGGCGCAGGACGCGCACGACCCCCCCCCGCGGGAGTACGAGGCCGGCCTCCCGCCCGACGGGAGCGGACAAGACGGCTGACCGACCAGCACCTCACGCCCGATGCCCCGTCACCTCTGCCTCCACCCACCTCTGCCTCCATCCACCTCTGCCCCGGCAGACCTCCGTACGTCCGTACCCCAAGGAGTCGATCCACCATGGCGAGCGATGCGCCGACCGGCGGCCATGTATCCGATCTCGACTGGCTGATGAGTGGCCTCGTGCAGCGTGTGCCGCACACCCACAGCGCCGTCCTGCTCTCCTCCGACGGTCTCGTGAAGTCCGTGCACGGCCTCGACCCCGACAGCGCCGACCACATGGCCGCCCTCGCCTCGGGCCTCTACTCGCTCGGGCGCAGCGCGGGCATCCGCTTCGGCGACGGCGGTGACGTCCGGCAGGTCGTCGTGGAACTGGACTCCACGCTCCTGTTCGTCTCCACCGCGGGCTCCGGCACCTGTCTCGCCGTACTCGCGGGCAGAGACGCCGACGCGGCCGTCCTCGGCTACGAGATGGCGATGCTGGTCAAGAGCGTGCGCCCGTATCTGGTCACCGCGCCCCGGCAGCCGGTCGGCGAACCCGCGCCGATGAGGCACTGACCATGGCGGCCCCGCATGACGGGCCCTGGCTCGACGACGCGGCGGGACGGCTCGTCCGCCCCTACACCGTCAGCAACGGACGGACAAGACCGACCACCCAACTCGACCTGCTCTCCCAGGTCATGGCCACCGGGGCGACCCCCCTCGGCTACCTCGGACCAGAGCATTCCGCGGCCCTCGGCCAGTGCGAGGCACCCACCTCCGTCGCCGAGATCGCGGCCCAGCTGAAGCTGCCCGCGGTCGTCACCAAAGTGATCCTCAGCGATCTCCTCGACTGCGGGGCCCTCACCACGAAGGCCCCGGACTTCTACCACAACCCCACTGACCGTTCCCTGTTGGAGGCAGTGCTCGATGGATTACGACGACAGCTCTGACCCCTTCCCCACCGCGCTGAAGATCTTGGTCGCAGGGGGATTCGGGGTCGGCAAGACCACTTTCGTGGGCGCGGTCAGCGAGATCGCCCCGCTGAGCACCGAGGAGCTGCTCACCACGGTCAGCGAAGGCACCGACGACCTGTCCGGTGTGGAGAACAAGACCACGACGACCGTCGCCATGGACTTCGGACGCATCACGCTCGACCCCGAACACGTGCTGTATCTCTTCGGCACCCCGGGCCAGGAACGGTTCTGGTTCATGTGGGACGAGCTCTCCGAAGGCGCGCTCGGCGCGGTGGTGCTCGCCGACACCCGCCGCCTGCAGGACTGCTTCGCCGCCGTGGACTTCTTCGAACAGCGCGGCATGGGCTTCATCGTCGCCATCAACGAATTCGACGGCGCCCACCGCTACGAACCCGACGAGGTGCGCTCCGCGATCGACCTGGACCCCCGGGTGCCGGTGGTGCGCTGCGACGCGCGGATCTCCAGCTCCGGCATCCAGACGCTCCTCACGCTCGTCAAACACCTGCTCGCCCACGCCCCGGCACCGAGCTACGGAGCCCATACGTGATGCACGACCCGACCGGGCGTCTGCTGCTCACCCCCGTCGACAAGGAGGCCCCCGCGCGCGTGCGCAGACTGCGGGAACTGGACATCGGCCAACGGGCCGATCCGGCCCTCGACGCCTTCGCGGGCCGGCTCGCCGAGCTGACCGGAGCGCCGTACGCGATGGTCAACTTCATCGACGAGGAGCGGCAGTTCTTCGCGGGCCTGCACACCGCCGACGGGCGGGCGATCGGCTCGGTGGGCCGCTACATGGCCCGCGACCACGGCTACTGCCCACACGTGGTGGTGCGCCGCAAGGCCCTCGTCCTGGAGGACGTCCGCGACTTCCCGCGCTTCGCGGGCAACCCCGTGGTCGATGAGATCGGCATCCGCTCCTACCTCGGCGCGCCCCTCGTCGACCGTACGGGGATGGCGCTCGGCACCGTCTGCGTCGTCGACGTCGAGCCGCGCCGCTGGGGCAGGGCGGGCCTCGACACCATCAAGACGCTGGCCGCGGAACTGGTCGGGCAGATCCACCGGAGGGAGGACGGCGGGATCTGACCCCGGCCCGACGGTACGGTCCGGGCTTCGGGCGGCGTCACAGGCGCAGCTCCACCCCGTCGGGGAACCGGACACGGACGCCGCCGTCCTCGTCCACCGCACAGGTGACGGACTCGCGCAGCGCCCGCGGCTGGACGGCGTCCCGTGCCAGGGCGACCAGCGTGACATGGACGCCGCCGCCGTCCGCGGGACCGGTGGACGTCAGGAACGGGGTCGCGGAGTGCGGGCCGTACGCGTTGGCGGCGACCTCGCGGGCCACGTCGGCCTCCTCGTCCCAGCCGTGCAGCGCGACCACCGCGCTGGTGAGCCCCGATGCCGTACGGGCGAGCGCCCAGCCGGGGCCGCGCTCGGCGTGCGGGCGCGCCTCGTCGGCCACCGCGTAGCCGCCTTCGCGCAGGGCCGTGCCGTGCGGGGCGCGCAGGCGGTGCGCCCGGATCTCCCAGGGTCCGTGCAGGGCGCTCGTCGTCTCGACCGGGATGTCGCTGTCCGTGCCGGGCAGTCGGGCGTCGTGCCGGGAGGAGGCGGTGCGGCCCTCGCAGCTCAGCGGGTGGATGCGCAGGCGGCGCGAGGGGGTGCCGTCCGGGGCGAGCAGCGCCAGGTGGCCGTCGACGGAACGCTCCCACGCGCGCGTGGCGGTCTCCGGGGCGGTGGCCGTGGAGTAGGCGAACTTCGCGTAGTGCGGGTCGTCCTGGGCCGGGCCTTCGAGGGGGTTGTGGTCGCTGCCGTGGTTGACCAGGCGCACGATGCCGTCGTGCCGGGTGCCGTGCAGGAGCCAGCCGGGCTCGGGGAGCGCGGTGTACTGGTCGGCCTCCTCGACGGGCAGCGGGACCTCGCGCTCGGTCCACACCGGGTGTCCCGCGGGGAGCAGCAGGCCGAGGAAGCCCTTGCTCGCCCAGTACGGCGAAGCCGGGCCCGAGTAGGCCTGCGTGGCGGGCAGGAACGTGCCGTACCAGCCGAGCGGCAGCAGCCCCCGCTCGTCGGGGACGCCGCGCTCCACGAAGTGCCGTGCGGTGCCGGAGGCGAGGCGCCGCGTCAGGCCGGGGGCCAGCGGGGTGCAGTCCGCCAGGGCGCCGAGCCAGACGGGCGCGGTGGCGGCGAAGCGGTAGGTGAGGGAGCGGCCCTGGTGGACGGGGGCGCCGTCGGCGCCGAAGAAGTGCGGGTAGGTGGTGAGGAACTGGGCCAGGCGCTCCCGGTAGACTTTCGCGCGCCCTCCGTCGCCGTCCGGGCCCGCCATCCGGGCCCACAGCAGCGGGTACAGGTGCATCGCCCAGCCGATGTAGTAGTCGAAGTTGCGCCCGTCGCCGTCGCTGTACCAGCCGTCGCCGCGGTACCAGTCCTCGATCCTGTCCAGGCCGCCGTCGATGTCCGCTTGGCGGTACGGGGCGCCGACCGAGGCGAGGAACTGCTCGGACACCACCTGGAAGAGCCGCCAGTTGTTGTCCCAGGTCCTGCTTCCGACGAAGCCGGAGAGCCAGTCGACCACCCGCTCCTGGACCCGGGCGTCGAGCTTGTCCCAGAGCCAGGGGCGGGTCTCGTGCAGGCCGACCGCGATCGACGCGGCCTCCACCATCTGCTGGGAGCAGTCCGTGAGTTGTGGCCAGGCCTCGCCGCTGCCGCGGTCGGTGCCCGTTGTCAGACCCTCCGCGTAGCGTTCCAGGAGTCGGGGGTCCACCTCGCCGCCCGCCCCCGCGATCCGGAAGGAGGCCAGGAGGAATGACCGCGCGTAGCCTTCGAGGCCGTCCGAGACGATGCCCGACCAACTGCCCCGCCCCGGCAGGCGGTATTGGGCGAAGCCCGGCGTCGCGTAAGGGACGAGCGCTTCGAGCTGCCGGTCGGCGAGCGCCTCCCAGTGTGCCCTGGTCCAGCCGGTGAGCGGGGACAGGACGCGGTCGGTGGGCGGCAGGGTCAGATGCGGTGCGGGCATGGCTTCCGTGCTCCTCGGTGGGCTGGTCGGGCGGCCCCGTGCTCCGGGCGTCGGCGTCACAGCAGTTCGGCGGTATGGGTATGCCCGCGGGAGCCGCCGACATGAACGGTGACGACCGGGCGGCGCCCCGGAGTGACGGTCACCGTGTCATCGGCCCTGACCACTGTCCGTACGGCGAACGGCAGTTCCACGCTGAGGCTGCTCCCCGTGCGGCCCGGGTCGGCGACGGCCACCGAGACGCCCCGCGGCCCGCGGCGCACCAGGACCGTGCCGGGTCCTGACACCGTGAGGCCCGCCGCGGTGCCGGGCCGCCAGAAGTGCGCGGCGAGCAGGCCGGAGCGGCGCGCCTCGACGGCCTGGGCGGTCGCGTCGTTGGCCACGATCCGCACGGGCCTGGCGTGCGCCCACACCGCGGTCGCCGCCGCGCTCGCGCCGGGCAGCAGGACATAGGCGTACGACGCGTTCACCGGGGAGGTGCCGTGGTCCAGCCACAGGGTGAGATAGCGGCGGGTGACCGGTGTCGTGCTGCCGCCGGTGTCGGCGCCCGTGTTGACCTCGCGCCAGGTGCCGGTGCGCTCCTCGCGCAGGGCGTGCAGGCCGAGGTCCGCCGGGGGCCCCGGACGCGTGGGGAAGACATAGCCGCCGGTGCCTTCGAGGTGCGCCCACCGCGCCTCGTCGAACCGCGCGGACCAGCCCTGGCGGTCCGGCTGTCGGTGGCCGTCCACCGTCAGCCGCCGTGCGGGCCCGGTGGCGTGCAGGTTGCGGTTCTCGACGACGGTCTCGACCGGGCGGCCGTCGCTCGCGTCGATGCCGGCGCCGAGCGCGACGACCACGTTGTCGAGGCAGAACCACGCCTTGCGGGCGCGCAGGGTGCTGCCGTCGGCGATCAGCTCCATGGCGGCGGCGCCGTACCGGCCGTCCAGGACAGCGCCGCCCGCCACGGCGTTCTTCGGGCGGTAGGTGCTGGTGCCGCCGCCCGAGCCGATGTCCGCGCGCCTGCGGGTGTCGACGGTCGTGCCCGGCAGGCGGTACGGATCGACGGTGGCCCAGAAACCGTCACCGAACTGCCCGAGGTCGTCGCCGTCGTACAGGTAGGCCATGCCGTCGCCGGTGTACCAGCCGTGCAGGTTCTCGCCGTTGCCCGCCTCGTACGCGGCGATCCGCTTCGACGAGAGCGCGAGGGCCAGGGCCCAGCCGGGGCGGCGGTGCACCACCCGGTCCATGTCGGCGAAGACATGGTGTCCGGTGAGCCGGTCGGCGGCCGGGACGGACGGGTCGTCGAGGACCGCCTTGGCGCGGGCCAGGGCCGGGATGCCGACCAGGCCCGTGTACGGGGTGGTGCGGTTGCGGCGGATCCAGCCCTTGGTGAGCGCCCGCCAGCGCCGGGCGTACGGCTCGGGGGCGCCGGACGCGAGCTGGAGGATGTGGGAGGCCGTCGCCGCCCCGTCGTTGTGGTCGCGCGCCTTCTCCCGGGATATCGCCCGGCCGCGCACGGCGTCCATCATCAGCCCGTCGAGGACCACGGGGGCGAACGTCCGGTCCACCGCCTCGTACAGCACGGACGTCCTCGGGTCGGTGACCGCCCACGGCGAGTCCGCGAGCAGCGCGATGAGCCGGCCGACGCCGCCGAGCAGAACGCTGCCGTACGTGCCGGTGTACGCGACGGAGCCGTGCTGCACGAACGAACCGTCCTCGTAGAAGCCGTCCCCCGAGGTGACGTACCGGAAGAGGCTGTTCCGGCCGTCGTCCCGCAGGTCGGACAGGCCGTCCCGCGCGAGCGCCACGGTGGCCGCCTCCCTGGCCAGGAGTCCGCGCAGGGCCACGATCACGGCCTTGTCCGCGCGGTTGGCGCCGGTCTCCGCGAGTGAGGGGGAGTTGGTGCGGCGGTCCGGGTCGGGGCAGAACCTCGCCACCGTCCTGACGTACGCGGCCAGGTCGTCGGCGGGCATCCGCTCGCGCAGCAGCACGCAGGTGTCCATGAGGGCCTGGGGCGACCCGATCTCCCAGAACCACCAGTTGCCGGACTCGGGGCGGTCGGGGCGGTAGCCGGTGGTGTGCAGGAACCGCAGCGCGTCCAGCACGGCGTCGGCGGCCTCCGCGCCGCCGCTCAGCGAGGTGCCCGGCGTGGCCCAGGCCGTGGCGAGGGTGCGCAGCCGGGTGTAGCTCTGGCCGAAGTTGCCGGGTTCCGAGGCGGGGGAGAGGTCGGACCACAGCGCGGTCCTGCCGGTCGTGCGGTCCAGCCGCTCCCACCAGGTGGCCGCTTGGGCGTCGAGAGCCTTCAGCGCCCCGGCGAAGTCGGGGTCCCCGGCGTCGAACGAGCCGCCGGTCAGTTGCGTCTCGGCACGGGCGAGCAGGGCGTCGAAGCCGGCCTCGGCGGAGGCCGCCGGGGCGGCGCTTTCCGGGCCCTCCGCGCCTTCCGCGGCCCGCGCGGTGCCGCCACCGGCCGACGCCGCGAGGGCGGTGGCCGCGCCGGTGGCGAGAAGCGTGCGGCGGCGGGGGCCGCAGGGGCCGCGGTCGGGGGCAGGCTCGGGCGTCGGCTCGGGCGTTGGCATGCGAACTCCTGGACGTCAGGGCATCGGAGTGGCGGCGCGAGGGCGAGGTGCGGGTGGTGCGCGGCGTACGGGTGCTGATGGGGCGACAGCATGTAAGCGGTTTCTAGAGCGCGCAAGAGGGCGGGGAATCTTTCTACGTTCTTTCTGCGCATCGGCAGTGCACCGGTAGCGCATCGGCAGTGCACCGGCGGGATGGCGCGGGGAAAGCCCAAGCGCCGCAATCAGGCAAGGCTGTTGACGGCGGCAGTAAGCGATTACTACGTTGCCGCCCCATGGCTGAGAAAAGGACCCGAACCACTCGTGCCGTCATCGCGACGGCGGCCGCGGCCGCCACCCTCGCGCTCGCCGCTCCCGCCCCCGCCCAGGCGAACCCCTTCCACCCGACGCCCGGCGCGGACGGCGTGGGAGACCCGCTGTTCCCCACGCTCGGCAACGGCGGCTACGACGTCCGCCACTACGACCTCTCCTTCGACTTCACGCCGGTGACCTACGACTTCGCCGCCACCATGAGGATCCGGGCGAGAGCCACCCAGGACCTCTCCTCGTTCAACCTCGACGTCGACTCGCTCGCCATCGACTCCATCGAGGTCGACGGCGCGGCGGCCACCTGGACCGTCGTCCCCGGCAGGACGGGGCAGGAGCTCGTGGTCACCCCGGCCCGCGCCCTGCGTGACCACCGCGCCTTCGAGGTGGCGGTGGCGTACCACGGCAACGGGAAGACGAAGCCGGCCGGGCTCCCCGGCTGGCGTCACATGTCCGACGGCGGCTTCGCCTCGGCCGCCCAGGCCTCGCGCGCCGACACCTTCGCACCGGTCAACGACCACCCCTCCGACAAGGCGACCTGGACCTTCCACCTCACCGCTCCCAAGGGCTGGACCCCCGCGGCCAACGGCAATCTCAACGGTCGGCGCGAGGCCTCGGACAACCGGCGGACCTGGGACTTCTCCCTGAAGTCACCCATGGCGCCGGAGCTCCTCGGCATCTCCGTCAACAAGCAGAGCTACGTCTACGGACGCGGCCCGCACGGCGTGACGCTGCGCCACGTCATTCCCGAGGACCAGCAGGCGAGGTACCGCCCGATCGTCGAGGAGACCGGCGGGCAACTGGCGTGGCTGGAGCGGACGCTCGGCGTGCGCTACCCCTTCGACACGTACGGCGTGCAGATCGTGCGGGACGGCTACGGCGACGCGCTGGAGAACCAGACCCTCTCCCTCTTCGGCCCGGGCTGGTTCGACCGCCCCACCTACTCCACGACCATGGTCCACGAGCTGACCCACCAGTGGTTCGGCGACTCGGTCACCCCCGTCACCTGGCAGGACGCCTGGCTGAACGAAGGCCCTGCTGTGTACTACGCGGCGCTGTGGGCGGACCAGAAGGGCTTCCAGCCCATCGAGGAGAAGATGAGGGCCGCCTACGCGAAGCTCGACGCGGTCCGCAAGAGCGACGGGCCGCCCGGAAAGCCCACCGGGCTCGGCGGCTTCAACATCTACGACGGCGCGGCGGTCTCGCTGTACGCCCTGAAGCAGCGGATCGGGCAGGGCGACTTCGACGCCGTGATGAAGGCGTGGCTGACCGGCTACCGGCACAAGAACGCCTCCACCGAGGACTTCATCGACAACGCGGTCGAGGTCACGGGGGACGCCTCGGTCGGCACCTTCCTGCGGCACTGGCTCTTCGACCTCGACAATCCGCCGATGCCCGGACACCCGGACTGGGAGGTCACTCGATGAGACGGCTCTCCGCTCTCGCGACGACCGCCGTCGCGCTGACGCTCGCCACCGTGGTCACCCCGCAGAGCGCGGCGGGCGCGATGGGCGCGGCGGGCGCGGGGCCGAAGCAGGCCGCGCCCCGCGTGCTGCACGTGGCGCCGCACGGCGGCGGTGACACCTGTACCGCCGCCCGCCCCTGCACCCCGACCACCGCACGGGACGCGGCCCGCGCGATCGACGGGCGGGACATCCGTATCGAACTGGCGGGCGGCACCTACCGGTTGGCCGAGCCGCTGAAGCTCGGCGCCGCCGACTCCGGGCGCGGCGGGCACACCGTCACCTGGGCCGCCGCCCCCGGTGCGAAGCCGGTGCTGTCCGGCGGCCGCCCGGTCGAGGGCTGGAAGGCGAACGCGGACGGCACCTGGACCGCCACCGCCCCCGCGGGCGTCACCCCGCGCCAGTTGTTCGTGGACGGACGGCGTGCCGTGCGCGCCCGGGGCGCGGCCTGCCCCGCCGCCACCTGTGACGCCACCAAGACCGGCATGACGGGCGCCGAGGCCACCGGCATCGCGCAGTGGCGGCGGCCGACCGGCGCCGAAGCCGTCATCAAGGTGCGCTGGCGCACCTACCGCTGCCGGATCAGCGGCGTCGAGGGCGACCGCCTCACCTTCGCGCGGCCGTGCTGGACCAACGCGGCGAGCGGTACGGACCGCACCGGCCCGGCCTGGGACTCCACCACCGTCGACTCCGCCCGCTACCGCGGCGTCGCCCACTTCGAGAACGCCCGCGAACTCCTCGACGAGCCAGGGGAGTTCGTGTGGGACGCCGGGGACCGTACCGTCACCTACCTCCCGCGCCCGGGTGAGAATCCGCGCCACGCGCGCGTGGTCACCCCCGCGACCGAGCGGCTCATGGTCATCGACGGCGCCCGAGACCTCCGCGTCGACGGCATCGGCTTCGCCCACGCCGCCTACCTCCAGCCGGACACCGACGAAGGCTACGCGGGCACCCAGGCGGGCCTCACCCTCACCGGAGCCACCGGGCCCGTCGACCACGCGGGCCGGTACTACACCAAGCCGGCCGCGGCCCTCACCGTGCGCGGCGGCCGCCATGTGGCGGTAAGCCGCGCGGATTTCAGCCACCTGGGCGGTGCGGGCGTCGTCCTCGAGGCGGGCACCAAGGACTCCTCGGTCACCCGGTCCCGCTTCACGGACCTCTCATCGGGCGCCGCGTACATCGGCGACACCGAACCGAACCCGCGGCCGGAGCTTGCGGGGGAGCGGAACACCGTCGCCTACAACACCGTGCGCCGCAGCGGAGTGGAGTACACCGACTCGGTGGGCATCTGGGCGGGGTACGAGGCCGGGCTGGACATCGACCACAACACCCTGAGCGAACTGCCCTACTCGGCGATCTCCGTCGGCTGGGGCTGGAACCAGCCCGAGGCCAGGCAGTCCGTCCTGCGCGACAACCGCGTCACCGCCAACCGCATCACGGACGTCATGCGGGTCGAGGACGACCAGCACGACGGCGGCGCGATCTACACCCAGGGAGCACAGCCCGGCTCGGTCATCTCGGGGAACTACATCAACCGCTCGGCGTACGGCAACACCGAGCGCGACGGCAACGGCATCTACCTGGACGAACAGTCCTCCTTCCTCCGCGTCGAGGGCAATGTCATCACCCGCGTCGGCTACAAGTGGGTCTCCAACTGGGCCGACTACGGCGTCCACAACCACGCCACCGGCAACTGGACCGACACCGACGCGCCCGCCCTCACCGGCACCGGCTCGACGATGGAAGGCAACCACACGAAGCTCGACAGGCTCCCCGCCGAGGCGCTCGCCGTGGCGGCGGACGCGGGCGCGCACCGGCAGCGGGCCGAGCGGCTCCGCCCCGACCTGGCCCGCGCGGGCACGGCCTCGCAGTCCACGACGGACGGCACGGCCCCGGCCTCGTACGCGATCGACGGCGACACCTCGACGGACAGCCGTACGCTCGCCGGTCCCGGCGCATGGTGGCAGGTGGACCTGGGGCGGGTCCGCCGCGTGGGGCAGGTCGAGGTCTGGAACGACGCCTCGATGACCACGGCGGACTTCGACGTCCAGCTCTCGCGGACGGCGGACTTCACCGGCGCCACGACCACGACCCGGCACGTCACGGGCAAGGCGCTGCGTCCCACCCTCCTGGAGTTCGGAAAGGGCGACGATGCCCGGTACGTACGGGTCAGAGCCACCGGCCCCGGACGCATCGGCCTCGCCCACGTACTCGTCCACCCCTAGGGGCTTTCGGCACCTCGACACGGGCGGCCACCGCCGGATACACAAGGGATCAAGCCCACGGCGACACCGGCACAGACGACCCGTACGGGTGCCACCGGCACTAGCAACACCGGCACTAGCAACACCGGCACAAGCGAAGGAAGTTCCATGACCGACCTCCGTCTCGGCGTTCTCGGCTTCGGACTGCGCGGCTCGCTCGCCCGCACCGCCCACCGGCCGGGAGCCGGCTCGCGCGTCACCGCGCTGGCCGAGCACGACGCCACCGCCCGCGCCGAGGCGGCGGTCGCCTTCCCCGGCGCGCTGATATCGAGCGACCACCGCAAGGTGGTCCAGGACCCGGACGTCGACGCGATCGTGGTCCTCACCCCCGACCACACCCACGCGGCACTGGCCCGCGAGGCGCTGCGCGAGGGCAAGCCCGTCTTCGTCGAGAAGCCTCTGGAGATCGGCATCGAGGCGTGCGACGAGATCCTGCGGACGGCGTACGAGACGGGTACGCGGCTGTACGTCGGGCACAACATGCGCCACATGCCCGTGGTCCGGCTGATGCGCGACATCATCGAGCGCGGCGAGATCGGCCGGGTCAAGACGGTGTGGGTACGGCACTTCGTGGGCTACGGCGGCGACTGGTACTTCAAGGACTGGCACGCCGAGCGGCAGTACACCACCGGTCTGCTGCTCCAGAAGGCCGCCCACGACATCGACGTACTGCACTGGCTCGCGAACGGCTACGCACGGCACGTCCAGGCCCTCGGTGACCTGATGGTCTACGGGGACAACACGCACCGCCGCGCGCCGGGCGAGCCGAAGACCGACGACTGGTACACGGAGGACGGCCACTGGCCGCCGCACACCCAGCGCGGCCTCAACCCGGTCATCGACGTCGAGGACGTCTCCCTGGTCAACATGCGCCTCGACAACGGCGTGCTCGCCGCCTACCAGCAGTGCCACTTCACCCCCGACTACTGGCGCAACTACACCGTGATCGGCGACGCGGGCCGCCTGGAGAACTTCGGTGACGGGCCCGGCGCCGAGGTCAAGGTGTGGAACTCCCGCCGCTCCGGCTACCGAGGCGAGGCGGACGCCACGTACCCGGTGCCCGACGACGTCCAGGACGACGGCGGGCACGGCGGCGCCGACCCGCTGCTGATCGACGAGTTCGTCCGCTTCGCCCGCGAGGGAGGGCTCACCGACACCTCGCCCGTCGCGGCGCGCATGGCGGTCGCCGCCGGTGTGCGGGCGACGCAGTCGCTGCGGGACGGCGGCACGCCCCGCGAGGTGCCCGGGCTGGACCCCGCCCTGATCGCCTATTTCGAGGGCGGACAGGTCCGCTGACCGGCGAGGCCTGAAGGAAAGCTGCGGCGGCGCTTAAGAAAGTCTCGATGGACCGGGGCGCCGCCGTAGGGAAGATTCCTGTGACGTCGGGGGAAGAAGCGACGTACGACAGGAGCCGTTGCGTTGAAGGCGCTGGTCAAGGAGAAAGCGGAGCCGGGTCTCCGGCTGATGGACGTACCGGAGCCGGTCATCGGCCACGGGGACGTCCTCATCAAGGTGCTCCGCACCGGGATCTGCGGGACCGATCTGCACATCCGGGCCTGGGACGGCTGGGCGCAGCAGGCGATCAGCGCGCCGCTGGTGGTCGGGCACGAGTTCGTCGGCGAGGTCGTCGAGGTGGGCCGTGACGTCGCCGACATCACGGCGGGCGACCGGGTCAGCGGCGAGGGCCACCTGGTCTGCGGCAAGTGCCGCAACTGCCTGGCCGGGCGGCGCCACCTGTGCCGCGCCACGGTCGGTCTCGGCGTCGGACGTGACGGCGCCTTCGCCGAGTATGTCGCGCTGCCCGCGGCGAACGTGTGGGTGCACCGGACCCCGGTGGACCTCGACGTGGCCGCGATCTTCGACCCGTTCGGCAACGCCGTGCACACCGCTCTGTCCTTCCCGCTGGTCGGCGAGGACGTGCTGATCACCGGGGCGGGCCCGATCGGCCTCATGGCGGCCGCCGTGGCGCGGCACGCCGGCGCCCGCAACGTCGTGGTCACCGACGTCAGCGAGGAGCGCCTCGACCTGGCCCGCAAGGTCGGCGTCAGCCTCGCCCTGAACGTGGCGGACTCGACGATCGCCGAAGGCCAGCGCACGCTGGGCCTGCGCGAGGGCTTCGACGTGGGCCTGGAGATGTCCGGCAACCCGCGCGCGATGCGCGACATGGTCGCCAACATGACCCACGGCGGCAGGATAGCCATGCTCGGTCTGCCGGCCGAGGAGTTCGCCGTCGACTGGGCCAGGATCGTCACCTCGATGATCACGATCAAGGGCATCTACGGCCGCGAGATGTTCGAGACCTGGTACGCGATGTCCGTCCTGCTCGAAGGCGGCCTCGACCTGGCCCCGGTGATCACGGGCCGCTACGGCCACCGCGACTTCGAGGCGGCCTTCGACGACGCGGCGAGCGGCCGCGGCGGCAAGGTCATCCTCGACTGGACCTCCTGACCCGCCACGGTCCCACCCCGGCCCGACCCCGGCCCCCGGCTCGACCCCGGTCCGATTCCTGACCCTTAAGGATTCACGCATGTTCGACTCCGTACGCGAAGACCTCCAGGCCACCCTCGACGAGATCCGCGCCGCGGGCCTGCACAAGCCCGAGCGCGTCATCGGCACCCCGCAGTCCGCCACGGTCGCCGTCACCTCCGGAGGCCGCCCCGGCGAGGTCCTCAACTTCTGCGCCAACAACTACCTCGGCCTCGCCGACCACCCCGAGGTCGTCGCCGCCGCCCACGAGGCCCTGGACCGCTGGGGCTACGGCATGGCCTCCGTCCGCTTCATCTGCGGCACGCAGGAGGTGCACAAGGAGCTGGAGGGGCGGCTCTCCGCCTTCCTCGGCCAGGAGGACACGATCCTCTACTCCTCCTGCTTCGACGCCAACGGCGGTGTCTTCGAGACGCTGCTCGGCCCGGAGGACGCGGTGATCTCCGACGCGCTCAACCACGCGTCGATCATCGACGGCATCCGCCTGTGCAAGGCCCGCCGCTTCCGCTACGCCAACCGCGACCTCGCGGACCTGGAGCAGCAGCTCAAGGAGGCCTCCGAGGGCGGCGCCCGCCGGAAGCTGATCGTCACCGACGGCGTCTTCTCCATGGACGGCTACGTCGCCCCGCTGGCGGAGATCTGCGACCTCGCCGACCGTTACGACGCCATGGTCATGGTCGACGACTCGCACGCCGTCGGCTTCGTGGGACCCGGCGGCCGCGGCACCCCCGAGCTGCACGGCGTCATGGACCGCGTCGACATCATCACCGGTACGTTGGGCAAGGCGCTCGGCGGCGCCTCCGGCGGCTACGTCGCGGCCCGCGCCGAGATCGTCGCCCTGCTGCGCCAGCGCTCGCGCCCGTACCTCTTCTCCAACACGCTCGCCCCGGTGATCGCCGCGGCCTCGCTGAAGGTCCTGGACCTCCTGGAGTCGGCGGGCGACCTGCGTGAGCGGCTCGCCGCGAACACCGCGCTGTTCCGCTCGCGGATGACCGAGGAGGGCTTCGACATCCTCCCCGGCGACCACGCCATCGCCCCCGTCATGATCGGTGACGCCTCCGTGGCGGGCCGCATGGCCGAGCTCCTCCTGGAGCGCGGCGTCTACGTGATCGGCTTCTCGTACCCCGTGGTGCCGCAGGGCGCGGCCCGCATCCGCGTGCAGCTGTCGGCCGCGCACTCCACGGAGGACGTGAACCGGGCCGTCGACGCGTTCGTCGCGGCGCGCGCCGAGCTGGCCTGAGGCCCGCCCTGGGGTGAGGGACAATTGTTCGCATGATTGAAGCGCGGCGGCTGCACATCCTCCGGGCGGTGGCCGACCACCGCACGGTCACGGCCGCTGCCGCCGCGCTGTACCTCACCCCGTCAGCGGTGTCCCAGCAGCTCACGGCGCTGGAGCAGGAGACGGGGCACCGCCTGGTCGAACGCTCCGCCCGCGGTGTGCGCCTGACGTCCGCCGGTGAGATTTTGCTGACGCACACCAACGCGGTCCTTGCCCAGCTCGAACGCGCCGAGGCCGAGCTCGCCGCGTACAGCTCCGGCGAGGCGGGGACGGTGACCGTCGCCTCCTTCGCCACCGGCATAGCCCTCGTCGTCGGCCCGGCCCTGGCCCGCCTCGCCACGTCCGCGCCCGGCATCAGACTGCGGGTGCAGGACGCCGAGGGGGACGCGAGCCTGCCGATGGTCCTCGACCGGCAGGTCGACGTGGCGGTGGCCGTGGAGTACCGGGGCGCGCCCGGTGCCGACGACCCCCGGCTGACCCGCGTGCCCCTCTACGCCGAGCCCTTCGACGCGGTGCTGCCCCTCGGCCACCGGCTCGCCGACGCGGAGCGCGTGCCGCTCGCGGAGCTGGCCAAGGACGCCTGGATCGGCCCGTTCGCCGGGAACCCCTGCCACGACGTCGTGGTCCTGGCCTGCGAGCAGGCCGGCTTCCAGCCCCTGCTCGAACACTGGTCCGACGACTTCCGGGCGGTGGTGGCGCTCGCCTCGGCCGGCGCGGGCGTCGCCCTCGTGCCGCGTTCGGCGCTGCGCGGCATGGACGTCTCGGGGGCCGTGGTGCGCCCCGTCGAGGGCGCCGCCCCGACGCGCCGGGTGTTCGCGGCCGTGCGGTGCGGGGCGGAGGGGCATCCGCTGATCCGCCCGGTCCTCGCGGCGCTGGGCGAGGCGGCGGACTGAGACCCGCCACGACCGGTCCGCGCGCGACCGCCGCCGGACCCGCCCCGGACCTCTGGCGCCCCACGAAACTCAGGTCCGGCCCCTTGACCCTGTGCTCAGCCAGTCATTAGCGTGACCGGCAAGCTGCCAGAAAGCGCTTTCTGGCCGCGACGATTTCCCGGCACTCCGCACCGCTCTCTTCGAATGGCACGGAACATCAGGGGAGTTCATCGTGAAGAGCGCACTGTCCACGCCAACTCCCGTGAAGACGGCCGGAGTCGCGCTGCGGCAACGCCCGAGCCTCGGGAAGCGTACGGCCGACCTCGCCGAGAAGAGCTGGCGCCCGCTGGCGCTCCTGCTCGTCTGCTTCGGCGTCTGGTGGCTGATCGCCGCCACCGAGATGGTCGAGGCCTACCTCGTGCCCTCGCCCGGCGCGACCCTCGACGTCATCCTCGACAAGCCCGGCTACCTCTGGCAGCACAGCTGGGTCACCACGTACGAGACCCTCATCGGGTTCGTCGTCGCGGTCGCCGTCGGCATCGTCGCCGCCGTCCTCATGGTCGCCTCGTCGACGGTCGAGAAGACCCTCTACCCCGTCCTCCTCTTCGCCCAGGTCGTGCCGAAGATCGCCATCGCCCCGCTGTTCGTGGTCTGGCTCGGCTTCGGGGTGACGCCGAAGATCCTCATCGCCGTCCTGATCGCCTTCTTCCCCGTCGTGATCTCCATGGTGACCGGGCTCAAGGCCGTGGACCCCGAGATGCTCCAGCTCTCCGCGACCATGGGCGCGAGGCCCTGGCAGACCTTCCTCAAGATCCGCTTCCCCGCGTCGCTGCCGCACCTCTTCTCCGGCCTCAAGGTGGCCGTCACGCTCGCCGTCACGGGCGCGGTCGTGGGGGAGTTCGTCGGCGCCAACGAAGGCCTCGGCTACGTCATCCTCCAGGCCAACGGCAACCTCGACACCCCCATGCTCTTCGCGGGGCTGCTCGTGATGTCCCTGATCGGCGTGGTGCTCTTCGTGCTCGTCGAGATCGCAGAGAAGCTGCTGCTGCCCTGGCACGCGGGGCGCAGGGACCCGGCCGCCACGTACTGAACCCCACCACGCCACAGCCCAGCCATGTCCCGCCGTACGCGAGAAGGGCCGTCCCCATGCACGCGCGCAGACTCCTCACCGGCCTCGTCCCCCTGGCGCTCGTCGCGACGGCCGCCACGGCCTGTGGCGGCGACGAGAAGACAAGCGTCAGCGACTCCGGCGAGAAGCTGGACAAGGTGACACTGACGCTCAACTGGTACCCCTACGGCGAGCACGCGCCGTTCTACTACGGCGAGCAGCGGAAGATCTTCGAGAAGCACGGCATCGACCTGGAGATCAGGGCGGGCCAGGGCTCGCAGAAGACCGTGCAGGCCACCGCCGCAGGGCAGACCGACTTCGGCTGGGCCGACACCCCGGCCGTGCTCGCCGGCGTCGACCAGGGGGTGAAGGTCAAGAGCCTCGGAGTGTTCCTCCAGACCACCCCGGCGTCCGTGCAGTCCTTCACGTCCGAGGGCGTCGAGTCGCCGGACGACCTGAAGGGCAGGACGATCGCGGGCACGGCCGGTGACGCGCTCACCAAGACCTTCCCGATCTTCCTCCAGAAGAACGGCATGGACGCCTCCGACGTCGAGATCCAGAACACCGACCCGGCGGGCAAGATCGCCGCGGTGATCTCCGGCAGGACGGACGCCCTGCTCGGCTACGCGAGCGACCAGGGGCCGACCATGCGGAACAAGGCCAAGAAGGACGTGTCGTACCTGCGCTTCTCCGAGCACGGCCTGAACTTCTACTCCAACGGCCTCATCGCGGGCGGCAAGACCCTCCAGGGCAGGGGCGACCTGGCGAAACGGATGACCGCCGCGGTGAGCGAGGCGTGGGCAGCGGCGGAGAAGAACCCGGGGCCCGCGGTGGCCGCCATGGAGGGCGCCTCCGAGCAACTGCCGCCGAAGGACGTGCTGGCCGAGCAGTTCAGGACGACCCTCACCCTGCTGCACACCAAAGCCACCGAGGGGAAGGCGCCGGGCGTCAACACGGAGGCGGACTGGAAGCAGACCATCGAGGTCTTCTCGGAGGCGGGCATGGTCAAGAACCCCAGGCCCGTGCACGAGTACTGGGATTCGGCCAAGGGGATCAAGGGGTGAGCATGCCTGAGGACGCGGCGCTCAAGGACGGGGCGGCACTGCGGAAGGGGGCCATGGTCACCTCGGCGGCCGTGCCCGCCGTGCGGGTGGACGGGGCCGGCGTCCGCTTCCGTACGAAGAAGAAGGACGTCACCGCGTTGAGCGAGGTCTCGCTCGACATCCCCGCGGGTGAGTTCGTGGCGATCGCCGGCCCCTCGGGCTGCGGCAAGTCCACGCTCCTCAAGCTGGTCGCGGGGCTGCTCGCGCCGTCGTCGGGCGAGGTGCTCCTCGGCGGCGAACGGGTGCGCGGACCCCGGCGCGACATCGGATACGTCTTCCAGCGTGCCGCCCTCCTCGACTGGCGCTCGGCCCGGCGCAACATCCTCCTCCAGGCGGAGATGCGGAAGATCCCGGGGGAGCGGGCACGCGCGCGTGCCGACGAGCTGATCCGCATGACCGGACTCGGCGGCTTCGAGGACGCCTATCCGCACGAGCTGTCCGGCGGCATGCAGCAGCGCGTGGCGCTCTGCCGGGCGCTGTTGCACGAGCCGCCCGTCCTGCTCATGGACGAACCGTTCGGCGCCCTCGACGCGCTGACGCGCGAGCAGATGAACGTCGAGCTGAACCGCATCTGGCGGGAGACCGGCACCACGGTGATCCTGGTGACGCACTCGATCGCCGAGGCCGCCTACCTCGCGGACCGCGTCGTGGTGATGAGCCCGCGCCCCGGCACCATCACGGAGATCGTCGACGTCGGCCTGCCCGCCGAGCGCGACTACGCGGCCACCCTCGCGTCGCCCGAGTTCCGCGCGGCGACGGGGCGGATCAGGGAGCTCCTGGGAGCGGTCTCGGCGCACGACTGAGCCCGCCGAGAGGTGGATCACGCTTGCCGACATCCCAGATGCGGGATATCGTCCCGAATATGGACGCCCCGAATGCGAATGCACTCTCCGGAGAACACGAAGGAGCCGACGCACGCCTCGCCGCCCGGCTGGCCGAGCTGCGCGCCGAACACGGCTGGTCCCTGGGTGAGTTGTCCGAGCTCAGCGGGATCAGCCGCTCCACGCTGTCCCGCGCCGAGCGCGCGGAGATCAGCCCCACCGCGGCCCTCCTCAACCGGCTCTGCGCCGTCTACAAGAGCACCATGTCGCAGCTCCTGAGCGAGGTGGAGGCGGAGCCCGCGAATCTCGTGCGCGCCGTCGACCAGGCGGTCTGGACGGACGACGACGCCGGCTTCATGCGCTGGTCGGTCTCGCCGCCGCACCTCGGGATGCGCGGCGAGCTGGTCGAGGGCCGGCTCCAGCCGGGCGCCGACATCGCGTACGACCGGCCGCCCGTGCCGGGTCTCGAACAGCACATCTGGGTGCTCGAAGGCGCCCTGGAGGTCACGGTCCAGGGCGAGCCACACGCCCTGCGCACCGGCGACTGCCTGCGCTACCGGGTATGGGGCGCGTCACGCTTCCGCTGCCTCGGCGAGGAGGCCGTGCGGTACGCACTGGTGGTGGTGAAGCCGTGACGGCACCGCCTGCGGGAGCCGACGCGACGGCTGCGGCCGGGCTGGGCGCCGCTGGGATGGGCGCTACGGGTCCGGCCGTCGCCGGAAGCGGCATCGCGAGTCCGGCCGTCGCCGGGACCGGCATTGCGCGGCTCGATGTCGGGGGGCTTCTCGGGTACGTCGGCGGTCTTGGGGAGCTGCTCGTCGAGACCGTGCGGGGTGGTGCCTCGCTCGGTTTCCTCGCGGATCTGGACGGCGCCACCGCCGCCGACTGGTGGCGTGGGCTCGCCGGTGCGGTCGGGGCGGGTGACCTCGCCGTATGGGTCGCGCTCGACGCCGGACGGGTCACGGGAACCGTCGGCGTCGCCTTCACCGACAAGCCCAACGGCCGCCACCGCGCCGACATCACCAAGCTGATGGTCCACCCGTCCGCGCGCGGGCAAGGCCTCGCCCGCGCGCTCCTGGCCACCGCCGAAGCCGCCGCGGCCGACGCGGGCGTGACCTTGCTCGTCCTGGACACCGAGACCGGCAGCCCCGCGGAGACGTTCTACGGCAGGGCCGGGTGGACCCAGGCCGGGTCGATCCCCGACTACGCGACCGACCCGGCCGGGGTCCTCCGTGCGACGACGCTCTTCTACAAGCGGCTCGCCGCACGGCCCGGAGCGACGGCTCAGTAGCGCAGCGCCGCCAGGTAGGCGTAACTGTTCCGCGCCGTCGCGAACGGATCGGCCGGGGAGTCGTGCTCGACCAGCCACTGCCGGACGCCGCCCACGCGCGCGTGGGCGAACATCGCGGCGAAGTCGAGCGTCCCCGAACCGACGTCGGCGAACCCGCCGTCGGCCGCCATGTCCTTCACGTGCAGCGCGGGGAAGCGGCGCGGATGGCACCGGAAGTACGCCCCGGGCCCGGTGCCGCCACCCTTCGCCGCCCAGTACACGTCCAGCTCGAAGGCGACCAGATGCGGATCGGTCTCCGCCAGGAGGATGTCGTACAGGCTCCGGCCGTCCACCACCACATGGTCCGACCCGTGGTTGTGGAACAGGACAGGACCGAGCCCCGCATCGCGCGAGGCGCGGCCGATGCGGTTGAACTGCCGCGCCGCCTCCCGGAAGCCGTCCGGGGTGTGCATGGCCCCCGGCAGGCTCGGCACCACGGGCCACTCGGCGCCCAGGGTGTGCAGGTCGTCGAGCGCCCGTGGCAGATCGGCACCGGTGAGGGTGGGATACGCGACGTGCTCAAGGACGGCCCGCAGGCCCACCGCGTCCAGCATCCGCCGGATCGCGACGGCGTCGTACCCGTGCCGCCCGCTGACGCCCACCGTCGCGTACCCGATCTCCGCGAGCTGTTCCAGCGTGCCCGCGAAGTCCCGCGCGAGCGCGTCGCGCATCGTGTACAGGTGCATGCCGATGCCGCCGCGCGGAATGCGCCGGCGCTTCCCGCGCCCCTCACCGGCCCACGCGGGCAGCGCCCCGCCGACGGCCGCCGCGAGCCCCACCGACGTACCGATGGACGTACCGATGGACGTACGGAGAAAGGCACGCCGCGTGCCGCCGGCCGAACCGTCCGGGCTCATCACTGTCCCTCCTTCGCCGTGATCCGGACCGCGCCGGTCGTCGTGTCGCCCTTGTCGTCGGTCACCGTCAGATGGGCGGTGTACGTCCCCACGCGCGTGTACGTGTGCTTCGCGGCCGGGCCCTCGGTGCCGCCGGCCGGTGCGGAGTTGTCGCCGTAGTCCCAGTGGTAGGAGGCGGCGGTACGCCCCGCGGGCAGCTTCACCGTGCCGGTGAGGTCGACGGCCAGTGGAGGCGCGCCGCTCGCCGGGGCCGCGGTGACCTCCACCTTCGCGCCGGACCGCTTCTCGACCCCGGGGCCGTTGAAGCGCAGCCAGTCCACCGACAGGAGGTCCGGCTTCCCGGCCGACCACTCGGGGTTGGTGAAGACGGCGTACAGCTTCGTCGTGCCGTCGTGCTCGGCGAGCCGCGTGGTCGGCGAGACGAAGTGGGACCAGCCGCCGGTGTTCGGCACGGTCACCTTGCCGAGCAGTTTGCCCGTGGGTGACCCGGCCCGGAACTCGACGTCGCCGCCGAGGCCGCCGGACGAGGCACCCACCGTCACCGAGTCGACGCCCTTGAGGTGGACGGGGTCGAAGGAGACCCAGTCCTTGTCCTCGACCTCGATGAGCCGTTTGCCGCCCGAGGCGTCCGCCCTGGCACCGGTGTCCACGCCGCCGTGCGCGCCGCCCGTGGCGGTGCGGTGCTCGGCCTCGCGGAAGGAGGTGCGCAGGGTCAGCGAGGCGGACCCGGTCAGCGCGGGCACGTCACCGGCGCCCTTGTCCTCGTACTGGGCGGTGATGCCGTAGTACAGGTTCTGGCCGGGACCGTGGCTGTCACCGGCGTCCGTCACGATCTCGCCCGCGCAGCCCGTGTAGTTGTCCAGGGGGTGCAGATGCGAGTCGTGCCCGAGCTGGGACTGCACGACGACCCGGTCGCAGTCGATCCGCCCGTCCTCGCGGTCCTTGACCTTGACGGTGAACGGGATGGTGTCACCGAAGGCGAACATCCCGCCGTTCGGCGGCTTCTGGATCGTGACCGTCGGCCGGGTGTTGCCGACCGTGATCTCCCGCACGGCCAGGCCGTCGAGGCCGCCGGGCCCCGCCACCTTCAGACGGGCCGTGAACTGCCCTTCCTTGGTGTAGGTGTGGGTCGGGTTCGCCTCGGTGGAGTCGGTCGTGCCGTTCCCGTCGAAGTCCCACGCGTACGTGACCGGCTTGTCGTCAGGGAGCCCTGATCCCTCGCTGGAGAACTCGACGGTCAGTGGCGCGCGTCCGCTGTCGGGAGTGGCCGCCGCACGGGCATCGGGGAGGCGCCCGTCCGCCACGTAGTCGATGCGGTAGATGCCGGAGCCTTCGTTGCTGCCGCCGCGTCCTGTGCCGCTGCCGAGGCCGAAGTCGATGACGTACAGCGCCCCGTCGGGCCCGAAATCGGCGTCGAAAGGCTGATTCCACTTCATGTCGGAGAAGACGGAGTTGATGGACTGAAGATCACCGGCCTTGGCGGGCTCGAACCGCGGATCGGTAAACGTCTGGTCCTTCTCCTGGATCGAGAACGTCTTGAACCACTGCCGGGTCAGCTCGTAGTTGAACCACTTTCCCTCGAAGTACTCGGGGAACTTGGTCTTGTACGGGTTGTCGGCGTCGTAGTCGTAGACGGGGCCGCTCATCGGGCCGCCGCCGCCCGCGCCGAGTTCGGGGAACTCCTTCGACTCGGAGTAGGCGTACCAGACGTTCGCGGGCTTCGCGGGCGGCAGTTCACGCAGACCCGTGTTGTTGGGCGAGTCGTTCACGATCTTCGCGCAGTCGAATTTCCCCTTCGAGGTCTTCGTCGCGAAGTCGTAGTCATTGAACGGGGTGTTGTCGCCGATGCAGTAGGGCCAGCCGTAGTTTCCCGCCTCGGTGATCCGGTCGAACTCGACCGTCCCCTCGGGGCCCCGGTCGGCGACCGCCTGCCTGGCGTCGGGGCCGTAGTCGGCCACCAGGAGCGCGCCGCTGAGCGGGTCCGTGGTGATCCGGAAGGGATTGCGCAGCCCCATGGCATATACCTCGGGGCGCGTCTTGCCGGTGCCGGCCGGGAAGAGATTCCCCTCGGGCACCGCATAGGTTCCGTCGTCCTTCGGAGTGATCCGCAGAATCTTTCCGCGCAGATCATTCGTATTGCCGGAAGTGCCCTGCGCGTCCCAGGCGCGGCGGCCCTCGCGCTCGTCGATCGGCGCGAACCCGTCCGAGGCGAACGGGTCGGTGTTGTCACCCGTGGCGATATACAGCTCACCCTTCTTGTCGAAGGCGATCGAGCCCGCCATGTGGGAATTGGCCCGGCCCTCGCCGCGCAGCGTCGGAATGGTCAGCAGCCGTTTCTCCGACGCAGCGTCGACCTTTCCGCCCGCCTCGGTGAAGCGGGAGAGGTTGATGCGGTTCTCCGTCTTGTCGGAGTGGAGCAGGTAGAGCCAGTGGTTGTCCTTGAAATCCGGGTCGAGCGCGAGCCCGAGCAGCCCGTCCGACTGGCTCGTCATCTCCGGCGTGTACGCGAGATCGAGCGCGGTGGAGACCTTGAGCGTCTCCTGGTCGATGATCTTCAGCTTGCCGGTGCGCTGGACGAAGAACACCCGGCGGTCCGGCGCGACCGCCAGCTCGAAGGGGTCGGCCAGGTCCGCGGTGGCCAGCGGCGTCCGCTGGAAGCTGCCGGTCTTCGTGGCGGTGCAGTCACCCGGCTTGTCGCCCGCGGCCCACTGGATGCCGCCGAGGAGGTGCCCGAGGAACCCCTTCTCCTGAAAGGCCGCCTTGGCGTGGCCGCCCGCGGTGTACCAGGACCGGCCGCCGTCGTAGTTCTGGCACCAGGACCAGGGCTGGTCGACGCCCTCGTCCAGCCCCGAGACCCCGTCACGCACCTTCACCTGGGCGAGGGTGTGCACCTTCCCCGTGGGGTTGGCGCGCCAGTTGTACCACTCCTCGGTACGTTCCCAGAGCTCCGGAAGCCCCTTGGTGGACGGGTGCGCGTGGTCGAGCACCTTGACCCGCCCCGTCTGCACCTCCGGATGCTTGTCGAAGATCGCGCCGACCAGTCCCTCGTACCAGTCCCAGTCACGCTCGCTCGCCGACGCCGCGTGCAGCCCGACGTAGCCGCCGCCCGCGCGCACGTACTTCTGGAAGGCCGCGCGCTGACCGGCGTCGAGCAGGTCGCCCTTCTCCGGCGTCGAGTTGGTGTTGTTGAAGACGATCGCCTGGAAGCGGGAGAGGTTGCCGTCGGTGAACGCCGAGGCGTCGTCGGTCGCCTCGACCTCGAAGCCGTGCTCGGCACCGAGCTTCTCGACCGCCTCGATGCCCGCCGGGATCGAGTCGTGGGCGAAGTTCGTGACCTTGGAGAACACCAGGACACGGAAGGCGGGCGCGGCCTCGGCACGCGGCGGATCGGCGAGACCGAGGCCCACGACGAGGGCGAGCAGGGCGATCAGGACGAGTATGGGCCTCGGCGCGTTCCGCCGCCGTCTTGCTGGCCCGCCGCGTGGTGGTGGGCTGGGCGGAGCTGCGCCGCCGGGCGCTGCACTGTTGCTGGCCGTGGAACTCATGGCGCTCCCTGGGCTGGCTTGGCTGGTGGACGGCTGCCGGTCGCCGGGTGTGCGTTGAGTTGCGTCTGCGCTTGAGCGGTGCTGAGCGGGTGGTCCTCGCGGTGCCGCCGTGTGCGCTGGGGCGTACCGCTAGAAAGCGCTTACATCGAGCGGGGTTCAGGGTAGGTTCCGGGCCTGCGGGGGGTCAATGGGTCGGGAGGGGGCGAGGTGGAGGCGGGGTGGCGGCGGGGACGGACCGGCGATGAGTGGACCCCGCCCGGCGAGTGGTCCGCATGGCAGGGCGGACGCGGGGGAGGCTGGGACGGAGGGAAACCGGCCGGGTGCCCGGCAGGGCCCGGCCCCGCACGACAGCCGCACACCGCCGTAATAGGGAGCCCGCTGCGATGCCCGACCGAGTCGACGACGCGACGACCACCACCTCCGCCACGTACACCGCGGGGCTGCTCAACGCGGCGGACGGCGTGCCCGTCGCCACGTACACCTGGCTGCCCGCCGACGGCAGGCCGCGCGCCTACGTGCAGATCGCGCACGGAGCCGCCGAACACGCCCTGCGCTACGACCGCTTCGCCCGGCACCTGACCGCGCACGGCTACGGCGTCGTCGCCTCCGACCACCGGGGCCACGGCGCCACCGCGCAGGCCACCGGCGGCTACGGGGTGACCTCCAAGGGCGGGGGCGCGGACGACGCCGACAGCTGGCGGGCGATCGTCGACGACCTCAAGGCCATCGGCGACCAGGTGCGCACCCTGCACCCCGGGCTCCCGTTCTTCCTCCTGGGGCACAGCCTCGGCTCGATGCTCGCGCGGGACTACGCCCAGGAGTACGCGGACGGCCTCGCGGGCCTGATCCTCTCGGGTACGTTCCGCTCGCTGCCCGGCGCCGATACGCAGGGGGCGATCGAGCGCCTGGAGGGGGAGATCGCCGAGGGCGGGCGCGCCGCGCTCTCCTCGTACGTCCCCGATCTCTTCGCCTCGTTCAACGACCCGTATCCGCACCGTACGGGCTTCGAGTGGCTCTCGCGCGACGAGGCGGAGGTCGACGCGTACGTCGCCGACGAGCGCTGCGGGTTCGCCTTCTCGGCGGGGCTCTCCCTCGACTGGGTGCGTGCCGTGCGCAAGATCAACGATCCGCGCAGCCTCGCGCGCGTCCCGGCCGATCTGCCGGTCCACGTGGCGGTGGGGGAGCAGGACCCGTGCAACCAGGGGATGACGCTGGTCCACGAACTCCTGGAGGACTTCCGGTACGTGGGTGTGGAGGACCTCACGTGGAAGGGCTACCGGGACGCGCGCCACGAGATCCTGAACGAGACCAACCGGGACGAGGTGCAGGAGGACTTGAGGGCGTGGCTGGACGAGCGGGTGCTGTGAGGGGGGTGAGGGGCTGAGGGTGAGGGGTGGTGCGGGTGAGGCCCGCTGACCCCCTGGCTCCGGGCGTGGCCCGCTGACCCCCTGACCCCCTGACCCGCTGGCTCCGGGCGTGGCCCGCCCGGGGGCGTCGGGCGCTGTCAGTGGCGTTGGCTAACGTTCCTGCCATGCCGAAAGCCAGATCCCGGGCCCGCGTCACCTCCGATGACGTGCGCCGCATCACCCTCGCCCTGCCCGACACGGTGGAGAAGCTCGCGTGGGGCATGCCCACGTTCCGCGTGTCCGGAAAGATGTTCGTGACGGTTCCCGACGACGAGACGTCCATCGCGGTGCGCTGCCCGAAGGTGGAGCGCGACGAGCTGGTCCTCGCCGAGCCGAAGAAGTTCTGGGTCGCCGCCCACGAGGCGGCTTCGGCGTGGGTGAGGGTGCGGTTGGCGGAGCTGGACGCGGAGGAGCTGACGGACATCCTGTCGGACTCCTGGCGCCAGGCGGCGCCACCGCGACTTCTGGAGGAGCACCCGGAGTTGGGTGTCCCACCCACGGCATAGATGTCTGCGTGGACATCCACGTAGAGGTCCACGGAAGAACTGAGCGAACGCAGTCTGTGCCGCATGGCATGATCCCGTCACAACTACAGGGGAGGGGTGGCGGGCGTGCCGTCAGAGACCGGGGCGCGGGGCGGGGACACCAGCATCTGGAGCCGGGATTTCGGGCTCTTCTTCGGGGCGCGGGCCGTGGCCAAGCTCGGGGACACCATGCTGCCCGTCGCCCTCGCGGCGGGGCTGCTGCGGCACGGGCACGGCGCTGGGGCAGTCGGCCTCGCCATGGCCGCGACCACCGTCTGCTTCGCGGGGCTCGTGATCTTCGGCGGGGTCTTCGCCGACCGGTTCAGCACGCGGCTGCTCATGATCGGCGCCGACCTGGTCCGCCTCGGCGCCCAGTCCCTCGCGGCGGTCTTCTTCTTCACCGGCCACGTCGTCCTCTGGCAGATCTGTGTGATCGGCGCGGTCAACGGCGCGGCGGCGGCGCTGTTCCAGCCGGGCGTCGCCAGTACGGTCCCGCGCCTCGCCGCCGACGTGCAGAAGGCCAACGGAGCGATACGCGTGGCCGAGTCGACCGCCTCCCTGGCGGGACCGGCCGTGGCCGGCGTCCTGGTCGGCCTGGCCTCACCCGGCGCGGTCTTCGCCGCGCACGCGGCCACGTACGGACTGAGCGCACTGTGCCTCGTCCTGCTCCGCCTCCCGCCCGCGCGCCCGGGCTCGCAGCCGCACAGTGAGGGCTTCCGGGCGGACCTGGTCCAGGGCTGGCGGGAGTTCAGGGCCCGCACCTGGCTGTGGGGCGTCATCGCGGTCTACAGCGCGTTCATGATCACGACCATCGGCCCGACCGTGCCGCTCGTGGCCACCCTGGTCGTGCAGGAGCACGGTTCGGGCGCCTACGGCCTGGTGAACTCCGCCCTCGGCGCGGGCACCGTGGTCGGCGGCCTGATCGCCCTGCGGCTGCGCCCCCGCCGCATGCTCCGCGCCGGAAGCTTCGCGCTCGTCGCGTACTGCGCGTTCCCGACGGCGGTGGGCGCCCAGCTCGACGTCCCGCTGATGGCGGCGGGCGCGGCCGTCGCGGGCGCGGGAGCGTCGTTCTGGGGTGTGATGTGGGCCACGAGCGTCCAGACCCAGGTGCCCCCGGACGTCCTGAACCGCATCCACGCGTACGACGTCGCGGGCTCGCTCGCGATGCTCCCGGTGGGCCAGGCGCTGGCGGGCCCCGCCGCGAGTGCCTTCGGCGCGGAGGCGGTACTGATCACGGGCGGCGCGATGACGGTGGTGGTCTGCCTGGCCCTGCTTTCGGTGCCGGCGATACGCGGCCTGGTCAGGGTCGACGCCCAGACCGGCCCCCGGCGGCCTCCGGCCACGGCGTGGGACGCGGCCCAGCCGGGCGCGCGAGCACCCACGCCGAGGGCGGAAACCTCAAGCAAGGTTGAGTTAAAGGGAGCCCCCGCCCCGAAAGGGGTGAGCGATCACCAGTAGGAGTGCGGTATTGTTTCCGTGCGCGTTCAGCCAGGGGGAAACCCCAGGTCACACGGGCACCGGGACGTGGCGCAGCTTGGTAGCGCACTTGACTGGGGGTCAAGGGGTCGCAGGTTCAAATCCTGTCGTCCCGACTGGAGACAGTCGCAGGTCAGGGCCGGTTTCGGAGAAATCCGAAACCGGCCCTGAGCCGTTCTTGGGGACCAGTTGGGGGACCAGCCTCCTTGACCGGTGTCAGCGGGTCATGACGACCGGGCTCGGCAGGGAGCGGGGTGCGCGGAGCACGCTGAGGTGTGCGGAGAGTGCTGCGCCTGCGGCCGTGATCTTGTGTACGTCCGGGTGGAGGTAGCGCTGGGTGGTGGTCAGCGAGCCGTGGCCGGCAATGCGTCGCAGGACATGGACCTGTACGCCTGCGTTGGCGAACCAGGTCAGTCCTGTGTGCCGGAGGTCGTGGCGGCGCAGGTGCTCGTAGCCGGGCTTGGTGACCACGTCGTCCCAGTGGGTGGCGTAGCGCAGGACGGCGGTGGAGATGCGTCCGCCGGGCGGGCCGGTGAGGAGGCGGGCATCGGGATCGGGGCCGGCGGACTGGACGCGCTGGGCGACGGGGGGGGGGGGGCTCCTCGACGATGGGAACCTTGCGGGCGCGCTTGCCCTTGTGCCCTTGTCGGTCAGTCCGTCGGGTGCGGGTGTGGTCTGGCGCCGCACGGTCCAGATCCACTGGCTGGTGTCGATGTCACCGACGCGGCATCCGGAGACCTCGCCGATCCGTGCGGCGGTGCGCGCGGCGAAGAGGACGACGTCGCCCCAGCCGCGGTAGTGGTCGTGGGAGGCGGCCACGAGTGTGTCGGCCAGCGCGATGAGGGTCTCCCAGTCGGGCAGGGGCCACAGCCCGTGGGTCGAGGAGTTCGTCCTCGGCCTGCTTGTAGAGCTTCTGCCAGCCCGTCACCCGGGCGGGGTTGACCGTGATGATGCCGTTTCGGACTGCCTGCTCCATGACGCGGACCAGGACGGCGATGGTGTTCTTCGCCGTCGAGCGGC
This sequence comes from Streptomyces sp. NPDC046335, assembly GCF_055587985.1. NCBI lineage: Bacteria > Bacillati > Actinomycetota > Actinomycetes > Kitasatosporales > Streptomycetaceae > Streptomyces > Streptomyces sp. NPDC046335. Next base: position 8,189 of record NZ_JBVJFF010000018.1, on the reverse strand, counting down.
TGGGCTCGTCGGCGATCCAGTTCTGCACGGTGCGGTCGACGACGCCGTTGCTGATCATCCGTACCGCGAGGTGGCCGAGGGCGGGGACCACGCGCATCCGCCATCCCGACAGGTAGGGTCCAGCGTCTTCAACTCCAGCCGCGCATGGCGAGATCCATGTTCGCGTCGCCGTACTCGGCGAGCTTCATGGTGGCCAGCGACGGGCTCAGGTCGGCCTGAGCGGCCTCGATGATGGCCTGGAGCCATTCCTGCGCTTCGTCTTCGCTGTCCTTTCCCTCGGACAGTGACTGGCGGTGCTGCTGCTCGGATCGGTCCACCGGACGCGCGCCCGATACGGAGTGGGGCGGTCAGGCCGGTACTCGATATCGGTGGAGAGCCGGACACCGACAGGAACACTGGTCTTATCGGCCATTGAGCCCCTTGGCAGGGACAGTACGTCGGCGGCGCAACCGTTCCTCGACGTCGAGGACGCTGTACATGACGACGCGTTCCGAGATCAGACGAGCGGCGAGGTCACTGGTCGAATACCAGGTGTTGGTCAGGAGAGGCGCCTGGTTATCCCGTGAGACGAAATGAACATGGTTGGGAGGAGCTGCAGGGTAAGCTGCGGCCTCCTTCTCGTGATGTGGTTCGGCGTTGGCGATGGCTGCTACCGGCTCATTGAGCCTCTCCCAACCTGATGACTGTGCATGGTCGTTGGTGGCGGAGGGTTGTACGGAACGACGAAGCTCCTGGTAGACGGGTTCACGACCAAGATCACCCTGTCTGCCAGGAGCTTCGCGTGCTGTCTACCCGTCCGCCATTGATCTGTCCAGCCGCACTTTGCGCTTCCTGAGCAGGCAACTTGCCGCACGGAGAGGCAAGGTCGGTACCTGGTGGCGACGTCTTTCCACCGGGCGGCAGGCCCTGCTCGCCCTGGCCCATCTGCGGTGCGGTGACACCTACGCCCGGCTCGCCACAGGGTTCAACATCGGCATCGCCACGGCCTACCGCTACATACGAGAGGCCATCGATGTACTCGCCGCTCTCGCCCCCACGCTGACCGAGGCCATGGCAACCGCGCGACGCAAAGCCTTCGTCATCCTGGACGGCACCTTGCTGCCGATCGACCGGATCGCCGCCGACCGCCCGTACTACTCGGGGAAACATAAACGTCACGGCATGAACGTGCAGGTGCTGACCGACCCCTTTGGACGTCTCATCTGGGCATCTCCGGCCCTGCCCGGTTCCACCCACGATCTGACCGGCGCTCGCGCTCACGGGCTCGTCGCAGCCCTGGCAGACGCCGACCTGGAGTGCTGGGCCGATCGCGCCTACCAGGGCGCCGGCCGCCACATCCGCGTCCCGATCCGAGGCCGGAAGTTCAAGCGATGGCAGCGACGTCACAACACCACTCACGCCAAGATCCGGTGCGTCGGCGAACAGGCCATGGCCACCCTGAAGTGCTGGCGCATCCTCCGGAAGATCCGATGCAGCACCACGCGGATCACCAGCCTCGTGCGAGCGATACTCGCCCTTCACCTCGCTACTTCAGCATGAGGTTGGAAAAGGCTCAATGCTCGGAAGGAGGAGCATGGGCCGGGCAGTGGCGGGTGGCGGTCGGTCGCAGACGCAGCCTCAGCGCTCAACGACTCTTTGAAGACCGAACTGGAGGAGGCCCATGCGGCGTCCTCGGAATGTGTCGCACTGGATGAGGCCATCAGCGGCAGGGGTCGGAGAAGGCAGAAAGCTCGGCAAGGCCAGCCACAGGGGGCCGAAATCAGCGGGCTCTTGTGGCAGTTTCTGCAATAGGCGGAGGAGCGGCTGACAGCCATCCTGGCTTCGCGCGGAGTGCGCAGCAGGCCGGGCGCGCGGTCGGCGAGCAGGTCGATGACGGCTGCTGTGTAGGCGTGGGCGGTTCCACGAAGATGCCGAAGCCGAGGGCGACCTGGGCGAGGGTGCCGTGTCTGCGCAGGTACACCATGCCGCCCAGGGCATGCTGGTGTGACGGGAGCTTGCAACGGCGGTCACTCTCACGGGTGATGATGAGCATGGTGACCCACTCGACCAGAGCGTGCGGCAGGTCGAGTGCGGCAGGATGGGCGAGCAACGAGGCTGCTGTGCCGGAGAGATGAGGCGACCAAGCCCTCCCCTCCACGGCGCGGAAGCCTCGTGCATTGCTGACATCGACCCCCTCACCCGTTCAGTGGCCACACTGAAAGAGCTGACTGAGCTCTTTCCAACCTCACCCTGATGCGTGCTGAAGGACGAGGACGGCCTTCACCACGTTGGTGATGCGGTTGGTGCTGCAGCGGAGTCTCCGCAAGAGCCGCCAGCCCTTGAGGGTTGCCATGGCCTGCTCACCGACACAGCGGATCTTCGCGTGAGTGGTGTTGTGGCGAGGCTTCCATCGTTTGAGTTGGCGGCCTGAGAACGGGACGCGGGCGGGCCCGCCGGCGCCTTGATACGCCTTATCGGCCCAGCATTTGAGCCCTGCATCGGCCAGGGCGTCGGTGACCCCGTGGTGCCGGGCGGCGGTGAGGTCGTGGGTCGAGCCGGGCAACGCTGGCGAGACCCACAGCAGACGGCCGAACGGATCGGTGAGAATCTGGACGTTCATGCCGTGACGGTTGTGTTTCCCGGAGTAGTACGGGGTGTCGGCGGCGATGGGGTCAATGGGCAGCAGGGTGCCGTCGAGGATGACGAACGCCTTCGCCCGGATGGTCTTCATCGCCTCGGTCAGGGTCGGGCCGAGGGTGGACAGGATCTCGACGGTTTCCCGTATGTAGCGGTAGGCGGTGGACGATGCCGAACCCGGCGGCGAGCTGGGCGTAGGTGTCACCGCACCGCAGATGAGCCAGAGCGAGCAGGGCCTGAGGTGCGGCGGACAGGCGTCGCCACCGCGTCCCGTTCTCCTGCCGTCTCATGGTCAGTTGCCCCGTCTGGAACCGCAGAGTGCGGCTGGACAGATCAATCGAGGATGGATAGACAAGCACGGCAGCTCCTGGCGAACACGGGTGATCTTGGTCGAGAACCCATCTACCAGGAGCTTCGTCCTTGCGCAGGGTTGTCCAACTCGCCCTCAGGTACGCCAGCTTGGAAACGGCTCAGTGAGGCGCGTTGCGGCTGAACGATCTCCGCAATCGTCGGCGTTGACAATCCGCGCTCCGTTATCTCGCACTCCCTCCAGAGCGGACCATCCGATCGGCCTAGCGAATGCCTCGGTCCTGACCTGCGCCAAATGGTGTCATCCTCGTAGGTGCGGCGGCATGCATCCAGCTCGATCGCTTCCATCGGCAGCATCAACGGCTCATCCAAGTTCCGCTCCGCCGATCACCGCCGTCTGGATCCTGTCTGTGCGCACAAATTCCCCCACTCCATCCTGCCAACACTCGTGTCACCCACGGAGTTCATCAACCAGATCGCCCTCTTGGCTCGACTCACGCCGTACGTACCAGCCGCGATGCCCCAGCAGCCCTGTCGATCGCACCGCCCAGCGTCCTGCCTCTTCCGGGCATCACGATCGGCCCGGGCCCGGCGCACCGCCTGGGCACGCGCCGCGGCGGCATCACGACGGCGGTGGACGCGCACCTGCTCAATTGGGGCCGACGCGTCGTCAGGGTCGCTCAGGTGAGGCAGCCCACGGTGGGCCCGCGTCGCGATTTTCGCCCGCCGGGCCCGCCGGAGATGTACCACGTTACCGCAGTTCTCGCACTCCCCGACGGTGGCGGCCCGGGCGGGCATCTGCCGCTAGGCGAGGCGGGAGGGTTCCGTCATCATGGCGCCATGATGACCGCAGGGATCGATCCCGGCGGACTGGAGGCTGGGGCCGTTCGGCTCAGAGCTTGGCGGTGATCACGACGTTGCAGTCATCTCGCGTGCGCTGGACAGCGAGTCCGCTTGCTTTCGCCCCTTCCGGAGCGGCACCAGTAGATTCCTGCCGTACGCCGGAACTCAACCACCCCCCGGCCTCGCCGCTGGACTACCTGGAGGAGAGGGAAGGGGTGGAAATGGCGGTGTAGGCCGCTTCGGCCTGTCGTCCTGCCGGGGTTTGGACGGGGGCGTGGGCAAGGAAGTCGCGGGTGGTTCCAGTGAAGGTGATGAGGCCTTCGGTGAGGACAGTGACGTGGTCGGCTTCTTCGGCGAGGTCGGCAACGTCGTGGGTGGACATCAGCACCTGTACCTCGTCGGTGGCGAGGCGGAGGATCAGATCACGGAAGACACGGCGCTGGGTGGGGTCCATTCCGGCGGTGGGTTCGTCCAGGAGCAGAACGCGGGCGTTGTGCACGAGGGCGGAAGCCACGCCGATCCGCCGCAGCTGACCGCCGGAAAGTTGTTTGGTTCTCATGTCGGCGCGTTCCTTCATCTGTACCCGGTCCAGGGCGATGGCCGCTGCTTCCCAGGCGTCTGCGCGGTTCATGCCTTTGAGCCAGCCCGTGTAGGCGACTTGTTCGCGGGCAGTGAGACCGGTCATCGCGGTGATGGTCTGGGGCATCCAGGCGACCTTGGTGCGGTACTCCCGGGTCGCCGACGACAGGCGGCCCAGACGCACAGCGCCGGTGGCGGGATGGTTGACGCCGGCGGCGAGCTTCAGCAGCGTGGATTTGCCGGCGCCGTTGGGGCCGAGCAGGACCGTGAAGCCGTGCGGGGTGGTGTAGGTCAACTGGTCGAGGATGCGGGGTTTGCTGCGGCCGTAGGCGTAGGACACCGCATTCAGTTCAACGGGCATGGAGGGGACGGCCTTTCATATGGTGCGGCGGGTGCGGGCCTGCGCGACGAGACCGCCGAGGAAGACGAGCAGGCAGACGGTGAGAGCGGGGAGGCTGGTCGGGGCGTGCAGGGTCACGGCCCACGGCCAGGGGCGGTGGTAATCGGAGTATCCGAGGAACATGATGGCGAAGACCCATCCGACCGGTGCCACTGTGGCCGTCTTGCGGTGCACGGCTTCGGCGAGCAGCATGAGGCCCGTGAGGAAGGCGGTGTTGCGGCCGATCGTGGTCGCCTCGTCCGAACCTGCCGTGGCCCCGATGGCCAACCCGGCAACCGCCACGGCAGACACGCATGTCAGGACCGCCCCTATGTCGAGGCGACGCAGGTTCCGGGTGGCCACCACTTCAGCCTCTTCCAAACGCTGGGTGAGGCAGTGGGCCAGGGTGGATGTGATCAGGAGGGGGGTGAGCTGCATGAGGAACACCTGGTTGGCGCCGGCGGTCAGCATGCCGGGCAGCTCGATGGCCTGGTCGTGTGCGAGGGCAACGAGGAGAATGCATGCGGCGGTGCCGGGCACCAGCACGGGGAGCAGGCGGCGGGCCTTGACCCACCAGATCACGACTTGGTCCCCTGGTCGTTGAGGCGGCAAGCCTTGGCCTGCTCCTTGTGGAACCAGGCGGTCTGCTGCCGGGCGGAGAGCTTCAAGGCGTGACCGGCTCGTTGCGTGACCTTGTCCAGGACCTGGCCGGGGTTCTCAAATACGCCGCCGTACTCCCCTTTGCGCCATGCCAGGTAGGGCCGGTCTGCGTCGATGACGGCGGCGGCCCACAACATGGCTGCGTCGTGGTTGACGACGTAGTCGGCCGAGGGCGCGGACTCGAAGGAAGCGGGGAAGGCGCATGGGAAAGTGACGCTGTTGCGCAGGACGGCGTATCGGATGGCGGTCATGCCGCCCTTCGTCTGTCCGGCCTGCCGGGAGAGCGGAAGCCACCAGATGGTGTTCGACGAGGCTTTGCGGTCGCGGCCGTTGAGGAGGCTGTCGGAGACGGTGACGGGCATGCGCACCTGGACTCCCGCGGCACGGAGCTTGGCCGTCGACGTCATGATCTGCTGGCGTACCTGGTCGAGTTTTTCCACCGCGCCGCCGGTCTCGGCCATGCAGACCCGCGGTGCGCTGCCGGTGCAGCGCGCTGCGGCGTGATGAGAGGTGACGGGCCCGTCCGCGATGGCCCAGCCTCCTGCGATGTTGGCACACGTGGCCATGAGCGCCACGGCTGCCACTGCGCCGCCGCCGCGTATCGCCCACCGGCCCTGGGCTGCCGTACGAATCCACCACGCAGCCACTGCCGATGCCAGCGCGGCGATGAAAAGGAACGGGGCAAAGAGCGTGGCGGCACCATACTCCTCGCCGAATCCGAGGGAGGTGTCCGGCTGACCCGACAGGTGCCTGGGCCATGTCGGGTCATCGTACTTCACGGTGTGAACGATCACGTAAAACACGGCGACGGCAGACAACGGCGCGCTGATCACGCGAGGGGTGAGGTGGCCGAGGGCACAGCCGATCACCGCGTACGCGCATACGATGCCCATCGCCATGACCAGCGGCGTCAGTGCGGCCGGTGATGGCACGAGCCGGGTCTCGATCAGACGCATTGCCACCGGCAGCACAACCACCAGCCAGCCCGCGGCCACTACGGGGGCCAGCGTGTGGGCGGCCACGCGATAGCGGGACCGGCCCGGGGCAAGTTGCCATATGCCGTCACGCTTCAACCGCCCGCCCTCCCACACGGCGAGCCCGAGGGTGATGGCGTAGGCGAAGGCGTAGAAGTAGGACAGCGCTGCTTCGACCTGTTCGGGTGCCCACAGCGGGCCGTTGACGACTTCCTGGTAGGAGTCTTCGAAGTGCAGGGCGTAGAAGTAGTAGAAGCCGATGATCCCGAGCCAGATCGGCGCAGTCCACACGGCCGGGGTGGTGCGCAGTCGGGTGCGAAGGTTCAAGGAGACGAGACCGCTCTGTGAAGAAATGGGGGAAGCCGGGAAGCGGCGTGGGCGCTTCCCGGCTCTGCGTCATGCCGCTTCAGCCGCGGCTAGTCTGCCTTTGAGGTATCGACGTAGACCTTCTTAACGTCCAAGGATGTGTGGATGTACTCGGAATCGTTGTGCTTGGGGATGGTGAAGTAGCGGTTGTCGCCGTTGGAGACGTGCGTGTCCCACTCACCCTTCGATGTGTGGCCCGAACCCTTGAAGCACTTGGAGAAGCGCTTGGAGCCCAGGCTCTTGTCCAGGCCGAACGGAATGGCCTGATGCAGCTGCACATGCAACGACTTACCCGGTGCGCCGCTCAGGGAGCAGTTGGTGAACTTGACCTCGGTGTAGTCGTTGTCCGACCAGTGCCTGGATTCGTGATTGCTGGGTTTCCAGTTATTGAGACCGCGGGTCCAGTTCCGAGTCTGGATCTCGCCGTCGTCCGGGGACTGCAGTTCGAACAGGCCATCCTCGTCAAGACTGACCGTACCGGCGTCGTCAGCGATGTCGACGGTGTCACCGGTGGGGTTGGTGTCGTCGGCGGTGGCGGCCGAGGTGAGCAACGTGGTTGCTGCGAGCGCGCTCACGAGAACCGCGGAGGTGCGGGCGAGTGTCCGGCGTCTGGTCGTAGCGGTAGACATGCGGTGAGAAGTCCCCCTCCAGGAAGTGGCCTCGGGCACAACGGAACCCCCGATACCGGTGATGACTCTGTGCCCGTTTGGTGAAGATCACATAATCAGGAGGCGACGTCACCCGCCGTGACGGAGGCCACACTTCCGCGTCACCTGCAAACTATGGCCGATTAGCAGTGGGGCCTGAGCAGTTGTGACCCGCGGCAGCGGTCAGGTCGACTGGCTGTCAGGGCGTGGTCGAGGCGTCCACACCCTCGGCCTGCCCGTGATGATCACGGTGACACCCACCGACACCACCGACCATGACGCCGTTCGCGAACTCCTCTGGCGCCTGTGCCTCATGCAACCGCAGATCACCCAGATCTGGGCCGACTCCGCCTACCCAGGCCAACTGACCGCCTGGTCAGACGGCTTCCTCCACTGACCGTCAAAACCGTCAGTCGGCTCCGCGGCGGAACAAAAGCTTCGTCGTCCTAAGGCGTGTTTGAGGTGTTGATCTTTGTTGTGAGTCTTCTCGGCGAGCCGGGGGAGCGGAAGTCCTGCCTCTGGACACCATCGAAAGACGGCTGGCCAAAGGCTGGCTGGGCGTTCTCATGGCAGGAGCCAGTGACCTGCCCGCAAGCGTGATCGGCCTGGAGGAGCCGGGCAGCAGTCCCGAGCCCGAGGTACCTGATACTCGGCGGCCTGGTGTCGGCGTACAAGTGAACATGCACCACCGCGTACGGATGAAAGTGCACCGTTCTTGATGCGGTGAGGTTGGTGTCGCGCGAGTCTTCTGTCGTCCTGTTCGGGGTCGGTGGAGGGCGGCGAGAGTGGTCTTGGATCCGCATCGCTGGTTGGAGT
>NZ_JBVJFF010000017.1:2935-192460 GCF_055587985.1 Streptomyces sp. NPDC046335 | reverse complement strand
CTATCGGGTTGTTGGGGGGGGGGGGGGGGGGGGGGGGGGGGGGGGGGGGGGGTTTGGTTTGGTTGTGGGTTTCCTTTTTTTTTTCCCTCCCCCCCCCCCCCCCCCCCCCCCCAGGCCCGCCCCGCCGAACATCTGCTGGAAGACGGTGATGACGAGGACCCAGGAGAAGAAGTGCGGGAGGTAGAGGATCGCCTGGGCGACGGCCCGCACCCGGGGCCGCACGAAGCTGTTGACGAACAGCGCGAGCAGGATCGGCACCGGGAAGAACAGCGTGAGCTGGATCGCGAAGATGGCGAACGTGTTCCTGACCGCCTGCCAGAACAGCCGGTCCTCCGCCATGTGCCGGAAGTGCTCGAAGCCGATCCACGGGCTCTGCGACATCGCCTGGAACGCGTTGTCCGCGATGTAGGGGTCGTAGTCCTGGAAGGCGACGACATTGCCGATCAGCGGTACGTAGTTGAAGACGATCAGGAGCAGCAGCGCGGGAAGGACCATCAGGAGCAGGACCCGGTCGCGGCGCAGCCGGTGGCGCAGCGGGACGCGGGCGTCGGCCTTCCGCGCACGGGAGGCGCGCGAGGCACGGGTGGCGCGCGAGGCGCGGGAGCGGGGCGCCCGGCCGGCCGGGGCGGGCTCCGCCTCGTCCGTGGCGCCGCGCGCCCGGGCCGTGGTGTGTGCCATCTCAGGCCGCCGAGTCGCCGGTCTCGTCGAGGAGCCCGCGGTACCAGTCGCGCAGCTTGTCGCCGCCGCCCGACTTCCAGTCCGAGGCCGCGCGCTGCATGTCGGACACCTTCTTGCGGCCGCGCACGATGTCCTTCTCCAGGTCCTCGAACTCGGCGTTCAGCTCGGTGTACCGCGTCGGCTCGATGATCATCATGCCGTGGAAGAGGGGCTTCTTCGTGTGCTCGCCCTGTCGCTGCTGCCACTGGACCATGCCACGGGTGACGTCGGGCAGATCGGCGTAGGCGACGAAGGGCGCGGGTGAGGCGAGGTACTCGTACGTCGAGAAGACCTCGTTGTTGCCCTTGCCGTTCTTGGTGAGCACCCCGTCCTCGTAGGTGTGGTGGACGCCCTCGACGCCGTACATCCGCAGGCGCTGCTCCTTGGAGCCGTAGGGCGCCGCCGTGAAGTCGGCGAGGGCGAGGATGTCGCGGATCGTCCTCTCGTCGGCCTTCTCGCTGATGAACGTCCAGATGTCGGCGGGCGGGCGCGCGTACAGGGTGGGCGCGCCGCCGTCGGGGGCGAAGTAGTCGAACGCCTCCATGCGGAACTTCTTGTCGTCCACGCGCTGCACGGCCGCCTTGCCGTACCAGTCGGACAGGTCCTGGCAGTACATCCAGACCTTGCCCGCGGCGCACAGGTCCCCGATGCTGCCGGTCTCGGCCTTCGCGTCGGGGTGGACGAAGCCCGCCGAGTAGAGCTTGCGCGACCACTCCAGGGCTTCGAGGTAGGCGTCGGTCTCGTAGCGGTTGACGAGCTTGCCGTCGACGAGCTTCCAGTAGTACGGCTTCTCCGGCAGTACGCCGAAGATGTTCCAGGCGGCCCAGGTCATGTCGCCGCACGCCCACACCTTGCTCCTGGGCGAGTTGAGCTGCTTGCACAGGTCGTAGAACTCCTGGGCGCTGGTGGGCGCTTCGAGGCCCTCCTCCTCGAAGAGATCCGTGCGGTAGAAGGGCGCGATGTTCGGGGTGGTCGCGGCGGGCATCGGCAGCCCGCGCAGCTTGCCGCCGAAGACGGAGCGCTGCCAGGCGCCGGTCGGGATCGCTGCGAGGTTCGGGTACTTCTTGACCTTGTCGCCGCTCAGATAGGGGCCGAGGTCGGCGAACTTGTTGGCGATGGCGCTCGGTATCTTGCCGGTCAGCTCCCAGCCGGGCACGACCACGGCGTCCGGGACGCCGCTGGAGGCGAGGACCGCCCCCAGCTTCTGGCCGTACGTGTCGCCCTGCTGGTTCCGCCACTTGACGCGGACGCCCGCCGCCTCGTCCATGGCCGTCCAGTAGGGGTTGCCCTGCTTGGGCACGTTCCCCCAGATCGGCGCCATGACGGTGAACTCGCCGCCCTTGCCCAGCCTCTTCGGCACCGATGTCTTGAGCTCGGCCGCGGGCAGGGCCTTGGTGAAACCCGCGGCCGAGCCGTTCTTGGCCGGGATGTCCGGCGCGGCGAGGTCGGAGGGGACGTACGCCGGGAGCAGGTCCTTGAGCTTCTTCCCCGTCGTGGTGCCCTCGTTCTTCGATCCGCCGCCCCCGCAGGCCGTGAGCAGCGGTGCCCCGCCGGCCACGGCGAGCGCGGCGAGCCCGGAGGAGGCGAGGAACGTTCTCCGGTTGGGTCCGGAGCCGGTGGAGGGGGAGTTCGCAGTCATTGCTCAACCCTTCGTGGCGCGCGCCCTGACACACGGCGGTGACCGCCGGTCGGCTTTCGAAGCGCTTCGATGTTGCAGCGAGGTTAAGTGAACGCCCCGGCCGTAACAAGAGTCGAACGCGAATTCCCCAAAGCTGCGCCGCTGTTGAACTTTCCGCCAGTGGTAAGGGATGAATCGGGTCGGCCGTGCCTCTCGTCTTGACATGCGCCGGTGTTGGGCTCAGCATCGAAGCGCTTCGAAGAAGTGTGCGTTCCGTTCTGCCGTCCAGCCCGCCGCCGTCCGCCGAGGGGACCCGCACGTGACCGAGAGCCCGCCGCCGTTCCGTGATCCCGGCCTTCCGCTCGACAAGCGCGTGGACGACCTGCTGTCGCGCCTGACGACCGACGAGCGCGTCGCCTTCCTGCACCAGTTCGCGCCCGCCGTCGACCGGCTCGGCCTCGTGGCGTTCCGCACCGGCCAGGAGGCCCTGCACGGCGTCGCCTGGATGGGGCCAGCGACGGTCTTCCCGCAGGCCGTCGGGCTGGGCGCGACCTGGAACGACGACCTGCTGCGCAGGGTCGGCGAGGCCGTCGCCGTCGAGGCGCGCGCCATGCGCTCGCGCGACGGCCGCGTGGGCCTCAACGTCTGGGCGCCCACGGTGAACCTGCTGCGCCACCCGCTGTGGGGCAGGAACGAGGAGGGCTACGCGGAGGACCCGCACCTGACCTCCGCGCTCGCCGCCGCGTTCACCCGCGGCCTGCGCGGCGACCACCCCGCGTACTGGCGCACCGCGCCGGTCCTCAAGCACTGGCTCGCGCACAACAACGAGACACTGCGGGACACCTCGAACGCCTCCGTCAGGCCGCGCGTCCTGCACGAGTACGACCTGCGCGCCTTCCGCGCCGCCGTCGAGGCGGGCGCGGTCGCCGGGGTGATGCCCGCCTACAACCTCGTGAACGGCCGCCCCAACCACGTATCGCCCCACCTGCGCGAGGAGTTGCGGCGCTGGACCGACGAGGAGCTGTTCGTCTGCTCCGACGCGGGCGCGCCGAGCAACCTCGTCGACTCGCAGCACTACTTCGGCACCCATGAGGAGGCCGTCGCCGCGGCCCTCGTCGCCGGCGTCGACAGCTTCACCGACCACGGGACCGACGCGAGCGTCATCGTGGGCCGCGTGCGGCGCGCGTTGGCGGGCGGCCTGCTGACGGAGGCCGACGTCGAGACGGCCGTACGCAGGCACCTGACCGTCCGCTTCCGGCTCGGCGAGTTCGACCCCGACGGCGGCCCGTACGAGGTGACGGGCGCGCGCGGCATCGACGCGGCCGAACACCGGGAGCTGGCCCGCGAGGCCGCGGAGCAGGCCGTCGTCCTGCTCAAGAACGACGGCCTGCTGCCCCTCGCGCCCCCCGTCGGGGACGCCCGCGTCGCGGTCGTCGGAATCCTCGCCGACGAGTGCAAGACCGACTGGTACAGCGGCACCCTGATCCGCCGCAGCTCCCTGCTCGACGGCTTGCGCGAGCGCTTCGGCGCCGACCGGGTGACCTTCGCCGAGGGCGCGGACCGGGTGCGCCTGAGGTGCGCGGGCGGCTGGCTCCGCGTGCCCGCGTCCGGCGCCGCCGCGCTGGCGAGAGTGGCCGCGGGCGCCCTCGACCCGGCGCTCGTGACGGGCCGCACCGACCTGCCGCCGCTGACCGTCACCGGGGACGACGCGGAGGCCACCGAGTTCGCCCTCGTCGACTGGGGCGAGGGGGCCTGGACGCTGCGGGCGCCGGACGGGCGCCACCTCTCCGTCGCCGACGACGGCTTCGTGCGGGCCTCGGCGGACCAGCCGGGCGGCTGGGTGGTGCAGGAGACGTTCGAGCTGGTCGGACACGGGGACGGGCACCTCCTCCGGCACACGGGGACGGGTGGGTACGTCTCAGTCGCCGCCGACGGCGTAAAGGTTGCCGAGGAAGGCGAAGCCGTTGCCGCCGACCGCGCCGAGGTGTTCACGGTGGAGGTCCTTGAGCGCGGTGAGGACGCCGTGCGCCGCGTGGCCGCCGCCGCTCACACCGTGATCGTCGTCGCCGGGAACGATCCGCACATCAACGGCCGCGAGACCCAGGACCGCACCACCCTCGCCCTGCCGCCGCACCAGGAACGGCTGTGGCGCGCGGCCCGTGCCGCCCAGCCGCGCACCGCCCTCGCCCTGGTCAGCGCCTACCCGTACGCGGTCGCCGACGCCCACGCCGAGCTGCCCGCGCTGCTGTGGACCGCGCACGGCGGGCAGGCCGGGGGCGCGGCGCTCGCCCGCGTCATCGCCGGTGACGTCTCCCCGGCGGGGCGGCTGCCGCAGACCTGGTACGCCGCGGGAACCGACCTGCCCGACCTGTTCGACTACGACATCATCGGCTCCCGGCAGACCTACCTCTACTTCGACGGCACGCCGCTCTACCCCTTCGGGCACGGCCTCGGCTACTCCTCCTTCGCGTACGAGGACCTCACGGCCGAGAGGGACGGCGACACCCTGAGCGTCGCGTTCACCGTCACCAACACCGGGCCCCGTGCCGCGGACGAGGTGGCGCAGCTCTACGTCCGCGCGCCCCGCCGGCGCGGCGTGGAACTGCCGCACCGGCAGCTCGTCGGCCACCGCCGCGTCGATATCGCGCCCGGGGCCCGCCGCCGGCTCGTGTTCCGGGTGCCCGTGACCGGCATGGGGTTCTGGGACGTGCGGCACGACCGCTGGACGGTGGCGCCCGGCACGTACGAACTCCTCGCGGGTGCCTCCAGCCAGGACATCCGCCTGTCCGCGCCGGTCGTGCTCGACGGGCCTCCTTCCGGCGCCAGGCCGGTACAGGGGGCCGGCCTGGCGGCCGTCGGGTACGACACGCAGAGCGGCACCGAGATCGTCGACCGGAGCAGGACGTCGGGCGACGCCGTGCGGCCCGTCGACGGCGGCACCGGCGAACTGCACTTCCACGAGTGCGACTTCGGCGAGGGGACCGGCACCGTCACCGTCGAGGCGGCGGGCGAGGGCGCCGTCGACCTCATCGCGGGCAGCACCGCCACCACCGTCACCGTGCCACCCACCGGCGGCGCGTACGACTACACCACGCGCGTCTCGGGGTTCGCCGTGTCCGGCGTGCGCGACCTGCGCGTGCGGCTGCGCGGCCCCGTCCGGCTAGCACACCTCTCCTTCACCGTCACCGCAGAGCGGGGAGACACCGCATGAAGTTCACCGACGGCTTCTGGCTGATGCGTGACGGGGTGAACGCCTCGTACGCCACCGAGGTGCGCGACATCCGCGAGGGCGAGGGGGAGTTCACCGCGTACGCCGCCGTCCAGCGGGTCCGCGAGCGCGGTGACACCCTCAACTCGCCGCTCATCACCGTCGAGTGCTTCTCGCCCGCCGAGGGCGTCATCGGCGTGCGGGCCACCCACCACGCGGGCAAGGCGGTGCGCGCCCCGGAGTTCGAGGTGCACGGCGGCGGGCGCACCGGGCGGGTGCGCCGCGAGGGCACCGTCACCGAACTCGTCAGCGGCCCGCTCACCTTGCGCCTGGACAGCGCGGGGCCCTGGGGGCCGGAGTTCCTCGACGCCGACGGACGGCGACTGACCGCCGTGGAGCGCAGAGGCACCGGATTCGCCACCGCCCCGGACGGCGGCCACCACATGATCGCCCAGCTCTCCCTCGGCGTCGGCGAGTACATCTACGGCCTGGGCGAGCGCTTCACCCCGTACGTCAGGAACGGCCAGAGCGTCGACATCTGGCAGGCCGACGGCGGCACCAGCAGCGAACAGGCCTACAAGAACATCCCCTTCCACCTCTCCTCGCGCGGCTACGGCGTCTTCGTCAGCCACCCCGGCAAGGTGTCCTACGAGATCGGCTCGGAATCCGTCGGCCAGGTCCAGTTCAGCGTCGAGGACCAGTCGATCGAGTACTACGTCGTCGCCGGACCCACCCCCAAGGACGTCCTGCGCCGCTACACCGCGCTCACCGGCCGCCCCGCCCTGCCGCCCGCCTGGTCGTTCGGCCTCTGGCTCTCCACCTCGTTCTGCACCGACTACGACGAGGAGACGGTCACCGGCTTCGTCGACGGCATGGCGGCGCGCGAACTGCCGCTCAGTGTCTTCCACTTCGACTGCTTCTGGATGCGCGAGCACCAGTGGACGGACTTCCGGTGGGACCCGGACGTCTTCCCCGACCCCAAGGGCATGCTGCGCAGGCTGCGCGAGCGCGGACTCAGGGTCAGCGTGTGGATCAACCCGTACATCGCGCAGAAGTCCCCGCTCTTCGCCGAGGCCGCCGCCGCGGGACACCTGCTCAAGCGCCCGAACGGCGACATCTGGCAGTGGGACCTGTGGCAGCCCGGCATGGCGCTCGTGGACTTCACCGACCCGGCCGCCCGCGCCTGGTACGCCGACCACCTGCGCGCCCTGCTCGACCAGGGCGTCGACTGCTTCAAGACCGACTTCGGCGAGCGGGTGCCCACCGACGTCGTCTGGCACGACGGCTCCGACCCCGAGCGCATGCACAACTACTACACGCAGCTCTACAACAGCACGGTCTTCGAGGTCCTGGAGAAGGAGCGGGGAGCGGGCGAGGCCGTCCTGTTCGCGCGCTCCGCCACCGCGGGCGGCCAGCAGTTCCCCGTGCACTGGGGCGGCGACTGCTTCGCCTCGCTCGGTGCCATGGCCGAGTCCCTGCGCGGCGGCCTCTCGCTCTCGCTCAGCGGCTTCGGCTTCTGGAGCCACGACATCGGCGGCTTCGAGGGCACCCCCGACCCGGCGGTCTTCAAGCGCTGGCTCGCCTTCGGCCTGCTGTCCTCGCACAGCCGTCTGCACGGCAACGTCTCCTACCGGGTGCCGTGGGCGTTCGGCGACGAAGCGGTGGACGTGGCCCGGAAGTTCACGCGCCTGAAGCACCGGCTCATGCCCTACCTGTACGGGGCCGCGGTCGAGGCCCACCGCGACGGCGTGCCCGTGATGCGGCCGATGCTCCTGGAGTTCCCCGGCGACCCGGCCTGCCGCACCCTGGACCGGCAGTACATGCTCGGCCCCGACCTGCTCGTCGCCCCCGTCTTCACCGACGGGGGAGACGTGGAGTTCTACCTGCCCGAGGGCGTCTGGACCCACCTGCTCACCGGGCAGCGCGTCCAGGGCCCCGGCTGGCGCCGCGAGAGGCACGGCTTCGACAGCCTCCCGCTGTACGTGCGCCCGGGCGCCCTGCTGCCGCTGGGCGCCGACGAACAGCGCCCCGACGGCGACTGGCTGGAGGAGCTGACGCTGCTCGCCACCCCCGGAACCGCTCAGGACGGCGCGTACGACGTCGAGGTGACCGTGCCCGACCGGCAAGGACGGCCCGCGGCGACCTTCCGCGCGACACGGCACGGCGACGGCATCAAGGTCCGGGCCGCCGGCTCCGCGCGGGCCTTCCACGTCCGCACGGCCGACGGGCGCGCGTCCGCCCGCGGCGAGAGGGAGGTGATCCTGCCCGATGTCCTCGCCGGCCCGACGACCGGCTAGAGTGCGCGATTCCGATACGGGGACACCGGCGCGCCCCACCGCGGGCGCCGTGCCGGAGACCGTGGAAGAGAGGACACCCATGCCTTCGGCCGTCGATGACGCGGCCGCCGAGTTCCATGCCTTCTTCGAGCGGCATTACGCCGAACTCGCCCGCCTGGCACACCTGTTGACGGGCGAGACGGATGGCGCGGACGATCTGGCGGCCGACGCGCTGCTCGCGCTCTGGCACCGCTGGGACCGGGTGCGCGCCGCCGAGCACCCGGCCGCCTACGCCCGCGGCGTCGTCGCCAACATGGCGCGCAGCCGCATCCGCAGCGCCGTACGCGAACGCCGCCGCGTCACCCTCTTCTGGTCGGGCCGCGGCGAGGACGTGGCCGACCCCGACGTACCCGCCGTGGTCGACGTGCGGGACGCGCTGCGCTCGCTGCCCTTCCGCAAGCGGGCCTGCGTGGTGCTCAGGCACGCCTTCGACCTCTCGGAGAAGGACACCGCGCTGGCCCTCGGCATTTCGGTGGGTACGGTGAAAAGCCAGACGTCGAAGGGGATGGCGGAGCTGCAACGGAGCCTCGGCCCGCACACCACCTGGCAGCGTGTGCGCGCCGTCACGGCGGACACGGGGGGAAGCACATGAGGGACGACGAGACCGAGGCGCGCAGGCGGCTGCGCGGCGCCGCCCAGGCGCACCGCCCCGACCGGGAGCGGATGCGTGCCCGCGTCGAGCAGGGCATGGCGGCCGGGCAGCGGCCCGAGCGGCAGTCGAAGCCGGACCGCAGGGCGGGCGGCTCCTGGCTGCGCGTGGTGACGGCGACGGCCGCCGTGGCGGGGGTCTGCGCGGTCGGCGGCTACGGCGTGGCATCGGCCCTGCGCGCGGATGACACCGACCACCGCTCCGTGGCCACCACCGCGACGCCCGACGCGCCGTCCCCCGCGGCGACGGAGCACGGCAGTGACCCCGCGCCGCCGCCCCGCCGCCCCGGCGGCACCCCCGGCACGCCGCCGGCCTCGGGGCCCCCGAAGTCCGCCCGGCCCCCGGCCGGGGAGAAGCAATCGAAGCCCGCGGACCGGCCGCGCACCCCCGCCGACGTGCCCGCCGCCGAGCTGCTCTGGGCGGACGGGTCCATCGACCCCGGGTCCAGCGAGTACTGGTCGCAGAGCGACATCACTCTCAAGGCGAAGAAGCCGCTGACCGCGCTCACCGTGGAGCTGCGCGTGGACCGGCGCGCCGAGGTCGAGTCCACCGGCCAGTGGCGCTCGCTGCCCGAGGGCGACTTCGACGTCACGGTTAAGGAGCGGGGCGGCTCCCTCGTCTACCGGTGGACGCTGAAGGCCGGGCGGACCGTACCGGCGGGTGAGCACCGGTTCGCCGGGCAGTTCAACCACCCGGAGGGCAAGCGGGACGCGCACGGGGACCGCTACCGGATCGCGGCGGGCACCTCCGGGGAACGCGCGGAGTGGAAGGGTGACTTCGCCCCCTCGGGGGACTGACGCGGACTGATTCCGTGACGTGATCATTTTCTTCGCGGAGGGCGGCAACCCTTGCCCGGCCGGTGGCGACCAGAAGACGCACACTTCTGTCCACCGAAGGAATCGGGACATGACTACACCAGCCAACGGGCGCACCCGACACCGCCGCACCCGGACCCGCCGCCGTGCCCTCATCGGCGGCGTCACGGCGCTCGGACTGACCGGTGCCGCCCTCGTCACCACCTCCGTCATGGCGTCCGCGGGGGCTGCCACCGCCTGGCCCGAGGCCAAGGGCAAGCAGGCGGTGCCCAAGACCATCGAGGTCTCCGGCACCCGCGACGGCGGGCTCAAGCGCTACTACGGCAGCGGTGAACTCGGCGGCGACGGCCAGGACGAGGGCCAGGACCCGATCTTCAAGCTGAAGGACGGGGCCACCCTGAAGAACGTCATCATCGGCTCGCCCGCCGCCGACGGCATCCACTGCCAGGGCAGCTGCACGCTGGAGAACGTGTGGTGGGAGGACGTCGGCGAGGACGCCGCCACGTTCAAGGGGACGTCGGCGAACTCCACGTACACCGTGCGCGGCGGTGGCGCGCGCAAGGCCGACGACAAGGTGCTCCAGTTCAACGGCGCGGGCAAGCTGGTCGTGACCGGGTTCCAGGTCTCCGACTTCGGCAAGCTGGTGCGCGCGTGCGGCAACTGCTCCAAGCAGTACAAGCGCAGTGTCGTCATCGACGACGTCGACATCACCGCCCCCGGCAAGTCGATCGTCGGCATCAACACCAACTACGGCGACACCGCCGAGCTGCGCGACGTCCGCATCTACGGCGACAGCAACAAGAAGATCAAGACGTGCTCCCGCTTCACGGGCAACAACACGGGTGACGAGCCGGTCGAGACGGGCCACGGACCCGACGGCACGTACTGCAAGTTCACGGCGGCGGACATCACCTACAAGTAGGCGACAAACCGGCCGCTACCGCATGAGGACGCCCCCGACGGTGGACCCCGGAGGGGGCTTTCTCGTGCCGGAACCCACCAAGTTCGTCCCAGGCGTTGACGCATGCTCCTTCCGCTTCTTAAGTTCCCTGGTGTTCGAAGTGTTGGCCAATGTTCGAGATTCCGAACAACCCGACAGGGGATGACATGGCGCACAGACGACGGAGACTCGCTCTCACCGTCGGGGTCCTGCTGGCCGGCACGCTCGCCACGAGCCCCGGCGCGGCGGCCGAGCCGACCGACTACACGATCGACGTCGACACCTCACGCACCGGCGCGAAGATCGACGACTCGATGTACGGCGTCTTCTACGAGGACATCAACCGCGCCGCCGACGGCGGGCTCTACGCGGAGCTCGTCCAGAACAGGTCCTTCGAGTACGGCAAGGCGGACAACGGCTCCTACACGCCGCTGACGTCCTGGGACACCAAGGGCACCGCCAAGGTGGTGAACGACGCGGGCCGCCTCAACGACCGCAACCGCAACTACCTCACCCTGGCCGCGGGCGCCGCCGTCACCAACTCCGGCTACAACACCGGCATCGCGGTCCAGAAGGGCAAGCGCTACGACTTCTCGGTCCGGGCCCGCACGGACGGCGGCGGACGCGCGCCGCTCACCCTCACGCTGCACGACGCCTCGGGCGACCTCGCCACCGCCCGCCGGGTCACCGCACGCGGCGGCTGGGCGGAGTACGAGGTGACCTTCACCGCCGGCCGCACCTCCACCGCGGGACGGCTCACGGTCGCCGCGGGCGCGCCCGTGGCGCTCGACGAGATCTCCCTCTTCCCCCGCGACACCTACAAGGGCCGCGAGAACGGCCTGCGCAAGGATCTCGCCGAGAAGATCGCCGCCCTGAACCCCGGGTTCCTGCGCTTCCCCGGCGGCTGCCTGGTCAACACCGGAAGCCACGAGGCGTACGACGAGGAGTCGGGCTGGCAGCGGGCCCGCTCCTACCAGTGGAAGGACACCATAGGCCCGGTCGAGCAGCGCGCGACGAACGCGAACTTCTGGGGCTACAACCAGAGCTACGGCCTCGGCTACTACGAGTACTTCCAGTTCGCCGAGGACACCGGCGCCATGCCGCTGCCCGTCGTGCCCGCCCTGGTGACCGGCTGCGGCCAGAACAAGGCGACCGACGACCCGGCACTGCTGAAGCGGCACATCCAGGACACCCTCGACCTCATCGAGTTCGCCAACGGCCCGGTGAACAGCGAGTGGGGCAAGAAGCGCGCCGAGATGGGCCACCCCAAGCCCTTCAAGCTCACCCACCTCGAAGTCGGCAACGAGGAGAACCTCCCCGAGGAGTTCTTCGCCCGCTTCAAGGAGTTCCGCGCCGCCATCGAGGCCAAGCACCCGGAGATCACCGTCATCTCCAACTCGGGGCCCGACGACAGCGGCTCGACCTTCGACAAGGCCTGGCAGCTCAACCGCGACGCCGACGTCGCGATGGTCGACGAGCACTACTACAACAGCCCCCAGTGGTTCCTGGAGAACAACGACCGCTACGACTCCTACGACCGCAAGGGCCCCAAGGTGTTCCTCGGCGAGTACGCCTCGCAGGGCAACACGTTCGGCAACGCGCTCTCCGAAGCCGCGTTCATGACCGGCCTCGAGCGCAACGCCGACATCGTGAAGCTCGCCTCGTACGCCCCGCTGCTCGCCAACGAGGACTACGTGCAGTGGAAGCCGAACATGATCTGGTTCGACAACGACCAGTCATGGGGCTCGGCCAACTACGAGACGCAGAAGCTCTTCATGCGCAACGTGGGCGACGAGGTCGTGCCGTCCAAGGCCTCGGGAACACCCGCGACCTCCGGGCCCATCACCGGCGCCGTCGGCCTCTCCACCTGGGCCACCAGCGCGGCGTACGACGACGTCTCGGTCACGGGGGCGGACGGCGAGCCGCTGCTCTCCGACGACTTCTCCGCCGGTGACGCCAAGTGGAGCAAGGCGGCGGGCCGCGGCTCGTGGGCCGTCGAGGACGGGGCCTACGTCCAGTCCGACGACAGCGCCGAGAACACCCTGGTCACCGCCGGCGACAAGGGCTGGCAGAACTACGACCTGAAGGTCAAGGCCACCAAGAAGTCCGGCAAGGAGGGCTTCATGGTCGCCTTCGGCGTCAAGGACACCGGCAACTACTACTGGTGGAACCTCGGCGGCTGGAACAACACCCGCTCCGCCGTCGAGAAGGGCGTGGACGGCGGCAAGCAGACGATGACCGAGGATTCCACCACCATCGAGACCGGCCGCACCTACGACATCCGCGTGGAGGTGCGCGGCCGCCAGGTGACGCTCTACCTCGACGGCCAGAAGTGGGGCTCCTTCACCGACGACAAGCCCGCCGAACCCTTCCGCCAGGTCGTCACGCGCGACAAGGCCACCGGTGACCTCATCGTCAAGGTCGTCAACGCGCAGGGCTCCGACGCCCGGACGACGGTCGGCCTCGGGCAGGGGACGAAGGTCGCCGACAAGGCCCGCGTGACGACGATCGCCGCCGACCCCGCCGCCGAGAACACCAAGGACAAGACGCCGGTGAAACCCGTCGAGTCGGTGTTCCGTGGCGTCGACGACTCCTTCTCGTACACCTTCCCCGCCCACTCGATCACGTTCCTGCGCATCAAGACCGGCTGAGCCACCTTCCTCGGAGAGGCAGACCAACGACGTGAACACCCCTGACACACACCCCAGCCGCAGGACGCTCCTGAAGGGCAGCCTCGCGGTGAGCGCCGCCGTGACCGGCTCGCTGGCCCTGGGGCAGGGCAGCGCCCTCGCCGCCGCGCCGGGCGCACGCGAGGCCGCCCCGCGGACCAACCCCCTCGTCCGGCACCGCGCCGACCCGCACATCCACCGCCACAGCGACGGCCGCTACTACTTCACGGCGACCGCCCCCGAGTACGACCGCATCATCCTGCGCCGCTCCCGCACCCTGGGCGGCATCTCCACCGCCGAGGAGTCCGTCGTGTGGCGGCGGCACACCAGCGGTGACATGGCCGCGCACATCTGGGCGCCGGAGATCCACCACATCAACGGCAAGTGGTACCTCTACTTCGCCGCGGCGCCGGCCGATGACGTGTGGAAGATCCGCATGTGGGTCCTGGAGAACAGCCACCGCGACCCGTTCAAGGGCACCTGGACCGAGAAGGGGCAGATCAAGACCGCCTGGGACACGTTCTCGCTGGACGCCACGACGTTCACCTACCGAGGCTCGCGCTACCTCGCCTGGGCGCAGAAGGACCCCGGTGAGGACCACAACAGCGCCGTGTTCCTGTCGCGGATGGCCGATCCCTGGACGCTGAAGGGCCCCCAGGTGCGGCTCACCACCCCCGAGTACGACTGGGAGTGCATAGGCTTCAAGGTCAACGAGGGCGCCTCGTTCCTCCAGCGCAACGGCCGCGTCTTCATGACGTACTCCGCGAGCGCCACCGACGCCAACTACTGCATGGGGCTGCTGACCGCGAGGGCGGGCAGTGACCTGCTCGACCCGAGGTCGTGGACCAAGTCGCCCGAGCCGGTCTTCACCAGCAACGACACGACCAAGCAGTACGGTCCGGGACACAACTCGTTCACCGTCGCCGAGGACGGCCGCACCGACGTCCTCGTCTACCACGCCCGCCAGTACAGGGACATCGTCGGTGACCCGCTGAACGACCCCAACCGCCACACCCGCGTCCAGCGCCTGAACTGGCACGCCGACGGCACCCCGGACTTCGGGGTGCCGGTGGCGGACGGCCCCGCCTAGCACACGAAGGAGCGCGGTACGGACACCGAACCGGTGTCCGTACCGCGCTCCTTCCTCGTCGTACGGGTCAGCGTGCGGAGAAGCCGTGCACCGTGCTCGACCGGTAGGTCTCACCCGGGCGCAGCACCGTCGAGGGGAACGACGGCTGGTTCGGGGAGTCCGGGAAGTGCTGGGTCTCCAGGCAGAGGCCGTCGCCCTGCCGGTAGGTGCGGCCCGAGGGCCCGGTGAGGGTGCCGTCCAGGAAGTTGCCGGAGTAGAACTGCACCCCCGGTTCGGTCGTCGCGATCCTCATCGTGCGTCCTGAGCCCGGGTCCCGCAGCGTCGCGAAGTGCTCCGGGGCGCGGGTGATGCCCTTGTCGAGCACCCAGTTGTGGTCGTACCCCTTGGCGGTCACGAGCTGCGGATGGGCGGCGCGGATGTCCCGCCCGACCGTCTTGGCCCGCCGGAAGTCGAAGGGCGTGCCGGACACCTTCGCCAGCTCGCCCGTGGGGATCAGACCGGCGTCCGTCGGCGTGAACCGCCGGGCTGCGAGGGCCAGTTCGTGGCCCTCGACGCTGCCGCTGCCCTCACCCTCCAGGTTGTAGTACGTGTGGTTGGTGAGGTTCACGACCGTGGCCTTGTCGGTCGTCGCCGCGTAGTCGATCCGCCAGTCGCCGCGCGAGGTGAGGGTGTACGTCACCTTCACGCGCAGCGTCCCCGGGTAGCCCATCTCGCCGTCGACGCTCACATACCGCAGGACGAGTCCGACGCCGGTGGAGTCCTTGAACGGCTCCACGTCCCACACGCGCGTGTTGAACCCCTTCGCGCCGCCGTGCAGGCTGTGCTCCCCGTCGTTGACGGAGAGCTGGTGCGCCGTGCCGTCCAGGGTGAATCGGCCGCGGGCGATGCGGTTGCCGTAGCGGCCGATCGTGGCCCCGAAGAACGTGGTGCCCGCCACGTACTCCTCGATCGAGTCGTAGCCGAGGGAGACGTTGGTGTAGCGGCCGTGCCGGTCCGGGAGTTCGAGCGACTGGACGATGCCGCCGTAGGAGAGGACCTTGAGGCGGGTGCCGCCGTTCGCCAGCGACCAGCGGTAGACCTTCGTGCCGTCGGCGAGCTTCCCGAAGAGCTCCCGTACCGGCTTCGACGAGGGGGCGGTCCGCGCGGCGCCCTCCGTCGCGTACGAGACGGAGGTGGCGGCGGCGGAGAGACCCGCGGCGGCCGCGCCGGCCAGGACGGTGCGTCTGCTCGTTTCCATGTGCGGCTCCTGAGGTGAGGAATGAGAAGGGGGGGGCTGCTAGCGACCGACCTTGCGCTTGTTCCACACGTCGAACCCGACCGCGGCGAGCAGGACGAGACCCTTGATGACCTGCTGGTAGTCGGTGCCGATGCCGACGAGGGACATGCCGTTGTTGAGGACACCGAGCACCAGGCCGCCGATGACGGCGCCCATGACCGTGCCGACGCCGCCGCTCATCGACGCGCCGCCGATGAACGAGGCCGCGATGGCCTCCAGCTCGAAGTTGAGGCCCGCCTGCGGGGTGCCCGCGTTGAGGCGCGCCGCGTACACACAGCCCGCGAGCGCCGCGAGGACGCCCATGTTGACGAAGACCAGGAAGGTGACGCGCTTGTCCTTGACGCCGGAGAGCATCGCGGCCGCCTTGTTGCCGCCCAGCGCGTACACGTGCCGCCCGACAACCGCGTTGCGCATCACGTAGCCGAGGCCGATGAGCAGCCCGCACATGATCAGCATGACGACCGGCACGCCGTGGAAGCTGGCCAGCGTCATCGTGAACGCCACCACGGCCGCCGTCATCGCCACGCACTTGGCGACCCACAGGCCCTGCGGCAGCACGTCGAGCTCGAACGCCTGCTGCCGCTTGCGGTCCCGCACCTCACGGAAGAGCAGGAAGGCGATGGTGAGGAGACCGAGGAGCAGCGTGGGGTTGTGGTACTGCGTGTACGGGCCCATCTCCGGGATGAAGCCCTTGGCGATGTTCTGGAAGCCGTCGGGGAAGGGCGCCAGCGACTGGCCCTCCAGGACGATCTGCGTGAGGCCGCGGAAGAGCAGCATGCCGGCCAGCGTCACGATGAACGACGGAATCCCGACGTACGCGATGAAGAAGCCCTGCCAGGCGCCCGCCACCGCGCCGATCAGCAGCGACAGGACGAGGGCGAGCACCCACGGCATGTCGTGCTTGACCATCATCACCGCCGACATGGCGCCGACGAACGCCACCAGTGAACCGACGGACAGGTCGATGTGGCCGGCGATGATGACGATCATCATGCCGATGGCCAGGATGAGGATGTAGCCGTTCTGCTGGATCAGGTTGGAGACGTTGTTCGGCAGGAGCAGCGTGCCGTCGGTCCAGATCTGGAACAGCACGACGATGAACGCCAGGGCGATGAGCATGCCGTACTGGCGCATGTTGGAGCGCATGCTCTGGATCAGCAGCGCACCGGCCCGCTGCGTGACGGGCGGCGGGGCGCTGGACGAGTCCCGTGGGGGAGTGGTCGTGGTGGTCATGGCAGGCCCTCAGCTCTTGCTTCTCGTCTTGGTCATATGGCGCATCAGCACTTCCTGGGTGGCGTCCGCACGCGTGACCTCGCCGGTCAGGCGGCCCTCGGCCATCGTGTAGATCCGGTCGCACATCCCGAGCAGCTCGGGCAGTTCCGAGGAGATGAAGAGGACCGCCTTGCCCTGCGCCGCGAGACGGTCGATCACCGTGTAGATCTCGTACTTGGCGCCCACGTCGATGCCGCGCGTCGGCTCGTCGAGGATCAGCACCTCGGGATCGGCGTGGATCCACTTGCTCAGGACGACCTTCTGCTGGTTGCCGCCGGAGAGCCTGCCCACCTGCTCGAAGACGGTGGGCGTCTTGATGTTCATCGACTTGCGGTAGCGCTCCGAGACCTGGCGCTCATGGTGCTCGTCGACCACGCCGCGCCGCCGCATGCCGGGCAGCGAGGCCAGGGAGACATTGCGGTTGATGTTGTCGATGAGGTTCAGGCCGTACCGCTTGCGGTCCTCGGTGACGTACGCGATCCCTGCGTCGACCGCGGCCGGAACCGTCTTCGTGACCACGGTGCGGCCGTTCACCGCCACCGTCCCCGCCACGTACTGCCCGTACGAGCGCCCGAAGACCGACATCGCCAGCTCCGTGCGGCCCGCGCCCATGAGTCCCGCGATGCCGACGATCTCGCCGCGCCGCACGGTCAGCGACACGTCGTCGACGACCGTGCGCTGGTGGTCCACGGGGTGGCGCACCGTCCAGCCCTCGACGGACAGGGCGAGCTCGTCCTTGTCCTGCCCCTCGTACGGGGTGCGGTCGGGGAAGCGGTGGTCGAGGTCGCGGCCGACCATGCCCCGGATGATGCGGTCCTCGGACAGGTCGGCGCTCGCCCCGGGGGCCTCGCGCACCGTCAGCGACTCGATGGACTGCCCGTCGCGCAGGATCGTCACCGCGTCGGTGATCTGCCGGATCTCGTTCAGCTTGTGCGAGATGATGATGCTGGCGATGCCCTGCTCGCGCAGCTCCACGATCAGGTCGAGGAGCTTCGCGCTGTCCTCGTCGTTGAGCGCCGCCGTGGGCTCGTCGAGGATCAGCAGCTTCACCTCCTTCGACAGGGCCTTCGCGATCTCCACGAGCTGCTGCTTGCCCACGCCGATGTCGGAGACCGGCGTCTGCGGCTTCTCATGCAGGCCGACCCGCTTCAGCAGGGCGCTCGCCCGGCGCAGCGTGTCGTTCCAGTCGATGAAGCCCCTTTTGGCCTGCTCGTTGCCGAGGAAGATGTTCTCGGCGATCGACAGGTACGGGACGAGCGTGAGCTCCTGGTGGATGATCACGATGCCGTGGCGCTCGCTGGCGCGGATGTCCTTGAAGGCCACGGGCTCGCCCTCGAAGAGGATGTCCCCCTCGTAGCTGCCGTGCGGGTGCACGCCGCTGAGGACCTTCATCAGCGTCGACTTTCCGGCGCCGTTCTCCCCGCAGATCGCGTGGATCTCCCCGGGCCGTACGTTCAGCCGCACATCGGAGAGCGCCTTGACGCCCGGGAACGTCTTGGTGATGCCCCGCATCTCCAGGAGGGGGGCGCTCACTTGAGCTGTCCTGCCGTGAAGTACCCCTCGTCGACGAGGAGCTGCGTGTTCGACTTGTCGACGCTCACCGGCTTGAGCAGGAAGGCGGGGACGGTCTTCTCGCCGTTGTTGTAGTCCTTTGTGTTGTTGACCTGCACCTTCTTGCCGGTCAGCACGGCGTCGCCCATCTTCACGGTCTGCGCGGCCAGCTTGCGCGTGTCCTTGAAGACGGTCTGCGTCTGCTCGCCCCGGATGATGGACTTCACCGAGGCCAGCTCCGCGTCCTGGCCCGTGATCACCGGCAGCGGCTCGCTCTTGCTGCCGTAACCCGCGCTCTTCAGCGCCGAGATGACGCCGATCGAGATGCCGTCGTACGGCGAGAGCACCCCGTCCACGCGCTTGTCGCCGTAGCTCTTGCTGATCAGGTCGTCCATGCGCTTCTGCGCGGTGCCGCCGTCCCACTTCAACGTCGTGGCCTGGTTGATCCGCGTCTGCTTGCTGCGCACCACGAGCTGGCCGCTGTCGAAGTACGGCTTCAGCACCTTCATGGCGCCGTTCCAGAAGTACTTCGTGTTGTTGTCGTCCGGGTCACCCGCGAACAGCTCGATGGACCGGGCCTCGCCGCCCTTCTCGGGCTTGCCGAGCTTGAGCTTGTCCACGAGGTACTGGCCCTGGAGACGGCCCACGCGCTCGTTGTCGAAGGACGCGTAGTAGTCCACGTTCTCCGTGCCCAGGATGAGCCGGTCGTACGAGATCACGGGGATGCCCGCGTCGTGCGCCCGCTTCAGCACATCGGTGAGCGCGGAGCCGTTGATCGCGGCGACCACGAGCAGCCGGTGCCCCTTGGTGATCATGTTCTCGATCTGGGCGACCTGGTTCTCGACCTTGTCGTCGCCGTACTGGAGGTCGGTGTCGTAACCGGCCTTCTTGAACTGCTCCGCCATGTTCTTGCCGTCGGCTATCCACCGCTCGGAGGACTTGGTGGGCATCGCGAGACCGATCGTGCCGCCCTTGCCGTCATCCGGTTTGTAGCGGCTGCCGCCCTTGGCCTCCTGGCCGCAGGCGGTCAGCGAGACGGTGAGCAGCGCGGCGACGGCGACGAGGCCGAGAGTGCGGGTGCGCATGGGTTCAGTCCCCTTCCGGGACGGAGAAACGGCGCAGTTCACCGGGGAGCCGCGAACCGAGCGGCGACATGCCGCCGTCCGCGCCGTGCCGGGCGAGCAGATCCAGGGCGAGCCGGCCCCGCCTGACCCGCTCCCGGGCCGTGGCGAGGGCGTGCTCACGCAGGTGGGCGCCGTACGGGTAGATGCCTGCGGCCTTGGAGAGGCCGAACTTCACATACAGCGGGGCGCCGCGCCGGATCAGCTCGGCGACCTCGTACATCCGGACGTAGCCGCCGAGGTCGTCGGGGGCCTCGACGTACATGTCCATGGGGGCCCGGCTGACCCGGCGGATCTCGGTGAGATGGGCGGGGGACAGGTCGGACGGCACGTTGAGCGAGTCGGCGCCGAGCCGTTCGTACACGGCGTACGCGGCCGGGTTCACCGGACCGGTCAGCGCGGACAGCTTGAAGGTGGTGTCGGCGGGGAGCACGCCGGTGGCGCGCAGCCTGTGCAGCGTCCACAGCACGCCCTCGTCCGCGACGAGCAGGCACTTCACGCCGAGTTCCGTGGCGCGTACGGCGTCCTCGACGCACCCGGCGAGCGCGTCGTGGCCACGGGCGCGCAGCCCCGCGCCACCGGAGTCGGTGCGCGTGGAGCCGCCGATGTCCCAGGTGCCGCGCGGCCCGGTGAACAGGCAGAGCTCGATGTCGCGCTCGGCGCAGGAGTCCACCATCTCGGTGATCTCGACGTCACGGAGCATCCAGACGCCACTGCCCTGACTGATCCGGTGCACCGGCACGTCGAGCCGCGCGCTCTCCTTCAGCACGGCGGTGAGCGCCTCGGGGCCCTCGACGGAGGGGATCTCGGTACGCCACGTTCCGCCGTCGGGGAACGCGTGCGGCGAGGCGTCGGCCGCCTCGACCGGCGGCACGGGGTGCCCGATGCGGGCGAGGGCGTCGGCGCCGGGGCGCCGGAAGAGGGAGGGGGCGGTCACGGGGCTCCTATGGTCGATATCTCGGGCGAGGTTCGGATGATGAGGTACGGGCGAGGGAGGCGCCCCTTCAGGGGCGCGGGGAACTGCGCGACCAGCCACAACCGGCCCGCAGCAAAAGACTCAAGGCACCAGCAGCACCTTCCCGACCTTCGGATCGCCCGCGCCGACCAGGGCGATGGCCTCCCCGAACCCCTCCAGCGAGAACTCATGCGTGATCAGCGGGGCAGGGTCGATCAGCCCGAGGCCGAAGGCCCGCACCGCGTCGGACCAGGCGGCGGACGACGCTCCGAAGACGGACCGCACCTCAAGCTGGCTGAGGGACAGGTGCACCGGGTCGATGCCCACGGCCCCCTCCGTGAACATCCCGGTCAGCACGACGCGGCCGCCCCTGCGCGCGAGGAGGCAGGACGAGGCGGCGGTGCTCGGCGCCCCCGCGGTCTCGACGACCAGGTCGAAGCCGCCCCCGGCAGCGGCCGCCTCGTCGGGCGAGAGCGCGTCCGTCGCCCCGAACACCCGGGCCTGCTCACCCCGGGCCGCCCGGGGGTCGACGACCACCAGCTCCGCGGGGCTGGACGCCGCCAGGAGCTGCACGGCGAGCATCCCCAGCGTCCCCGCGCCGACCACCGCGACCCGCTCGCCCGGCCGCGGCCGCCCCGCACGCACGGCGGCCGCGATGACCGCCGAGGGTTCGAGCAGGGCGGCCGCCCGCAGATCGGCGTCGTCCCGCAGCGGATGCAACAGCCGGGCGGGCACCGTCAGATGGTCCGCGAAGGCACCCGGCTCGGTGAACCCGGTCTCCGCGTAGCCGCCGCCGCACAGGCTGGTCTCCCCGCACCGGCAGCGCTCGCAGCGGCCGCACGCCCGGAACCCCTCGGCGACGGTCCTGCGGCCGACGAGCGCCGGGTCGACGCCCGCGCCCACCGAGGCCACGGTCCCGGACCACTCGTGCCCGGGAATCACCGGGTAGCGCACGTAGGCCGCGTCGCGATGACCGTCGTACACCTCGCGGTCGCTCATGCAGATCCCGGCGGCGGCCACCTCGACGAGGACCTCGCCGGGGCCGGGCTCCGGGACGTCCCCGGCGACGAGTCGGTGCTCGCCGGGGCGCTCGACGACGACCGCGCGGCTGCTCGCCGTCCCGTCGCTCACGCCTCGGCCCCGCCCGGCGCCCGCTTCTCCCAGCCCTCGGCCCACAGGTCGAAGCGGGCCTGCTGCTGCGGGAACTCCGCGGCGGCGTCCGTGTCGAGCTCGACGCCGAGGCCGGGCGCGTGGGACAGCTCGAAGCAGCCGGTCTCCGGGTCGACCTGCGGCGCGCCCTTGACGACCTTCTTGATGTCCGCGTCGGCGAAGTCGTTGAAGTGTTCCAGGATCTTGAAGTTCGGCGCGGTGAAGCCGACCTGGAGCGAGGCCGCGGTCAGGACCGGGCCGCCCACGTTGTGCGGGGCGACGAGGACGTAGTGCGTCTCGGCGGTGGCCGCGAGCTTGCGGGTCTCCCAGATGCCGCCGATGTGGCCGACGTCCGGCTGGATGATGTCCACCGCCTGGCTCTCGAACAGCTCGCGGAACTCGATGCGGTCGTGGATGCGCTCACCCGTCGCGACCGGCATGTCCACCTTCGCGGCGACCTTCTCCAGCGCCTTGAGGTTCTCCGGCGGCACCGGCTCCTCCAGCCAGGCGGGGCGGAACGGCGCGAGGTCGCGGGCGAGGCGGATCGCCGTGGCGGGCGAGAACCGGCCGTGCATCTCCAGCATCAGCTCGGCATCGGGGCCGATCGCGTCCCGCACGGCCTCGATCAGGGACACCGCGTACAGGCTCTGCTCGTGGTCCAGCTCGAAGTGCCCGGTGCCGAAGGGGTCGATCTTCAGGGCGCGGTAGCCGCGCTCCATGACGCTCTTGGCCGCCTTGTGGTACGCCTCCGGGGTGCGCTCGGTGGTGTACCAACCGTTGGCGTACGCCTTGACGCGGTCGGTGACCTTGCCGCCGAGGAGCTGCCAGACGGGGACGCCGAGCGCCTTGCCCTTGATGTCCCAGCAGGCCATCTCGATGACCGCGATGCCGGACATCACGATCTCGCCGGCCCGGCCGTAGTCGCCGTACTTCATCCTGCGGAGCAGGTCCTCGGCCGCGAACGGGTCGGACCCCTTGATGTGGTTGGCCTCCGCCTCGCGGAGGTATCCGATGAGCGCGTCGGTGTGCCCGAGCATGCGGGTCTCACCGATACCCGTCAGGCCCTCGTCGGTATGGACCTGGACGTACGTGAGGTTACGCCAGGGCGTTCCGACCACATGCGTGCTGATTCCCGTGATGCGCAAGGCAGTTGTCCCTTGACTTGTTCGGTATTTCGTCACACGTTCGAAATGTTGGCGTGACGGTAATCACGGTGGCCGGAACGTGTCAATGGGTATGGCTGGACGGTCTTGCGGGACGTGGGCGCGCGCGGCCACCGGTCCCGGCGGCCATTGCGTCCCGAACGGCACCGTGCCTACCCTGTGTTCGTCATACCGATCAGCGACCGAGGTTTCGGACGCGCAGGGTGGGAAGGCCGATTCATGGGACGACTGGTGCCCGCGGTGACCAGGTCGCTGGACATACTCGAACTGTTCCTGGAGGGCGACGGGACGTTCTCCGCGCCCGAGGTGACCCGCAGGCTGGGGCTTCCGCGCACCACGGTGCATGAGCTGCTGACCACCCTGGCGGCCCGTTCGTATCTCGTCCAGATCCCGGACCAGCCGGGCCGCTACCGCCTCGGGGTGCGCACCTACCAGCTCGGCAGCCGCTACGCCGAGCAGCTCGACCTCGCCGCCGAGGGGCAGCAGATGGCCCGCGAGGTCGCCGAGACCTGCGACGAGACCGTCCACGTCGCCATCCTGGAGGACACGGACGTCATCTACATCGCCAAGGTCGACTCCACGCACGCCGTGCGCATGGTCTCCGCGGCGGGCCGCCGTCTCCCCGCGCACTGCACGTCGGTCGGCAAGATGCTGCTCGCCTCGCTGCCGGAGCCGGAGCTCGAAGCCCGCCTCAGCGGGCGGGAGTTCGCCGCGATGACGCCGGACAGCATCACCGACCCCGGTGAACTGCTCGAAGCCCTCGCGGAGATCCGCGAGCGGGGCGTCGCGGTCGAGCACCGGGAGTCCAACCCGGACGTGAGCTGTGTGGCGGCGCCGGTGCGGGACAGCGCGGGCCGGGTCGTCGCGGCGCTCTCCATCTCCGTGCCGATGATCCGCTGGAGCGAGGAGCGCGAGCGGGAACTGGCCGAGCTCGCCGCCAAGGGCGCCGGAGACCTGTCCGTCCGGCTCGGCCACCGGGACGCGCGATGAGCACCGCGTACGAGGTCGCGGTGCGCGCGGAGGCGCTGCTCGGCGAGGGACCCACCTGGGACGCGGCCACCGGACGGCTGATCTGGGTCGACATCCTCGGCTCGCGCGTGCACACCTACGCCCCCGGGGACGGCCGCCGCACGGTCATGGCCACCGGGCAGCACGTCGGCGCCGCGAAGCCCCGCGCCGGCGGCGGCCTCGTGGTGAACCTCCGTGACGGCATCGGCCTTTACGGGCCCGGCGGCTCCCCCTTCTCCTGGCTGGTCCACGACCCGGTGCCAGGACGGCGCGGCAACGACGCGGCCGTGGCGCCGGACGGCTCCCTCTGGGCGGGCACCATGCGCTACGACGAGGCGCCGGGCGGCGGCGGCCTCACGCGCGTCGACCCCGACGGGACGGCCACAGGACAGGGCGCGGGCGTCGGCGATGTGGCGGTGAGCAACGGCACGGGCTGGAGCCCCGACGGGCGGCTCATGTACTACGTGGACAGCCCCACGCGGCGCGTCGACGTCCTCGACTTCGACGGCCGGCACGCGCGCGGCCGGCGGCCGTTCGCGGTGATCGAGGACGGGGCGGGCGACCCCGACGGGCTCACCGTCGACGCGGACGGCTGCGTCTGGGTGGCCCTTTGGAACGGCGGAGCCGTCCGCCGGTACGCCCCCGACGGACGGCTCGACCTGACCATCGGCCTTCCGGTGCCACGCCCCACCGCCTGCGCCTTCGGCGGGCCCTCGCTGCGCGACCTCTACATCACCACGGCCCGCGCGGGACAGGAGCGCCCGCATCCGCTGGCGGGCTCGGTGCTCGTGCTGCCGGACGCGGGCCGGGGGCTGCCGGGCACGGCCTTCGCGGGCTGACGTCAGCGCTTCAGCTCGCGCAGGTACTTCCCGAACTTCTCCAGGCCGTCGATGTTGCGGGGCCCGCTGATGCCCTCGTTGTAGTCGAGCACGAAGAAGTTGTTCTTCCTGACAGCCGGCAGCTCCTTGGTGTGCGGGGACTTCTTCAGGAACTCGATCTTCTTCTTCGCGGGCTGGTCGCCGTAGTCGAAGATGATGACGACCTCGGGCTCGGCCTTGGTGACGGCCTCCCAGTTGACCTGGGTCCAGCGCTCGTCGAGCCCGTCGAAGACGTTCCTGCCGCCCGCGGCCTTGATGATGTCGTTGGGCGGCACCTGGCTGCCCGCGGTGAACGGCTGGTCGGTGCCGGAGTCGTAGAGGAAGACCGGCACCGGGTCGCCGCCCTTGGGCGCCTTCTCCTTGACGGCCGCCACGCGCTTCTTCAGGCCGCCGACCACCTGTCCGGCCTTCTTCTCGACCCGGAAGATCTTGCCGAGCCGCTCCAGGTCGCTGTAGAGCGCGTTGAACGGCGTGACCTTCTGCGGATACTTCGGGTAGTTGAAGCAGCTCTCGGTGTGCATGAAGCTCTGGATGCCGAGCTTGTCCAGGATCTTCGGGGTGATGCCGCGCTGGTCGCTGAAGCCGGAGTTCCAGCCGGCGACGACGAAGTCGGACTTGGCCTCGACGACGAGTTCCTTGTTGAGCAGGTCGTCGCTGAGCATCTTCACCTTGGCGTACTCCGACGCCCAGGGCGACTCGCTCACCGGCGGATTGGCGGGCGGCATCACGTAACCCGCCACGTGCTTCGTCAGGCCGAGGCTGAACAGCTTGTCGGCGCTGCCGCCCTCGTAGGCCACGGCACGCTGCGGCACCCGGTAGGAGACGGGCTCGCCGCATCTCTTGACGGTGGCCTTCTCGGCGGCCTTGGCGTCGCCGCCCGAGTCGACCTCGGCGCCGCAGCCGCTCAGGAGCAGCGTGGCCGCGAGCGCGGACCCCAGGGCGATGGAGCGGGTGTGGGACATGGGGAGTAGGTGCCTTTCGCAGATGGTGCGGGTGGGTGGTTCAGGAGTGGAGGGCGTACAGGAGCTGCGGGTCGCCGGTCAGAGGGTGCGGCACGACGGTCGCCCGTACGCCGAAGACGTCGGCGACCAGCGTCTCGGTCAGTACGTCCTTCGGGGTCCCGCAGGCCACCAGGCGTCCCTCGCGGAGCACACCGATCCGGTCGCAGGCGGCGGCCGCGAGGTTGAGGTCGTGCAGGACGACGAGGACGGTGAGGCCGGCGCCCCGCAGGTGGGAGAGGATCTCCACCTGGTGGCGGATGTCGAGGTGGTTGGTCGGCTCGTCGAGCACGAGGACGCGCGGCTCCTGGACGAGGGCGCGGGCCAGCAGGACGCGCTGGCGCTCACCGCCGGAGAGGGTGAGGATGCCGCGCTTGGCCAGGCGGGCGATGTCGAGCCGCTCCATCGCCGCCGCGCACAGCTCCCGCTCGCGTCCGCTCAGCGCCTGGTTGCCCCGCTGGTGGGGCGCCCGGCCGAGCGCCACGACCTCCTCCACGGTGAAGTCGAGGTCGACGGCGCCGTCCTGGGTCATGGCGGCGAGCAGTTGCGCGGTGCGGCGCATCGGCAGGCGGGTGATGTCGTCGCCGCCGATGCGCACGGTGCCGGCCGTCGGGCGCAGCGCGCGGTAGACGCAGCGCAGGGCCGTCGACTTGCCGCTGCCGTTCGGGCCGACGAGGCCGACGACCTCGCCGTCCGCCACGTCGAGCGACAGGTCGCGGACCAGGCTCTTTCCGTCGACGGTGACGCCGAGCCCGTCGACGCGCAGGTCCATTTCGCCGGAGGGGACCAGGTCCATCTCAGCGCCCCCCGAAGACATAGCCCCTGCGGCGCATGAGCGTGATGAACACCGGTACCCCCACGAGCGCGGTGATGACGCCGAGCGGCAGTTCGCGCGGGGCGACCACCGTCCGGGAGAGCAGATCGACCCAGACCATGAAGACCGCGCCGACCAGCGGGGCGACCGCCAGGACCCGGGCGTGGCCCGCGCCGACGACCATGCGCACCAGGTGCGGCATGACGAGCCCCACGAAGCTGATCGCCCCGCTGACCGCGACCATCACGCCGGTGATCAGCGAGACGACCACGAGCAGGGACTTGCGGTGCCGGTCGGCGCTCACGCCGAGGCTCGCCGCGGTCTCGTCGCCGAGCGCGAGGACGTCGAGGGTGCGCCCGTGCCGGTACAGCACGGCGAGGCCGAGCAGGACGACGGCGGCGACGACGGGCAGCGCGCCCCAACTGGCCGCGCCGAAGCTGCCCATGGTCCAGTACAGGACCATCCCGGTGGCCTCGCTGTCCGGCGCGAAGTAGATGATGACGCTCATCAGGGCCTGGAAGCCCAGGGACATGGCCACGCCCGTCAGGACGAGCCGCAGCGGTGAGAGCACCCCCCGGCTCGACGACGCCACGTACACGAGGAACGAGGCGACGAGCGCGCCGATGAAGGCCCCGGCGGAGACGGCGTAGACACCGAGCGCGGCGAGCCCTCCGGTCACCGTCACGCCGACTGCGCCCACCGAGGCGCCCGAGGAGACGCCGAGGACGAAGGGGTCGGCCAGGGCGTTGCGCACCATCGCCTGGATGGCGACGCCGACCGCGCTGAGACCGGCCCCCACCAGCGCGGCGAGCAGCACGCGCGGCGTCCGGATCTGCCAGACGATCTGGTACGTGGTGATGTCGTCGGCGGCGACGCGCCCGCCGCTGAGCGCCGCCCACAGGTAGCGGGCGGTCTCGGCGGGCGTCACGAGGGCCGCGCCGAGACCGATCGCGACGACGACGGACGCGACGAGGACGAGGAAGAGCGCGACGCAGGTCGCCACCAGCGCCTTCGGCGAGGCGAGCCGGTCCCGCAGCGCGGTCCGGGACTTCAGCGGTACTGCCTCCGCGACAGTGCTCACGTGCCCTCCGCCCGCGCCACGTCGTCGTCCCGGAGGCCGCGCGGCACCATGACGGCCGCGCCGAGCGCCGCGACGACCAGGGCGCCGAACACGACGGCGGTGCCCGGGTAGCCGGCCAGGCCGAGGCCCGCGCCGCCGAGCGCCGCGCCGGCGAAGACACCGAGGCTCTGTCCGGCGGCGTTCAGGCTCAGCGCGGAGCCGCGCAGCGCCGTGCCGCAGCGCCGTACGAGGAGGCTGACCACGCAGGCGGCGACGATCGCGTGGCTGGCCGCGTGCAGCGCGGTCATGGCGAGGGCGAGCGGCAGCCAGTGCGTGAAGTAGAAGCCCACGACGGAGACCAGGGCCGCCACCAGACCGATGCCGAGCATGCGCTCCGTGCTGACGCGCGGCGCGGCGGAGTTGGTGACGCGCCCGGTGAGCAGGTTGCTGACGAAGAACGCGGCGCCGCTGAGCGTCCATACGAGGGTGAAGAGCCCGGCGTCGAGGTCGAACCGCTCCTCGTAGAAGGCCGCCAGGTACGACAGGTAGCCCATGAAGACCGCGGTGCGCAGGAACCCGATCAGCAGCAGCGGCACCACACCGCGTACCGCCGCCAGCGCCTTGAACGAGGCGAGGTAGCCGATGCGGGGCGCGCTCTCCGAGGCGTCCGTCTCCCGCGGCTTGCCGCGCCGGACCACGAACACCACGGCCAGCAGCAGCGAGAGCGCGGTCACGGCGAACAGGTCGCCCTGCCAGCCCCAGAACAGCGCGGGCACCGCGATGACCGGCGCCGCGAGCATGGCGGTCATGGACGTCGTCGCGGTCACCAGGGTCGCCGCGCGCCCGGCCGCCTTGCCGGTGCCGAAGCGGTCGGCGGCGGCCGCGGTGAGCGCCGGGTTCAGGACGGCGGTGCTCGCGCCGACCAGCAGGCAGAACACGGCGAACAGGGCGAAGCCCCCGGCGGCGCCGAGCGCCGATGAGACGCCGAGCGCGACGAGCGCGCCCGCCGCCGCCCACTCCTTGGGGACGCGGTCGATGAACGGGGCCAGGGCGGTGCCCACGAGCAGGGCGGCGAGGCCGCCGAGCCCGCGCAGGCCGCCCATCGCGGCGACGCTGCTGCCCGCCTCGTCGGCGATGGGGACGAGGTAGGTGCTGAACACGGTGAACGGCAGCAGGCCCACGGCGGAGGCGAGCAGCACGGGCCACAGGGTGCGGGCCATCCGCAGGTCGCCGGGGACGGGCTCCTCGGTGTCGTCGGGCACCGGCTTGTTGACGGCGTCGACGCTCACGCACCCGCTCCGTCTCCGAGGGCGGCGCGGTAGCGGTACATCGGCGTGGCGTCGGCGCTGAACTGGGAGAAGGTGAACGGCTCGGCGTTCAGCGCGGTCACGCCCGAGCCGACGAAGGCGCGGGCGACGGCGCTGCCGCTCTGGGCGTAGACGGTCAGCGGCGTCCCGTGCTCGACGCAGTGCCGCAGGATCAGGTCGAAGGTGCCGTTGCTGAGCGTCATGCCGGTGGCGACCACGGCGTCGGCCTGCGCGAGGACCTCGGTCATGTCGTCGCTGACCGGGTCGCCCCAGGCGGTCGTACGGAGGTTGAGGTCACAGGGCAGGCAGACGCCGCCCCGCTCACGTATCGCCGCGACCAGCGGGTTGACCACGCCGATCAGGGCGACCTTGGCGCCGGGCGCGATGTCGAGCAGCCCGGCGACGGCCGCGTCACGGGCTTCGGCGCGCACCTCGGGCGTGCCGGTCGGCAGCATGACGCGCTCGGCGTCGGGGGCGTCGCGGTGCGGGCTCACCCGGGCCAGGTAGGCGTCGAGCGCGGCCGTGCGCACGGCCGCCGACTCATGGCGGAGCAGCTTGGCCAGGGGCTGGCCTGAGGCGTTCTCGCAGAATTCGGGGGCGAGTTCACCGGCCTCGAAGGAGCAGGCGCCGAAGGCGTCGCCGACGCGGAACAGCAGGTAGTGGTTGTGGTAGGTGACGTCGCCGCCCGCGAGGCGGGTGGTGTTGTACAGCCAGAACGCGCTGGTGACGGTCAGCTCGGCCGGGTCGGGCCCGTGGGCGCCGGCGAGGACGGCGTCGGTGAGGTCCGCGACGGTGTGGAGTGTGGGGTGTGACATGTGTGTTCTCTCTGAGGGGGTTGCCGTGGGCCGCAGGCCTTGAGCCGGGGGCCGGAAGCCTTTAAGAGGTGACGGTGGGCCAGGCCGTGGTGGACCAGGGGTGACGCAGCTCGTCGAGCGAGGTGATCTCGTGCGGCTTCAACGTGTCGATGTCCGGGGCCTGTTCGTGCTTCGCGTAGGCGCTGTCGACATAGCGGTGGCCGGTGTCGGCGGCGATGAAGACGTAGGTGCGTGAGTCGTCCCTGCGCCGCTCCCAGATTGCGCCGAGGTAGGCGGCGCCCGCCGAGAGCCCGGCGAAGATGCCGCTGGTGCGCAGCAGGGAGACCGCGCCGGACACCGCGCAGTCGAAGTTCAACCAGTGCACGCGGTCGTACAGCTCGTGCCGGACGTTGTCGAACGGGATGGCGCTGCCGATCCCGGCGATGATCATGTCCGGGTCCGCGACGTGCTCGGAGCCGAAGGTGACGCTGCCGAAGGGCTGCACGCCCACCAGCGTCACGTCCCGTCCGGCCTCGCGCAGATAGCTCGCGATGGCTCCCGTCGAGGCGCCGGAGCCGACACCGCCGACGAGCGCGAGCGGGCCGCTGCGGATGTCCTTGCAGATCGACTCGGCGACCTCGCGGTAGCCGTAGTAGTGGATGGCGTCGTGGTACTGGCGCATCCAGTGGTACGAGGGGTTGTCGGCCAGGATCTCGGCGATGCGCCGCACCCTCAACTCCTGGTCCAGGCGCAGGTCCTTGGAGGGCGCGACCTGTTCCAGGGTGGCGCCGAGGATGTCGAGCTGGACGCGGGTCGAGCGGTCCACGGTCGTGGAGCCCACGATGTGGCACTTCATGCCGTAGCGGTGGCAGGCGAGCGCCAGGGCCTGCGCGTAGATGCCGCTGGAGCTGTCGATGAGCGTGTCGCCCGGTCGCACCGCCCCGGTGTCGAGCAGGTGCCGGACGGCGCCGAGGGCCGAGTAGACCTTCATGGTCTCGAACCGGAGGCAGGCCAGGCCGGGTTCGAGGGATATCAGGTCGGGTTTCTTCACCGCTTCTGCGATGTGCGCGTGCATGGCTGGGACCCCCGTGGACTGAGAGCGGAAGAGGACGAGAGCATCACACTAGATGAAAATGATTGTCAAGACCGGGTAAGGTCGGCACACTGGTCCACGCCGGGCGGCGAGCCGCGCGCCCCGCGCAGTCGAGAGGAGTCGCGTGAAGCTGTCCCAGGAGGCCGCAGTCCTGCCCCGCCCGCCCCGCAGGGGGGCATCGGCGAGGACGGGGGTGGGCACCGCCTTCGGCACCTTCGGCGAGCTGCTCCAGGGCGTACTGCCGGAGGACGACGGGGACTTCCTCGTGACGCTGCCGGTCGCCCGGTGGACGATGGCCACCTTCCGCGAGGGCTCCGCGTCCGGCGGCATCGAGGTGTGGCCGCCGCGCAAGACCAAGGCGCTGCGCCTCGCCCGGATGATCGCCGCGTCGGCGCCCCGCGGCCCCGCGCGCGGCGGGGTGCTCACCGTCAGCAGCGTGATCCCCGAGGGCAAGGGCCTCGCCAGCTCCTCCGCCGACCTGGTCGCCACCGCTCGGGCGGTCGGCAGGGCCCTGGACGTCGCGATGCCGCCGGCCCGCATCGAACGGCTCCTGGCCCGCATCGAGCCCACCGACGGCGTGCTCTACCCCGCGATCGTCGCCTTCCACCACCGCAGCGTCCGGCTCCGCTCGGTCCTCGGGTCGCTGCCCGCCATGGCCGTGGTCGGCGTCGACGAGGGCGGCTCGGTCGACACCGTGGACTTCAACCGCATCCCCAAGCCGTTCACCGCCGCCGACCGGCGCGCCTACGCGGAGCTGCTCGCCGGGCTCACCGACGCCGTGCGCGGCAGGGACCTCGCCGAGGTCGGCAGGATCGCCACGCGCAGCGCCCTGATGAACCAGACCCTGCGCCACAAGCACGCCCTCGATCCGATGCGGGCCATCTGCCGCGAGGTCGGCGGCCTCGGCGTCGCGGTGGGCCACAGCGGCACGACGCTCGGGATACTGCTCGACGCCACCGACCCCTCGTACACCCGGCGCGTGACGGCGGCGGCCCAGGCCTGCGCGGAGCTGGCGGGCGGCGTTGAGGTCTACCGGACGCTGAGCTTCGACACGGCCGCGAACGCCGTCTCGGGCTGGAACGGCGGCCGCCCCCACGCGTAACGTGACGCAGCATGAAGATCCTCATCAGCGCCGACATGGAGGGCGCCACCGGAGTGACCTGGCCGGCCGACGTGCTGCCGGGCACCGCCCAGTGGGAACGCTGCCGGTCGATGTTCACCTCGGACGTGAACGCGGCCGTGCTCGGCTTCTTCGACGGCGGGGCCGACGAGGTGCTCGTCAACGAAGCACACTGGACCATGCGCAACCTCCTGCTGGAGCAGCTGGACGAGCGGGCCGAGATGCTCACCGGACGGCACAAGTCGCTGTCCATGGTGGAGGGCGTCCAGCACGGCGACGTCGACGGCATCGCGTTCGTCGGCTACCACGCGGGCGCGGGCATGGAGGGCGTCCTCGCCCACACCTACCTCGCCAACCAGATCACCGGCGTATGGGTCGACGGCGTACGCGCCAGCGAGGGGCTCCTGAACTCGCACGTCGTCGCCGAGTTCGGCGTCCCCGTGGTGCTCGTCACCGGCGACGACCTCGCCTGCGAGGACGCCCTCGGCTACGCG
The DNA here is from genome assembly GCF_055587985.1 of Streptomyces sp. NPDC046335. NCBI lineage: Bacteria > Bacillati > Actinomycetota > Actinomycetes > Kitasatosporales > Streptomycetaceae > Streptomyces > Streptomyces sp. NPDC046335. The sequence goes on along the minus strand of NZ_JBVJFF010000017.1, from coordinate 160,365 downwards.
CCCGGCGCGCTCAAGGTCGCCGTCAAGGACCACGTCTCGCGCTACGCGGCCGTCTGCCGCACCCCGGCCCGCACCGCCGCCGACATCCGCGCCGCCGCCAAGGAGGCCGCCGCGCTCGCCGGCCGCAGGGAGCCGGTGGCGGCGGGTCCGTTCACCGTCGAGGTCGAGTTCGACGCCGAGCACCTGTCGATGGCGTCCACCGTCGTACCCGGCGTGCGCCGGACGGGGGAGCGCAGGGTCGCCTACGACAGCGAGACGATGTACGAGGGGATCCGTACCTTCAAGGCGGTTACGACGATCGCCTCCGCCGCCGTGGAGGAGCAGTATGGCTGACCACAGATACGACCAGGAGCGGGACCGGGAGGGCGACGGCCAGGTGGACGCGCGGGCGCTCGACGAGGTCGTGACGTTCACCTCCGAGCTGATCCGCATCGACACCACCAACCGCGGCGACGGCGACTGCCGTGAGCGGCCCGCCGCCGAGTACGCCGCCGAGCGCCTCGCCGACGCGGGCCTCACCCCCACGCTCCTGGAGCGCAGCCCGGGGCGCACCAACGTCGTCGCGCGCATCGAGGGCACGGACCCCGGCGCCGACGCGCTCCTCGTCCACGGCCACCTCGACGTCGTGCCCGCCGAGGCGGCCGACTGGAGCGTGGACCCCTTCTCCGGGGAGATCCGCGACGGCGTCGTCTGGGGCCGCGGCGCGATCGACATGAAGAACATGGACGCGATGATCCTGGCCGTCGCCAGGAGCTGGGCACGCGCCGGGGTACGGCCGAGGCGCGACATCGTGATCGCCTTCACCGCCGACGAGGAGGCGAGCGCCGAGGACGGCTCCGGATTCCTCGCCGAGAAGCACGCCCCGCTCCTGGAGGGCTGCACCGAGGGCATCAGCGAGTCCGGGGCCTTCACCTTCCACGACGGGCGGGGCAACCAGCTCTACCCGATCGCCGCCGGAGAGCGCGGCACGGGCTGGCTCAAGCTCACCGCGCGTGGCAAGGCGGGCCACGGCTCCAAGGTCAACCGCGCCAACGCGGTGAGCAGGCTCGCCGCCGCCATCGCCCGCATCGGCGAGCACCGGTGGCCGGTGCGGCTCACCCCGACCGTGCGGGCCGCGCTCGCCGAACTGGGCGCGCTCTACGGCCTGGAGGGCGACCCCGAGGCGCGGGGATTCGACGTGGACGACTTCCTGGAGAAGCTCGGCCCGACCGCCGCGCTCGTCGAGCCCACGGTCCGCAACAGCGCCAATCCGACGATGCTCCAGTCGGGTTACAAGGTCAATGTGATTCCCGGGGAGGCCGTGGCCTACGTCGACGGCCGCTTTCTGCCCGGCGGCGAGGAAGAGTTCCGTAGCACGCTTGACCGACTCACCGGGCCTGACGTCGACTGGGAGTTCCACCATCGCGAGGTGGCGCTGCAAGCGCCGGTCGACTCGCCGACGTACGCGCGCATGCGCGCAGCCGTCGAGGAGTTCGCGCCCGAGGGGCACGTCGTGCCGTACTGCATGTCGGGAGGCACGGACGCCAAACAGTTCTCGCGCCTCGGCATCACCGGCTACGGCTTCTCACCACTGAGGACACCGGAGGGTTTCGACTACCAGGCGCTCTTCCACGGAGTCGACGAACGGGTGCCCGTCGAGGCACTGCACTTCGGCGTCCGTGTCCTCGACCGCTTTCTCCGTACGGCCTAGGAATGACATTGGGGGACGAGAAGGACATGAAGCAGACCCGGGCGTACGGATCATGGCCGTCGCCGATCGACGCCGAGCTCGCCGCCGCCCACGACGGCGCTCCGGGGTACGTCGGCTACGTCGGCGCGGAGGCGTGGTGGACCGAGCCGCGGCCCGGCGAGGGCGGCCGCCGCGCGCTGGTGCGGCGCATGCCCGACGGCGAGGAGCGGACGGTGCTGCCCGCGCCGTGGAACGCGCGCAGCCGCGTCGTGGAGTACGGCGGCCGCCCCTGGGCCGGTGCCGACCGGCCACAGGGGCCGCTGCTGGTCTTCGTCGACTTCGCCGACCAGCGCCTGTACGCGTACGAGCCCGACGCCCCCGGTGCCGAGCCGCGCCCCCTGACCCCGCTCTCCGCCGTGGGCGGCGGCCTGCGCTGGGCCGACCCGGTCATCCGCCTCGACCGGGGCGAGGTCTGGTGCGTGTGCGAGGAGTTCACCGGGGAGGCGCCCACCGACGTGCGGCGGGTGATCGTCGCCGTGCCGCTCGACGGCTCGGCGGCCGATGACAGGGCCGCGGTGCGCGAGCTCTCCGACGGCGCCCACCGCTTCGTCACCGGGCCCCGGCTCTCGCCCGACGGCGGCCGCGTCGCCTGGGTCGCCTGGGACCATCCGCGGATGCCCTGGGACGGCACGGAACTGATCGTCGCCGAGGTCCGCGCGGACGGCACCTTCGGCCGGGCCCAGACCTTCGCGGGCGGCCCCGAGGAGTCCATCGCCCAGGTGGAGTGGGCCCCCGACGGGCGGCTGCTGTTCTCCGGCGACCGCAGCGGCTGGTGGAACCTGTACCGCGCCGCCCCGGACGACCCGGCGGGCGTACGGCCGCTCTGCCCGCGCGAGGAGGAGTTCGCGGGCCCGCTGTGGCAGATCGGCCTGAACTGGTTCGCACCGCTCGACAGCGGCCTCATCGCCGTCGTGCACGGCAAGGGCTCCTCCAGCCTCGGCATACTCGACCCCGAGACCGGTGAGGTCGTCGACACGGCGGGCCCCTGGACGGAGTTCGCGGCAGGCGTCGCCGCGCACGGCCCCCGGGTGCTCGGCGTCGCCGCGAGCCCCCGCAGCGGGTACGAGGTCGTGGAGCTGGACACCGGAACCGGCCACGCCCGGGTCGTCGGCGCCGCCCACGACGACCCCGTGGACCCCACGTACTACCCGGAACCGCAGATCCGCACCTTCCTCGGCCCCGCGGGACGCGAGATCCACGCGCACGTCTACCCGCCGCACCACCCCGGCCACATCGCGCCCGACGACGAGCTGCCGCCCTATGTGGTGTGGGCGCACGGCGGCCCCACCAGCCGCTCACCCCTCGTCCTCGACCTCGCCATCGCCTACTTCACCTCGCGCGGCATCGGCGTCGTCGAGGTGAACTACGGCGGCTCCACCGGCTACGGCCGCGCCTACCGCGAGCGGCTGCGCGAGCAGTGGGGCATCGTCGACGTCGACGACTGCGCGGCGGTCGCCCTCGCCCTGGCCGACGAGGGCACCGCCGACCGGTCACGGCTCGCGATCAGGGGCGGCAGCGCGGGCGGCTGGACCACGGCCGCGTCGCTCGCCACCACGGACGTCTACGCCTGCGGCACGATCATCTATCCGGTGCTCGACCTCACCGCGTTCGCCTCCGGAGGCACCCACGACCTGGAGTCGTGCTACCTGGAGTCCATCGTGGGACCGCTGGCCGAGGTGCCCGGACGGTACGCGGAGCGCTCGCCCCTCGAACACGCCGAGCGGATCACCGCGCCCTTCCTGCTCCTCCAGGGGCTCGACGACGTGGTCTGCCCGCCCGCCCAGTCCGAGGAGTTCCTCGCCAAGTCGCAGCGGCGCGGGCTGCCGCACGCCTACATCGCCTTCGAGGGCGAGGGGCACGGCTTCCGCCGCGCCGACACCATGGTCCGCGCCCTGGAGGCCGAACTCTCCCTGTACGCACAGGCCTTCGCCATCGCGCTCGCAGGCCGCGTCCCGACCCTGGAGCTCGACAAGTGAGGCCGGTGAGGCCGGTGAGCCCTCTCGTACGCCCGCCGCGTCTGACGCCCGGCGCCCGGGTCGCCGTCGTCGCGCCGAGCGGCCCCGTCCCCGAGGCCAGGCTCCAGATCGGCCTGGACATCCTGCGCGGCTGGGACCTGGACCCGTCCGTCATGCCCCATGTCCTGGACACGCACGGCGCGTTGGGCTACCTCGCGGGCACGGACGCCGACCGGGCCCGCGACCTGGAGCAGGCGTGGTGCGACCCGTCCGTGGCCGCCGTCCTCTGCGCCCGGGGCGGGTACGGGGCCCAGCGCATGGTGGACCTCCTGGACTGGGACGCGATGCGGCGGGCCACGCCCAAGGTGTTCCTCGGCTACAGCGACATCACCGCCCTGCACGAGGCGTTCGCCACACGGCTCGGTGTCGCCACGCTGCACGGCCCGATGACCGCCGCCGATGACTTCCTGAGGAACGCGCGGGCCCAGGACCACCTGCGCACCACCCTGTTCACCCCCGAGGACGCCCGGGTGATCACCGCCCCCGAGGGCGCGGGCGCGCTCGCCGGGGGCAGGGCAAGGGGCGTCACGCTCGGCGGCTGCCTGTCGCTGCTCGCCGCCGACCTGGGCACGCCGCACGCACGGCCCTCCGCGCGCGGCGGGCTGCTCTTCCTGGAGGACATAGGCGAGGACGCGTACCGCCTGGACCGCGTCCTCACCCAGCTCCTGCGCGCGGGCTGGCTGACGGGGGTCGCGGGCATCGCGCTCGGCTCCTGGCAGGAGTGCGGGCCCTACGACGAGGTGCGCGCCGTCCTCGCCGACCGGCTCGGCGGACTCGGCGTCCCGGTGGCCGAGGAGTTCGGCTTCGGCCACTGTCCGGGGGCGCTGACCGTGCCGTTCGGGGCGGCGGGCGAACTCGACGCGGACGCGGGGACGTTGACACTGGACATGCCCGCGCTCGGTTAGGGCCGGTGCGGCGGAGTCCGGCCAGGTAAAAAACCGCTGTCACGAGCGTTGACCTTCGCCTGACACGTGTCACAGCATGAGCACGCCGGTACTTACCGGCCAGTAGACGCCGGTTGTCGCCCTCCTGGGTGCGCGCTGCCGTCCGCCGTCGGCCGTCCTCAGCGTGGAGGTCCCCGTGTCCCGTCGCCCCGCCCCGGCCCGCGCGCCGCTCGCCCTCGCCGTCACGGCGGTGCTCGCCGCGCCGCTGGCCGTCGCCGCTCCGGCCACGGCGAGCGCGGCGGGGCAGTACACCGTCACCGCGCTGACGTTCACCGTCCAGGCCGGCGGGCGGAACTGCACGGTCGACGCCGACCTGTACCGGCCCGCCGGGGTGGACGCCGCGCACCCCGCGCCCGCCGTGCTCACGACCAACGGCTTCGGCGGCAGCAAGTCCGACGGCGGGACCGCGGCCGGGGGCAAGGCCTTCGCCGAACGCGGCTATGTCTCGCTCGTCTACTCCGGCCTCGGCTTCGGCAAGTCCGGCTGCCTGATCTCCCTCGACGACCCGGGCATCGACGGCAAGGCCGCCTCCGGGCTCGTCGACTTCCTCGGCGGCAAACGCGCCGCCGACGACGGCACCAAGGTCGACTACGTCACCTCCGACGGCGACGGAGACCCGCGCGTCGGCATGATCGGCGGTTCCTACGGCGGCGCCGTCCAGCTCGCGACGGCGGCCGTGGACCACCGCGTCGACGCCCTCGTCCCGATGGTCACCTGGAACGACCTCTCCTACTCGCTCGACCCGAACAACGCGGCCGACCGCACGGTCCCCGGCGCCGCCAAATGGCAGTGGATGAACGGCTTCTTCCTCATCGGTGAGGGGCAGCCGCTGCTCCAGCCCAGCCTCGACCCCTCCCGCATCAACTCCCTGAGCTGTCTGCACTTCGTCACCAAGGCCTGTGAGACGATCCGCACGCTCAACTCGGGCCGCTACCCCGCCGACCGGACCGAGGCCCTCCAGGAGTACGCGCGCAGCGTCTCCCCGGTCTCCTACCTCGACCGCGTGAAGGCGCCCACGCTCCTCGTGCAGGGCCAGGCCGACAGCCTCTTCAACCTCGGCGAGGCCGAGGCGACGTACAAGACGCTCAAGGCGCGGGGCACCACGGCGAAGATGATCTGGCAGTCAGCGGGCCACAGCGGCGGCGAGAGCGACCCGGCGTCCGGCGAACTGAACATGGGCGCGGGCAACCTGGAGACCTCCTACGTCGGCAAGCGCGTCCTTGCCTGGTTCGACCGCTATCTGCGCCACGACAAGGGCGCAGGCACCGGCCCCTCCTTCGCCTACTACCGCGACTGGATCGGCGACCCGCGGCACACCTACGCGACGGCCGACGACGTCCCCGCGCTCAACCGCAGGCTCTACCTCTCCGGCGACGGCAAGCTCGTCGACAACCGGAAGAAGGTGGCACGCGGCAGCCGCGAGTACCGCAACTGGCTGGTGCCCACCAGCCATTCCGAGTCCTCGCTCGCCGGGATGATCGGCCTGCCGGACCCCGCCCCGTACGACCTGAAGGGCACCTACCTCGACTGGACGACCGAGCCCTTCGCCGACGCCGTGGACGTGGTGGGAGCGCCGAAGGCGCGGCTGAAGGTGATCTCGCCGAGGACCGAGCGGGTGCAGCACTCCGGTGACGCCGCCGACAAGCTGGTCCTCTTCGCCAAGCTGTACGACGTCGCGCCCGACGGCAAGAAGACGCTGGTCCACCGGCTCGTCTCGCCGGTGCGCGTGCCCGACGTGACGAAGCCGTTCACCGTGTCGCTGCCCGGCATCGTGCACCGCTACGAGGAGGGCCACCGCCTGCGGCTCGTGGTCGCGGCGAGCGACGGCGCGTACGGCGGGAACAGGGGCGTCAAGCCGGTCACGGTGACCAGCGCGCCCGGCGACACCGGCACCCTCGACCTGCCCGTCGTCCGCCACTGACGTTCACCCGCATGGCCCAGGGGCGCATCCCGGAGGCACTCCCACCGCGCGCGAACCGGCACCGGCCGCCCATGCTGGTGCCGGGGGAGACGCACACCTCCGACGGAAGGGTCCCACCATGAGCCCCAGGTCTGCCAAGGGCGGCGCGAAGGACGGCGGCGGCATGGTGACGCCCGGCAGGGTGATCGTCGCCCTCATCGCCGTCCTCACCCTGGTCTTCATCTTCGAGAACACCCGCAGCACGAAGATCCGCCTGCTGGTCCCCGAAGTGACCATGCCGCTGTGGACGGCACTGCTCGCCACGGGGCTGCTCGGGGCCCTGTGCGGCGCCTACTTCATGGGGCGGCGCAGATGACACCGGGGCCCGGGTAGCGGCCTTTGCGGAAACCTGGCCCGGAGACCCTCTGTTCGGCGCCGCGGTGACCGTGTTCCATGGTGATCGTGAAGACCACCGTGCGCCGCGACGTACTCACCCTGCCCGCCGCCCCGCTGGGCCCCGAGAACCCGCTGCCCCCGCTGCGGCCCCTCCACGAAGTGCACCGGCCCGACGAGCGCGCCATGGACGACCTGCCGCGCGACATGGCCCGCCAGCTCGGGTACGAACCGCTGCGCGGCATCCTTCCCGTACGCGTGCTCGACGGGTACGGCCGAGAGCGCGCCGACACGGAACTCGACACCCTCGTCATCGAGAACGACCGGCTGCGCGCCACCGTCCTGCCCGGATACGGCGGCCGCGTCCACTCCCTGCTGCACAAGCCGACCGGACGCGAACTCCTCTACCGCAACCCGGTCCTCCAGCCCGCCTGCTTCGCCCTCAACGGCGCCTGGTTCTCCGGCGGCATCGAGTGGAACATCGGCGCCACCGGACACACCACCCTGTCCTGCGCACCCCTGCACGCGGCCAGGGTCACCGCGCCCGACGGCGGGGAGATGCTGCGCCTGTGGGAGTGGGAGCGGCTGCGCGACCTGCCCTTCCAGGTGGACCTCTGGCTCCCGGAGGACTCCGACTTCCTGCACGTGGGAGTGCGTATCCGCAACCCGCACGAGAAGCCCGCGCCCGTCTACTGGTGGTCGAACATCGCGGTGCCCGAGGAACGCAGGGTGCTCGCCCCGGCCGACGAGGCATGGCGGTTCTCGTACGCGGGCGGACTGCGGAAGGTGCCGGTATCCGAGGCCGAGGGCGTCGACCGGACGTACCCGGAGCGCAGTGAGTACGCCGCCGACTACTTCTACGACGTGCCCGACGGCGACCGGCGCTGGATCGCCGCGCTCGACGGCTCCGGGCACGGCATCGTCCAGACCTCCACCGACCTGCCGCGCGGCCGCAAGCTCTTCGTCTGGGGCTCGGGACCCGGCGGGCGGCGCTGGCAGCAGTGGCTCACCGAACCCGGCACCGGAGGCTACGCGGAGATACAGGCCGGCCTCACCCGCACCCAGCTGGAGCACGTACGCCTGGACGCCGAGGCCGAGTTCAGCTGGCTGGAGTCCTACGGGCCGATCGAAGCGAGGCCCGACCTGGTGCGCGGCGACTGGGCCGGCGCCCGCGGCGAGGTGGCCGCGCGGCTCGCCGACGCCCTGCCGCGCGAGGCCGTCGACGCCGCCTACGAGGCGTGGCTCGGCCGCGCGGACACGGAGCCGGGGGAGCGGCTCGCGACGGGCTCGGGATGGGGCGCCCTTGAGGTGCTGCGGGCCGGGTACAAGCTGCCGGGCACGCCCTTCGAGGAGTCGACGCTCGGCCCCGAGCAGGCGCCGTGGCTCGAACTGCTCCACACCGGGGCCGTTCCCGAGCCGCGCAAGGTGGCGCCGCCGGGGCCCACGCTCGTCTCGCGGCAGTGGCGCGACATGCTGGAGACGGCGCCCGCGCGTCCGCACGCCGAATACCACCTGGGGGTCGCCCAGTGGCACGCGGGCGACCGCGCGCAGGCCGTCCGCAGCTGGGAGCGCGGCCTCGGACTCGCCCCCTCACGCTGGCCGTTGCTGCGCTGCCTGGCCGTCGCCGACCGGACGGAGGGCCATGACGAGCGGGCCGCCGACCGGTACGCCGAGGCCTTCGACGACCTCTGCCAGGAGCGGCGCGACGACGGCGTCGCCTGGACGGCGGCGACGGCCGCCCTCGGCAAGGAGGCCATCACCGCCCTGCTCGCCGCAGGCCGCCCGGAAGCCGCCCGGGAAGTGTGGCGGCGGCTGCACGAGACGACCAGGTCACAGGGCAGCTTCCGGCTCCTGGAAGCCCAACTCTGCTATGCCGAGGGCAACATGGCGGCGGTACGCGCCGTCTTCGAAGAGGGTTTCGAGGCGGCGGACCTGCGCGAGGGCGCCGAGACCCTCGGCGAACTGTGGACCGCGGCCACCGGCGGCGAACCCGTCCCGGCCCACTACGACTTCCGGATGCGGCAGCCGGGGTCATGACCCCGGCTCTGTGACCCCGACGTATGCGAACGGCCCCGCGTCCTGAAAATATTGGCGTCGCACAGAACCACCGACCAGAGGGGAAGTCATGAGCACCGAGACGCTGGAGTTCCAGGCCGAGGCGCGTCAGTTGCTGGATCTGATGGTCCACTCCATCTACTCCAACAAGGACATCTTCCTGCGCGAACTCATCTCCAACGCCTCAGACGCCCTGGACAAGCGGCGCTTGGCCGGTCTGCGGGACGAGAGCCTCAAGGCGGACGACCTGCGCATCGAGATCGAGGCCGACACCGAGGCCCGCACGCTGACCGTGCGGGACAACGGAATCGGCATGTCGCGCGACGAGGTGGTCGGCCTGATCGGCACCATCGCCAGGTCCGGCACGGCCGAGACGCTGCGCCGGCTCAAGGAGAACAAGGAGTCGGCCGAGCTGATCGGCCAGTTCGGCGTCGGCTTCTACTCCGTGTTCATGGTCGCCGACAAGGTCACCCTGCTGACCCGCAAGACCGGCGAGGAGACCGGGGTGCGCTGGGAGTCGGACGGCGACGGCACGTACACCATCGAGACCGTCGACGACGCGCCGGAAGGCACCTCGGTCAGCGTCCACCTGCGCCCCGCCGACCAGGAGGACGGCCTCCACGACTACACCGACGCGGGCAAGATCCGGGAGATCGTCAAGCGGTACTCGGACTTCATCTCGTTCCCGGTGGCGATGGGCGACGAGACCCTCAACTCGATGAAGGCGCTCTGGGCCCGCCCGCGCTCCGAGGTGAGCGACGAGGAGTACCACGAGTTCTACCGGCACGTCAGCCACGACTGGTCGGACCCGCTCGACATCATCCAGATGCGGGCCGAGGGCACCTTCGAGTACGAGGCCCTGCTCTTCCTGCCGTCCCGGGCCCCGCACGACCTCTACCAGCGCGACTCCCGCCACGGCCTCCAGCTCTACGTCAAGCGCGTGTTCATCCTGGACGACAGCCGCGAGCTGCTGCCCGACCACCTCCGCTTCGTCAAGGGAGTCGTGGACGCCGCCGACCTGTCGCTGAACATCTCCCGCGAGATCCTCCAGCAGGACCGGCACATCCAGCTCATCCGCCGCCGGCTGGCGAAGAAGGTCCTCGCCTCCGTCAAGGAGCTGATGGGCAAGGACGCCGAGAAGTACCGCACGTTCTGGCGCGAGTTCGGCCCCGCCGTCAAGGAGGGCCTGCTCGACCCGTCCGAGGACCACAAGGCGATCCTCGACATCGCCTCCTTCCACTCCACGGCGGGCGATGAGCCGACCACCCTGGCGGACTACCTCGACCGGATGCCGGAGGGCCAGGACAAGATCTACTTCATGACCGGCGACAGCCGCGCCCAGATCGAGAACTCCCCGCACATGGAGGCGTTCAAGGCCAAGGGGTACGAGGTCCTGCTGCTCACCGACCGGGTGGACGAGATCTGGGTCGAGGCGGTCCGCGAGCACGCGGGCACCGAGTTCCGCTCCATCGCCCGCGGCGAGGTCGACCTGCCCTCCGACGAGGAGGCGCCGCCGGAGCAGGCCGAGGCCTACGCCGCCGTGCTGACCTGGCTGAACGAAACGCTCGACGACGTCAAGGACGTACGCCTGACGACCCGGCTCACCAGCTCACCGGCGTGCCTGGTCAGCGACGACGACGGCCTGACCCCGGCCCTGGAGAAGATGTACAAGGCGATGGGCCAGGAGCTTCCGCCGGTCAAGCGCATCCTTGAGCTCAACCCGGGGCACCAGCTGGTCGGCGCGCTGAAGACGGCGCACGAGCAGCGCGCGCAGGACCCGGTGCTGAAGGAGACGGCCGAGCTGCTGTACGGCACCGCCCTGCTCGCCGAGGGCGGCGACCTCGCCGACCCGGCCCGCTTCGCCGCCCTGCTCGCCGACCGCCTCGGCAAGACGCTCTGAGCGGCACCGCGTGACGCCGCCGTCGGCCGCCGCGCTCTCCGCGGCGGCCGACGGCACACCGTGCGTCAGGTCGCGGTCGCGCGGCGGTCCACGTACTCGAAGACGGAGCCGTCCGGGTGCATCGCGATGAGGTTGCGGCCCGCCGGGGTGGGGACGGGGCCCGCGACGACGCGGGCGCCGGAGGCGGTCAGTACGGTGTACGCCTCGTCGACGTCCTGCACCGCGATGGTCGCCGAGACCTTGCGGAGCACGTCCAGTTCCTCCTTCGGGCCGCTCATCAGCAGGAAGCAGCCGATCGCGGCGACGGAGACGCCACCGCGCTCGAAGCGCATCGCCCTGCCGCCCGCGAGCCGTTCGTAGAACGCGACGGAGGACTCCAAGTCCTCGACGCAGATACGCAGCGTGGTCCCAAGGATCTCCATGGCGAGACGATTTCATGACTGCCCGTCCGGCCGCCACCGCCTCCGGCGGGCCCGGACGGCGACGGAGGGCGGCACCCGGTCGCGGGTGCCGCCCTCCGTCCGTCTCGTGCCCGCCGTCAGGACTGGGGGCGGCTGCCGTGGTTCGCGCCGTTCTTGCGGCGGGCCTTCTTCTTGCGGCGTCGCTTCGACGACATGGGTACCTCCGTGGTGCTGATGGTGCTTCCCGGACGCATGTGAATCCGGGCGTTCCCGCCCCGCCTACCCACCCCCCAGCCATGCCAAGGTGTGCCCTGCGTCACATCGCTGACGGTCGGGGCGCCCGGCAGGGTCACACGACGCGGAACTCCTCGATGTCGTCCGTGCGCAGCTCAAGGCCGTGCCCGACGCCGCCCTCCGGGCGGATGACGCCGCCGGTCGGGTCGAGCGCCCCGTCGAAGAACATCGACTCGATGCGCACGTGGTCGTGGAACCACTCGATGTGCCGCAGATTGGGCACGCACGCGGCGACCGCGGCGTGCGCGTGGGGCGCGCAGTGCGCCGAGACCTCCAGGCCGTGCGCCTGCGCGAGGGCCGCCGCGCGCAGCCACTCGGTGATGCCGCCGCAGCGCGTCGCGTCCACCTGAAGGCAGTCCACGGAAGGGATCATGCGTGCGAAGTACGGCAGGTCGTAGCCGTACTCTCCCGCCGTCACGTCGCACACCAGCGCGTCCCTGACCTGCGCGAGCCCACGCAGATCGTCCGAGGACACCGGTTCCTCGAACCAGCCCACGCCCTGCTCGGCGAGCACCTTGCCCACCCGTACCGCCTGCTTGCGCGTGTAGGCGCCGTTGGCGTCGACGTACAACTCGGCCTGCTGGCCGATGACTTCGCGTGCCGTGCGCACCCGCGACACGTCGCGGACCGCCGCCCGGCCCCAGGCCTCGCCGATCTTTATCTTCACGCGCGGAATGTGCTGCCCGTGCACCCAGCCGTTGAGCTGGGCCGCCAGATGCGTGTCGTGGTACGTCGTGAAGCCGCCGCTGCCGTAGACGGGGACCTCGTCACGGGCCGCGCCGAGAAGACGTACGAGGGGGATTTCGAGGAGGCGCGCCTTCAGGTCCCACAGAGCGATGTCGAGCGCGGAAATGGCGCACCCGGCGGCGCCCGAGCGGCCGGTGTCACGGACCGCCTTCGTCATCGCGTCGTGCGCGGCCGGGATGTCCAGGGCGTCGCGCCCCAGGATCGCCGGGGTGAGCTGCTCGTCGACCAGGGCCGCGGTGGCCGCCGGCGCGTAGGTCCAGCCGGTGCCCGTGGCGTCGCCCGCGCTGACCTCGGCGACGACGATCGTCGTGGTCTCCCAGGCGAAGGTGCCGTCCGCCTCGGGAGCGTCCGCGGGCACGGTGTAGGCGGAGACGGCGGGCCGTTCGATGGAGACTGCGTCCTTCATCTGGATCTTCCTGTGTCCATGGTGCGCGGTGTGGGGGACCCGGCGGTGAGGCGCACGGGTCCGCGGCGACCACCGGGTGCACATGGGCCCGCTCGGCCGGTTCGGCTGTACCGAACTCGCGTTCGCCGGGCAGTGACCGGGTAACCCCGGCGCGCCGGGGCAAACGGTGTTCACGGCCGCCGGACCTCACGTTTCGGCCCGGCGAAGGCCCCGCCAGTGCGCCTGCCGCGCCGGAGTTTGGCGTGTGCACGGCCGGGCACGCGGAGGCCCCGACCCGCCGGAGGAACGCCGTGAGCACCGATTCAGCATCGCCGTCGCGATCGTCATCGCTGTCGCCGTCACCATCGCCACCGCGATCGCCATCGTCGGAGCCGGGTTCGCCGGCTACCGCCGCACCGCGCACACCCTGTCCCTGCCGCAGGCCGCGCCCTGCCCGAACTCGACGGGCGGCGCCTGTCGGCCACCGTGGACCGGGTGGTGTGGGGGCGGGGCGTCGATGTGCGCATCGGGCCGTGTCCCATGACCACCGCTCCGGCCGTCACGCCGGGCAACCGCGTGCGTGTGGCCGCAGACTGGCTTCTGGACGCCGTGCTGCCGTGCCAGGCCGTGCAGCCCGGCCCGGTCCGCCCCTCGTCCGTGCCCCTGGACACCGCCCCGCCCGAACTCGCGCGGTTCCCGCCGGCCACGCCCCACTCCGCCGATGACCGCCACGCCCGAAAGGCCCCGAACCACCGGGAGGACCCTCATGACCAGCAGTGACATCGCCGCCCTCGCCCAGCAGCTACGCGTCGACTCCGTGCGCGCCGCGGACGTCGCGGGCTCCGGGCACCCCACCTCCTCCATGTCCGCCGCCGACCTGATGGCCGTGCTCCTCGGCCGCCATCTGCGCTACGACTTCGAGCGCCCCGACCATCCGGGCAACGACCGCTTCATCCTCTCCAAGGGCCACGCGTCACCGCTGCTCTACTCGGCGTACAAGGCCGCCGGCGCACTCACCGACGAGGAGCTGCTCACCTTCCGCAAGGAGGGCAGCCGCCTCCAGGGCCACCCGACACCCACGGCACTGCCATGGGTGGAGACCGCCACCGGCTCGCTCGGCCAGGGGCTCCCCGTCGGCGTCGGCATCGCGCTCTCCGGCAAGCGGCTCGAACAGGTCCCGTACCGCACCTGGGTGCTCTGCGGCGACAGCGAGCTGGCCGAGGGCTCCAACTGGGAGGCGGCCGAACACGCCGGGTACGAGCACCTCGACAACCTCACCGTGATCGTCGACGTCAACCGCCTCGGCCAGCGCGGCCCGACCCGCCACGAGTGGCACCTGAGCGCCTACGCCGACCGCTTCAAGGCCTTCGACTGGCACGCCATCGAGGTCGACGGCCACGACGTCGACGCCATCGACCAGGCCTTCCAGGAGGCGGCCTCCACCGCCGGGCAGCCGACCGTCATCCTCGCCCGCACGCTCAAGGGCAAGGGCGTCGCCGCCGTCGAGAACAGGGAGGGCCGGCACGGCAAACCCCTGCCGGACGCCGCGGAGGCGATCGCGGAGCTCGGCGGCGAACACCGGGTCCACGTCGAGGTGCACAAGCCCGCCGAGGCCGAGGCGCGCGAGCCCGCCGCCGCGTGGGCGCCGCACACCGAGCGGAGCTCAGAGCACTTCGAGCTGCCGCGCCACGACGTCGGCGACGCGGTCGCCACCCGCGACGCCTACGGCCGGGCGCTCACCGCGCTCGGCACGGCGCGCGGCGACGTGGTGGCCGTCGACGGCGAGGTGGGCGACTCCACACGGGCGGAGTGGTTCGCCAAGGAACACCCCGACCGCTACTTCGAGTGCTACATCGCCGAGCAGCAGCTCGTCGCCACCGCCGTCGGCATGGCCGCGCGCGGCTGGGTGCCGTACGCCACGACGTTCGCCGCGTTCCTCAGCCGCGCCCAGGACTTCGTACGCATGGCGGCGGTGAGCGGCGCCGGGATCAACCTCGTCGGCTCGCACGCGGGCGTCGCCATCGGCGAGGACGGCCCGTCCCAGATGGGCCTGGAGGATCTGGCGGCCTTCCGCGCGATCCACGGCTCCACGGTCCTCTACCCGTGCGATGCCCACCAGACCGGACGGCTCGTCGCCCGAATGGCGGAGCTGGACGGTGTGCGTTACCTGCGTACGTCACGTGGGGACACGCCCGTCATCTACGGTCCCGGCGAGGAGTTCCCCGTCGGCGGCTCCAAGGTCCTGCGCTCCTCGGACGCGGACCGGCTGACCGTCGTCGCCGCGGGGGTGACCGTCCACGAGGCGCTCTCCGCCGCCGAGCTGCTCGCGGACGAGGGCATTCCGGTGCGCGTCATCGACCTGTACTCGGTCAAGCCGGTCGACCGCAGGACCCTGCGCGAGGCTGCCGAGCGCACCGGCTGCCTCATCACCGTCGAGGACCACCGCGAGGAGGGCGGCATCGGCGACGCGGTCATGGACGCCTTCACCGACGGCAGTCCGGTGCCGCGCCTCGTACGGCTTGCGGTGCGGACGATGCCGGGCTCGGCCTCACCCGAGGAGCAGCTCCGCGCGGCGGGCATCGACGCCCAGTCCATCGCGGCGGCGGCACGGCTCCTGGTGGAGCAGGGCGTCGTACGGTGACTGCCGCCGCTCGGGGGCCGCGGTTACTTCCTGAACCACGCGTTCGCGGCGGGGCGGAACATCAGCGCCACCGCCGCGAGCACGGCCGCGAGATGCAGTACGCGGCTGCCGCCGAACAGTACGTCCACGGCGTCCAGGTGCCGTAGGGCCTCGCCGAGCGAGTGCCCGTTGGCGAGCCACCGCACGGGCTCGGCCAGCAGGGAGAGCGTGCCGAAGACGCCGAGTGCGCCGGTCAGGGCCAGGCGCGCCCAGTTCGCGCCGCGGCGCATCCGCACCGCGACGAGGACGGCCGCCGAGCAGACGGCCACGCGCAGCGCGAGGCCGGCGGCGAGGCCACCGGTGGCCGCGTCGGCCTCGGTCAGTGTTCTGACCACGGCGAGGACCGTCTCGAAGACGCCCGCCGCGACCGCGGTGAGCCAGAGCGCGAACGCCGCGCGCACGACGTCGGGCGCGGGCCGCTCGCCGTCGGCCCCCGGGAGGCCGCGGGGGAGCAGGCGGGGTTCCTTGGAGCGCGGGCGAGGGCGTGGCCGAGGGGTGCGTGGGGTGCGGTGAAGGGTGGGGCTGGTCTGGGTCATGGCGGGCCTCACCAAAGGGAGTTCAGTTCCAAAGGGTCGGCTTCGATCCTTCCGCTGTGGAAGCCCCAGGTCACGCCCGCTCTCCCCCGAGTCACGGGTGGGGGGAGCCACCCCGCGGGGCCGGGGCTGACACCACCCGGACGGTCGACCTGAGGCGACTACCGGGACCGCGACCGGGTACCCGTCCGAGTCCGCGCCCGAGCTGGCGGACCGAGCCGAAGGGAACGTCATGAACGACGCACGGACGGTGCGAGCCGGCCGCCACACCGTAGAACTGCACCGCCCGGAGAAGATCCTGTTCCCGGCGCCCAAGGGCAGCGCAGGCCAGGGCCTCACCAAGGCGGACCTCTTCGACCACTACCGGTCCGTCGCCCCCTTCATGCTGCCCCACCTGCGCGGACGCCCCCTGATGCTGGAGCGTCACCCGGACGGCGTCGAAGGGCCGCGCTTCATGCAGAAGGACACCCCGGACCACTACCCGGAGTGGATCACGCGCGCCGAGGTGGCGAAGCAGGGCGGCACCGTCACGCACACCGTCTGCGACGACACGGCGACGCTGCTCTTCCTCGCCGACCAGGCCTGCGTGACGCTGCACCGCTGGCTCTCCCGTACGGGCAAGGTCGACCATCCCGACCGGCTGGTCTTCGACCTGGACCCCGCGAAGGACGACTTCGCGGCCGTACGGGACGCGGCCCGGCTGCTCGGGGGGCTCCTCGACGACATCGGCCTGCCGTCCACCCTGATGACCACGGGTTCGCGCGGACTGCACGTGATCGTGCCGCTCAACGGCCGCCACGACTTCGACGACGTCCGCGGCTTCGCCAAGGACGTCGCGGACGTGCTCGCCGCCGCCCACCCCGACCGGCTCACGACGGCCGCCCGCAAGGAGGCGCGGGGCGACCGGCTCTATCTGGACGTACAGCGCAACGGGTACGCGCAGACCGCCGTCGCGCCATTCTCCGTACGCGCCGCGCCGGGCGCCCCGGTGGCCATGCCCATCGCCTGGGAGCAGCTCGACGACCCAGCCGTGGACGCCCGCCACTGGACCATCGACAACGCGTTGGAGCAGGCCCGCAGCGACCCGTGGGCCGATACTCCGCGCACCGGACGGGCCCTCGGTCCGGCCCGCAGAAAGCTGAACGCCGTGAGCGGCTGAGGGCCGCGGGAACCCGGCTCCGAAGGTCTACGGATCACGTTTGGCCAAGGCTTTACGGGTAATTCGGAGGGGGAGGTGGACATGGCCAATACGACGCGTAAGACGACAGACGGCGATACACCAGACGAAACGCCGACCAAGCCGCAGACCCGGGAGGCCGAGATGACCGACAGCAAGACGTCGGACAAGCAGACCTCCGACAAGCAGTCGTCCGACAAGCACACCTCAGACAAGCAGTCGTCTGACGAGCGGTCGTCAGACAAGCGGTCGTCAGACAAGCGGACCTCGGCCGGGGGGACCTCGGCCAGGCGGACACCGGCCAAGCGGGCGTCGGCCAAGCGGACATCCGGGCCCGACGACACCCCGGAGCCGGAGCCGGAGCAGGAGCCGGCGCAGGACGACACGTCGCAGAGCAAGGGCAACACCTCGCCGGGCCCCATGGTGGTACTCCGTGGCGCCCGCGAGCAGCTCGCCGAGCTGACCGGCATGACACCGGAGTCGGTGTCGTCCTTCGAACGCACTGACAACGGCTGGCTGTTGGAGGTAGAGGTCCTCGAACTGGCCCGTGTCCCCGACACGATGAGCCTGCTCGCCAGCTACGAGGTGCAGCTCGACCCGCAGGGCGAGCTCACCGGTTACCGGCGGCTCCGCCGCTACGAGCGCGGACGTTCCGAACCGCGCGGCGCCGGCCGCTAGGCCCCGCGCGCCACGCAGTGGCAAGCCGCCCAGCACATGGCACACGGCACATGACACACGGCACATGGCACATAGGCAGAACAACCCTGTGCCGGGCACGGCAGACGTCAGACGTGCCCGGGCACGGCAGAGAAGAGACGAAGAAGACCCAAGGAGGCTCACCGGTATGACCGTGGTTCCGGCACAACAGTCCGGCGGCGGAGGCGGCTCCAGCGGCCTGTACGACGTCGTGGAACTTATTCTCGACCGAGGACTCGTCATTGATGCCTTCGTTCGCGTCTCACTGGTCGGCATCGAGATCCTGAAGATCGATGTCCGTGTGGTCGTCGCGAGTGTCGACACCTATCTGCGTTTCGCCGAGGCGTGCAACCGCCTCGACCTGGAATCCGGCCCGAAGAAGGACCCGGGCCTGCCCGACCTCGTGGGTGAGATGACGGAGTCCGGCGCCAAGGGCAAGTCCAAGGGCGCGCTCTCCGGAGCGGCCGAGACGATTTCGGACGCCTTCAAGCAGTCCCGTGAGGAGGGCCAGCGCGAGGAGCGTCCGCGCGCCCGGCGTTCCACCTCGTCCCGCCGTAAGGAGGAGCAGGAGTGACCACCTACGTATACGGCATCGCGAGCAGCGCCCACCCGGGACTCCCCGACGGCATGGAGGGCATCGGCAAGCCGGCGTGCACCGTGCGCATCCTCAAGCACGGCGACCTCGCGGCGATCGTCAGCGACGCGCCCGAGGACCTCAAGCCCAAGCGGCGCGACCTGCTCGCCCACCAGAACGTCCTCTCGGAGGCGGGCGCCGCGGGCTCCGTGCTTCCGATGCGCTTCGGCAGCCTCGCGCCGGACGACGACACGGTCGTCGGCGTCCTCGGGCAGCGGGCCGACCACTACGGCGAGCGGCTGCGCGCCCTCGACGGCAAGGTCGAGTACAACGTGAAGGCCTCCCACAACGAACAGGCCGTGCTGCACCAGGTCCTCGCCGAGAACCCGGAGCTGCGCGCCATGGTCGAGGCCAACCAGCGCGAGGGCGGCGGTTCCCAGGAGCAGAAGCTGAAGCTCGGCGAGGCCGTGTCCAACACCGTGCGGGCCCGCGAGCAGAGCGACGCCGTCGAGGTGCGGCGCGCCCTCGAACCGACCGCCGAGGCGATCGAGCCGGGGCCCGAGGGCACCGGCTGGCTTGCGAACATCTCGTTCCTGGTGCACCGCGAGTCGGCCGAGGGCCTGCTCGCCGCGGTGGAGGAGCTCAAGGCCAACCAGCCCCAGCTTGAGCTGCGGGTGCACGGACCGCTGCCCCCATACAGCTTCGTCGACCCGGGGCCCGCACAGCCCGCGGAGTAGTGGGCCGACGCCATGGGACTCATCGGTGAACTGCTCATGCTGCCTCTGGCCCCGGCCCGCGGCTCCCTCTGGGTGCTGCGGCAGGTGGTCGACGAGGCGGAGCGGCAGTACTACGACCCTTCGGCCATCCGCCGTGAACTCTCCCGGCTCGAGGAACGCCTGGAGGCGGGCGAGATCGACGAGGACGAGTTCGAGAGGTGTGAGGACGAGCTCCTCGACAGGCTGCAACACAGCACAGGACAGGACTTCTGATGAATCGACTGGCAGTGGGCCTGGCCGTGGGCGCGGGATACGTCCTCGGTCGCACGAAGAAGGCGAAGTTCGCGTTCGCCGTGGGGACGATGGTGGCCGGCAAGCGGCTGAACCTGAGCCCCAAGGCGCTGGGTTCACTGGTGACCCAGCAGCTGGAGAACAACCCGCAGTTCAAGGAGATAGGCGACCAGCTGCGCCAGGATCTGCGGGGTGTGGGCAAGGCTGCCACGGGTTCCCTCCTCAACCGGCAGCTCGAAGGCCTCGCCGACCGTCTGCACGACCGCACTCTGGACGTTCAGGACCGCATCGCGGGTGTCGTGCCCGAGGACGCCAAGAACCTCAAGGGCAAGGTCGTGGGACGGTACGAGCACGAGGACGAGGACGACGAGGGCGACGAGGCCGAGGAGGACGGCGAAGGCCGGCACCGGGACCGGAAGCAGGACCGAGAGCAGCAGGACCGGGAGCAGAAGTCGGCATCCGATGACCGGCAGCGCGAGAAGGCGCCGGCCAAGCGTTCCTCTGGATCCCGGTCCGGGCAGAAGACGGACGCGAAGTCCGCTTCCGCCTCCAGCGCGGCGACGAAGAAGGCTCCGGCGAAGAAGACCGCCCAGAAGACGACGGCGCGCAAGACCACGCAGAAGAAGTCCACCGCGGCCCGTGACACCGCCCGTAGGGCGACCTCGGCCCGCTCGGGCGGCACGTCGAAGGGAGGCCGGGACAATGGCTGACTCTCCCCTGGGCAGCATCGCGCGCGGCCCCGCCGTCGAACGCCTGAAGGAGGAGGCGCAGTCCTACCTCATGGCGCAGGCGGAACGCATGCTCATCGGCGTGGGCCACAAGCTCGGCGACGCCACCGGCAAGCTGAACGACATCGCCGACGGCAACAGCCCCGGCTTCGGGAAACTCGCGCTCCAGGCGGGCAAGAAGGTCTCCGAGGGCAAGGGCCCCGTACGCAGCGCCCTGGAGATCGGCGGCGGCCACCTGAAGGACAAGGTGACCGACGCCGTCAAGGGCATCGGCGGCAGCAAGCGGAAGAAGGGCGGCGCGGGCCAGAAGCCCACGGTGATCCTGGAGTACGTCGACGTCGGCGTGCCGATCCGCGAGGCCTACGACCAGTGGACCCAGTACCAGGAGTTCTCCACCTTCGCCAAGGGCGTCAAGGGCGCCACCGTGGCGAGCGACACGGACACCGACTGGAAGCTCAAGGTCTTCTGGTCGAGCCGCAGCTGGAAGGCGCACACCACCGAGCAGGTTCCGGACCAGCGGATCACCTGGACTTCGGAGGGCGCCAAGGGGACGACCAAGGGCGTCGTCACCTTCCACCCGCTGGCGGAGAACCTCACCCGGGTGCTGCTCGTCATCGAGTACTACCCGAAGGGCCTCTTCGAGAAGACCGGCAACATATGGCGCGCCCAGGGCCGCAGGGCACGCCTTGACCTCAAGAACTTCGCCCGGCACATCTCGATCCGCGGCGAGGCGAGCGACGGCTGGCGCGGCGAGATCCGCGACGGCGAGGTCGTCCGCAGCCACGAGGACGCGGTGGCGGAGGAAGAACGCGAGCGCGAAGAGAACGAGACCCAGAACGAGAACGAGCACGAGCACGAGAACGCAGGAACCGACGACGAGCAGGACGAGCACGACGACGACGCGGCAGCGGAGTACGAGGACGACCCTGACGCCGAGTACGAGGACGAGGACGAGGAGCGGGACGAGGAGCAGGACGAGCGCTCGGACGAGCCCGAGGCCGAGTACGAGGACGAGCCGGAGGACGACGAGCCGGAGGCCGAGTACGAGGACGAGGAAGACGACGAGGTCGAGCGGACGGACGAGCGGGCGGACGAGCCGGAGGCCGAGTACGACGAGGCCGAGGACGACGAGGAAGCCGACGCCGAGGATGAGAAGCGGCGCGAGTACGCCGAGTCGTCCGGTGGCGGACGGAGCCGCCGATGACGGCCACCCCGGGCCGGCTTCCTGACCCCTACGGAAGCGGCGGAGGAGCCAACCTCGCCGACATCCTCGAACGCGTGCTGGACAAGGGCATCGTCATCGCGGGTGACATCAAGATCAACCTGCTCGACATCGAACTGCTCACCATTAAGCTCCGCCTCATCGTCGCCTCGGTCGACAAGGCCAGGGAAATGGGTATCGACTGGTGGGAGAACGACCCGGCGCTTTCCTCAGGAGCGCACCGGGGTGAGCTCGCCCAGGAGAACGCCGATCTGAGACGGCGTATCGAGGAGCTCGAGGGCCGCGAAGCCCTGGAGCCCGCGGAGAAGGAGTCACGTGAGCGTCACAAGGGATGATCTGCGGTACGTGTACGCGGTGTGCCGCCCTCTGAACGCACCTCTCGCCGCCGACCTGACCGGGGTCGGCGGCGCCCCGCCCCGGCAGCTCGCCCACGAGGGCCTGATCGCCCTCGTGGGCCCCGTGCCGGAGCAGGACTTCGCCGAGGAGGCCTTGCGCGCGCACCTGGAGGACCTGGAGTGGCTCTCCGAGACCGCCCGCGCCCACCAGCGCGTGATCGGTGCCCTCACCTCGGTCACCTGCCCGCTCCCGCTGCGCCTCGGTACCGTCTTCCGGGACGACAGCGGGGTCCGCGCGATGCTCCAGGAAGGGGCCGACCGGTTCTGGCGCATCCTCGAACGGATCGACGGGTGCGTGGAGTGGGGCGTAAAGGTCCACATGGACACCGCGGACTCGTCAGACAACCGGTCCTCAGACAACCAGTCCTCAGACAAGCAGACATCCGAGACAGCAGGCCCAGAGAAGCCGCTCTCGGGTCGCGACTACCTGCGTCGCCGGCGTCAGCAGCGCAATGCCCAGGACGAGGGCTGGAAGCGGGCCGAGGCCTTCGCGCAGCGGTTGCACGAGGAACTGGCGCGGCACGCCGACGACTCCCGGCTGCACGCCCCGCAGAACTCGTCGCTCTCCGGCACCCCGGGCCGCAACATCCTGAACGCCGCGTACCTGGTGCCCCGCGCGCACTCCGAGGAGTTCGTGGAGCTCGTGGACCGCACGAAGGACGAGGACGCGGTGGGGCTGACGGTGGAACTGACGGGACCGTGGGCCGCGTACTCCTTCACCGGGGACGACGCGGAAAGCGGCGAGGGGACGGGGCGGTCGCGATGACGGTGGTGGAGCGCAGGGAGATCGCCCTGGTCGACCTGTTGGACCGCCTCCTCGCGGGCGGGGTCGTCATCACGGGCGACGTCACCCTGCGGATCGCGGACGTGGACCTCGTACGCATCGACTTGAACGCCCTGATCAGCTCGGTGAACGAGCAGGTGCCCTCGCCGTGGCCGGACAGCGGGCCGATGCCCTCGTGAGGGCCGGAACCGCGGTGACGAGGACTGGAGTGGCGAGGACTGGAGTGACGATGGACCCCGAGACCGAGGGGCTGAAGGAGACAGAGAAGGAGAAGCCCGTCCCGCGGGAGAAGTCCGACCCGCGGGAGACGGACGGCCTCGCGCAGACCATGGATGGCCTCGCGCAGGCCACGGGCGGTCTCGCGGAGACCATGGCGGTCACCGAGAAGGAGCGTGGCGCCCGTAAGCGCATGGACCTCGACCCCGACACCGTCGAGCGGGACCTGGTGAAGCTGGTCCTCACCATCGTCGAGCTTCTGCGGCAGCTCATGGAGCGCCAGGCCGTGCGCCGCTTCGACACCGGCGACCTCACCGAGGACCAGGAGGAGCGGATCGGGCTGACGCTGATGCTCCTGGAGGACCGGATGGCGGAGCTGCGCGACCGGTACGGGCTGAAGCCCGAGGACCTGAACCTCGACCTCGGGCCGCTGGGCCCCCTGCTCCCCAGGGAGTAGCCGGGGAGTAGCCGGGAAGCAGCCGGGGAGTAGCCGGACCGCACGGTGGCGCCGGGTGTCCGCCGGGTGTCCCGTCACTTCCGGCAGAGGACCTCTCCGTGCAGTACCGCGAACCACCCCTCCGCCTCGGCGCCCCACGTGCGCCACGCCGCCGCGATGCCCTCCAGGCTCGCGGCGTCCGCGTGTCCGCCGGCCACCGCGCGTTCGGCGTAGGAGGAGGCGACCGTGCGGTCCGCCCAGAGCCCGCTCCACCAGGCCCGCTCGTCCTCGGAGGCGTAGCACCAGGTGGCCGCGGTCGCGGTGATGTCCGTGAAGCCGGCCCGCAGTGCCCAGGCCCTGAGGCGGCGGCCCGCGTCGGGCTCGCCGCCGTTGGCGCGGGCCACGCGCAGGTAGAGGTCCAGCCAGTCGTCCATGGCGGGTACGTCGGGGTACCAGGTCATCGCCGAGTAGTCCGCGTCGCGGACCGCGACGATGCCGCCCGGCTTGCAGACCCGCCGCATCTCGCTCAGCGCGCGCACCGGGTCGCCGACGTGCTGGAGCACCTGGTGGGCGTGGACGACGCAGAAGGAGTCGTCGGGGTAGTCGAGGTCGTGCACGTCGGCGACGGCGAAATCGATGTTCGTCACGCCTCGTTCGGCGGCTGTCGCGCGCGCCCTGTCGAGGATGTCCGGCGCGTGGTCCACGGCCGTGACATGGCCGTCCGGCACGAGCTTCGCCAGGTCGGCGGTGATGGTGCCGGGCCCGCAGCCGATGTCCAGCACCTTCATGTGCGGCTTCAGCGAGCCGATGAGGTAGGCCGCCGAGTTGGCGGCGGTGCGCCAGGTGTGCGAACGCAGCACGGACTCGTGGTGCCCGTGCGTGTAGACGGCGGTCTCTCTCGGCATGGCGGTGCTCCTTCGCGGTTCGCCGGACCTTGCTGCGGTACCGGGAACCGTACGCCGCCATGCCGAATAATGAGACCCGCGTATCACTATGTGATCACCCGGTGGTCGACGGGCACGTCGCCCTCGTCGCCCTCGTCGCCCGCCAGCGCCGGCGCGTCGGCGTGCGTCCTGTCCGGTGTCCGCGGCCCGCGCGAGGAGACGAGGCCGCGCACCGCGAAGGCGGCGCCCACACCGAGGGCTGCGCCCACGAGGACATCGCCGGGGAAGTGGACGCCCGTGTAGACGCGGGACAGTGCCACCGCGCCCGCGACGGGCGCGACGGCCGCGCCCCGGAGGCCGGACTCCAGCGCCACGCCGGTGGCGAAGGCCGCGGCGGACGCGGAGTGGCCCGAGGGGAACGACGTGGTGATGGGCTGCCGCTTGAGCCGCCGCATGAGCGGTACGGCGTCCAGGAGCGGCCTTGGCCGGCGCACCGAGCGTTTGCCGAGCGTGTTGATGACGGCGGAGGCCAGCGCGAGCGAGGCGACACCGTGCGCGGCGGCGCGGCGGGCCCGCGGGCCGCCCGTCGCCGCCATCACCGCGGCCGTGCCGAACCACAGCAGCCCGTGGTTGGCGCTCCGGCTCAGCCGGGGCAGGACGCGGTCGCCGCCCGGCCAGTGCCGTACGGCGACCGCCTCGAAGGCCCGGGAGTCGAGGGCCAGGACACGGGCCCGCAGCGTGCCCGTATGCGTGCCCGTGTGTGTGCCCGTGTGTGCGCCCGTATGCGTGGGGAAGTGCGCGGGGATGTGCGTCGGGATGTGCGTGAGGGGGGCGTCTGTGCTCATGGGCTTCGGGTACCCGGTGCCGTGACCCGCACTACAGCGGGGGAAACCGGTTTGCGGCGGCGGCCGCCGGGCACGGAGAATCCGGCCCATGGGACATCTGGAAGCAGCGCACCTGGAGTACTACTTGCCGGACGGGCGGGCGCTGCTCGGCGACGTCTCCTTCCGGGTCGGCGAGGGTTCCGTCGTCGCCCTGGTCGGGGCGAACGGCGCGGGCAAGACCACGCTGCTCCGGCTGATCTCCGGTGACCTCCAGCCGCACGGCGGCGGCGTCAACGTCAGCGGCGGGCTCGGCGTGATGCCGCAGTTCGTCGGCTCGGTGCGGGACGAGACCACCGTGCGTGACCTGCTCGTCTCCGTGGCGCAGCCCAGGATCCGCGAGGCCGCGAAGGCCGTGGACGCCGCCGAGCACGCGATCATGACGGTCGACGACGAGGCCGCCCAGATGAAGTACGCGCAGGCGCTCTCCGACTGGGCCGAGGTGCAGGGGTACGAGGCGGAGACGCTCTGGGACATCTGCACCATGGCCGCGCTCGGCGTCCCGTACGACAAGGCGCAGTTCCGCGAGGTCCGCACGCTCTCCGGCGGCGAGCAGAAGCGCCTCGTCCTGGAGGCCCTGCTGCGCGGCACCGACGAGGTGCTGCTCCTCGACGAGCCGGACAACTACCTCGACGTCCCCGGCAAGCGCTGGCTGGAGCGGCAGCTCGCGGAGACCCGTAAGACCGTCCTCTTCGTCTCCCACGACCGGGAGCTGCTCGCCCGCGCCGCCGAGAAGATCATCAGCGTCGAGCAGAGCCCCGGGGGCGCCGACGCCTGGGTGCACGGCGGCGGTTTCGAGACGTTCCACGAGGCCCGCAAGGAGCGCTTCGCGCGCTTCGAGGAGCTGCGCCGCCGCTGGGACGAGAAGCACGAGCAGCTCAAGAAGCTGGTGCGCACCCTGCGCCAGGCCGCCGACGTCAGCCACGAGATGGCCTCGCGCTACCACGCTGCGCAGACCAGGCTCCGCAAGTTCGAGGAGGCGGGACCGCCGCCCGAGCCGCCGCGCGAGCAGGACATCACCATGCGCCTGCACGGCGGACGCACCGGCGTACGGGCCGTGACCTGCGAGAATCTCGAACTCACCGGTCTGATGCAACCCTTCGACCTGGAGGTCTTCTACGGCGAGCGGGTCGCCGTCCTCGGCTCCAACGGCTCGGGCAAATCGCACTTCCTGCGGCTGCTCGCGGGCGACGACGTGACGCACACCGGCGCCTGGAAGCTCGGCGCCCGCGTCGTGCCGGGACACTTCGCGCAGACCCACTCCCACCCCGAGCTGATGGGCCGCCCGCTCCTCGACATCCTCTGGCGCGAGCACGCGCAGGACCGGGGCGCCGCGATGTCACGGCTGCGGCGCTACGAACTGACGGGCCAGGCCGAGCAGAACTTCGACCGCCTCTCCGGGGGCCAGCAGGCCCGCTTCCAGATCCTGCTCCTGGAACTCCAGGGCTGCACGGCCCTGCTCCTCGACGAACCCACCGACAACCTCGACCTGGAGTCGGCCGAAGCCCTGCAAGAGGGCCTCGAAGCCTTCCAGGGCACGGTGCTCGCCGTCACCCACGACCGCTGGTTCGCCCGCTCCTTCGACCGCTACCTGGTCTTCGGCAGCGACGGCCGGGTCCGCGAGACGCCGGAGCCGGTCTGGGACGAGCGCAGGGTCGAGCGCAAGCGGTAGCCCGCGCCCATCCCTCTCCCCGGCCCTCTCCCCGTCCCTCTCGCCCCGGAACCCGCCCGTCCGGCCCCCGTGAGGAGCGCGGGCGCCGGGTGCGTTGCATCCTGAGTAGGCCGTGCCGAGTGGGTACACGGTGGGCACGGAACGACGCGACGAGGAGCGACCCATGACCGGAGTCGAACCGGGTCAGCTGGACGACCAGGAGCTCATAAGGGAGCTGGAGGCGATCCACCGGACCCGCCACACCACCCTCCTGCACGGCTCGGACGACGCCCTGCGGGCCCACAACGAACGCATGGCGGAGCTGGAGGGCGAGTACCTCCGGCGGCATCCGCGCAGGTCGGTCGCGCCCGGACGGACCCGTGAGGGTGCGCGTGAGCGAGGAGGAGCCGAATCGTGACGGACACGGAAGCCGCGGCAGGCGGGTCCCTGCTCGACCGGCACGGGGAGGCGCTCGACCTCTTCGCCGACCGGGTGCACGCCATCCGCCCCGACCAGTGGGACGCGCCCACGCCGTGCACCGACTGGACGGTGCGCGACCTGGTGAACCACCTCACCACCGAACAGCTCTGGGTGCCCTCGCTGGTCCGCGACGGCGCCACCGTCGAGAGCGTCGGCGACTCCTTCGAGGGCGACATGCTCGGCCCCGACCCGGTCGCCTCCTGGGACACCGCGTCCGCCGCGGCCCGCGAGGCCTTCGGCGAACCGGGCGCCCTGGAACGCACCGTCCACCTGTCGTCGGGGGAGTCCTCCGCGGTCCACTACTGCGGACAGATGACCATGGACCTGGTCGTGCACGCCTGGGACCTCTCGCGTGCGATCGGCGCGGACGAGAAGCTCCCCGCGGACCTGGTGGACTTCTCGCGCCGCGAAGTCGAGCCGTACGCTGCCGAGTTGGCGAAGACCGGGCTCTTCGACCGTGCCGTGAAGTCGCCGCCCGGCGCCGACGAGCAGACCAGGCTGCTCAACCTCCTCGGCCGCGATGGGTGAGCGGCGGCCGAATCTTCTCCACCGGAGTGGGGTAACCGCACTGCCATGAGAGTTGGCGTGGTGGATGTGGGGTCGAACACCGTACGGCTGGTCGTCGCGGACGCCGACGGACAGGTGCCGCTGCCCGTGCACACGGTCAAGCGCAGGCTGCGGCTCGCCCAGCACCTGGACGCGGAGGGACGGCTCGTCGAGGAACCGGTCGGGCAGCTCGTCGACGCGGTGCGTGACGTGCAGGAAGAGGCGCACAGGTGGGGCGTGGCCCAGCCGCTGTTCGCCTTCGCCACCTCGATCGTGCGGGACGCGCCCAACCGGGCCGAGGTGCTCGACGCCGTGGAGGAGGGGACGGGGCTGCGGCTGCGCACCCTCTCCGGCGAGGCCGAGGCGGAGCTGACCTTCCTCGCGGCCCGGCGGTGGATGGGCTGGAGCGCGGGCCCGCTGGTGCTGTTCGACATCGGCGGCGGCTCCCTGGAAGTGGCCTTCGGGCGCAGTCGCCTGCCGGACTACGCGGTCTCGCTCCCGCTGGGCGCGCGGCGGCTGACCCGGCAGTTCCTCGACGGCCAGGACCCGCCGCGCGAGCGGGACATCAGGGCGGTACGGCGCCAGGTGCGCCACCAGCTGCGGGACGTGGCCGCACGCATCCGGTGGGAGATGCCGCACGCGGCGGTCGCCACCTCGCGCACGTTCCAGCAGCTCGCCCGGTTGTGCGGTGCCGCGCCCGGCCGCTACGGACCGTTCGTACAGCGTGAGTTGGCGCGCCCGCAGCTGCGGGCGGCGCTCAAGGACCTGGCGCGGCTCCCGGCGGACGAGCGGGCGCAACTGCCCGGAATCTCGGCGGCGCGGGCCGATCAGTGCCTGGCCGGTGCGGTGGTGGCCCACACGGCCATGAAGCTGACCGGTCTTGAGGTCCTGACGGTCTGCCCCTGGGCGCTGCGCGAAGGCATCCTCCTGCGGTACATCGAGGACGGCGACGCGGCCTGGTGGGAGCGGAAGGAACACGTGGGCAGCAGCCACGCGCCGCAGGGCGACACGACACCGCTGCGCCTGGCCACGTCGACCTTGAGACGTGCGGCACGAAGTCGACCTGAGGCGCCCCAAACACAGGCTTAGGCACGGGCCCAGGCACAGGCCCAGGCACCGCACCCTCAGGCCCGGGCGATCCCCGGCCACCCGTCGGGTTCCGCGCGGCTGATGTCGGCCAGCGCGGACGACGGGTCCCTGGCGAGCGCAAGGTCGCCGAGGCTCACCATCCCCACCGGGTCACCGTCCTCGACGACCGGCAGCCTGCGGATCGCGTGGTCGCGCATCAGGCCGACCGCGTACTCCACCGCGTCGCCGGGGGCGACCACGACAGGGCTCGGCGTGCAGACGGCCTGGGCGCTGACCGTCAGCGGATCGGCGCCGTCGGCCACCGCGCGCAGCGCGATGTCCCGGTCGGTGAGCACCCCGACGACCTGGCCGTCCACGGCCACCAGTACGTCGCCGATGTCCTGGGCACGCATGAGCTGCGCCGCCTCGACGAGTGAGGCATCGGGCCGGACCGCCACGACACCCGGTGTCATGACGTCCCGTACGTAGTCAGTCATGGCTGAGCCTTCCTCGGTCGTGTTCATGAGGTGCCGGGGCGGGACCGTTCGCCGCGCAGCCGCGTATCCGGCAGGAACTCCTGCATCTTCGCCTTCAGGCCCTGCTTGACCATCGACACCTGGTCCGGGTCGCCCCTGAGGACCGACGCGGCCGTCGCCTCCATCCGCTCCCATGTGACGTGCGGCGGCACCGGTGGTACCGCCGGGTCGATGCGGAAGTCCAGGACCGCCGGGCCGTCCGCGGCGAGTGCCGTGCGCCAGGCGGACTCGACGTCCTCGGGGCGCTCCACGCGGATGCCGGTGAGGCCCAGGGAGCGGGCGAACTCCGCGTGGGGCTCGTCCGGATGAGCCCGTGGGGGCCGGTCGTTCCACACCGCGACGATCAGCCGGGGGTCGTCCCAGTGGTGGCGGTACCGCGCCGCGGTGATCAGCTCCGCCATCCCGTCCCTCCGCGTCGCGCCGTCGCCCACCAGGGCGATCACGGGCCGGTCGGGATGCGCGAACTTCGCCCCGACCGCGTACGGCACACCGTGCCCCGTCGTCGTGGGCGACCCCGAGAGCGTCCCCGGGAGCGAGGCGCGCATGTCGCCGCGCAGGGTCAGATGGTGCGCGTACCAGTGGGCGACCGGGCCCGATTCGCAGGTGATGACGGCGTTGCCGGGGAGTAGTCCATCGAGGACGTGCGCCACGTACTCCGGGTGGATCGGGTCCGCGGACAGCCCGGCCCTGCGGGTCAGCACCCCCTTCCACCGCGTGACGCCCGCCAGGATCTCGTCCCGCCACTCGCGGCAGACGCCCCTGCGGTCCTTGTCGACCAGTGGGATCAGCTCGCGCAGCGTCGCCCGCGCGTCGCCGACGAGGTCGACCTCGCAGGGGCGACACACGTCGGTCACGTGCGGATCGACGTCGATCCGCACGGCCCTCGCCGAGCCGGGCTCCGGCAGGAACCGCGGGTCGGAGAAGCTCGAACCGATGGTCAGGAGGGTGTCGCAGTCGCGCATCAGCTCGTACGAGGGCCGGGTGCCGAGCGGGCCGGCCGTACCGGTCACATACGGGAGTTCGTCGCTCAGCGCGTCCTTGCCGAGCGGCGTCTTCGCGACCCCGGCACCGAGCAGCTCCGCGATCTCCTCGATCTCGGCGCGCGCCCCCGCCGCCCCCTGTCCGACCAGGATCGCGGCCTTGTCACCGGCGTTGAGGACCTCGGCGGCGCGTCGCAGGGAGGCGGGCGACGGCACCGCCGCCGGGCCGCCGCGCTCCGGGCCGGAGGGGGCCGGCGTCAACGCCTGCGGGGAGCGGTCGAGTTCCAGTACGTCGCCGGGAACGATCACGACGGCCGGGCAGCGGCGCGCGTACGCGGCGCGGATCGCCCGGTCGACGACGTCCGGGAGCCGCTCGGGCACCGTCACGGTCTCCACGAAGCCGGACGCCGCGCAGCCGGTCTCCACGAAGCCGGAGGCCACGAAGCCGGACACGCCGTCCGGCCGCCCGACGACGGCGAGCACGGGCACACGGTCGGCCCCGGCGTCGTACAGGCAGTTCAGGAGGCGGACGGCCCCGGGGCCCGGCGCCGCCACGCAGACACCGAGGCGCCGGCCGGACTTCGCGTACCCCACGGCCTCGAACGCCGCCGCCTCCTCGTGCCGCGCCCGCACGAACCGCGGCAGGTCCGCGGCCCTGTTCCGGGCGGCGAGCAGCCCGTCGACGCCGTCACCGGGGCAGCCGAAGACCTGTTCCACGCCCCAGGCGCGCAGCCTCTCCAGAAGGTGGTCGGCGACCTTGGCGCTCATGGCGGAACCCTCCGCGGGGTCGAGGAACGACGGTCAGGTCCGGGTGTCCGGCGGAGCCCGGAGGAAACCCGCGACGAGGTCCGCGGTGTTTGCCCCTCCGGGCCCGGGGCAGGCGGAGGGAAGTGCTTCGGACCGGAGGCACGTCCGTGGGAGCGACCGTTTCGCCCCCGGGTGTGTTCCCGTCGTGGACCGACGCGTACGCGCTCCCGCGGTGACCGTTCCAGCAGAGGCACCCATTCTTCAGGGAGTTGCGCACCATGCGATCCCACGCGAACACCCCACTGCCGGCCAGGAGCCGGCGCCATCCGCACGACGACGCACCGGACACCGCCGAAGCCTTCGAACGGCTCGTGGAGCTGGCCGAGGGCCCCGAGAGGGACGTCCTGCGCGAGGAGATCGTGCAGGCGTGGCTGCCCATGGCCGAGCGTCTCGCCGGCCGGTTCCGCAACCGCGGCGAGTCCCTCGACGACCTGCGCCAGGTGGCGGCCCTGGGCCTGGTGAAGGCCGTCGACCGCTACGACCCCCGGCGTGGCACCGCCTTCGAGAGCTACGCGGTGCCGACCGTCACCGGCGAGATCAAACGGCACTTCCGCGACCACATGTGGACCCTGCACGTGCCGCGCCGCGTCCAGGACCTGCGCAACCGCGTACGGGCGGCCCGCCAGGACCTGTCCCAGACGGTCGGCGGGCGCGCCCCCACCATCGCCGAGATCGCCGACCACGCGCACATGAGCGAGGAGGACGCGAAGACCGGCCTTGAGGCGCTCGAAAGCTTCACCGCGCTCTCCCTCGACGCCGAACTCCCGGGCAGCGGCGACGGCTACTCGCTCAGCGACGCCCTCGGCGGCCCCGACCCCGCGCTGGACGTCGTCGTCGACCGCGAGGCCGTACGGCCGCGCATCGAGGCGCTGCCCGAGCGGGAGCGGACCATCCTCTACATGCGGTTCTTCGGCGACATGACGCAGAGCAGCATCGCCGACGAGATGGGCATCTCGCAGATGCACGTCTCCCGGCTCATCAGCCGCTGCTGCGACCGGCTGCGCGACCAGGTCATGCGCGACGCGGCCTGACACACCCTCAGCGGGCGTCGGTCCCGCGTCGCAGGGCGAGCGCCAGATGGCGCGAGAGGACGTCGACGGCCCGCGCCTCGGCCAGCGAGAAGGCCAGCCGGGCGCCGCAGCGGAACAGCGTGAGGACGCCCTCCACGGGGCCCTCCGCGCCGACCGCCAGCGGTACGCACAGCAGGGACGTGACCTCGGCGCGGACCAGGACGGGCGCTCCGGTCGTGTCGCGGCCGAAGGCGTCCGGGTCCTCCGGGCGGACCTGTAGCGCCGGCACCCCGCCGTGTGCCGCCTCGACGACGAGGGGGCACGCGGCGGGGTCCTGCGCGGCCACCTCCGCGACCGGCGCGCCGGGCGGTCCGAGCACCCGCGTACGGCGTGGGCGCGCCGCCCCGTCGTCGATGACCACCCAGTCGGCGAACCGCCCGTGCAGCACCGCCGCGGCCTGTTCCATGACGGCCCCGCGGTCTCCGGCGGGCGCCGTGAGCAGCGCCGTCGTCATGGCGTCCGCGAGGTCGAGTTCGGCCGCGTGCCGCGTCGCCTCGCCGAGGTCGGGCGCGGGCACCGGCCGCTGCGCGCGGGTCACCGAGGGCTGGAGCACGACGAGGACCGCCGTGCGGGGCTCGGCGCCGGGGCGCAGGGCCGCGAGCGTCGCGCGCACCGGCAGTTCGGGGTTCCGCTGGAGGTGGACGACGACGCTGCGGTCACCGTCGCCGCGGGCGACCGCGGCGGTCTGCGAGCGGAAGGCCACCCGGTCGGCGTGGAGCAGGAACCCGGTCAGCGGCCGGCCCGCGGCGAAGCCGGCGCGGATCCCCGTCAGGCTCGTCGCCGCGGAGTTCATCCGCCGGACCGCGGTGTCCCGGTCCACCAGGGCCACCGGCAGCGGCAGCCGCTGGAAGATGGCCCGCAGCAGCCGCTGTTCCTCCCGGTCGGCCGAGGGGCCGTTCGGCCGACCGCCGTCGACCAGGGTCTCGTACGCGGGCCACAACCGGTCCGCCACATGGCCGAGTTCGAAGATCGCCGCGTCGAGCACGGTGGCGAGGTCCGCCGCGGGAACGGCACGGGCCGACCTCAACTCGGCGACGCGGCGCACGAAATCAGCGAGCTCCGCACCGAAGTCCTCCGCCTGAGACATGTGCCGAACCTAGCCGCTCCGTCGGTTTCCGGGAGGGCCTGGCGGGAACGCGACCGGAAGAGGAGGAACGTCTCATGGCCCCCCTGCCGGACCCGGACCTGCTCCGCCCGGAATCGGCCCTGCCCGGACGCAGGCTCTCCGAACTCGCCGAGCAGGCCGTGCGCTGCACCCCCGGCTGCTGCGGTGCGAGCACCACGGTCACCGACGGCGGCGACGAACACCCCGTCGCCACCACCCACCCCGACCTCGCGGGGCTCGTCGCGGCGCAACTGCGCTCGGGCGAGGGGCCCATTCCCGCCGCCGAGGAGCGGGGCACGCCGGTCGGGTCCGGGGACCTGCTGCGCGAGGAGCGGTGGCCCGAGTACCGTGCGCTGGCCCTCGACTCCGGTCTGCGCTCCAGCGCGACCCTGCCGTTCCGGCGCGCCGGGCTCACGGTCACCCTGACGCTCTTCGGCTTCCGCCCCGGCAGGCTCGACGACGCCCGGCACGGCCCCGCCCAGGCGCTCGGCCATCTCGCCACGGCGAGCCTCGTGCGCGACCGGCACCACCGGGCCGCGCTCACGGAGCTCGACCAGCTCGGCACGGCCATGCGCACGCGCGCCGCCGTGGACCAGGCGTGCGGGATCGTCATGCACGTCCTCGGCTGCGAGGCGGAGACCGCGTTCGCGGTCCTGCGGCGCGTCTCGCAGGCGACGAACCGGAAACTGGCGGACGTCGCGGCGGCGCTGGTGGAGACGAAGGGCCGCGGACTGGAACGCGAGCTGGTGTCGCTGGCGCGCTGAAACCGCCGCGGACGTCCCTCGGCGCCTGCGCCGTACGCCTGATGCCGCCCGCCGTACGCCCGATGCCCGTCGGTACGTTCCCACCGCGACCGCCCAGGCCCGGATACCTCTCATATGCCCGGATATCTCTCCGGCTGCCGGGCAGGAGGGGGCAGGAGAGTGTTGCCCGAGCGCTCCCTGCGCCGGGGCCGGACACTGGGACGTGAGCGCACGGAGGTACGCATGCGACGGACGGAGTACGAGGGCCGTGGCCCCGTCCGGTACGGGCCGCCCCCGCCCGAGCCGGGCCTCCCGGTCCTGCCCGGGCTGGCCGCTGCCGCCGCCCGCGCCGCCGGCCGCGCCCACGGCGAACCCCCCGGCGGCGGCCCCGCCCTCCTGGACGCCGCCGCCGGCTACTGGACCCGCCGCGGCCTGCCCGCCGAGCCGGGCCGGATCGCCGCCGCCCCGAGCGCCCCCGCCCTGCTGCTCGCCCTCACCGCCGCCGTCGGCGGTGACGTACTGCTGCCCCGGCCCTGTCCCGCCTGGTGGGCGCCCCAGGCCCGGCTGCTCGGCCGCGGCGTCTACCACGTGCCCATACCCGCCGAGAGCGGCGGTGTCCCCGACCCGTACGCCCTCCTGGAGACCGTCCGCCGCGTCCGCGCCGAGGGCGGTGACCCCCGGCTGCTGCTGCTCGGCGTGGCCGACGACCCGACCGCCACCGTGCCGGCCCCGGAGCTGCTGCACGAGGCCGTCGAGGCGGCCGCCGGTGAGGGCCTGCACGTGGTCAGTGACGAGACCTGGCGCGACACGCTGCACCGCCCCCGCGAAACGGTCCTCATCAGCCCCGCGGAGATGGACCACGAGCGGGTGACCGTCCTCAGCGACCTCACCGGCGCCTTCCTGCCCTCCGCGCTGCCGGCCGCCGTCGCCCGTTTCCCCGCCGGCACCGGGGGCGGCGCCCTGCGGGCCCGCACCCTCGACGTCCTGACCGCGCTCGGCGCCTGCCTCGGCGCCCCGGCCGCCGCCGCGGCGACCTACGCGCTCGGTGAACCGGACGACGTCACCGGGCGGCTCGCCGCCGCCGTACGCCTGCACGCGCGCGTGGCCGCCGCCGCGCAGCGCGCCGTGCTCGCCGTCGGCGCCCTGGCCAGGCCTCCGCTCGCGGGCCGCCACTTCTACGCCGATCTGGACCCGCTGCGGCCCGGCCTCGCCGCGCGGGGCGTCGATGACGCGCAGGACCTGGAGGACTTCCTCGGCGAACGGCTCGGCATGCCCGCGCCGGGCGGCCACCGCTTCGGCGACGACATCGACGCGTTGCGCGTACGGCTGTCCACCTCGCCGTTCCTCGGTACGACGACCGAGGAGCGCCTGGCGGCCCTCGACGCCCCGGAGCCGCTGGTACTGCCGTACGTCGGCGAGGCGTTGAGCGGGTTCGCGTCGGCTCTCGACGGCCTGCGCGCGGGAGTCGCCCCGCAGCCCTGATCAGCCGTGATCAGCCCTGAGGGCAACGGCCGGTCCGGGTGCTGAGGCCGCCCATGATCAGGTCGGTCAGTGCGGTGACCGCGCCGTCGGCGGATGCCCGTCCTTGGTTCAGCTCGGCGGCGATCGCCTCGGCCGCGCCCAGCACTCCGACGCACCGTAGCCGGAGGGCCTCGGGTGCGAGACCGGAGTGCGGCAGCAGCGCGGCGGCCATCAGGTCCGTGTAACGGTCGAGCATCTCGCGCTGGACCGCCCCCATCTCCGGATTTCCCTTCAGCGCTGCGGAAACGGCGCTGAGTTCCGGCATGTCCGTGGCGCAGGCGAAGTACGCGGTGCTGATGACGCGGGCGACCTCGTCGGCCGTGGGCGCGGCCTCCCGCAACGCCTGGGCGATCGCGGCTCGGTGACGTTCGTCGAGGCGCCGGTAGAGCGCGAGCAGCAGGCCGGGGCGAGTGCCGAAGTGGTCGTACACGATCGGCCTGCTCACTCCGGCCGCCTCCGCGAGGGTGACCAGGGTCAGGCCGTCGGTGCCCTGGGAACGCACGGTCGTCACGGCGGTGTTGAGCAACTGCTCCCGCCTGGCCTGCTTGGACAGGCGGGTCGAGGTGGTGGCCATGGTCCTCCGTCGTGTCGCACTCCGCAGTCTCCGTTGTGCCGCACTCCAGACTATGTTACAAAACGTAGGCTACAAAATGTAGCTTCATGGATGTGAGGACCCGCGGTGGAACAGTCGAAACCAGTACTGATCTTGGGTGGTTCGGGGCAGGCCGGCTCGGGGGCCGCCGCTCTCCTGCGTCAGTGGCACCCGGAACTGCCACTGACGATCGCGGGTCGCGACATCGGCCGCGCGCGGCGGGTGGCCGACGGACTCGGCGCCGCGACAGCGGTGACCATCGACCTGCGGCGCGGCGATCTCGGCCTCCCGGCCGAGCACGGTTACTCGGCCGTGGTCGCCGCGCTCTGGGACGACCGCCTGAACGGGCTGCACTACGCGCAGGACCGCGGGCTGCCCTACCTCAGCATCTCCAGCGGCCTGGTGGAGATCGCACCGGAAGTCGTCGCGGGCGCACAGCGGGCAAGCGCCTCGGCGATCCTGGTGGCCAGCCACTTCTGCGCCGGCGTCGTCGTCCTCGCGACGCTGGGAATGGCCCGGGAGTTCCACCGGGTCGACACCATCCGGATCGGCGCCGTACTGGACGAGTCGGACACCGGAGGGCCCGCGGGAACAGCGGATCTGGAGCGGTGGGCCACCGTCACCACGGCGGGGGCGGTGCGCCGTGACGGCGTCTTCACCTGGGTCGATGGCCCCGACGCCCAGGCGGATGTGCCCCGCACCGACGGCGTCGTCCTGCCAGGCCAGAGCATCGCCGTCCTCGATGTGCCGAGCCTCGCCCTCGCGACAGGCGCACCGAACGTCCGCTTCGACATGGCCGTCGGTGAATCCGCGGCCCGGCGCCGCGGCGACCCCGCTTCCAGCGAGATCCGGATCGACCTCGAAGGAGTGGGCCCGACGGGCGCGCCGCTCAGCACGAGCCGTTACCTCGTCCACCCGGCAGGACAGCGTCCCCTGACCGCACTCGGCATCGCCCTCGGTGTCGAGCGGCAGCTCGGTCTGCGTGGCGAAGCCGTCCCGCCGGGCATCCACACCCCCGAATCCCTGCTCGACCCGGCCTACGCGGCCGAGCGTCTGGCGGAGATCGGCGCCACCTTCGTCGACGCACCCGGCGACAGCTGGACCCCGGTCCGTCACAGACCCTAGGCGTGCGCCCGCCTGACCCTGCGCCATGCCGTGGGCGCCAGGCTGAGCAGTACCGTCAGGACGACCGCCACCGCGACGCCCTCCCACGGCTTCTCGAAGAGCGAGCCGCCGAGTATGCCGATCAACTGGTACGTCACCGCCCACGCGAGGCAGGCGGGGATGTCGCCACGGGCGAACCGGCGCAGCGGCATCTTCGCCATCAGGCAGGCCAGCATCACCGGGATGCGGCCCGCGGGCACGAGCCGGGAGAGCACGAGGACCAGCACGCCGTGGTCCTTCAGCTTCGCCTGCGCCTGCGCGAGCCGCTCCTCGGGCGCCCGGTCGCGGATCGCCTCCAGCCAGCGCGAACCGTTCTTCGACCGCATGCCGCGCTGCCCGAGCCAGTACAGGCCGACATCGCCGAGGAACGCCGCGAACGCCGCCACGCCGAAGACGACGAGCAGCGAGAACGGCGCCGTCTGGTGCAGGGCCACCACCGCCGCCGAGCTGACGAGCGCGCCCGTCGGCACCACCGGCACCAGCGCGCCGATCACCACCAGCAGGAACAGCGAGGGATAGCCGAGGGCCTGCTGCGTGCTCTCCGGCGGTATCCGCGCCACCACCGCGAGCGTCACCTGGCCACCTCCGGCAGCACGCTCTCGCCGTGGGCGGGCCCGTGCACCGTCACTTCGGGCGCGAGGCGCCCCGCCTGCCGCACGAACTCCGCCCCCGGAGCGTGGAACTCGTGCGGACGCACCGCGTCCATGCCGATCGGCCAGTACGTGCCGTAGTGCACCGGGATCGCGCTGCGCGGCGCGATCCGGGCGAGGGCTTCGGCCGCCCGGGCCGCGTCCAGATGGCCATGGCCCAGGTAGGGGCCCCAGCCGCCGACCGGCAGCAGCGCCACGTCGACGTCGCCGACCTCCTCGGCCATCGTCTCGAAGAGCCCGGTGTCCCCGGCGAAGTACGTGCGGGCCTCGCCGCTCACCACATAGCCGAGGGCGGGGGAGAGCCGCGGCCCCATGGGCAGCCTGCGCCCGTCGTGCCGTGCGGGCACCACACGGATCACGAGATCGCCGACCGGCACCTCGTCGCCCGGCATCACCTCGGTGAAGCGCAGGTGCGGCAGCCTGCGCGTCAGACCGGGCACCGAGCGGGACGCGCCGCGCGGGACCAGCGCCCGGGTGCCCGGCGCGAGCCGGGCGAGCGAGGGCACGTGCAGATGGTCGGCGTGCAGATGAGACAGGAGCACCACGTCGGCGACCGCCGCCTCAGGGGGCGGCAGAGCGCCTCTGCGACGCCGCAGGTGCGCGAGGCGGCGGGCGAAGAGCGGGTCCGTGAGGACGCGGACGCCCGAGTCCTCGACCGTGCAAGTGGCGTGGCCCCACCATGTGACCTCGACGGGCACCCCGGGTTCCTCCTTATGGCGACTGTCTCCGAGCCTACGGCCAGGAGTAGGGTCAGCGGCTACGCCGAGGGTGAGGGGTACGCCATGGAGGATCACGGGGGTGCCTCCGCCGTCGTGGTGCGTGTGGCGGCGATCGCCAGCCTCGTGCCGCTGGAGGAGCTGGAGACCGACCCCTTCCTGGTCGACTCGCGCAGCCAGCACGCCATGTGCGCCCGGTGGGCCGCCGACCAGGGGTACGTGATCACCCGGGAGCTGGTCGTACGAGGGCTGCGCGCCGACCACCGGATTCTGTGGGGCGACGTCGACGCGGGCCTGGTGGACCTCTTCGTCGTGCCGAGCCGCAGAGTCCTCGACCAGGCGCTGCGCTGCCCCGAGGAGTTCACCGCGGAGTGCGTGCGGCGGGGCGTGCGGATCGAGACGGCGGGCCTCGCCGAGCCGGCGTACGACGCGCAGATGAAGGCGCGGGTGCACCGCAGGCTCTCCATGCCCACCGCGGGCTACGACGGCCGCTGAGGCGTTCGGGACCGTCGGTTCGGATGGCTCTGCCCGGGTATGGCAGGGTGGTGCCCTGTTCGGGCAAGAGGAGTGGCCGCATGCGGCGATGGCGGAAGTTCGGCAGCGCCGCGTGGCGCGTGGTCGCCGTGTGGGCCGTGAGCACGCTGACGATGCTCGTGCTCGCCGGTATCCTGCCCGACTTCAAGCTCCAGTCCGCCGGCGGCGACAGCGCCACCCGCATCGCGGTCACCGCCGCCCTCGGCGCCGGCGCCTTCGGCCTGCTCTCCGTGCTCGTGTGGCCGCTGCTTGTGCGCGCCTTGCTGCTCGTGCCCGCCCTCGTGCTCGGCCTCCTCGCCTTCGCCCTCAACGGCTCGCTGCTGCTCCTCGCTCTGCGCCTCAACCCCGAGGGCCGCGGCGAGGTCGGCGCGGAGACCGCCGTCGTCGTCGCCGCGGTGATGTCCGCCGTCGCCTCCGCGACCGGCGGCGCGCTCGCCGTCCGGGACGACGACGCCTACCGCCGCCGCCTCTACCGCCTCGCCGACCGCCGGCGCCGCCGCGGCGAGCAGGCGGGCACCGGGTCCACCCACCCCGGCACCGCGTTCA
Source organism: Streptomyces sp. NPDC046335 (assembly GCF_055587985.1). NCBI lineage: Bacteria > Bacillati > Actinomycetota > Actinomycetes > Kitasatosporales > Streptomycetaceae > Streptomyces > Streptomyces sp. NPDC046335. The sequence continues at coordinate 120,680 of NZ_JBVJFF010000017.1, read as the reverse complement.
TCCAGCTCGACGGGGTCGGCCATGACGTGCTGCTGGCCGCCGTCGGCAAAGGTCTGATGCCCACCCTCGGACGCTGGCTCGGGGCAGGCGGCGCCGACGCCACGCACCGCCTCACCCCCTGGCGCACCGACTGGTCCAGCCAGACCGGGGCCAGCCAGCTCGGCATCCTGCACGGCTCCAACCACGACGTGCCCGCGTTCCGGTGGTACGAGAAGGACACCGGCGAGGTCATGGTCAGCAACCGGCCATCCTCCGCCGTCGAGCTCCAGCGCCGCGCCGTCGAGCGCACCGGCGACGGCGGCCTCCTCACCGTCGACGGCGCCAGCCGCGGCAACCTCTTCAGCGGCGGCGCCGACCAGCTCGCCCTCGTCCTCTCCGTGGCCGCCCGGCGGGGGAAGGGGAACCGGTCGCGGGCCGGGTACTTCGCCTACTTCTCCGACCCCGCCAACGCCGTCCGCACCGCCCTGTCCTTCGTCGCCGAGGTCTTCCGCGAGATCGGTGAGTCCCTGCGCGCCCGCGCCGAGCGGCGCCGCCCGCGCATCGGCAGGGGCGGGCTCTACCCGTTCATCCGCGCCTTCGCGACCGTCGTCGAGCGTGACGTGGTGGTCGCCGCCGTCCTCGGGGACATGCTCGCCGGGCGCAGCGCGGTCTACGCCGACCTCGTCGCCTACGACGAGGTGGCGCACCACTCCGGACCGTGCGGCAGGGACGTCGACAAGGTCCTGCGGCGCCTGGACCGCTCGCTCGCACTCCTGGAGAAGGTGGCCGAGCACGCGCCGCGCGCCTACCGGATCGTGGTCCTCTCCGACCACGGGCAGAGCCCCGGCGAGACCTTCCGCGCCCGCTACGGCCTCTCCCTCGGCGATCTCGTCCGGGCCGGCTGCGGGCTGCCCGTGCCGCGCAGGGCGCAGCGCACGCACAGCGGCGCCGAGGCCCGCGCGGCGGTACGCGCGGCCCTGCACCGGCCGGTCGAGGAGGGCGCCGACGAACGGCGGCCCGCGCGCCGGGCGGAGCCGATCGTGCTGGCCTCGGGGAACCTCGGCCTCATCTCGTTCCCCGACGTGCGGCACCGCATGACCCGCCAGGAGATCGACCGCCGCCATCCGGCGCTGCTCCCCACCCTCGCCAACCACCCGGGGGTCGGCTTCCTCCTCGTACGCGACGCGGAGCGCGGTGGGCTCGTGCTCGGGGCGCGCGGGGCCGAGGTGTACCTCGACGAGGACCCGGCGGACCTCGGGCCGCTCACCGACTTCGGGCCCGGCGCCCTGGAGGCGGTCCGGCGCACCGACGGCTTCCCGCACACCGCCGACATCATGGTCAACTCCTGGTACGACCCGTACGAGGGCGAAGTCCTCGCCTTCGAGGACCAGATCGGTTCGCACGGCGGGCTCGGCGGGGCGCAGTCCCACCCGTTCCTGCTGTCCCCGCTCGCGCTGCCCGACCCGGCGGCCGACGGGCGGCCGCTCGTCGGCGCCGAGCGGATCCACGGCGTCCTGCGGGACTGGCTCGGCGAGGACGCGGGACCGGAGATACCCCTGCCGTCCCGAGCGGCGGAACCTTTCATTCCGGTGGATGAATCGCCGTCCGGAGCCCCCGAAGGCACAGCTTTTGCGGCCGTCGACCCGGTCCGGCAGGACAAAACGCGCTGATTTTGAGCGGCGCCCGCCGTGGCCGACCATGTCTTGCGCCCGGCGATCCCGGGCACCGGCACGACGAGAGGCGCACCACCCCATGCACGACACCGGAACCGCACCGCAGTCGGATCCGGCAGGCAAGGACCAGCAACCGGCGCAGAGCAAGCACGCCCGGCGCTTCGGTCTCCCCATCGCCACCTGCCTCGTGATGGGCAACATCATCGGCGGCGGCATCTTCCTGCTCCCCGCCTCCGTCGCCCCCTTCGGCACCATCAGCCTCGTCGCCTTCGGCGTCCTCACCGTGGGGGCCATCGCCCTGGCGCTCGTCTTCGGGCGGCTCGCCGAGCGCGACCCGCGCACCGGCGGCCCGTACGTCTACGCCCGCGAGGCCTTCGGCGACTTCGCCGGGTTCCTGGCCGCATGGTCCTACTGGATCACCACCTGGGTCTCGAACGCCGCCCTCGCCGTGGCCGCGGTGGGCTACCTGGACGTCCTCATGCCCGTGGGCGACCACAAGTGGTCGGCCTGCCTCGCCGCGCTCGTGCTGCAACTGCTGCCCGCCGCGGCCAACCTCGCCGGTACGCGGTACGTCGGCGCGGTCCAGCTCGTCGCCACCGTCCTGAAGTTCCTGCCGCTCCTGCTCGTCGCGTTCGGCGGGCTCTTCTTCTTCGACAGCGGCAACCTCGGCCCGTTCCGCGCGAGCGACGACAGCCCCGTCGGGGCGGTCTCGGCGGCCGCCGCGATCCTGCTCTTCTCCTACCTGGGCGTGGAGTCCGCCGCCGTCAGCGCCGGTGAGGTGCGCGACCCGCGGCGCAACGTCGGGCGCGCCACCATCCTCGGCACCCTCGGCGCCGCCCTCGTCTACCTCCTCGGGACGCTCGCCGTCTTCGGGACCGTCGCACACGACGATCTTGTCGGCTCGACGGCGCCCTTCTCGGACGCGGTCGACGTCATGTTCGGCGGTTCCTGGGGCGGCACCGCCGTGGCGTGCGCCGCGCTGGTCTCCATGGTCGGCGCCCTCAACGGCTGGACGCTGCTGAGCGCCCAGACGCCGTACGCGGCCGCCAAGGACGGGCTCTTCCCCAGCGCCTTCGGGAAGAAGAGGCGGGGCGTGCCGACCGTCGGCGTCCTCGTGACCGTCGTCCTCGCCTCGCTCCTGACCGTCTACAACTACACGGCAGGGTCCAGCGGCGTCTTCGAGTCCCTCGTCCTGATCACCACGTTCACGGCGACCGTGCCCTACCTCCTGGCCACCGCCGCGCAGATCTACTTCCTCGTCTCCGGACAGCGCGAGCGGGTCCACCGCGGGCGTCTGGTGCGCGACGGGGCCCTCGCCGGCATCGCGTTCGCCTTCTCGATGTGGCTGGTGGGCGGCTCCGGATACGCGGCCGTCTACCAGGGCGTGCTGTTCCTCTTCGTGGGCGTGCTCGTGTACGCGGTGATGGCGGCCCGCAAGCAGCGGACCGCCACCGTCCCCGAGAGCTGACCGCTACCGCGCCAGCGGGGCGACCACCCAACGGCGGGTCTTGAACATGCTGCCCCGCGTGCCGATCTCGATCAGCTTGCGGGCCGCGGGGTAGGCCTCGTTGCCCTCGACCTCGTAGCCGACCTCGAAGGTGCCGGGGACGTCCGTGACCTCGGGCGGGTGCTCCGCCGCCGCGCCCTGGCCGGGCTCGTCGGCGGTGACCGCCGCGAGGTGCGCGAGCAGCGTGCGCTGCGCCGCGTCGAGCGCCTGGCGCGGGTCGCGCTCCGGCGGCGCCGCCGCGGCCTTGCCGCCCTTGGGCGCGGGCGGTGCGACCCGCGTACTCGGCTCGCGCGTGACGCCGGTGGCCTCGCGGGTGGCGATCTGCGCCTGGACGACCGTGCCGTCGTTGTCGAGGCCGACGCGGATCAGGCCGCGGCCCGGCGTGATGACGGGCACGCCGTCGAAGACCTGGCGGAACGTCACGTGCGTCTGGAGGGAGACCGGGCGGCCGATCTCGGAGCCGTCCTTCGTCCCGGAGTTCTGCATCAGGTCGTGCACGCCGTCGACGACCAGCTCGGCGCCCTCCGCGTACCGCTCGGCGAACGGGCGCGCCGCCTGAACCGCGCGCTCGGTCGGGAGCTGCTGGGTGTTGCGGTGGTTGGGCTCGGCGAGCCTGACCCACCTGATGCCCTGCGGCGATGTGGAGATCACCCGGTCGCCGGAGGTGGCGCTGAGCACGCCCTGCCGCTCGACCTGCACCTCTTGCAGCGCGGCCGAGGGGAAGTCGGCCAGCCGCCCCAGCGAGCCGAGTTCGGCGCCCGGGTCGCGCGGGGCGAGCCGGACGATCTGCCGCTGTCCCGGGAGCCGGGTGAGCGGTTCCCTGATGCCCTGGCGCGCGTAGTACCAGCGCCACGCGTACCAGTTGTCCGGCACGTGCTCGCGGTAGAAGTTCCGCTCGGTGTTGAGGCGGTTGACGGCCTCGGCCTGGGTGGTGCCGACGGCGGCGACCGAGGGCGCCTGGCCGTGGTAGATGTCCCACGACGCGTTGAGCCAGGCGTCGCAGTACGTCTGTCCGGCCCGCCACTTCTCCCAGAACTTCTTGCCGTAGTCGCCGCTGTCGATGCTGACGGTCTCGAACCCGAAGATCATCCGGAAGCCGATGTTGGGGCCGGCCCAGGTGCGGATCGGGGAGTGCCCGCCGGTGACCTTGAGCGAGTCGCAGGTCGACCAGAAGACGTAGTTCGCCTTCTCGTTGCCGAGCGCCATCCGGTTGGAGATCGCGTCGCTGCGGCCGTCCCAGACCGCGCCGAGGGGCGCGAAGAACACGCCGTTGCCGTCCATGCCGCCGTGGCCCGAGTGGTAGACGGCGACGACCGCGTCCATGCCGTAGCGGTCCTGCCAGTTGTCGTACGTCTCCTCGTACGCCCAGACCTGCGCGCCGCCGTCGGCGAACCAGAAGTTGCGGTCGTAGAACTGCTGGAGGTACGCCAGCCAGCCGGTGGCGTCCTCGTGCGTGTGGTAGAGCGGCGACTGGTTGACGAACTTCTGGATGCTGAAGGCACCCCACCAGCCGAACGTCGAGTCGCGGTCGGCCGCCGCTCCGGGCTTCTCCGGTTCCAGTGGAGAGGGGCCGCGGTCCGAGTAGTTCATGCGCATGGCCATACCTCCTGGGAGGACCTCCTCGTGCCGAGCGCGAGGGGGCCTCAAAGTGTCACCGCGGGCGCGCCCTGCCCAGGAGGCATTCCGGCCATAGGGGCATCGCCCCGGGCCTGTTGCCGCACCTCAGAGGCCCCTCTGGCGTGGCGGTGCGCACAATGTGTTCGTATCGCCGGACCGGTACCAGCACCCTCGGATCGAACACCCGCGAGGCACCCGTTCGCCCCGCGCGGCCCGTTTTCACCCCGAGTGTGATCGGATGGTGGCCACGGAACTTCCGATCACGGAACCGCACGAAGGGAACTGCATCGTGGCAACCACGCGCTCCGCGCACACGGTCTGGGAAGGCTCTCTGACGGAGGGCTCGGGCACCGTCACATTCGACTCCTCCGGCATCGGGCAGCAGCCGGTGTCCTGGCCGTCGCGCGCCGAGCAGGCGAACGGCAAGACCAGCCCCGAGGAGCTCATCGCCGCCGCACACTCGAGCTGCTTCTCCATGGCGCTCTCGCACGGCCTGACGGGCGCGGGCACCCCGCCCACCCGCCTGACCACCTCCGCCGACGTCACCTTCCAGCCGGGCACCGGCATCACCGGCATCCACCTCACCGTCGAGGGCGAGGTGCCCGGCCTGGACGAGCAGGCCTTCACCGCCGCGGCCGAGGACGCCAAGGCCAACTGCCCGGTGAGCCAGGCGCTGTCGGGCACGACGATCACGCTGACCGCCAAGCTCGGCTGACGCGACGCCGTCGACGATGCCGCCGTCCCGCCCCGGGGCGGCGGCATTGTCGTGTCGGGGCATTGACAAGGTGCCGCTCAAGTTTTGTGATGGAGTACGGAGTAGACCTGGATGCGGGGGACGTGAGCTCGCGGCGGAAGGGACTGGACCATGACACGTGCGGTCGGGATCGATCTCGGGACGACGAACTCAGTGGTGGCCGTGCTGGAGGGAGGTGAGCCCACCGTCGTCGCCAACGCCGAGGGCGCGCGCACCACGCCGTCGGTCGTCGCGTTCGCGAAGAACCGCGACGTCCTGGTGGGCGAGGTCGCCAAACGGCAGGCGGTCACGAACGTGGAGCGCACCGCGCGCTCCGTCAAACGCCACATGGGCGACAGCGGCTGGCGCTTCCCGGAGAGCGGCTCCGTGGACGGCACCCGCTACACCGCGCAGGAACTGTCCGCGCGCGTCCTCCAGAAGCTCAAGCGCGACGCCGAGTCCTACCTCGGCGAGGACGTCACCGACGCGGTGGTCACCGTCCCCGCCCACTTCGACGACACCCAGCGCCAGGCCACCAAGGAGGCCGGCGAGATCGCGGGCCTGAACGTCCTGCGCATCATCAACGAACCCACGGCGGCCGCCCTCGCCTACGGCCTCGACAAGGGCGACGACCAGACCGTCCTCGTCTTCGACCTCGGCGGCGGCACCTTCGACGTGTCGCTCCTCGAAATGGGCGAGGGCGTCATCGAGGTGAAGGCCACCAACGGCGACACCCAGCTCGGCGGCGACGACTGGGACCAGCGGATCGTCGAGCACCTGGTGCGGCAGTTCAAGAACGCGCACGGCGTGGACCTCGGCAAGGACAAGATGGCGGTCCAGCGCCTGCGCGAGGGCGCCGAGAAGGCCAAGATCGAGCTCTCCTCGTCCAGCGAGACCGACATCAACCTCCCCTACGTCACCGCCTCGGCCGACGGCCCGCTGCACCTGGCCGAGAAACTGACCCGCGCCCGGTTCGAGGAGCTGACCGCGGATCTCCTCGACCGCTGCAAGAAGCCCTTCCACCAGGCCGTCAAGGACGCGGGCGTCGAGCTCTCCGCCGTCGACCACGTCATCCTGGTCGGCGGCTCGACGCGGATGCCCGCCGTCACCGAACTGGTCAGGGAACTCACCGGCAAGGAACCGCACAAGGGCGTCAACCCCGACGAGGTGGTGGCGCTCGGCGCGGCCCTCCAGGCCGGGGTGATCCGGGGCGACGTCAAGGACGTGCTGCTCCTGGACGTGACGCCGCTGTCCCTCGGCATCGAGACCAAGGGCGGCATCATGACCACGCTCATCGAGCGCAACACCACCATCCCCACCCGGCGTTCGGAGACCTTCTCCACCGCCGAGGACAACCAGCCGTCGGTCGGCATCCAGGTCTTCCAGGGGGAGCGGGAGATCGCCGCGTACAACAAGAAGCTCGGCGTCTTCGACCTGACCGGTCTGCCGCCCGCCCCGCGCGGCGTCCCCAAGATCGAGGTCACCTTCGACATCGACGCCAACGGAATCATGCACGTCTCGGCCAAGGACGAGGCCACCGGGCGTGAGCAGCGCATGACGGTGACCGGCGGCTCCGCGCTGCCCAAGGACGACATCAACCGCATGGTCCAGGAGGCCGAGGAGCACGCGGAGGAGGACCGCAGGCGGCGCGAGGCCGCCGAGACCCGCAACCAGGCCGAGCAGCTCCTGTACCAGACGGAGCGGTTCCTCGCCGACAACGCCGCGAACCTGGCGAACGTCCCGGCGGAGACGAAGACCGAGGTGGAGGCCGCGGCGGCCGAGCTGAAGGACACCCTCAAGAACAGGGCGGACGACACGGCGGCCCTGCGCGCGGGCGCCGAGAAGCTCGCCACGGTCAGCCAGAAGCTGGGCCAGGCCCTGTACGCGAACGCGGGAAGCGCGGCCCAGGAACAGAGCGCCCCCGCCGACGCCGCCCCCGGCTCCGCCACCGAGGAGGGCGTGGTGGAAGCCGAGATCGTGGACGAGGAGGACCAGGACAAGGGCGGGAGGGGAGGCACCGCCTAGGACCCCGTCCGCTCCCAGCCGCGCCGCTCCGGCCGCGACCCCACCCGGCTCGGGTCCTTGCTCCGGTACACCACGTACGGCCGGAACAGGTACTGCACGGGCGCGCTGAACATGTGCACGAGCCGGGTGAACGGGATCAGCGCGAACAGCACCATGCCCACCACCGCGTGGATCTCGTACAGCACCGGCACGCCCGTCATCCGGTCGATGTCGGGCCGCAGCGTGAACAGGCTGCGGGCCCAGGGGCCGATGGACTCGCGGTAGTTGTAGCCGTCACCGGAGGAATGCGCCAGCTTGGCGACCATGCCGAGGACGATCGCCGCGAACAGCACCAGGTACATCAGCTTGTCGTTGGCGGTCGTCGCGCGGAAGACGGGCGTGTTGGTCCGCCGCCGGTAGAGCAGCAGCAGGATGCCGAGGACGAGCAGGACTCCGGCCGCCGTGCCCCCGTACAGCGAGAACAGGTGGTAACTGTGCTCGCTGACGCCGAACCAGTCCGTCCAGGACATGGGCAGGAAGAGACCGACCAGGTGGCCGACGAGGACGAACAGGATGCCGTAGTGGAACATCGGCGAGGCGATGTTCAGGAGCCTGGACTCGTAGACCTGCGAGGAGCGGGTCGTCCAGCCGAACTTGTCGTAGCGGTAGCGCCACACCGTGCCCGCGACGAGCAGCACGAAGGCGATGTACGGCAGGGCGCCCCACAGCAGGGTCTTCATCAGTGCTCCCCGATGAGTGCGAAGGGTTCGAGGCCGACGTCCTCGCGCGGCGGCCCCGACCGGGCGAGCGCGAGCGCCTCGGCGCGGTCCTTGGGCGAGGGCCCCGGCAGGCTCGCGCACACCGCCTCCAGGACGGCGGCGTACGGCGTGTCCGCCTCGTGCAGGGCCAGGCGCAGCAGTTCGAGGCCGCCGCGGTGCTCCAGGAGCAGTTCCGGGCCCGCCCGCGCGGAGAACTCGAGGACCACCGGGAGGAAGTCCGGCAGCTCCTCGCCGCTGAACTCCAGGCCGTGCGCGCGGTACACCTCCTTGAAGCGGACCAGGGCCATGCCGCGCCGCCGGGTGTCGCCCTCCCGCCACCAGCTCAGATACAGGCTGTGCCGGTTCTTGAAGTCGAAGACCCGTACGTAGTGCGCGGCCAGCTCACCGGGCTCCGTCGTGGCGGCGTAGGAGAGGAAGCCGGCGAGTTCCGCGGGGGCGGCGGCCCCGATCAGGGGCAGCCGCTCGTGGAACTCCTCGTCGGGGTAGGCGAGGCAGAGCGCGGCGGCCTGGTACAGCACGGCGTCGTGGCCGGTCACCGGTCGTCCTCCGTGGTGGCGTCGGCCTTCTCGGCGGCGCTCGGCTGCTCGTCGGCGGTCTGCCGTTTCCGCAGCACGTGGAAGTTCTCGACGGTGACCAGGGGCAGCCGTTTCCGGCCGCCGGAGTCCTGGCCGAACGGACCGTCGCCGCCCATCCCCGGACCGTCCTGGTGGTCGAGGCTGCACGTGTCGGGGACGGCCGACTCCTCCAGGTGCCGCGCGTCCGCGACGGCCGCGGTCGGGATGACGTAACGCTCCTCGTACTTGGCGATGGCGAGCAGGCGGTACATCTCCTCGATCTGCGGCCCCGTCATCCCCACCGACTCCGCCACCGCGGCCTCGGGCGCGTCCCCGAGGTTGATGGCCCGCATGTGCGCGCGCATCGCCGCCAGCTTCTCCAGCGAGGCCCGCACCGGGCCGACGTCCCCCGCGGTGAAGAGCTCCGCGAGGTATTCGAGGGGGATGCGCAGGGTGTCGATCGCGCCGAAGAGGCTGGCTGCGTCCTCGCCGTCGTGCCCGGTCTCGTTGAGGGCGTCCACCACCGGCGACAGCGGCGGGATGTACCAGACCATCGGCATGGTGCGGTACTCCGGATGCAGCGGCAGCGCCACCTTGTAGGTGCTGATCAGCGCGTGCACGGGGGAGCGGCGCGCCGCCTCGATCCAGTCGTACGGGATGCCGGACCGCTCGGCCTCCGCGCGCACCCGCGGGTCCGCCGGGTCGAGGAAGACGCCGAGCTGCGCCTCGTACAGCTTCCGGTCGTCGGGCTCGGAGGCCGCCGCCGTCACCTTGTCGGGGTCGTACAGGATCACCCCGAGGTAGCGCAGGCGCCCCACGCAGGTCTCCGAGCAGACCGTCGGCAGGCCCACCTCGACGCGCGGGTAGCACATGGTGCACTTCTCGGCCTTGCCGGTGCGGTGGTTGAAGTAGACCTTCTTGTACGGGCAGCCCGTCACGCACTTGCGCCAGCCGCGGCAGTGGTCCTGGTCGACCAGGACGATGCCGTCCTCCTCGCGCTTGTACATCGCCCCCGAAGGGCAGGACGCCACGCACGACGGGTTGAGGCAGTGTTCGCAGATCCGCGGCAGATAGAACATGAAGGTCTGCTCGAACGCGAACTTCACCTTGTCCGCGGCCTGCTGGCGGACCTTGGCGACCATCGGGTCCAGGTGGCCGTGCTCGGTGGCGCCGCCGAGGTTGTCGTCCCAGTTCGACGACCACTCGATCTTCATCGGCTTGCCGGAGATCAGCGAGCGCGGCTCGGCCACCGGGTAGTCGTCGCCGAGCGGCGCGTCGGTGAGGTTCCTGTACTCGTACGTCCAGGGCTCGTAGTAGTCCTTGATCTCGGGCAGCTTGGGGTTGGAGAAGATCTCCAGGAGCGACTTGATCCGGCCGCCGTTCTTCAGCTTCAGGGCGCCCCGCTTGTTCAGCTCCCAGCCGCCGCGCCACTTCTCCTGGTCCTCGTAGCGGCGCGGGTAGCCCTGTCCCGGTCGGGTCTCGACGTTGTTGAACCAGACGTACTCCATGCCGTCGCGGTTGGTCCACGCCTGCTTGCAGGTCACCGAGCAGGTATGGCACCCGATGCACTTGTCGAGGTTCATCACCATCGCGATCTGTGCCATCACGCGTCGCTGGGTGGCTTCGCCACGGGGCATCTAGTACTCCACCTTCTGTGACCTGCGGCGGATGACCGTCACCTCGTCGCGCTGGTTGCCCGTCGGACCCAGGTAGTTGAACGCCCACGACAACTGCGCGTAGCCGCCGATGAGGTGGGACGGCTTGAGGATCAGACGGGTCAGGGAGTTGTGGATGCCGCCGCGTCTGCCGGTCGTCTCCGCCTTGGGGACGTTCACCGTGCGTTCCTGGGCGTGGTGCATGTAGACCGTCCCGGCCGGCATGCGGTGCGAGACGATCGCCCGCGCCACGACGACGCCGTTCCTGTTGACCGCCTCGATCCAGTCGTTGTCCCGCACGCCGATCGCGTCGGCGTCCTGGGGCGCCATCCAGATGGACTGCCCGCCGCGCGACAGCGACAGCATGAACAGGTTGTCCTGGTACTCGGAGTGGATCGACCACTTGTTGTGCGGGGTGAGATAGCGGACCGTCACCTCCTTCTCGCCGTCGGGGCCGAGCCTCGGCTCCCCGAAGAGGCGGTTCATGTCCAGGGGCGGCCGGTAGACCGGCAGCGCCTCGCCCAGCTCGTGCATCCAGTCGTGGTCGATGAAGAAGTGCTGGCGCCCGGTCAGGGTGTGCCAGGGCTTGAGGTGCTCGGTGTTGAGCGTGAACGCCGTGTAGCGCCGCCCGCCCGACTCGCTGCCCGACCACTCCGGCGAGGTGATCACCGGCACCGGCGCCGCCTGCGTGTCGGCGTACGTGACGCGTTTGCCCTCGTGCTCGGCGGCGAGGTGCGCCATCTCCTGCCCGGTGCGCTCCTCCAGGGTGTGGAAGCCCTGCGTCGCCAGGCGCCCGTTGGTCGTCCCCGACAGGGCGAGGATCGTGTTGGCCGCCTTCACCGCGGTGTCCAGGGCCGGGCGGCCGTCGGCCGGACCGCCGCGTACGACGCCGTTGCGCTGCCGCAGCTCCTCGACCTCCCTGTCGGGGTGGAGCGCGATGCCCTTGGCGGGCAGCCCGAGCCGCTCCACCAGCGGGCCGAGCGCGGCGAACTTCGCGCCGACCGCGGTGTAGTCGCGCTCCACGACCGCCAGGTTCGGCATGGTCTTCCCCGGCACCGGCTCGCACTCGCCCTTGCGCCAGTCCAGGGCGACCCCGCCGGGCTGCGCGGTCTCGCCCGGAGTGTCGTGCTGGAGGGCGGTGGCCACGAGGTCCCTGCGCACGCCCAGGTGGTCCACCGACAGCTCGCTGAGGCGGTCCGCGATGGCGTGGAAGGTGTCGAAGTCCGTGCGCGCCTGCCACGGCGGGTCGACGGCCGGGGTGAAGGAGTGCACGTAGGGGTGCATGTCGGTGGTGGAGAGGTCGTGCTTCTCGTACCAGGTCGCCGCCGGGAGGACCACGTCGGACAGGAGCGTGGAGGACGTCTGCCGGAAGTCCAGCGAGACCAGCAGGTCGAGCTTCCCCTCGGGCGCCTCCTCGTGCCAGGTCACCGTGGAGGGCCGCTCGCCGGGCGCCGCCTCCTCGGCACGCAGCGAGGAGTGCGTGCCGAGCAGGTGCTTGGTGAAGTACTCGGCGCCCTTGGCGGACGACCCCAGGAGGTTGGCACGCCACAGGGTGAGGACGCGCGGCCAGTTCTCCGGGGCGTCCGGGTCCTCGCAGGCGAACTTGAGCGTGCCCGCCTTCAGCTCCTCGACGGCGTCCTTCACCGGATCGTCCGACGCCGACGCGAGGTCCAGGGGGTTGCGGTCGAAGGTCGGGTACGACGGCATCCATCCGACGCGCGCCGACAGGGCCAGGCAGTCGGCGCCCGTCATCCCCGCGAAGCGGCCCTCGCCGAGCGGTGAGGCGAGGACGTCCGCGGCGAACCGGTCGTAGCGCCACTGGTCGGTGTTGAGGAACCAGTAGGCGGCGCCGATCATCTGCCGCGGCGGTCTGCTCCAGTCGATGCCGCCCGCGAGCGTCGCCCACCCGGTGACCGGGCGGCACTTCTCCTGGCCCACGTAGTGCGCCCAGCCGCCGCCGTTGCGGCCCTGGCAGCCGGTGAGCTGGAGCAGGGCGAGGAAGGAGCGGTAGATCGTCTCGGAGTGGAACCAGTGGTTGGTGCCCGCGCCCATCAGGATCATGCTGCGCCCGCGGGACTTCTCCGCCGTCGCCGCGAACTCCCGGGCGATCTTCACGCACTTCTCGGCGGGCACCGAGGTGAGACTCTCCTGCCAGGCAGGCGTACCGGGCTGCGAGGCGTCCTCGTACGAGGCGGGCCACTCACCCGGCAGCCCCTCGCGCGCGACCCCGTACTGCGCGAGCAGCAGGTCGAACACCGTGGTGACCAGCGGCCCCTCCTGCCCGCCGAGCCGCGTGGCGGGCACGCCCCTGCGCACCACATCGCCGCGGCCCTGGCCGTGCGTGCCGCCCTCGGTGTCGAAGCGGGGCAGCGCCACCTCGACGCCCGCGGCCACGGGAGAGCCCTGGAGGGTGAGGAGCGGCTCGATGTCGCCGAGGTCCAGGTTCCACCTGCCCTTGCCCGACTCGGTCCAGCGGAAGCCGAGCGAGCCGTTGGGGACCGCGGGGTGCCCGGTCCTCGCGTCGAGCACCACCGTCTTCCAGTCACCTCCCTCGCCCGCGTCGCCGAGGTCGGTGGCGCGCAGGAACTTGGCGGGGACGTGAGCGCCGTCGCGTTCGGTCAGGGTGACCAGGAAGGGCAGGTCGGTGAACCTGCGCACGTAGTCCGTGAAGAACTCCGTCGCGCGGTCGACGAAGAACTCCTTCAGGACGACGTGCCCCATCGCGATGGCGAGGGCCCCGTCCGTGCCGGGGTGCGGGTGCAGCCACTCGTCGGCGAACTTGGCGTTGTCCGCGTAGTCGGGCGCCACGACCACGACCTTCTGCCCGCGGTAGCGCGCCTCCGCCATCCAGTGCGCGTCCGGCGTCCGGGTCACCGGCACGTTGGAGCCCCACATCATCAGATACGCGGCGTCCCACCAGTCACCCGACTCCGGTACGTCGGTCTGGTCGCCGAAGACCTGCGGAGAGGCCACCGGCAGATCCGCGTACCAGTCGTAGAAGGAGAGCATCGGCGCGCCGATCAGCCCCATGAAACGCGCCCCGGCGGCGTGCGACACCATCGACATCGCGGGGATCGGGGAGAACCCGGCGACGCGGTCGGGCCCGTACGTCTTGATCGTGTGGACGTGCGCCGCCGCGATGATCTCCACGGCCTCGTCCCAGCCCGCCCGCACCAGGCCGCCCTTGCCGCGCGCCCGCTGGTAGCGGCGGCGGCGCTCCGGGTCGCCCTGGATGTCCGCCCAGGCGAGGACCGGGTCCTTCAGGCGCGCCTTCGCCTCGCGGTACATCTCCAGGAGGACGCCGCGCAGATACGGGTAGCGGACCCGGGTGGGGGAGTAGGTGTACCAGGAGAACGCGGCGCCCCGGGGGCAGCCGCGCGGCTCGTACTCGGGGCGGTCCGGGCCGACGCTCGGGTAGTCCGTCGCCTGCGTCTCCCAGGTGATGATGCCGTCCTTGACGTACACCTTCCAGCGGCAGGAGCCGGTGCAGTTGACGCCGTGCGTGGAGTTGACGACCTTGTCGTGGCTCCAGCGGTCACGGTAGAAGGCGTCCGCGTCCCGGCCGCCGGTCAGCTTCACGCTGTGCAGGTCGGGGGCGGTGGTCCCGCGCCGGAAGAACCTGCCGGCCCGCAGCAGGGCGGCGGCGGGCTCGGTCGTCTCTGTCACCGTGGGAGCTCCCTAGGTATGCCTTGGACCGAACCTAGGGGCGGCCGGACTCCGGCACCTTTCCGCGGGGGCCGTACGGGTTGCGGAGCGGGGGCCGGGCCGATGCCGCCCGGCACGGACGCCGTTCGGGCGTACGGCGGGCCCGCGGCATTACCTGGGACGTAATCGACCCGGTGGCGCGGGGGCGACAGAGTGGTCTCACCGGATCCGGTCCGGCGCACTCCGGACCGGGTCCGGGACCCACGACCGCTCGTTCCCCGCCGCTTGGAGGCACCGCCATGTCCGCATCGACGTACCCGCTCGCCGGTCTCGCCCGCACCACCGACCCGACCACCATGCTGCGCCGCTTCCTCGCCCTCGACGCGGTCGTGACCGCCGGCAACGGTGTCGCCTACGCCGCAGCGTCAGGCCCCCTCGGACGCTTCCTCGGCGTCGACTCGGGGCTGCTGCTCGGGCTCGGCGTCTTCCTCGCCGTCTTCGGCGCGGGCGTCGGCTACCTCGCCGCCCGCAAGAGCCCGCCGACGTTCGGGGTGCGGGCGGTGATCGAGGCCAACACCGTCTGGGCGGTCCTCAGCGTCGTCGCCCTCGCCGTCTGGCTCTCGCCGAGCACGCCGGGCGCGGTGTGGATCCCGCTCCAGGCCCTGACCGTCGGCGGCTTCGCCGCACTCCAGTACGCGGCGCTGCGCGCGCAGCGGTCGCGCAATTCCTGAGGCGCCCGCTCGGACCGCCCGTGCCCTAGGTCATGCGTGTCTGGAGGTACTTCGCCGTCGCCGGGTCGGCCGGGAGGAGGGTTTCGATGGCCAGCTCGGCGACCGTCACGTCCATCGGGGTGTTGAACGTCGAGATGGACGAGATGAAGGACAGCACGTGCCCCTCGTGCTCGATCCGCAGTGGCAGCGCGAAGTACGGCACGTCCGTCCCCGCATCGAAGGCGTCCACCCCCGGCTCCTCCACCGGGTACGCGGCCACCTCCTCGTACAGCGCGCGCAGGGCGTCGGAGCGCTGGAGCGCGATCTGCCGCTCCATCTGGTGCAGCAGATGGCCCCGCCACTCCCGGAGGTTGCGGATCCTGGGGGCGAGGCCCCGCGGGTGCAGCGTGAGCCGCATCGCGTTCAGGGGCACCGCCAGGACGTCGTCGGGGATGTCCTCCATGAGCATCGCGATGCCGCGGTTGGCCGCGATGACGTCGTACGCCGCGTCGACGACCAGGGCGGGATACGGCTCGTACCCCGTCAGGAGCTGGTCGAGGCTCTCGCGGAGCGTGCCCATCGCGGGGTCCTCCAGCGGGGTCTCCCTGAAGCGGGGCGCGTAGCCCGCGGCGAGCAGCAGGGAGTTGCGCTCGCGCACCGGCACGTCGAGGTGGTCGGCGAGGCGCAGGACCAGTTCCTCGCTGGGGCGTGCCCGGCCCGTCTCGATGAAGCTGATGTGCCGCGCGGAGGAGTCCGCGCGCAGGGCGAGCTCCAGTTGGCTGACCCGGCGCCGCTCGCGCCAGCCGCGCAGCAGCGGCCCCACGCCGGTGGCGTTCCCCCTGGTGAGGTGTGTGGCCTTGGCCTTGCCTTTGGTGTTCCCCTTGGCGGGCGCGGCGGTTGTCATACCTAGACGGTAGTCGAACCGCGTTGTGGCAAGGTGGGACGACCTCGCGAAGTGCCTCATCGAGTACCTCGCGCACCTTCTCGCGGAAGGAGCCGGCCATGACCCCCGAACCGCTCTCGCTCAAGGAGATCGAGGACCGCCTCGCCGAACTGCCCGGCTGGTCCCTCACCGACGGCAGGATCACCCGCTCGTACCGCCTGGCCTCCCACTTCGCGGCGGCCGCCCTGGTCGTCCACATCGCGCGGACACAGGACGAACTGGGCCACCACGCCGACACGACGCTGGGGTACAACACCGTGGCCCTCGGCGTGAACACCCACAGCGCGGGCGGCGCCGTCACCGAGCTCGACTTCGAACTCGCCCGCAGGGTGGAGGAGTTGGCGCCCCTGCACGGCGCCGAGTAGGCGCCGCCATGCTGGACTACAGCAAGGAAGCCGACCGGTACGACGCCTCCCGGGGCGGCGAGCCCCGCGCGGCGGCCGCCGCGAGCGCCGTCCTCGGCCTGCTGCCCGGCGACGCCCGCACCCTCCTCGACGTGGCCTGCGGCACCGGCCTGGTCACCCGGCGGCTCGCCGGGCGCGCGGGACTGCGGGTGACCGGCGTGGACAGGGCCCACCGCATGGCGCACATGGCCGCGGCCAGGCTGCCGGGCGCCGTGGTCATCGGCGACAGCCACCGTCTGCCCTTCCCCGACGCCTCGTTCGACGCGGTCTGCACGGTGTGGCTGCTGCATCTGCTGCCCGGCCCCGAGGAGACGGCCTCGGTCGTCGGCGAGTGCGCGCGCGTGCTGCGGCCCGGCGGGGTCTACGTCACCACCGTCGACAAGGCCGCCTCGCACGACGTGGGCTGCGACATCGACGCCGTGCTCGCGCCGCGTCCCGTGCGGCCCGCGGTCGACCGCGCCGAGGCCGTCGAGGTGTACGCGGCGGAGTACGGCATGGCCCCGGCGGGCCGCGCCTGCTTCCCCGGCCACGGACAGGGCCGCTCGCCGCGCTCCACGGTCGACGACCTGCGCAGGGGCTGGTTCACCCAGGTGCCGCCCGACGGCCCGGCGGCCGAGCGGTTCGCGGCGGCGCTCGCACGGCTGCCGGACCAGGACGTGGCGCGCCCCGACCCGCTGTTCGCGCTGCGGGCGTTCCGGAAGCGGCGCCCCGCCTGTACGGGTGGCGCTTTTGCCGGACCGGCAAGATGAGTGGTCGAGAGCAGGGAGCGGCGCGCACGCTGGAGCCGTCCAGGAACGAGGGCGGAACCGAGAGGCGGCAGGGGCATGGGACACGATCACGCGCAGGGACATGGGCACGGCCACGGACATGGCCACGGGCATGGCGGTGACATGGACTGGGCGGCCATGGGCGAGATGCTGGAGCGCTACGCCGAGATCGCCGCGCCGATGTACGACGAGGCCGCCGACTGGCTGCGCGGCTGGGCGCACGAGCCGGGCGTGGTCGTGGACGTCGGCAGCGGCCCCGGCGCCATCTCCATGCGGCTGGCCGAGGCGTTCCCGAAGGCGCGGATCGTCGCGGCCGACCCCGAGGAGCCCCTCCTCGAACGGGCCCGTGACCGCGCGTCCCGCCTGGGCCTCGCCGACCGGTTCGGCACCGTGCGCGCGGTACTCCCCGACGCCGTCGACGACGTGCCCACCGCCGACCTCCTGTGGCTCTGCAAGTCCCTGCACCACGTGGGCGACCAGGGCGCGGCGCTGACCGCCCTCGCCGAGCGCCTCGCCCCCGGTGGCGTGATCGCCCTCTTGGAGGGCGGCCTGAGCACCCGTTGCCTCCCCCGCGACATCGGCTTCGGCCGCCCGGGGCTGCTGTCCCGCCTGGACGTCTGCGACGAGGAGTGGTTCGCCGAGATGCGCTCGGGCCTGCCCGGCTCGAAGGACGCCACCGAGGACTGGCCGGCGCTCCTGACCGCCGCGGGCCTGCGCCACGCGGCCACCCGCAGCTTCCTCCTCGACCTGCCGGCCCCGCTCTCCGAGAAGGCCCGCGCCCATGTGGTCGTGGACTTCACGCGCCGCCGCGAGATGCACGAGGGCCGCCTCGACGCCGACGACCTCGCCACCGTCGACCGCCTCCTGGACAAGGACGACCCGCGGAGCCTGCACCACCGCTCCGATCTGTTCCTGCTGACGGCCCAGACGGTCCATGTGGCGGTCAAGAGCGGCTGACGCCGCGGGCCGGCGGGATTTCCGTGGCAACCGGCGGTCTTCCGCTCCCGGTTGACGTAACTTCGTGGGAGCGCCGGAGGCCGTCAGGGCCCCGGCGGCCCCCCGAAGGAGGAACCGCCCCGTGACCGAGCTGATGCGATGGGAGTCCGACGAGGGGCCCGTCGTGGTCGAGGTGGACTCCCGGGACCCCGGATTCAGATCGGTGTCGCGGCGCGGCGAACACGGCGAGATCCACGAGGTCGAGGGCCGCTTCGAAGCGGCCCTGCACAACGTGCGCGGCGCCGCGATGTCCGCCCTGCGCACCTTCCGCGAGCGGTCGCTCGACCCCGACACCATCGAACTCGAATTCGGCGTCAAGCTGAGCGCCGCGGCGGGGGCCGTCATCGCGAGGACGGCGACGGAGGGCCACCTGACGGTCAAGCTCAGCTGGACCCGCCGCACACCACCGCTGCCCGAGCGCCCGGCGGAGGTGCCCGCGCAGGGCGGCGTACGACAGGACCCGCAGGGCGAATAATGGCGGGCATGCAATGGCGTGCCCGTATCGGCACGGTCGACGGCGCCCCCAGAGGGGCGGGCGTGCTGGTCGACGGCGCACGGCTGATCACCTGCGCCCACGTCGTCGAAGGGCTGAGCGAGGTCTCGGTGACGCTGCCCGGCGTCGCCGAGGCACGCCCCGCGGCCGTGGCGTGGACCGGCGACTGGCGGCGCCTCGGCGACCGCGGTGACGTGGCCGTCGTCGAGCTCGGCGAGCCGCTGTCCGTGACGCCGTGCGTGTTCGCACCGCTCGATCTGCTGAACCCCGGCAAGGAGCGCACGGCACACGAACTGCGCGCCCTGGGCTTCCCCTTCGGTCACGAGAGGGACGGCACCCACGTCACGCTGCGCACCAGCGCCGACCGGCTGCTCGGCCAGGAGTGGCTGGAGATCGACGTGGAGCAGCCGCACCTGCAGCGGCTCGGCGAGGGCTTCAGCGGCGCCGCGGTCTACGACCCGGGCTCCCACCTCGTCGTGGGCATCGTCACCGACGCGGTGCTCGACGGCGACCAGGAGGGCCACGTCGGACGGATGCTGCCCCTGGACACCATCCGCCGCCACTGGGAGGGCCTCGACGACCTCCTGCCGCTGGACTGGCTGCCGGACGCGCCACGCCGTGAACTGCGCGCCCTGTTCGACCGCGTACGCGTCGACCCCGCCACCCTGGAGCTGACCGTCCGCCGCGCGTTCCCCACCTTCCGGCGCGCCCTGCCCGCCTTCCGGTCCCCCTGGCACGCCATCCGGCACGTGGGCGAGGAACTGACCGGGGAGGACCGGTTGCTGCGGCTGCTGCCGGGACTGTGCGCCGCCGGCGGTGTCGACGCCGGGCCGTGGCTGCGGCGCTGGATGCCCGAGCGGTACGACGAGGCGGCGCATGGCCGCCAGGCTCCGCCGGGGGCGCCCGCGCCCACCGGGGCCATCGTGTTCCGCGCCCAGACGATGACCCGCGGCGCGGGCATCGACCTCTCCGTCTCGACGGTGGTCGACGGTGTGCCGGTCGGCCGGGCGGGCCCCGTGCGCATCCGCCGCCAGCAGTTGCGCGCGAAGACCGAGGCGCTGCTCGCCGAACAGGTCGGCACGGTGCGCGGCCTCGACTGGATGCTGGAGTTCGTGGTGCCGGAGCGGCTGATGAGCGAACCGTACGAGGAGTGGCAGATCCACGAGCCGGGCGCCGCGCGCCCCCGGCCCATGCGCACGGTGCCGGTGGTGGTGCGCCACCTGGACCGCCTTGAGCCGCTGCTCGCCTCCTATCTCGCGGGGCGGCGCTGGGCGACCGTACGGGCCCGCGGCGAGACCCGGCCCGAACGCGTCGAGTGCGGACTGCCGTACGGCTACGAGGAGTTCCACGACTGGCTGGACGCCGACGACCAGCTCTGCGCCCTCGCCTACGCGGCGACCCCGCCCACCGACTGGCTCTCGGCGGCTCTCGACACCGGCGTGCCGATCATGCTGTGGCGGCGCCACGCCTGCGCCGGCGGCAGCCACGCGCACTGCGCGCCACAGAAGTTCCTCGACCGCCTCCTCGAAGCGGTCGCCACGCTCGACCCCGACCGGCTGCCGGTCGAGGTCATGCGGCTGCGCAAGGAGGCCCGTTCACCGCACAAGGGCGACGCCGAGCACTGCGGACACGGGCTGACACTGTTCTGGGACGGCGGCGAGGGCAAGCCGGACCCGCCGCTGTCGGCGGCCGGCGGAGCGGGCGACGGCAGTTTCCGTTCCACGGCGGTATCGGCCGCATCAGGAAAGAGGGGGAGTGCCTGAGATGGCTCCACGGTCCGACTGGCAGATCTACACGGGAAGCCGTGTCCCGCACGACGGCGTCGGCCGCCTGCCCGACCCGCCGCCGTGGCGCACCTTCACCGGAGGCCCGCCCCTGCGCACCCCGCCCGGCGACTCCGGCAACCATCACGCGGCAGCCAGCTACCGCCCCTCCGACGACGCCGTCCGGCAGGTCAACGCGGCGCTCTACCTGCGCAGGCCGCTCCTGGTCACCGGAGCCCCCGGCACCGGCAAGTCGTCCCTCGCGTACGCCGTGGCGCACGAGCTGGGCCTCGGCAAGGTCCTGCACTGGCCGATCACCAGCCGCGTCACCCTCCGCGACGGCCTCTACGAATACGACCCCCTGACCCGCCTGTACGCCGCCGAACGCGCACGCCACGACGGTGGCGGGCCCGCGGGCGACGACATCGGTGACTACCTGCGCCTCGGCCCGCTCGGCACGGCACTGCTGCCGTACGAGCGCCCCCGCGTCCTGCTCGTGGACGAGATCGACAAGAGCGACATCGACCTGCCCAACGACCTGCTGACCGTCTTCGAGAAGGGGTCGTACGAACTGGTCGAGCTCGCCCGGCGCGCGGAGCCGACCGCCAAGGTCATGACGGCCGACAGCACCACCGACCGCGTGGAGATCCGGGACGGCACGGTCACCTGCCGTGCCTTCCCGCTCGTCGTCATGACGAGCAACGGCGAGCGCGAGTTCCCCCCGGCGTTCCTGCGGCGGTGTGTGACGGTGGACCTGAAGCAGCCCGGGAGCGTCGCGGAGCTGACCGCGATCGTCCGCGAACACCTCGGCCCGTTGATCGGCGAGGAGAACGGCGAACTCCCCGTCGGCGCCCGGGACGTCATCGACCGCTTCTTCGAGCGGCGCGGCAGCGGACTGCTCGCCAACGACCAGCTCCTCAACGCCGTCTACATGCGCCATCACGCCTCGTTCAGCGAACGGCCCGAGGACGTGGACGCGCTGGCCGACCAGGTGATGCCGTACCTGAGCAGCGAAGCGACACGCACCGATGGCGATTGACCGGCTGCGCGACGCCCTGAACGCCCTGGGGCCGCCGGTCACGCCGCTGGAGCTGGCGGAGATGCTGTGGCTTGCCGAGCGCCTGCCCGCGGACGACGGAACCGGCGCGGCGACGGCAGGGGGCCGGGGCCGGGGCGACCGGCCGACAGGGCCCGGTGCCACCACGGGGGCGGGTGCCCCGAAGCGCGCGCAGGGGGCCGGAACACCCACGGGCGACCGGCCGCCAGACGAGGCGATGTGCGCGGAGGCGGAGGACGGCGCGAGCCCGCGCCGGGGCGCCCGGCGCGGCACTCTGCACGTTCCCCTCGGCGCGCCGCAGCCAGGCTCCGACGCCGACGACGTCCTCGTCCCCGCCCCCCAGGCACTCCACCACGAACTGGCGATCCAGCGCGCCCTGCGCCCGCTCAAGCGGCGGGTGCCGGACCCGCGCCGCCGCACGCTCGACGAGCGGGCCACGGCCGAACGCGCCGCCCGTACCTCAGGACCGCGCGCCTGGGCGCCCGTCATGGTGCCCGCCACCGACCGCCTCCTCAGCCTGGCCCTGGTCGCCGACACCGGCCCCTCGGTGACGGTGTGGCGCCCCCTCGTCCGCGAACTGCGCGAGGCCATGCAGCGCACCGGCGCCTTCCGTGACGTCCGCGTATGGCGGCTGACCGACCTCGGTCCGCGCGTCGGCGTACGGTCCTCGCCCGGCGGCCCGGCGATGGACCCGGCGGCCCTGGTCGACCCGACCGGACGTCAGGTCACGCTGGTCCTCAGCGACTGTTCGGGCCCGCACTGGTGGGGTGGCAGAGCGGCGCGCGCCCTGCACCTGTGGGCGAGCCGCGGCCCGACGGCGATCCTTCAGCCGCTGCCCGAACGCCTCTGGCGCCGCACCGCCGCCCCGGCCGTCCCCGGCAGGGCGATCGCCTGCCGCCCCGGCGCGCCCAACACCGTGCTGCGCTTCATCCCGCACGACGGCCGGGCCAGGCCGCCCGCGGCGGACGCGGTGCCCGTGCCCGTCCTGGAGATCGCCCCCGACTGGCTGGCCGACTGGGCGGGCCTGGTCACGGCCTCCGGCGACCAGCACCGGGACACGGCGGTCACCTACGTCGGTGCCGCCCCGCCGCGACGGGACCGCCCGTTCGTGGACGAGGCCGACGTGCCGATCACGGAACGCGTCCTGCGCTTCCAGGAGGCGGCCTCACCCACGGCGGCGGACCTGGCGGCGCACGTCGCGCTCTCGGTGCCCGCGCTGCCGGTGATGCGGCTGATCCAGCAGTGCGTCACCCCTGGCTCACGCCCCAGCGACCTGGCCGAGGTCCTGCTGAGCGGCCTGCTCCAGCCGCACGACACGGAGCGCGGCCTGTACGACTTCGTGCCGGGCGCGCGAGGCGCCCTCCTGGAGACCCTGCCCCGCCCCGAATCGCTGGCGGTCGCCGAACTGCTCTCCGGGCTCGGCGCGGAGATCGAGGGCAGGACCGGCTCGGCGACCCGGGCGTTCCGTGCGGTGGCACGCGTGACGGAGGGCACGGGGGCCCACGGCCTCGGCCCGGCGGGCCAACCGTTCGCGCTGGTCAGTGAGGAGGCGTTGGAGCTGCTGCGGGGGCGGGCGATGCGGGTGGCACAGCGGCCCGCCGGGCCTGTCGGCGAGGCCGGGCCGCGGGCGCCCGCGCCCCCGGAAACGGTGTCCGCCGAGCCGGGGCTCGTCCAGTTCGACCAACCGCACACGGTGGACGCCCCACCGACGCTGAACAACGTGCCCCGACCGCAGTTCTTCGTCGGCAGGGAGCATGAACTGCGGCGCCTCGATTACGCGTTGCTGTCCTCGTTCACCTCGACCGCGCAGCCCGGGACGATGGTCGTCCACGGCGAGGCGGGTATGGGCAAGACGACGTTGGCGGCCGAGTGGGCGGCCGGTGTGGCCGTCGCCGACGTGCACAGCCCGGTGTGGTGGGTGGCGGCGTACTCGCCCGCGTCGATCGTCAAGAGCCTCTCCGACCTCACCCGCGCCCTCCAGCCCTCCGTGCCCGACTTCCTCGCGGCGGAGGGGCGCTGGGAGTGGGCGCTCCGGTGGCTGAGCGTGCACCAGGGCTGGGTCCTGGTCTTCGACGACGTGCGTGAGCCCGCCGACGTGCGCGTCCTGCTGTCCCGGCTCGG
The DNA here is from genome assembly GCF_055587985.1 of Streptomyces sp. NPDC046335. Classification (NCBI taxonomy): domain Bacteria; kingdom Bacillati; phylum Actinomycetota; class Actinomycetes; order Kitasatosporales; family Streptomycetaceae; genus Streptomyces; species Streptomyces sp. NPDC046335. Next base: position 97,280 of record NZ_JBVJFF010000017.1, on the reverse strand, counting down.
CTCGGGCGGTTCCGTGCTGATCACCAGCCGGGAGGCCAAGGGGTGGGACGGCATCGCCACGCCGATGAAGCTGCGGGTGCCCGAACTGCCCGAAGCCGTCGACATGCTGAACCGGCGGGTGGGCAGACCGCAGCGAGGGGCGGACGCGCTCTGCCGGGAACTGGGCAGACTGCCGCTGGCCGTGGCCAGGGCGGCCACGTACCTCGCCGACACCGGCGCCGACATCGCCGACTACCGGGCCCACCTCGTGCGGCAACGGGAAGCGGAGGCGGACGACACCGGCGCGAGCGGCCCCGACGAATCCGTCGCCCAGCGCCTGCGCGCCGCCGCGGCCTCCCCGGGGGCCGGGTGGCTCATCATGGTCCTCGCCTGGTTCGGCCGGCAGCCCGTCCCCCGGGACCTGCTGGCCACGGCGGGGCCGCGCGAGACCGGCCTGCCGCACACTCCGGAACATCTGTCCTTCCTGGCCGCCTGCGACCTGCTCCGCGTGGACGGCGACACCGTGACCCTCAAGGACGGGGTGGCGGCCGTCGCGCGCACACCGGACGACAGCCCGTCCGTGCGCACCCTCGACGACATCGACGAGGCACGGCACACGGCGGCCCGCTGCCTCGGCCGGGCGCTCCCCGCCGCTACGGCCGGACCGGGCGACTGGCCCCGCTGGCGGGAACTGCTGCCCCATGTCGACGCGCTCTTCGAGCACGCCCCCGCCACCCGGGACGACCGGCACGTGGTGCACCTCTTGGACCGCACGGCACAGTTCCTCCTCGGCCAGGGCGAGGTGCTCAAGAGCGTCGCGTTCCTGCGGCGCGCCGTGAGCGGCCTTGAGCGGCTGCACGGGGCACGGGCGCCCGAGACGCTCGCGGCCGCCGCCCGGCTCGCGGAGGCGTACCTCGCGGACGGCAAGCCCGACCTGGCGATCGCGACGTACACCAGCACCCTGGAGTCGGCGAGCACGACGAGCCCGTCCGCGGACGGGCCCGGGTACGTCGAGCGACGTGTGGGGCTCGCGGGCGCCTACCAGGCGGCGGGGGACGTGGTCCGCGCGGTGCGGGAGATGGAGGACGTGTGCCGCCTCCTGGACCACGGTCCGGGCGTCGACCGCCCCAGGACCCTGTGGGCCCGCGGGCGGCTCGCCGGCGCGTACCAGGCGGCGGGGGACTGGCATCGCGCGATCAGGACGTACGAGGAGACGCTCGCCGCCCACCAACGGGTTCACGGACACGACTCACCGCTCACGCTCGCCCTGCGCGGCGACCTGGCCGGCGCCTACCAGGCGGTGGGTGACCCCGCGCGGGCCATCGACGAACTGGAGCGGATGGCGGCCGGCTGCCGCCGGGCCCTGGGCGCGGACCATCCCCTCACCCTCGCGGCCCTGTCCGGGCTGGCCGGGGTCCACGAGAGCCAGGGCGCGCTCGACCAGGCGATCGGCCTCCACGAGGACGCCCTGGGGCTCAGTATCCGAGCGCTCGGCACGGCGCATCCCGAGACGACACGCCTGCGCGAGCGGCTCGCGCAGGCGTGCGTGACCAACGGCAGCCCGAAGCGGGCCGTCCCGCTCGGCGAGGAAGTGCTCACCGTGAAGGGCGAGACGCTGGGCCAGGCCCACCCCGAAACGCTCCGCGCGGCCGCGTCCCTGGCCGACATGTACCGCCGCGCGGGCGCCCGCGACAAGGCGCTCGTCCTGTACGAACGGACGCTGACCGAGCGCCTCAGGGTTCTGGGCCCCTCGCACGCCGAGACCCGGCGCTCCTACGACGACCTCACACGGACGCTGTGCGAGGCCGGAAGACCGCGCAGGGCCATCCCGCTCATCGAGCAGACGCTGGACGAGCGCGTGAGCACCCTGGGGGACGCGCACCCGGAGAGCGTCCGCACGCGGGGCGCGCTCGCCGACGCCTACCGGCAGGCCGGGCAGCCCGCGGAGGCCGCCGTGCTGCGCCACGCCACGCTCGCCGACCTGAAACGCTCCCTGGGTGAGGACCACATCCGCACCTACCGGGCCCGCGCGGAGCTCGCGCACGCCCTGGCCGCCGCCGATGACATGGACGGCGCCATCCGCCAACTGCGCAGGGCCGTGCACGGGTTGGCCAGGGAACTCGGCGACGACGCGGCCGAGACCGCCGCCGCCCGCACGGAACTGGCCCGGTGGCAGGAGCACCGCTCCTGATCCACCGGGCCGCTCCCTCGGGCGCGTTGAGGACCTACGCCAGGACGGCTTACGCCACGTCGAACGTCGCCGGGTCGGGACCCAGCCGGCGGTTCTCGTTCAGGGCGGAGATCGCCGCCATGTCCTCCGGGTCCAGCTCGAAGCCGAAGACGTCGATGTTCTCCTTGATCCGGGACGGGGTCACGGACTTGGGGATCACGACGTTGCCGAGCTGGATGTGCCAGCGCAGCACGGTCTGGGCGGGAGTGCGCCCGTGCTTCCGGGCGATCGCGACGATCGCCGGGACCTCCAGGAGCCCCTTGCCCTGGCCGAGCGGCGACCACGCCTCGGTGGCGATGCCCTGCTCGGCGTGGTACTCGCGGGACGCGCGCTGCTGGAGGTGCGGGTGGAGCTCGATCTGGTTGACGGCGGGGATGACCGACGTCTCCGAGATCAGCTGCTCCAGGTGCTCGGGCAGGAAGTTCGAGACACCGATGGACTTGGCGCGGCCGTCGGCCCGGATCTTCTCCAACGCCTTGTACGTGTCGGTCGCGAGGCCCTTGGACGGCAGGGGCCAGTGGATCAGGTACAGGTCCACGTAGTCGAGGCCGAGCTTCTCCAGCGAGCTGTCGAAGGCGCGCAGCGTCGAGTCGTAGCCCTGGTCGCTGTTCCACACCTTCGTGGTGACGAACAGTTCCTCACGGGGCACCGCGGAGGCGGCGATGGCCTTGCCCGTGCCCGTCTCGTTCTCGTAGACGGCCGCGGTGTCGATGCTGCGGTACCCGGCCTCCAGGGCCGCCGTGACCGCGGTCTCTGCCTCGTCGTCCGGCACCTGCCAGACACCGAAACCGAGCTGGGGCATCTCGACGCCGTTGTTCAGGATGATCGGGGGGACCTTGCTCACGAGCTCTCGATCCTTAGGTTCGTCGGGTGGTACTTCCATGGTCAACGATCAGTGGCGATGTCGCATTCCTGAGCGGGGGCGCACCTTCCACTTTCTTCCGCCGAGTCACTGCCGAGCGGCGCCCGGATGATGCGCGCCGATCGGTTGTCCGTCGGTCCTGTGCGGCATACCGTGCCCGGGTGGATCTCTTCTCACACTCCTGGACGGCGCTGCGCACGGCGGTCGCCGGGCTCCGTGACGAGGACTTCGAGCAGCCGTCCGGCTGTACCGGGTGGCTCGTCCGCGACCTGGCGTGTCACCTGGTCATCGACGCCCAGGACGTCCTGATCACCCTGGTCACGCCCGCAGGCACCGAACCCACCGCCGACGCCGCCACCTACTGGGAGCTCGTCGGGCCGCCGACCGGCGAGGACCCACTGGACGCGCTGATGCCCCGCCTCGCCGCCGCGTACGGCGAGCCCTGGCTGCTGAAGTTCCACCTCGACGACGTCGGTTCGGCCGCGGGGCGCGCCGCCGAACTCGCCGATCCGGCGGCCCGCGTCAGCACCAAGGACCAGGTCCTGACGGTCGGCGACTACCTCTCCGCGTACGTCATCGAATGGACCCTGCACCACCTGGACCTGATCGCGCACCTGCCCGCGGTCGCCGGTCCGTCCGCGGAGAGCCTCGCGGCGGCGCGCGGCCTCCTGGAGAGGATCGCCGGGGTCCGGTTCCCCGGTGCGTTGCCGGACGCGGACGCGCTGCTCGTGGGCACCGGGCGCCGTCCGCCGACCGGCGCGGAGCGGGCGGCCCTCGGGGAGCTCGCGGAACGGCTGCCGTTCGTCATCGGCTGAACCACCGGGCGGGGCACCCGGCCTAGCTGCGGTACAGCGCCGCGACCTCCGACTCGTACGCCGTCTCGATCGCCTTGCGCTTGAGCTTCAGGGACGGCGTGAGCAGGCCGTGCTCCTCGCTGAACTGGTGGGCCAGTATCCGGAACGTCCGGATCGATTCGGCCTGGGAGACGAGGGTGTTGGCGGCGACCACGGCCCGGCGCACCTCGGTCTCCAGGTCCGCGTCGCGCACCAGCTCGCCGGGCGGCAGCATCGGCTTGCGGCGCATGGTCATCCAGTGCTCCACGGCCTCGGCGTCCAGCGTGACGAGGGCGGCTATGTAGGGGCGGTCGTTGCCGACGACGATGCACTGGGCGACCAGCGGGTGGTCGCGCACCCGCTCCTCCAGCTGGCCCGGCGACACGCTCTTGCCGCCGGACGTCACCAGGATCTCCTTCTTGCGCCCGGTGATCGTGAGGTAGCCGTCCTCGTCGAGCGCGCCCAGGTCACCGGTGGCGAGCCAGCCGTCGTGCAGGCTCGCGTCGGTGGCCTTGGGGTCGTTGAGGTAGCCCTGGAAGATGTTGCCGCCGTGCAGCCAGACCTCGCCGTCGGCCGCGATGTGCACGGCGGTGCCGGGAATGGCCTGGCCGACCGTGCCGTACCGGGCGCGCTCGGGCGGGTTGGCGGTCGCCGCCGCCGATGACTCGGTGAGCCCGTACCCCTCGTAGATCGTCACGCCCGCGCCCGCGAAGAACAGGCCGAGCCTGCGGTCCATGGCCGAGCCGCCCGACATCGCGTGCCGCACCCGGCCGCCCATCGCCTCGCGCACCTTGGAGTAGACGAGCTTGTCGAAGAGCTGGTGCTGCATGCGCAGCGCGGCCGACGGCCCGGGACCCGTGCCGAAGGCCTTGGCCTCCAGCGCGTCGGCGTACCGCACGGCACAGTCGACGGCCTTGTCGAACGCGCCCGCCTTGCCGTCCCGCTCCGCCTTGCGCCGCGCCGCGTTGAAGACCTTCTCGAAGATGTACGGCACGGCCAGGATGAACGACGGCCGGAACGCCGCGAGGTCGGGCAGGAGCGCCGCCGCGTTGAGGTTCGGCTGGTGGCCCATCCTGACCCGGCCGCGCACCGCCGCGATCTGCACCATGCGGCCGAAGACGTGGGCGAGGGGCAGGAAGAGCAGCGTCGTCGCCTCGTCGCCCCGCTTGGAGTGGAAGACCGGCTCCCAGCGTCCGACCATCACGTCCGCCTCGAACATGAAGTTCGCGTGGGAGATCAGACAGCCCTTGGGGCGGCCCGTGGTGCCCGAGGTGTAGATGATCGTGGCGATGGAGTCGGGTGTCACGGCGCGCCGGTGGCGGTGCACCACCTCATCGTCGATGTCGCGGCCCGCGGCGTTCAGCTCACCGACGGCGTCGGCGTCGAGCTGCCAGAGCCTGCGGAGCTGCGGCAGCCGGTCGACGACCGAGCCGATTGTCATCGCGTGGTCCTCGTGCTCCACCATCGCGGCCGTGACCTGCGCGTCATGCAGCATCCAGACGACCTGCTCGGCCGAGGACGTCGGGTAGACGGGCACGACCTGGGCGCCGATGGCCCAGAGCGCGAAGTCGAAGAGCGTCCACTCGTAGCGGGTGCGGGACATGATGGCGACGCGGTCCCCGAACCGGACGCCCTGGGCGATCAGCCCCTTGGCCAGGGCGAGTACCTCGTCGCGGAAGCGGGCCGACGTGACGTCGGTCCACCGCCCGTCGGTCTTGCGGCCGAACGCGATGCGCAGCGGATCCTCGGCGGCATGGTCGAACACGGCGTCGGCGAGGCCGCCCACCAGCGGCGCCGATGCCATCGGAGGATTCGAGAACTCGCGCAATGATGCTCCTTGTGGCGCTCCGCACAGCGCCGTGACCGTACCCCACGGCGAGCGCCGCCGGGAGGGGGGCACCGACCCGCCGGTATGGACCATCGCTACAGGTCAGCCGGTCAAAATGGGGCCACAAGGGGAAGGGCGGGACAGAATACTTACGCTGGAGTAAGTTTCGGAGCCGTAATCTCCACGGAATCTGTACGCGGGCGTCACGGCGGCTGGCGAATCTGTACGGGCCGGTCACGGCCCCCGCTCCTCGCGGAGGCCGTGCGGCCCGGAGTTCAGTCGGGACTCAGCGGACCCGGCCCCCGGCGACCGGCTCCTGCACGGCCCCGGCGACCGGCTCCCGCGCGGCTCCGGAAGGCCGGTCCGACGCGGGCGCGGCCTTCGGCGTCCGCACCAGGACCAGTACCAGCACCCCGGCGACGAGCCCCGCCGCGCCCGCCGCCAGCGACGCCCCGTTCAGCCCCTCCGCGAACGCCGCGCGCACCGTGTGCTCCGGGACCGTGCCGCGCAGGGCGGCCGCGCCGCCGCCCGCGACGGTGTGCGCCGCGTCGTGACCGAGCGAGTCCCGCATGCGCGAGGTCACGACCGTGCCGAAGAGGGCGACCCCGACCGCGTAGCCGAGCTGGCGGAAGGTGTTCACCGCGCCGCCCGCCATCCCGGCGTTCGCGGGCGGCACCGCGGCGAGCGCCGCCCCCGCGAGGCCGGGCGCGACCAGGCCCGTGCCGACGCCCGCGATGGTCAGACCCGGTATGAGCGCCCTCCACGAGGACCCGGCGTCGAGGACCGCCATGCACAGCCCGCCGACGCCGATCAGCAGCAGCCCGCCCCCGATGACGAGCCGCGGCGCCACCCCGTGCAGCAGCCGCCCGCCGACCGCCGCCACCACGAACGACGTCGCCGCGAGCGGAAGCAGCACCAGACTGCCCCGCACCGCACTCATGCCGAGCACCGTCTGGAGCCAGATCGAGATGTACGGGATGACGCCGAAGGCCGCGGCGTTGTACCCGACGGCGCCGAGCAGCACCCCGGTGAAGGCCGGCTTGCGCAGCAGCCGCAGATCGAGCAGCGGATGGGCGGCGCGCCGCTCGACCAGCACGAAGCAGAGCAGCGCGAGCGCCGACACCGCGAAGGCGCCGCCCGTGACGCCCGATGTCCAGCCGTCGGTGCCGCCGCGCAGCACGCCGTACGTCCCCGCGCCCGCGAAGGCCGCGAACGCCGCCGTGCTCGCCCAGTCGACCCGCCGCCCGGCAGGCGCCTTCGACTCCGGCACCACCCGCAGCGTCAGCCAGACCGAGGCCACGCTCACCGGCAGGTTCACGAAGAAGATCCAGCGCCAGCCGGGCCCCTCGGTGAGCACCCCGCCCACGATCGGGCCGAGCGCGGCCGACGCCCCGCTCACCGCACCCCACACGCCGAGCGCGAACGACCGGTCGCGGCCCTCGTAGGCGGCGCCCAGCAGCGGCAGCGTCGTCGCGAACATCGCCGCCGCGCCAAGTCCTTGCAGGGCGCGGGCCGCCACGAGCAGCTCGGCGTCGGACGCGAGGCCGCAGCCCAGCGAGGCCACGGCGAAGAGCGCGGTCCCGATGACGTTGAGCCGGCGCCTGCCGAGCACGTCGGCCGCGGCGCCCACCCCGAGCAGCAGCGCGGCCAGCGCGAGCGCGTAGCCGTCGATGACCCACTGAAGATCGCTCAGCGAGGCGTCAAGGGCCCGCGCCATGTCGGGCAGCGCCACCACCACGATCGTCACGTCCAGCAACAGCATGAACGTCCCCAGAGACACCGCCGTGAGCGGTCCCCATCTACGCATTGCCTGGCTCCCCATGTCCTCGTCCTGCTCCGTCCAGCGGATGTGCGTGCCCCCGTACGATGGGCCGACGCCGGACGAATGCTCTGCCCGCGCATGCCGAGGTGCGGGAAACCGACAACTAGGAGGTTCTCAGTGGTGGAATCCGACGTCTTCGACGAGCTGGACCTCAAGCTGCTGCACGCCCTGGAGATCGACGGCAGGGCGTCCTTCAGCCGTATCGCCGCCGTCCTCGGCGTCTCCGACCAGACCGTCGCCCGCCGCTACCGCCGCCTGTGCGCCGAGGCCGGCCTGCGCGTCCTCGGCGTCCGCGACACCCACCGGCTCGGCAGGGACCAGTGGATGCTCCGGCTGCGCTGCGCGCCCGACGGCGCAGAGGCCATCGCCGCGGCCATGGCCCGCCGCCCCGACACGGCGTGGGTCCACCTCACCTCGGCGGGCACCGAAGTGGTCTGCATGACCCTGCCGCGCAGCGCGGGCGACTACGACGACCTGGTCTTCGGCAAGCTGCTGCGCACCCGGCAGGTCATCGAGATCACCGCGCACCAGCTGCTGCACCGCTTCTACGGCGGGCGCACCGGCTGGATCGGCAAGCACCGCCCGCTCACCGACGAGCAGGCCGCGGCGCTGCGCCCCGCCCCCGCCGCGGCGACCGCGGGCCCCGCCCGCATCGCCCCCGAGGACGAGCCGCTGGTCGACGCGCTCAAGGCCGACGGCCGCGTCACCTACCCCGAACTCCAGCGCGCCACCGGCCGCTCGGAGTCCTCCGTCAAGCGCCGCCTCGCCGCGCTGCTCGACTCGAAGGCGCTCTACATCGACACCGAGTACGACACCGCGCGCTTCGGGTTCCCCACCGCCGCGATGCTCTGGATCGCGGTCGCTCCCGGGTCGCTCGACGCGGTGGGGCGCGCCATGGCCGAGCACCCCGAGGTCGCGCACGTCTCCGCGATCACCGGGCCCGCCAACCTGATGGCGACCGTGCTGACGCGCGGCACCGCGGACCTCTACACCTACCTGAGCGCGAAGCTCGGCCCGCTCGACGGCGTGCGGCACGTCGAATCCGCGCCCTACTTGCGGAGCTTCAAGAAGCTCACGTATCCGCGGCCCTTGCGCTGAGCCGCCGTGTCAGCGCCGCGCCCTGTGCAGCCGGTCGCCGCCCGCCAGGATCGCCGCCGCCAGCGCGTCGGCGGCGCTCTGCGCGCCCGCCCGGCGTTCGCCGTGCAGCAGCACGAAGTCGACCGGGCCGAGCTCCGGCAGGCCCGCCCGTTCGGGTACGGGGACCAGGCCCGGCGGGATCAGGCCACGTGAGTGGGCCATCACGCCGAGGCCCGCGCGGGCCGCCGCCACCAGGCCGTTGAGGCTGCCGCTCGTGCAGGCCACGCGCCACGCACGGCCGCGCCGCTCCAGCGCCTCGAAGGCGAGGGCGCGGGTGATGCCGGGCGGCGGGTAGACGATCAGCGGGACCGGGCGCTCGGGGTCCAGGCGCAGCCGCTCGGAGCCGATCCAGACCAGGTCGTCCTGCCACACCAGCTCCCCGCGCGAGTCCTCGGGGCGCCGCTTGGCGAGCACCAGGTCGAGCTTGCCCGCGTCCAGCCGCTCGTGGAGCGTGCCGGAGAGCTCGACGGTCAGCTCCAGATCGACGTCGGGATGGTCGTGCCGGAAGGTCTCCAGGATGTCGGTGAGCCGTGTCAGGACGAAGTCCTCCGAGGCCCCGAACCGCAGCCGCCCGCCGAGCCGCGTCCTGGCGAAGAACGCCGCCGCCTGCTCGTGCGCCGCGAGAATCCGGCGGGCGAAGCCGAGCATCGCCTCGCCGTCCTCGGTCAGCTCCACGGAGTGCGTGTCCCGCGTGAACAACTGCCGGCCCGTGGCGTCCTCCAGGCGGCGCACATGCTGGCTCACGGTGGACTGCCGCAGCCCCAGGCGCCGGGCGGCCTGCGTGAAGCTCAGCGTCTGGGCGACCGCGAGAAACGTACGGAGCTGCGAGGGGTCGTACACACCGACAACCCTAGCGCCGTCCATCACGAACCGTGATGGCAGTCAGAGCGGTATACGGGATTCCCGATGTGCCTGGTCAGGTGGATCATGTACAGGGCACGTACCGCCCAGGGGAGCATTGAGACAACCGTGAAACGCCTGAAGTGGCCGTCCTGGATGCCGGTCGACCCCTACATCGCGGCGCTGCTCGCGACCGTGGGGCTCGCCGCCCTCCTGCCCGCGCGCGGCATGGGCGCCGACATCGCGTCCGGGGCGTCCACCACGGCCGTCTCGTTCCTGTTCTTCCTCTACGGCGCGCGGCTCTCCACCCGCGAGGCGCTCGACGGGCTCAAGCACTGGCGGCTGCACCTCACGGTCCTCGCCTGCACGTTCGCCGTCTTCCCGCTGCTCGGCCTCGCGGGCAGGGGGCTCGTGCCGTGGGTCCTCACCCCCGCCCTCTACAGCGGCTTCCTCTTCCTCACCCTGGTGCCCTCGACGATCCAGTCGTCCATCGCCTTCACCTCGCTGGCCCGCGGCAACGTCCCCGCGGCGATCTGCGCGGGCTCCTTCTCCTCGCTGGCCGGCATCGTGCTGACCCCGCTGCTCGCGGCGGCGCTGCTCGGCGACAGCGGCGGCGGCTTCTCGGCGGACTCGGTCGTGAAGATCGTGCTGCAACTGCTCGTGCCGTTCGTCGCGGGACAACTGCTGCGCCGCTGGATCGGCGGCTTCCTCACCCGGCACAAGAAGGCCCTCGGATACGTCGACCGCGGGTCCATCCTGCTCGTCGTCTACAGCGCGTTCAGCGAAGGAATGGTGCAGGGCATCTGGCACCAGGTGACCCCGTGGCGGCTGCTCGCGCTGCTCGGTGCCGAAGCGGTGCTGCTCGCCGCGATGCTGGCGCTGACCTGGTACGGGGCCAAGCGGCTCGGCTTCGGCCGGGGCGACCGCATCGCCATCCAGTTCGCCGGTTCGAAGAAGTCCCTCGCGGCCGGGCTGCCCATGGCGACCGTGCTGTTCGGCGCCGACGCCTCCCTCGCCGTGCTGCCGCTGATGCTCTTCCACCAGATGCAGCTCATGGTCTGCGCGGTCATCGCCAAGCGCCGCTCGCGCGACACGCCGGAGCCGGAGCCGGACCCCGGCCGCGAGCCCGGCCGCAAGCCCGTCAGCGGCGCTCGGTCAGCCGAAGCGTCACGAACCGCGGCCGGTACAGCGACACGTTCCGGTTGATGTTCGCCTGGGCGCTCGCGGGCACCGGGTCGAGCCAGTTGACGTCGTAGCTCAGCACCACCCGCCCGTCCCCACCGAGCGCCGGATGGGCCTGCGGGTTGTAGGCGGCCGTGTCCTTCTCGGCCGCGCCGTCCTTCGGCAGGGGCGCCTCGAAGCCCTTGGCGGGGCCGTGCCAGGGCCCGGTGGGGGAGCAGGCCCAGTACGACGTGACGGTGGTCAGTCCCTCCGTACCGGCGGCCATCGTGAACAGCACATACGTACCCTTCTCGCGCACCACGGTGAAGGCGCTGCCCACCCCCTTGTCCCCGCCGTTGCCGAGAACCGGCCGTGAGGCGCCCGCACGCCCCCACTCCTCGCCGTCCCAGTACTCCCACGCCGAGGCGTCGGCGAGCCTGCCGTGCGGGACGCGCGCCAGGTGGGCGTGGGAGGTGGGGCGCGAGGCCGCCTGCGCGTCCGTGCCGCCGAAGACGTACGTCCAGCCGTCGTCGTCGACGGTGGTGGTGCCGTACAGGACCCGCTTCTCCGGGTCCGCCACCCCCTGCTGGTCGGAGACCTTCACGATGGACTCCACGCGCAGGCCGGGCAGGGAGAGCGTGGCGACCTCGGTGGCCATCGGCACGCCGTAGATCCAAGGGCCCTGGCTCGCCATCCGGCTCCACAGCAGGACGCGCACGACCTTCTCCTCGGAGTCCGGTGACCGCGGCTCGACACGTGCCGCCACCGGCCAGCGCCACTGCTGGGGGGCCGGGTCGGGGAAGAGCGGGGCGGCGAGGGTGCGCCGCAGGGTGCCGGAACGGTTCATGACCACGGCCGAGTTGCGGACCATGGGGGCGCTGGTGTCCCGCCAGGTGTGGGGCTGGCCCGCCGGATTGGGCGGGGCGTGCACCTGGCCGAGGAAGGTGTCGGAGAACAGCCACAGGACGCGCCCGTCGGGGAGCCGCACCGAGTGGGTGCCGTCGCCGCCGGTCCAGTCGTCGGTGCGCGTCCTGTCGTCGCCGTAGCGCGCGAACTCCCCGGTGACCTCGTCGTCGGCCGACCAGGCGCCGACGGTACGGGGCCGGCACGCCGCGGCGCCCTCCCGGTCGTCTTCCGGCAGGGCGATGAGCAGGACGGCCGCGCAGGCCAGGACGAGCAGCAGGACCAGCCAGATCCTGCCGCCCGTCCGGCCGCGACGTATCTGGACGGACACTCCCGGGACGTTAGTTGCTGCCGTGCACGCGGTCCATGGGGAGTCTGACGACGGTGTCCCGTGTCACAGAGGCGCTGCCCTTCCCCAGGGCTGCCACTTCGGAGTCGCTCAAAGCCCGGCCGTACAGCCGGACTTCGTCGATGGCGCCGGTGAAGTGGGCGCGGCTGTCGAGCCGCTGGCCGATGTGGATGCCGAAGGGCGAGGTACGGCTGACGGAGCCGGGGACATCGGCGACGGTGCTGGGAGCCCCGTCGACGAACAGCGTCAGGCGCCCGTCACCCGCGTTCCTCTCCCTGCGCAGCACGAGGTGATGCCACTGGCCGTCGTTGTACGCGTTCGTCGTGCGCACCGAGGCGGACTTCGGCGGGGTGGCGCCCTCCCGCGTGGTCATCAGGCCGGTGATCCGGTTGCTCGCGGGTTCGCCGCGCAGCCACACCTGCGGCTGGTTGTTCCCTATGCCGCCCATCCACAGCAGCGGCTGCTCACCACTGGCCGCGGAGTAGCGGAACCACAGGGAGGCGGTGAAGTCACCCGATCCGCGCGGCAGCCGGGTGCGGAAGGGCAGCCGTACCGCGTCGTCCGTGCCGTCGAGGGCGAGCGCGCCGCCGAACCGTCCCTCGGTCTCACGGGCGCCGCCCAGCACGGCCGCGGAACGGGCGCCCGGCGCGCGGTCGGACGTGGTGGGGTCGGGTCCCCGGCGCGGCTTCAGCCAGTCCTCGGTGAAGCGTGCGAAGCGGATCTCGTCGCGCGCGTCGACCGCGCCGCCCTCGTACATCAGGCCGACGTGTCCGCGGTCGGCGAGCACCATGTCGGAGTAGCCCGACCAGTCGGTGGTCACCGTCGTGCCCCGGTCGACGCTGTCCCAGGTGTGACCGCCGTCGTAGGAGGAGCGGATCTGCATGGTGCGGCGGCGGTCGGGGTCGCCCGGGCAGGCGAGCAGCATCCGTCCGCCGAAGCGCAGCACGGACCCCTGCACCTGAGGCGTGTAGAGGTCGGGAATGGCCCGGAAGGGCGCGGCGAAGGAGTCCCCGCCGTCGCGGCTCACCGCGTGGCTGCGGTGCCCCAGGTCGGTGCCGTCCTGCTCGCGCCCGCTGACGTAGAGGGACCCGTCGGGCCGCTCGGTGAGCGTCATCTCCGAGGGCTTCTGACGGAACGTGCCGTCGGCGGCGACCGGATACGAGTCCTTGGCGCCGATCTTCCAGTGGTCGCCGCCGTCGTCGCTGACGATCAGCGCGGCGTGGTTGGCGGAGATGCGGCCGCCGTCGTACGACTCCGCGTTGACGGCGAAGGCCAGCCGTCCCGCGTGCCGGCCGCGGGTGAGCTGGATGCCGTGGACGGGGCCTGTCGCGTACCAGGAGTTCCACTCCTTCGGCAGGATCTCGTCGCTCAGGTCACGCGGACGGGACCAGGTGCGGCCGTCGTCGTCGCTGTACTGGAGGTGAGGTGTCCGGTCGCACGGTATGTCGCAGTTCCCGGCGTCCGTGCGGCCGGTGTTGTACGTCTCGGCGAGGAGGATGCGGCCGCTCTCGCGGTCCACGACCGGCGCGGGGTTGCCGTGCGTGTCGCCCGCGCCCTCGTTGATCACCTGGAGCGGCCCCCAGGTGCGGCCGCCGTCGTGCGACCGCTTGAGGACGAGGTCTATGTCGCCCGCGTCCCCGCAGTTGTTCACCCGCCCCTCGGCGAAGGCGAGCAGGGTGCCCTTGACCGTCCGCACGACGGCGGGAATGCGGAAGCAGGCGTAGCCGGGGTCCTGGGATGCCTTGAACAGCACCTGCTGCTCGAAGGCGGGCGCCCGCTCGGCGGCCTGCGTGGCGGGTGCCGGGAGCAGGGCGCCGACCGCGACGGCGGTCAGGGCGGCGGTGGCGGCGCGGAACGGTCTGAGACGTAAACGGAGACGTGATGACATGGTGCGGCCCGCCTTTCGTGGCGACGGCGACTCATGGCGATGACGGTGCTTCAAGGCTTCGGGGCTTCGGGACTCCGGGGTCCTTGATGGGACAGGACATCCTGACATCCCACGTCCTATGTTCGCGTCACCGACGCTACTGGGGTCCCCGTGCGCCCCACAAGAAGCGCGCGTCAGCGGAATCGGCGCAACCCGTTCAGCCGAGGCCGTGCGCAGGTGGGCCCGGGTCAGCCCTGGGCGGCCGCGGCCCCCAGGGCGACGCGGTGCTCGCCCGCGTACACGTTCATGGAGGAGCCCCGGAGGAAACCGACCAGGGTGAGGCCGCTCTCGGCGGCCAGGTCGACGGCGAGCGACGACGGCGCGGAGACCGCGGCGAGGACCGGGATGCCCGCCATCACCGCCTTCTGGGCGAGTTCGAAGGAGGCGCGCCCGGAGACGAGGAGGACGGAGCGCGACAGCGGGAGCCGCCCGTCCTGGAGCGCCCGCCCGACGAGCTTGTCGACGGCGTTGTGCCGCCCCACGTCCTCCCGGATGTCGAGCAGTTCGCCCCCCTCGGAGAAGAGCGCCGCCGCGTGCAGGCCCCCCGTCCGCTCGAAGACCCGCTGGGACTCGCGCAGCCGGTCGGGCAGGCCCGCGAGCACGTCGACACCGAGCAGGACCGGCGGAGTGTCGGCGATCGGGAAGCGGGCCGTGGTGCGTACCGCGTCCAGGCTCGCCTTGCCGCACAGGCCGCAGGAGGAGGTCGTGTATACGTTGCGTTCGAGCGTGATGTCGGGAAGCACGACATCCGGGGCGGTCCGCACGTCCACGACGTTGTACGTGTTGACGCCGTCGGCGGTCGCCCCGGCGCAGTAGACGATCGACTGGAGCTCGTCTGCCGCGCCGAGCACGCCCTCACTGACCAGGAACCCGGCGGCGAGCGCGAAGTCGTCGCCCGGCGTGCGCATGGTGATGGCGAGCGGCTTGCCGTTCAGCCGGATCTCCAGGGGCTCCTCGGCGACGAGGGTGTCGGGCCGCTCGGAGACGTGCCCCTCGCGGATCCGGATGACCTTGCGGCGCTCGGTGACTCGTCCCATGGCTTGATCAGTCCCGGTTCTGTACGTGCTGGTGGCCGAACGGCCCTTGATGCAGAGGTTGCCGTGGGCCACCGGGTTGTCGTGCGGCGGGGTGACCTTCACGGTCTCATTGTCCTGCACCCGAACGCGCCGCTCCGCACCGGCCGTCACTCCCCGTGCGGAGTCGCACACGCGCGCACCCGCCTCATCGGAGGGTGAACAGCTCATGAGAAGCATCCAAAGCAGACGCGGCTTTCCTGTCGCTTTACCTGCACCGTTACTCGTCAGTCGCTGGCCAGACTGGAAGGTCCCGCATCTCCGGCAACAAGGGGGACCCGTCCATGCACGGCTCACGCATCGCCGCCGTCGGCCACTATCAGCCCGCCAGAGTCCTCACCAACGAGGAACTGGCAGGTCTGGTCGACACCAGCGACGAGTGGATCCGCTCCCGGGTGGGCATCCGCACCCGTCACATCGCGGGCCCCGAGGAGCCGGTCGACGAGCTGGCGGCACACGCCGGCGGCAAGGCCCTGGCCGCCGCGGGACTGACCGCCGACGCGATCGACCTGGTGCTCGTCGCCACCTCCACGGCGATCGACCGCTCGCCCAACATGGCCGCCCGGGTCTCCGCCCGCCTCGGCATCCCGTCGCCCTGCGCCATGGACGTCAACGTCGTGTGCGCCGGCTTCACCCATGCCCTCGCCACCGCCGACCACACCGTACGGGCGGGTGCCGCGACCCGCGCCCTGGTCATCGGCGCGGACAAGATGTCCGAGGTCACGGACTGGACGGACCGCACGACCTGCGTGCTGACCGGGGACGGCGCGGGCGCCGTCGTCGTCGAGGCGTGCCGGCCCGATGAGGAGCCCGGCATCGGCCCCGTCCTGTGGGGTTCGGTGCCCGAGATGGGCAACGCCGTACGCATCGAGGGCACCCCGCCCCGCTTCGCCCAGGAGGGGCAGAGCGTCTACCGCTGGGCGACCACCCGGCTGCCGCCGCTCGCCCGCGAGGCCTGCGAGCGCGCCGGGCTCACCCCCGCCGACCTGGCCGGAGTCGTCCTGCACCAGGCCAACCTGCGGATCATCCAGCCGCTCGCCGAGCGCATCGGCGCGACGCACGCCGTCGTCGCGCGCGATGTCATCGAGTCCGGCAACACCTCGGCGGCGAGCATCCCGATGGCCCTGTCGAAGCTGGTCGAGCGGGGGGAGCTGCGCTCCGGCGACCCCGTCCTGCTCTTCGGCTTCGGCGGGAACCTCTCGTACGCGGGACAGGTCGTGCGCTGCCCGTAGACCGCGGACCGGCGTGGAAGACGACACCGACCAGGTCCTCGCCGTGACAGACGTACCACGAGCGGCAGACGCTCCTACTTGCTCCTGGCGGCGAGGACCGCCTGCGTCTGCGTGGTCTGCCCGGCGAGGCGCCCCTGATCGTCGTACACCTCCGTCTGTACGACGATGAAGGAGCCGCCGATGTGCAGCGGCCGGGCCACCGCGCGGGCCGTCCCGGAGCGCACGGCGCGCAGGAAGTTCGTCTTGGACTCGATCGTCGAGGTGATCGCGCCGTCGGGCAGGTTGAGGTAGGCGCAGACCGCGCCGACCGTGTCCGTCAGCGACATCACCGCGCCGCCGTGCAGCACACCACCCGCCGTGCACAGCTCCGCGGACCACGGCAGGGTGCCCTCCACCCGCTCGGGCCCCGCCTCGTCGAAGGTGATGCCGAGGTGCCCGGCGAAGGGGACGGCGGAAAGCAGTTGGGCACGGAGGTCGTTCTGCGGCAGGGTGTCCGACATGGGGTGACCTTCCACTTGGGGGCGTGGCGGAGCACCATCGTGCGGCACCGTCCCCGGAGGCGTCGATTACCCCAGAGGTAAGCCGTCGCGAGATCCGGAGACAGACATGACCGCCGACCACCTTGTACGTGCCGCGCGGCAGGGAGACCTGCCGGTGGCCGTGGACACCCTGGCCAAGGCCTTCGCCGACTACTCCTTCACGCGGCACGTGGTCGCGGCCGACGGTCACCAGGAGCGGGTGCGCCGCTTGCAGGAGCTGTTCCTGACCCGGATCGGCATGGAGTACGGGCGGGTCTGGGTGGCGGACGCGGGCCGGGCCGTCGCCGTGTGGACCACCCCGGAGCGCGATCCCGCCCCCGGCTTCGCCGAGATAGGACCGCGGATCAGTGAACTCGCCGGGGACCGCGCGGCCTTCTTCGAGTCGGCCGAGCTCGTGCTTGAGCCCTTCCGTCCGACGCGCCCCGCGTGGTTTCTCGCCACGGTCGGGGTCAACCCCTGGGCGCAGGGGCAGGGGCTCGGCGCCGCGGTGATCAGGCCCGGCCTCGAAGCCGCCGACCGGGCGGGCCACCCGGCCTTCCTGGAGACGTCCACCGAGCGCAACGTGCGGTTCTACGAGCGGCTCGGCTTCGCCGTCACCGCGGACGTGACGCTGCCGGACGGCGGCCCGAGGACCTGGTGCATGCAGAGGGAGCCGGTCGGCTGATCCCCCCTCGGTAACGGAGGCCCACGACTCCTTTGTCCTGTGACTGGAGAAAGTCGTGGCTAATTCGCGCGCAAGTTCTTCCCACTCCCGGCAGGCACTGCTACGTTCCCCTCGAAAGCCTGAAGGAAGCCCGTGGACGGCGGATCGCATACCGACCGCCGGAGGGCAACGGCATGGGAAGCCCGAAGAGGCGGGGAGGGGCGCGTGAGACGTATGACGGCTCGACCCGCCAACGGTCACCAGGCGCGACTGCTCAGACTTCTGCGCGACGGGGGTCCCAACTCCCGTGCGCAACTGGGTGATCAGGTCGACCTCTCGCGGTCCAAACTGGCCGTCGAGGTCGACCGGCTCCTGGAGACCGGCCTCGTGGTGGCCGACGGGCTCGCCGCCTCGCGTGGCGGCCGCCGCTCCCACAACATCCGCCTGGCCCCGGCCCTCCGCTTCCTCGGCGTGGACATCGGCGCGACCTCGGTCGACGTCGCGGTCACCAACGCGGAGCTGGAGGTCCTCGGCCACATCAACCAGCCCATGGACGTGCGCGAGGGCCCGGTCGCGGTCTTCGAGCAGGTCCTCGCCATGGCGGCCAAGCTGAAGGCCTCCGGGCTCGCGGAAGGGTTCGACGGCGCCGGGATCGGCGTCCCCGGACCCGTCCGCTTCCCCGAAGGCGTGCCGGTCGCGCCGCCGATCATGCCGGGCTGGGACGGCTTTCCCGTACGGGAGGCCCTCAGCCAGGACCTCGGCTGCCCCGTCATGGTCGACAACGACGTGAACCTCATGGCGATGGGGGAGCAGCACGCGGGCGTGGCCCGTTCCGTGGGCGACTTCCTCTGCGTCAAGATCGGCACCGGCATCGGCTGCGGCATCGTCGTCGGCGGTGAGGTCTACCGCGGTACGACGGGCAGCGCCGGCGACATCGGCCACATCCAGGCCGAGCCGGACGGACGCCCCTGCGCCTGCGGCAACCGGGGCTGCCTGGAGGCCTACTTCAGCGGCGCGGCGCTCGCCCGCGACGCCGAGGAGGCGGCCAGGGAGGGGCGTTCCGCGGAGCTCGCCACGCGGCTCGACGAGACCGGGCGGCTCAGCGCCGTCGACGTCGCGGCGGCCGCCGCCGCGGGTGACCCCACCGCCCTCGACCTCATCCGCGAGGGCGGCAACCGCACGGGCCAGGTCATCGCGGGCCTGGTCAGCTTCTTCAACCCCGGCCTCGTGGTGATCGGCGGCGGTGTGACCGGACTCGGCCACACGCTGCTCGCCGCGATCCGCACCCAGGTCTACCGCCAGTCGCTGCCCCTGGCGACCGGCAACCTCCCGATCGTCCTCGGTGAGCTCGGACCCACCGCCGGAGTCATCGGCGGCGCCCGGCTCATCAGCGACCACCTGTTCTCACCGGCCTGACCGGTACGCACCTCACGTACGGCACGCAAGAACACGTCACCCAGCACAGCGCATCGCCTCGCCCTGCCCTGAATCCGTCCTGCCCTGCTGCGGCCGCCGCCGATGGGAACCGTCATGGCACCAGAACCACCGCTGCTCACCATGTCCGGCATCACCAAGTCGTTCCCCGGCGTCCGCGCGCTCGACGGCGTCGACCTCCAGGTGCAGGCCGGGGAAGTGCACTGCCTCCTGGGCCAGAACGGCGCCGGGAAGTCCACGCTCATCAAGGTCCTCGCCGGCGCCCACCAGCCCGACGACGGCGAGATCACCTGGCGCGGCGAACGCGCCACGCTCAAGTCGCCGATCGCCGCCATGCGCCTGGGCATCGCCACCATCTACCAGGAACTCGACCTGGTGGAGCACCTGTCCGTGGCCGAGAACGTCCACCTCGGGCACGAGCCCACCACCGCGGGCTTCGTCGTCCGCGGACGCGAGGCCAAGGCGACAACGGCCGCCCTGCTCAAGCGACTCGGGCACGGCGAGATCGAACCCGGGCGGCTCGTCGGAGAGCTCTCCGCCGCCCAGCAGCAGATCGTCTCGATGGCCCGCGCGCTCTCCCACGAGGTGCGCCTCATCGTCATGGACGAGCCGTCCGCCGCCCTCGACCCGGACGAGGTCGACAATCTCTTCCGCATTGTCGGCGATCT
This sequence comes from Streptomyces sp. NPDC046335, assembly GCF_055587985.1. NCBI lineage: Bacteria > Bacillati > Actinomycetota > Actinomycetes > Kitasatosporales > Streptomycetaceae > Streptomyces > Streptomyces sp. NPDC046335. Next base: position 77,820 of record NZ_JBVJFF010000017.1, on the reverse strand, counting down.
CACCGCTGACGGCGTCGCCGTCGTCTACATCTCGCACCGCCTGGAGGAGATCCGCCGCATCGGCGACCGCGTCACCGTCCTCAAGGACGGGCGCGCCGTAGCGGGCGGCCTGCCCGCGAAGGAGACACCCACCAGGGACCTTGTGGCGCTGATGACGGGCCGCAACCTCGAATACGTCTTCCCTGACCGCCCGACCCAACCGCCCACCGCCGAACCGGTGCTGACGGTACGGGGACTCACCCGCCGCGGCGAGTTCGAACCGCTCGACCTCGATCTGCGCCCCGGCGAGATCGTCGGCCTCGCCGGACTCGTCGGCTCCGGACGCTCCGAGATCCTGGAGACGATCTACGGAGCCCGCAAGGCGAGCGCAGGGCAGGTGAGCGTGGGCGGTGAAACGCTGCGCCCCGGCAGCGTCCGCGCCGCCGTCCGCGCGGGCCTCGGCCTCGCGCCCGAGGAGCGCAAGGCGCAGGCCCTGCTCATGCTGGAGTCCGTCACGCGCAACGTATCGGTCTCCTCCATGTCCCGCTTCGCGCGCGCCGGCTGGGTCGACCGGGGCGCGGAGCTGCGCGCCGCGCGCGCCGCCACCCGCGAGCTGTCGCTCCGCCCCGACCAGCCCCACGTCCCCGTGCGCACCCTCTCCGGCGGCAACCAGCAGAAGGCGGTACTCGCCCGCTGGCTGCTCCGCGGCTGCCGCGTCCTGCTGCTCGACGAACCCACCCGCGGCGTCGACGTCGGCGCCCGCGCCGAGCTGTACGCGGTGATCCGCCGGCTCGCCGACGACGGCCTCGCCGTACTCCTCGTCTCCAGCGAGGTGCCCGAGGTGCTCGGCCTCGCCGACCGTGTCCTCGTCCTGCGCGAAGGCCGCGTCGTGCACCGCGCACCCGCCCGTGACCTCGATGAACACCGTGTACTCGACCTCGTCCTCGAAGGGAGCCCGGCGTCATGACCCAGCCCGCCCCGGCGGCCGAGGCCGCCGACCGCAAGACCGCCCCGGCCGACGGCGGAAGCCCCTGGCGCGCCACGCTGGCCCGTGCCGACGTGCGCACGCTGTCGCTGATCGGCGTGCTCGCCGTACTGATCCTGATCGGCGGTGTCACCCAGCCCGACTCGTTCCTCGACACCGACAACCTCCAGCTGATCCTCACCCAGGCGTCCGTCATCGGCATCGTCACCGTCGGCATGACCTTCGTGATCATCTCCGGCGGCATCGACCTGTCCGTCGGCGCGATCGTCGCCCTGGCCTCCGTGTGGGCCACCACCGTCGCCACCCAGGAGTACGGCTTCGCCGGCATCCTCTTCACCGCCGTCGTCGTCGGCATGGGGTGCGGCCTGGTCAACGGTCTGCTCATCGCGTACGGCGGGATCGTGCCGTTCATCGCCACCCTCGCCATGCTGGCGTCGGGCCGCGGTCTCGCCCTGCAGATCACCGACGGCAAGACGCAGATGGTCACCGTCGACGGGGTGCTCGAACTCGGCGAGCGCGAGTCCTACATCCTCGGCATACCGCCGCTCGTCATGGTCTTCGCCGCCGTCACCGTCGTCGGCTGGCTGCTGCTCAACCGCACCACCTTCGGGCGGCGTTCCGTCGCGGTCGGCGGCAACGCGGAGGCGGCGCGCCTGGCCGGCATCGACGTGCGCAGGCAGCGGCTCTACCTGTATCTGCTCTCCGGGCTCTGCTGCGGCATCGCGGCGTTCCTGCTGATCATCCTCGCCGGTTCGGGACAGAACACCAACGGCAACCTCTACGAACTCGACGCCATCGCCGCCGCGATCATCGGCGGGACCCTGCTCAGCGGCGGCCGGGGCACCATCGTCGGCTCCGTCCTCGGCGTACTGATCTTCACCACGATCACCAACATCTTCGCGCTCAACAACCTGGAGACCGCGACCCAGCAGATCGCCAAGGGCGCGATCATCGTCGCCGCGGTGCTCGTCCAACGACGTACGGCCAACCATCACTGAGCTGAGGGGTTCACTCATGCCATCCAACACGAGCCGCAGAGGTCTCCTGTTCGGAGCCGCCGCACTGTCCTCCGGAGCCCTGCTCGCGGGATGCACCAGCAACGAGCCCGAGAACGAGGGCTCGGACGACAAGGACCAGCAGGTCGCCGACGACAAGCCGGGCAAGAAGGTCACCGTCGGCTTCGCGGGCCCGCAGGCCGACCACGGCTGGCTCAACGCGATCAACGACCAGGCCAAGAAGCGGGCGGACAAGTACTCCGACGTCACCCTGGAGGCCACCGAGGGCTCCAACGACACCGCCGCCCAGATCGGCCAGGTCGAGACGCTCATCAACAAGAAGGTCGACGTCCTGGTCATCCTTCCGGCCGACGGCAAGGCGCTCACCCAGGTCGGCCTCAAGGCGATGAAGGCCGGCATTCCCGTCGTCAACCTGGACCGCGTCTTCGCGTCCCCGCAGGCCTACCGCTGCTGGATCGGCGGCGACAACTACGGGATGGGCCTCAGCGCGGGGCACTACATCGGCGAGAAGCTGAAGGACAAGAAGAACGCGCGCGTGGTGGAGCTCGCCGGGCTCGACAACCTCGAACTCACCAAACAGCGCTCCAAGGGCTTCGACGACGCCCTGAAGAACTACTCGAACATCGAGAAGGTCGCCCGGCAGGCCGCCGACTTCACCGTCGAGTCGGGCCAGTCGAAGATGTCCCAGCTCCTCCAGGCGCAGAAGAACTTCGACGCCCTGTGGAACCACGACGACGACCAGGGCGTGGGCGCCCTGCGCGCCATCAAGCAGGCCGGGCGCGACGACTTCCTGATGGTCGGCGGGGCCGGCGCGCTCTCCGCCTTCCAGGCCATCGAGTCCGACAACAGCGTCCTGAAGGCCACCGTCCTCTACCCGCCCACCATGGCCGCCTCCGCGATCGACCTCGCGCGCGCCCTCGGGCAGAGCAAGGGGATCAGCGGCATGGCGGAGTTCGAGATCCCGTCCTTCGTCACGTGCTACTCGGCCGTCGTGGACAAGGAGAACGTCGGCCAGTACATGTCCACCGGCTTCAAGTGATACGCGCGTCCGCACCCCCCACCGAGCGTCGATCAGGAGGATTACCGCATGCGTGAGCGCGATTCGCGTGGTTCCGAGCAGGGCGAGCCCGACCCCGGGGCAGGGAAGCGGCCACTGGGGGTGGGCATGGTCGGATACGCCTTCATGGGCGCCGCCCACTCCCAGGGCTGGCGCACCGTGGGGCGCGTCTTCGACCTGCCGGTCGAACCGGTGCTCGCGGCGGTCTGCGGCCGGGACGCCGACGCCGTCCGCTCCGCAGCCGACCGGCTCGGCTGGGCCGCCGCCGAGACCGACTGGCGGGCCCTGATAGCCAGGGACGACGTCGACATCGTCGACATCTGCACCCCCGGCGACAGCCACGCGGAGATCGCCATAGCCGCGCTCGACGCGGGCAAACACGTGCTCTGCGAGAAGCCCCTCGCCAACACCGTCGACGAGGCCGAGGCCATGGTCGAGGCCGCCGAGCGGGCCCGTGCGCGAGGGCAGGTGGCGATGGTCGGCTTCAACTACCGGCGGGTGCCCGCCCTCGCCCTCGCCCGGCGGATGGTCGTCGAAGGGCGGCTCGGCGCGCTGCGCCACGTACGCCTGACGTACCTTCAGGACTGGCTGGTGGACCCGGAGTTCCCGCTCACCTGGCGGCTCCGCAAGGACCGCGCGGGGTCAGGGGCGCTCGGCGACCTGGGCGCGCACATCGTCGACCTCGCGCAGTACCTGGCGGGGGAGCAGGTGGCGGGTGTCTCCGCGCTCACCGAGACCTTCGTACGGGAGCGGCCGCTGCTCGACGGGGCGTCCAGTGGGCTCACCGCGGCCGGCGGCGCGCGGCGCGGCACGGTCACGGTCGACGACGCGGCGGTGTTCACCGGCCGGTTCCCCTCCGGGGCGCTCGCCAGCTTCGAGGCGACGCGCTTCGCCGCGGGCCGCAAGAACGCGCTGCGGCTCGAACTGAACGGCTCCGAGGGCTCGCTCGCCTTCGACCTGGAACGCCTGAACGAGCTCTCCTTCCACGACCACACCGAACCCGCCGTCTCCTCCGGCTTCCGCCGCATCCTCGTGACCGAGCCGGAACACCCCTACGTGGAGGCCTGGTGGCCGCCGGGGCACGGCCTCGGCTACGAGCACACCTTCGTGCACCAGGCCCGCGACCTGGTGCTCGCCATCGCCACGGGAGCGCGGACCGAACCGTCCTTCGCCGACGGGCTCTCCGTGCAGCGGGTCCTCGCGGCGGTGGAGGAGAGCGCGGCGAAGAACTCCGTGTACACGAAGGTGCCGGTCTGACGGCTGCGGCTGTTCCGCCCCGTGGGCGCGGTTCCTCGCCCGATTCCCTTGCCCGATCCCTTTGCCCCATTCCGCCTGTTCCCCGCCTGATTCCCGCCCGAGGAGGCCCCGGTCATGCCCCGTAGGTTCACGCTCTTCACCGGTCAGTGGGCCGATCTGCCGCTCGAAGAGGTGTGCGGGCTCGCCCGCGACTTCGGTTACGACGGACTCGAACTCGCCTGCTGGGGCGACCACTTCGAGGTCGACAAGGCGCTCGCCGATCCCGGCTATCTGGCGGGGCGGCACGCACTGCTCGACAAGTACGGGCTCAAGTGCTGGGCGATCTCCAACCACCTCGTCGGCCAGGCCGTCTGCGACGCGATCATCGACGAGCGGCACCAGGCGATCCTGCCGGCCCGCATCTGGGGCGACGGCGACGCGGAAGGCGTGCGGCAGCGGGCCGCCGCCGAGATCGAGGACACGGCACGGGCGGCCGCCGCCTTCGGCGTCGACACCGTCGTCGGGTTCACGGGATCCTCGATCTGGCATCTGGTCGCGATGTTCCCGCCGGCCCCCGAATCCATGATCGAACGGGGCTACGAGGACTTCGCCGACCGCTGGAACCCGATCCTGGACGTCTTCGACGCGCAAGGCGTCCGGTTCGCCCACGAGGTGCATCCCTCCGAGATCGCGTACGACTACTGGACCACCCACAAGGCCCTGGAGGCGGTCAACCACCGCGCCGCCTTCGGCCTCAACTTCGACCCCTCGCACTTCGTCTGGCAGGACCTCGACCCGGTCGGGTTCCTGTACGACTTCCGCGACCGCATCTACCACGTCGACTGCAAGGAGGCCCGGCGCCGCCTGGACGGCCGCAACGGCCGCCTCGGCTCCCACCTCCCGTGGGGCGACCCGCGGCGCGGCTGGGACTTCGTGTCGGCCGGACACGGGGACGTGCCGTGGGAGGACGTCTTCCGCATGCTGCGCTCCATCGCGTACGAGGGCCCGGTCTCGGTGGAGTGGGAGGACGCGGGCATGGACCGTCTCCAGGGCGCCCCCGAGGCACTCAAGCACCTCAAGGCGTACGACTTCGAGGCACCGACGGCGTCGTTCGACGCGGCGTTCGGCGGCTCGGACTAGGCACGCGTCGTCCGGACCGACCGCTGCCGGTGGTCCGACGCGGCCCACGTAGTCCTACATGGCCTTACATGTTTGTCCAGCGACGGGAAAAAGTTCAACTTCTATGCCGCGCAAGGGCTTTCCGCCCGAGACAAACGTGGCTACCGTCCCTGAGGTGTACAGGACACGCACTGACCGGGGTGACGGCGCGCCCCGGCGCACGGCGCAAGCACCCGCGTACGACCGTCCCCCTTTCGGAGGAACTTCCGTGCACAGGAAACGCCTGAGACTCCATAAATCCCTCGCCCTGGTCACCGGCGCACTGCTCACCGGTGCGTCCCTGGTCCTCGCCGTACCCCAAGCCGGTGCCGTACCCGCGGACCCGCCTTCGGCGGCCGCCCCCGTCGCCGAAGACTTCCAGCAGGTCACGCTCGCCAAGGGCGCCGCGGAGACGGGCGAGCCGATGACGCTCTCCGTGCTCCCCGACCGCTCGGTCCTGCACACCTCCCGCGACGGCACGCTGCGCCTCACCGACGCCGCGGGCAACACCAAGATCGCCGGCAAGATACCGGTCTACTCGCACGACGAAGAGGGCCTGCAAGGCGTCGGGATCGACCCGAACTTCAGCGAGAACCGCGCGATCTTCCTCTACTACGCGCCCCCGCTGGACACCCCGGCCGGTGACGCGCCGGAGAACGGCACGGCCGAGGACTTCAAGAAGTTCGACGGCGTCAACCGCCTCTCCCGCTTCGTCCTCAAGGCCGACGGCACGCTCGACAACGCCAGTGAGAAGAAGGTCCTCGACGTCCCCGCCAGCCGCGGCACCTGCTGTCACGTCGGCGGTGACATCGACTTCGACAAGGACGGCAACCTCTACCTGTCGACCGGCGACGACTCCAACCCCTTCGCCTCCGACGGCTTCACGCCCATCGACGAGCGCTCCACCCGCAACCCCGCCTTCGACGCCCGGCGCAGCGCGGGCAACACCAACGACCTGCGCGGCAAGATCCTGCGCGTCAAGGTCGCCGACGACGGCAGCTACACCGTCCCGGACGGCAACCTCTTCGCCGCGGGCACCGAGAAGACCCGCCCCGAGATCTACGCGATGGGCTTCCGCAACCCCTTCCGGATGAGTGTCGACAAGCCCACCGGCATCGTCTACGTCGGTGACTACGGCCCCGACGCGGGAGCGGCCGACCCCAAGCGCGGCCCCGCCGGACAGGTCGAGTTCGCCCGCGTGACCAAGGCCGGCAACTTCGGCTGGCCCTTCTGCACCGGCAAGAACGAACCGTACGTCGACTACGACTTCGCCACCGGCACCTCCGGCGAGGCCTTCGACTGCGCGGCCCCCAAGAACGAGTCGCCCCACAACACCGGCCTCACCGACCTGCCGCCCGCGCAGGAAGCGTGGATACCGTATGACGGCGGCTCCGTCCCCGAGTTCGGCTCGGGCTCCGAGTCCCCCATGGGCGGCCCGGTCTACCGCTACGACGCGGACAACACCTCGCCCGTGAAGTTCCCCGAGGCCTACGACGGTGACTTCTTCGCCGGTGAGTTCGGCCGCCGCTGGATCAAGCGCATCGAGCACGGCTCGGACGGCGCCGTGCAGTCCATCAACCCCTTCCCGTGGACGGGAACCCAGGTGATGGACATGGAGTTCGGCCCCGACGGCGCCCTCTACGTCCTCGACTACGGCACCGCCTGGTTCGGCGGCGACGAGAACTCCGGGCTCTACCGCATCGAGAACGCCACCGACGGCCACTCCCCGGTCGCCGAGGCGAGCGCGTCGAAGACCAGCGGCCAGGCCCCGCTGCGCACCAAGTTCACCGCGAAGGCCACGGACGCCGACGGCGGCACCCTGACCTACGCCTGGGACTTCGGCGACGGCGACAAGTCGACCCAGCAGAACCCGACGCACACATACAAGAAGAACGGTGTTTACACCGCCACCGTGACCGTCAAGGACTCCACCGGACGCACCGGCTCCGCCAGCGCCCACGTCACCGTCGGCAACACCGCGCCCAAGGTCACCCTGGAGCTCCCCGGTGACGGCCAGCTCTTCACCTTCGGCGACAAGGTGCCCTTCAAGGTGAAGGCCACCGACCCCGAGGACGGACCCGTCGACTGCACGAAGGTCAAGGTCACCCACATCCTCGGCCACGACAGCCACGGCCACCCCGTCACCTCGGCCAACGGCTGCTCCGGCACCATCCAGACCTCCGCGGACGGCGAGCACGACCCGAACGCCAACATCTTCGGGGTCTTCGACGCGGAGTACACCGACAAGGGCGCCAACGGCCAGCCCGCGCTGACCACCCACGACCAGAACGTCGTCCAGCCCAAGCACCGCCAGGGCGAGCACTACAACGAGTCCAAGGGCGTCGCCATCACCAACCACACCCCCGCGCACGGCGGAAAGACGGTCGGTGACATCCACAACGGCGACTGGATCTCCTTCGAGCCGTACATCCTCGGCAACGCCACGAAGCTGACCGCGCGGGTCGCGTCCGCCGGAGCCGGCGGCACCCTGGAGGTCCGCAGCGGTTCCGTGAAGGGCAGGCTGCTCGGCACCGCGAAGGTCACGCCGACCGGCTCGTGGGAGACGTACGCCGACGTCAGCACCAAGATCACCCGGCCGTCCGCCAGGACCACCACGCTCTACCTGGTCTTCAAGGGCAAGGGCTCCGGGGCGCTCTACGAGGTCGACGACTTCACCTTCACGACGAAGGCGGCTTCGGCCACGAAGTCGGCCACCGGCGTTTCGGCCACCGGCAAGCTGGCCAAGGCTTCCGACTGAGAGGGGAGTGACCACCATGCGCAAACGAGCTCGGCTTCTCACCGCGACGGCGGCGGCCGCTCTGCTCATCGGGTGCGTGTCCGGCCCGGCGGCGTCCAAGCCCAGCCACGAGCAGGGACAGGGACAGGGAAAGGTGCGGGGGAAGGCGCAGGGCCAGGGAGACGGCGGCAAGGCGGCGGCCGGTGAAAGGGTCCTCGTCTTCTCCAAGACGGCGGGCTTCCGGCACGACTCGATCCCCACCGGCATCGAGACCGTCAAGGAACTCGGCGCGGCCAACGGCTTCACGGTGGACGCCACCGAGAACGCCGGAGCCTTCACCGCCAAGAACCTCAGCCGCTACGACGCCGTCGTCTGGCTCTCCACCACGGGCGACGTCCTCAACGCCACCCAGCAACGCGCCTTCGAGCGCTACGTCCGGGGCGGCGGCGCCTACGTCGGCGTACACGCCGCCGCCGACACCGAGTACGACTGGCCCTTCTACGGCGGGCTCGCGGGCGCCTACTTCCAGTCGCACCCCGCGATACAGCAGGCCGAGGTCCACGTCGAGGACCACGCCCACCCGGCCACCGCCCACCTGGGCAGCGGCGCCTGGGAGCGCACCGACGAGTGGTACAACTACCGCTCCAACCCGCGCGACCGGGCCCGCGTCCTGGCCACCCTCGACGAGTCGTCGTACTCCGGCGGCACCATGTCGGGGGACCACCCGATCGCCTGGTGCCAGGACTACGAGGGCGGCCGCTCCTTCTACACCGGCGGCGGCCACACCAAGGAGTCCTACGCCGAACCGGACTTCCGCCGGCATCTGCTCGGCGGCATCCGCTGGGCGGTCGGCGCCGTCCAGGCGGACTGCCGGCCCGAGAAGGGCTACACGCCGGTCTTCGACGGCACGGCGGCCTCGCTGGAAGGCTGGAAACAGGCGGGCCCCGGCTCCTTCACCCTGAAGGAGGACGACGGAACACTGTCGACCGTCGGCGGTATGGGCATGCTCTGGTACGACCGGCGCGAGCTCGGCTCGTACTCGCTCAAGCTGGACTGGCGGATGTCCGGGGACGACAACTCCGGCATCTTCGTGGGCTTCCCGGCCTCCGACGATCCCTGGTCGGCGGTCAACAACGGCTACGAGATCCAGATCGACGCCACGGACGTCCCCGAGAAGACGACGGGCTCCGTCTACGGCTTCCGCTCCGCCGACCTGAAGAAGCGCGACAAGGCGCTGAACCCGCCGGGGGAGTGGAACACCTACGAGATCCGCGTCGAGGGCGAACGCCTTCGCGTCTACCTCAACGGTGTCAAGGTCAACGATTTCACCAACACCGATCCGGCGCGCAGCCTGCGGCAGGGGCACATCGGCATCCAGAACCACGGTGACTCCGATGAGGTCTCCTTCCGCGACATCCGCCTGAAGGAGCTGACGGGGAAGCGCTCATCCGCGCCCTCCGCGTCTCCTTCTCCCACCTCCTCCTCTTCCCCGAAGCCCGGCTCAGGAGGGGGCCGCTAGACGACGGCGGGCGGAGGACGCCGGACCTCCGCCCGCCGTCTTGGGCCCCTGGCCTCGGGCCCCGGGCCTGCGGTCTCGGGTTCCGTCCCCCCCCACTCCATGTCACCCACGTCATCTGTACCTCGCGTCGCGTTTTCCCCGCGTCATGGCAGGAGGCACCCATGTCCACATCCGCGCTTTCCCACTCTCCCGTCGGCGTCTGGCTGATCGGCGCGCGTGGTTCGGTCGCGACCACCGCCGTCGCGGGATGCGCGGCCGTGGCCGCCGGGCTGCAACCACCCATCGGCATGGTCACGGAGACGCCACCCTTCGCCGACTGCGGACTGCCGGAGCTGTCGTCACTGGTCTTCGGCGGCCACGACACCGCGAACTGCCCCCTGCCCAAGCGGGCCGAGGAACTCGCCGCCGGCGGCGTCCTGCCGCACAGCCTCCCCTCGGCCGTCCGCGCCGAACTCACCGCGGCCGACAACGAGATCCGCCCCGGCGGCCCCCAGCCGGGCGACACCCGCACCGACGAGGAACTGATAGCCGCCTTCGCGGAAGACCTGCGCGACTTCACCCGGCGCCGGGGCCTGACGCACACGATCGTGGTGAACGTGGCGTCCACGGAGCCGCTTTCCGCCGACGGGGGCGCCGGGGCCGCGGGGGCTACCGGAGCTGCCGGGGCTGCCAGCGGGCCGGGCGATGAGGGGCGGTTGCCTGCCAGTTCGCTTTACGCGGCAGCCGCGCTCAGGGCCGGTTGCCCCTACGTGAACTTCACCCCCTCCACGGGTCTGCACCACCCCGACCTGTCCGAGGCGGCCCTCGCCGCCGCGCTGCCCCACGCCGGACGCGACGGCAAGACCGGCCAGACCCTTCTGCGGTCGGTGCTCGGCCCGATGTTCGCCCAACGCGCGCTCGCCGTACGGGCCTGGTCCGGCACCAACCTTCTCGGCGGCGGTGACGGCGCCGCCCTCGCCGACCCCGCCGCCGCGGCGGCCAAGAACGCCGGCAAGGAACGCGTACTCGCCGACACCCTCGGCACCACCCCCGAGGGCCAGGTCCACATCGACGACGTCCCCTCCCTCGGCGACTGGAAGACCGCCTGGGACCACATCGCCTTCGACGGCTTCCTCGGCACCCGCATGGTGTTGCAGACCACCTGGCAGGGCTGCGACTCCGCCCTCGCGGCACCCCTGATCCTCGACCTGGCCCGCCTGACCGCCCGAGCCCACGAACGCGGCATCACCGGTCCCCTGCCGGAGCTCGCCTTCTACTTCAAGGACCCGGACGCCGGAGCCCCGGCGGCCCTGGGCGAGCAGTACACGGCCCTGCTCGGCTTCGCCGACCGCCTCCGGGACGCCCGATGACCGCCGCCCGCGACTGGGCCGAACTGCTGCGTCTGCCAGCCCTGTTCACCGTCCCCGGCGACGCCCTCGCCGGAGCGGCGACGACCGGCCTGACGCCCAACCGCCGCACCCTCCTCGCCATCACCTCCTCCCTCTGCCTGTACGAAGCCGGCATGGCCCTCAACGACTGGGCCGACCAGGCGGAGGACGCCGTCGAACGCCCCGAACGCCCGCTGCCCTCCGGCCGCATCACCCCTCCCGCGGCCCTGGCCGCGGCCACCGCGCTCACGGCGGTGGGTCTCACCGCCGCCGCCCGCGCCGGCCGCCCGGCCCTGGCGGTGGCGGGTGCCCTCGCAGGCACCGTCTGGGCCTACGACCTGGGCCTGAAGCACACCCCCGCCGGCCCGGCAGCCATGGCCGCCGCCCGAGGCCTCGACCTCCTCCTCGGCGCGACAGCCACGGCCGGCCCGGGCCACCGCCGACCCACCAGGGCAGCCCTGCCCTCGGCCACCGCCCTCGCCACGCACACCCTCGCGGTAACGGTGGTGTCCCGCCGCGAAGCCCAGGGCGGCTCATCAGCTGCCCCACTGGCCGCGCTGGTGGTCGCGGGGGTGGTGGGACGGCTCGTGGGCGGCGGAGGTTTCGGCACCGGCACCGGCACCGGCACCGGCACCGGAGCTTCCGGCACCCGCAGTGGTGACTCGGGATTCCGTGTGCGTCACGCTTCTTCGCTCGGCGCCGTCGATGCCCGTGTCGCGCCACGCCACGTCCTGCGCGCCGCCCTCGCTCTCGCCTACGTCGGCACCGCCGCCAAGCCTCTCTTCCACGCGGTGCTCAATCCCTCACCTCCGCTCACCCAACGGGCCGTCGGCGGTGGTATCCGCGCCATGATCCCGCTCCAGGCGGCGCTCGCCGCCCGGGCCGGAGCCGTGGGCACCGCTCTGTTCACCGCCGCACTCGCCCCGGCCGCCCGCAGGTTCGCACGGAAGGTGAGCGTCACATGAGCGACACCGGTCCCCGCCCCACCGACGGCCTGCCCGGCGGAGTCCGCTTCGGCTATGGCACCAACGGCCTCACCGACCTCCGTCTCGACGACGCCCTCGACCTCCTCGCCGACCTCGGCTACGCGGGCGTCGGACTCACCCTCGACCACATGCACCTCGACCCCCTCGCCCCCGACCTCGCCGAGCGCACCCGCCACGTGGCCCGCAGGCTCGACCGCCTCGGCCTGACCGCCACCATCGAAACCGGCGCCCGCTACGTACTCGACCCGCGCCGCAAACACGGCCCCTCCCTTCTCGACCCCGATCCGGAGCGCCGATCCGAACGCGTCCGGCTGCTGATACGTGCCGTCCAGGTCGCCGCCGACCTGAACGCCCACGCCGTGCACTGCTTCAGCGGCATCACCCCGGCCGACACCTCCGACGACATCGCCTGGAAGCGGCTGGCCGACGCCCTCGGCCCCGTCCTTGAGGCCGCCGCCACCGCCGGCATCCCGCTCGCCGTCGAACCCGAGCCCGGCCACCTCCTCTCCTCACTCGCCGACTTCCACCGCCTCCGTGCCGAACTCGGCGCTCCCGATCCCGGCCTCCTCGGTCTCACCCTCGACATCGGCCACTGCCAGTGCCTCGAACCGCTCCCTCCCGCCGACTGCGTACGCTCCGCCGCTCCCTGGCTGCACCACGTCCAGATCGAGGACATGCGCCGCGGCGTCCACGAGCACCTGCCCTTCGGTGACGGGGAGATTGACTTCCCGCCCGTCCTCGAAGCCCTGGCCGCCGGCGGCTATCAAGGCCTGACCGTCGTCGAACTGCCCCGCCACTCCCACGCCGGGCCACAGCTCGCCACGGAGTCGATCGAGTTCCTCCGTAAGGCCGTGGCCTCGGGGCGGCGAGGTGGGGCACTCGCGGCCGCCGAAGGAGGAACATCGTGACCGACACCCCCGGGATCGCCGCCCTCCGTACGCGTCTCGAAGCCGACCTCGGCGGAGCCGCCCGCGCCTGGCTCGACCAGGCCCTCGCCGAAGCCGCGGCCCACGCCGGGCGTCCGGAGCAGCCGACGCAGAGGTCGGTGCCCACGTGGGAGCTGCGGCTCGCCGAAGCCGGGCGGCGCTGCGGGGCCGACCACGCCGACGCCGCCCGCGTCCTGCTCCTGCACGCGGCGTCCGCCGCCCCGGCCACCCTCGCCCGCGTCTACGGCCAGGGCACCGCCCCCGAGCGGCGTGCCGTTCTGCACGCCTTGCCGCACCTGGTGCCGGGGCCCGAGGCCCTGCCCCTGGTCGAGGACGCCCTGCGGACCAATGACACGCGGCTCGTCGCCGCGGCCGTAGGCCCGTACGCCGCAGAGCACCTCGCCCCGCACGACTGGCGCCACGCCGTCCTCAAGTGCCTGTTCACCGGTGTCCCCGTGAATGCCGTCGCCGATCTCCCCAGGCGGGCCGGAGGCGATATGGAGCTCGCCCGCATGCTGTCCGACTTCGCGAGCGAACGCACCGCGGCCGGGCGTGACGTGCCGGACGATCTGCACCGCGTGCTGTCCCTGACCGATCCGGTGAGCACCGCGACCCCGGCTGCGCCCACCGGCCCTGTGGCCCCTTCCACCGGCGAGGAATAGGAGTCCCGATGCGCATCTTCGACCCCCACATCCACATGACGTCCCGCACCACCGACGACTACGAGGCGATGTATGCGGCGGGTGTCCGCGCGGTGGTGGAACCGGCCTTCTGGCTCGGTCAGCCCCGCACCTCGCCCGCCTCCTTCTTCGACTACTTCGACTCCCTCCTCGGCTGGGAACCCTTCCGCGCCGCCCAGTACGGCATCGCCCACCACTGCACGATCGCCCTCAATCCCAAGGAGGCGAACGATCCGCGCTGCACGCCGGTCCTCGACGAGCTGCCGCGCTACCTCCTCAAGGACAACGTCGTCGCCGTGGGCGAGATCGGCTACGACTCCATGACGCCGGCCGAAGACGCCGCGCTGGCCACTCAGTTGCAGCTCGCGGCCGACCACGAGCTGCCCGCCCTCGTGCACACGCCGCACCGGGACAAGCTCACGGGCCTGCGCCGCACCATCGACGTCGTGCGGGAGTCCGCCCTGCCGCTGGACCGCGTCCTGATCGACCACCTCAACGAGACCACCGTGAAGGAGGCCAAGGACAGCGGCTGCTGGCTCGGTTTCTCCGTCTACCCCGACACCAAGATGGACGAGGAGAGGATGGTCGCCATCCTCCGGGACTTCGGGCCCGAGCGGGTCCTGGTCAACTCCGCCGCGGACTGGGGCAAGAGCGACCCCCTCAAGACCCGCAAGGTCGCCGACGCCATGCTCGCGGCGGGCTACGACGAGGACGACGTCGACCTGGTGCTGTGGCGCAACCCCGTCGCCTTCTACGGGCTCAGCGGCCGCCTCGCCCTGGACGTCACCGGCACCGACGCCACCCACGAGGGAAACTCCATCCTGCGCGGCGGTGCGTGAGCCATGCGCTTCCGGCACCCCGACGGCTCCACCGTCCACCTCGCGTACTGCACCAACGTCCATCCGGCCGAGACCCTCGACGGAGTCCTCGCCCAGCTCCGCGACCACTGCGAACCCGTCCGCAAGAGGCTCGGCAGGGACCGCATCGGCATCGGCCTGTGGCTCGCCAAGGACGCCGCACGCGCCCTCATCACCGATCCGGCGGCGCTGCGCGGCCTGCGCACCGAACTCGACCGGCGCGGCCTCGAAGTCGTCACCCTCAACGGCTTCCCCTATGAGGGCTTCGGTGACGACGAGGTCAAATACCGGGTGTACAAGCCGGACTGGACCGACCCCGAACGGCTCACCCACACCACGGACCTGGCCCGCCTGCTGGCCTCCCTGCTCCCCGACGACGTCACCGAAGGCACCATCTCCACCCTTCCGCTCGCCTGGCGGACGCCCTTCGACGCCGGCCACGCCGAGTCCGCCCGCACGGCCCTCACCGCGCTCGCCCAGCGCCTTGACGCCCTCGCCGAGCTGACCGGCCGCTCCATCCGCGTCGGACTGGAACCGGAGCCCGGCTGCACCATCGAGACGACCGCCGACGCCATCGCCCCGCTCACCGACGTCGGGCACGACCGCATCGGTGTGTGCGTCGACACCTGCCATCTCGCCACCTCCTTCGAAGATCCGGCGACCGCCCTCGACGCCCTCACCAGCGCGGGCATCCCCGTCGTCAAATCCCAGCTGTCCGCCGCCCTGCACGCCGAACACCCCCACCTTCCCGATGTGCGCGAGGCCCTCGCCGCCTTCGACGAGCCCCGCTTCCTCCACCAGACCCGCACCCGGACTGACACCGGACTGCGCGGCACCGACGACCTCGGCGAGGCCCTCACCCCCCACGCGCTGCCCGACACGAGCCCCTGGCGTGCCCACTTCCACGTCCCGCTGCACGCGGCCCCCGCCGCACCGCTCACCTCCACACTCCCCGTACTGCGGGACGCCCTCGCCCGGCTCGTCGGCGGGCCCGTCCCCCTCACCCGCCATCTCGAGGTCGAGACGTACACCTGGCAGGCCCTGCCGCCCGCACTCCGCCCACGCGGCCGCTCCCAGCTCGCCGAGGGCATCGCCGCCGAGCTCACCCTCGCCCGCGACCTCCTGACGGACCTCGGCCTGAAGGAACTCCCATGAGCCAGCTCCCCAGCGGCCGAACCGACCGGCCCACCCCCCTTCTCGTCCTGGACGTCGTCGGCCTCACCCCGCGTCTCCTCGACCACATGCCCCATCTCAAGGCGCTCGGCCAGTCCGGCTCCCGGGCACCACTCGGCACCGTCCTGCCCGCCGTGACCTGCGCCGCCCAGTCCACGTTCCTCACCGGCACCACCCCTTCCGAACACGGCATCGTCGGCAACGGCTGGTACTTCCGCGAACTCGGCGACGTACTGCTGTGGCGCCAGCACAACGGCCTGGTCGCCGGCGACAAGCTGTGGGACGCCGCCCGCCGCGCACACCCCGGCTACACCGTCGCCAACATCTGCTGGTGGTATGCCATGGGGGCGGACACCGACTACACCGTCACCCCGCGCCCCGTCTACTACGCCGACGGCCGCAAGGAACCCGACTGCTACACCCGGCCCCCCGAACTCCACGACGAGCTGACGGAGAAGCTCGGCACCTTCCCGCTGTTCCACTTCTGGGGGCCCGGTGCCGACCTCGTGTCCAGCCAGTGGATCGTGGACGCGACCCGGCACATCATCGATACCCGAGGCCCCGACCTGGCCCTGTGCTACCTCCCTCATCTCGACTACGACCTGCAGCGCTTCGGCCCCGACGACCCGCGCTCCTTCAAGGCGGCCGCCGACCTGGACGCGACCCTCGCCCCGCTCCTCGACGACGCCAGGGCCGAGGGCCGCACGGTGGTCGCCCTCTCCGAATACGGCATCACCCGGGTGAACCGCTCCGTCGACATCAACCGCGTGCTGCGCCGTGCGGGGCTGCTCGAAGTGCACACCCAGGACGGCATGGAATACCTCGACCCGATGGCCTCCCGTGCCTTCGCCGTCGCCGACCACCAGATCGCCCACGTCTACGTCCGCCGCCCCGAAGACCTCGAAGCCACCCGAGCCGCGCTCGCGGACGTACCCGGCATCGAGCAGCTTCTGGACGACGAGGGCAAGAAGGCGCATCATCTCGACCACCCGCGCGCCGGCGAACTCGTCGCCATCGCGGAGCCCGACGCCTGGTTCACGTACTACTACTGGCTCGACGACGCCCACGCGCCCGACTTCGCGCAGCTCGTCGAGATCCACCGCAAACCCGGCTACGACCCCGTCGAGCTGTTCATGGACCCCGAGGACCCCTACGTCCGCGTCAAGGCCGCGAGCGCGCTGGCCCGCAAGAAGCTCGGCATGCGCTACCGCATGGCGGTCGTGCCCCTGGATCCCGCACCTATTCGAGGCAGCCACGGCCGCCTCCCCACGAGCGAGGACGAAAGTCCGCTCATCCTGTGCTCCACCCCCCGCGCCGTCAGCGGCCGCGTCGCGGCCACCGATGTGAAATCACTCCTGCTCCATCTCGCGGGCCTGCAGTGAGCGGCCCGCGCCGCTGAAGTCGTCTGGTTCCCACTGAACCAGAGGGGCCGGGCCCTGCCATCGGGGTGCGGCCCCGAGTGATCCCTGATCCGTTCTTCGAACCCATCCCTGACACGCCCCTGACTTGGCCGAGGAGAACAGCATGAACCGCAAGACGACGTCCGCCGACACCGAGCTCGCCCACAGACTCAGCCGCCGCGGCATGCTCGGTGTGGCGGCGGGCGCCACCGCCGCCGCCCTCGTCGGCGGTGCGGCCACCCCGGCCGCCGCGGGGCAGAAGGGCCGAGGCGGCCCCGTTCTCCCGCCCGGGCGGCTCGGCATCCAGCTCTACAGCCTGCGCGACAAGGTCTCGACCCTCGGATTCGCCCCCGTCTTCGCCGAGCTGGAGAAGTACGGCTACGACGAGATCGAGTTCGCCGGCTACACCCAGGGGTCCGCGGGCGCCATCACCCTGGCCCAGCTCAAGGCGCTGGCCCGCGACCACGGTCTGAACCCCATCGGGTCCCATGTGGGCTACTACGACGACAACAACCCCGGCGCCTACACGTTCGCGCAGAACCTCACTAAGGTCCTCGACGACGCCCAGGCCCTCGGCCTCAAGCACATCGGCACCGCCTCGGGACCCTTCCGCTACGGGTCGACGGTGGACGGCTGGAAGCGCGCCGCCGAGGACTTCAACAAGTACGGCGAGGCGGCCCGCAAGCGCGGCATGAAGTTCTACCAGCACAACCACGCCGAAGAGTTCTCCTTCGCCACGGACAATCCGAAGGTGCGCCTCTATGACGTGCTCCTCGCCGAGACCGACCCCGACTTCGCGTATCTGGAGATGGACATCTACTGGGCCTTCTGCGCCCAGTTCCGCTTCAGCAAGCGCCCGGACGGCAAGCCCGCTCGCCTTGAGCCCCTCGACTACGTGCTCAAGCAGCCGCACCGCTACCCGCTGTTCCACGTCAAGGACGGCGTCCGTGACGAGACGACCCGCGACGGTTACCGCATGTCCGACGTCGGGGACGGAGACATCGACTACAAGAAGTTCCTGTCGAAGGTGACGGCACGCACCCACCAGGGGCGGCGCTACCACCACTGGCAGACCGAGCACGACAACCCGGTCGACTCCCTCGCCTTCGCCCGGAAGTCCAGCGAGCACCTGCACTCGCTGCGGTCCGGACGCTGCGGGGACTGACCCCGCGCGGACATGGAGGGGCCCCTTCCCGCAGCGCTGCGGGAAGGGGCCCATCGACGGCGTGCGCTCATCACCTGCCGGCGCAGGCGTCCGTAGTCGTCCGGTCACTGCTCGTGAGGTGCTCGCCGGTCGGCGTGCCGGGGTGTCCTGCGCCCGCCCGCCGCCGGATGGATATGCAGGTGAAAGGCACTCCGAAACCTTGGTATTGTTGTCCATGTCGCCGCGGGGAACGCCCCGCGCAGCGGCAGACACCTAGTCCGGGTGGCGGAATGGCAGACGCGCTAGCTTGAGGTGCTAGTGCCCTTTATCGGGCGTGGGGGTTCAAGTCCCCCCTCGGACACCAGCAAGACCAGCAGCAGCACCAGCACAACATCAGTAACAGTGGAATCGGCTGAGACCCCTGCTCGTCAGGGGTCTTTTGCGTTGCCGGCGATCACGTGCCGTGGCCCTCCGTCGCCGTTCCCGCCGCATCCCCCTCCGTCTTCCCCTCCGCCCACAGTGACCGTACGTGGCCCAAGTGTCGCGCCATGCATTTTTCCGCTGCCTTCGCGTCGCCCGCCAGCATCAGGTCGAGGAGTTCTCTGTGCTCCTCGGCGGACGGGGTGAGCTGGTTGCGTTCGTCGAGGGTGGTCAGGCCGTAGAGGCGGGAGCGTTTGCGGAGGTCGCCGACCGTTTCGACCAGGCGGTCGTTGCCCGACAGGGCGAGGAGCGAGAGGTGGAAGCGGCGGTCGGCCTCCAGGTAGCCGATGAGGTCGTGATCGTGTGCGGCCCGTACGATCTCGTCGGCGATCGGACGCAGCACCTCCAGGTCCTCGCGGGCGGCGGTGCGGGTGATCCGGCCGATCATGGGCACCTCGATCAGGAGGCGGATCTCCGTATACTGGTCGAGGTCGCGCTCATTGACCTCGGTCACGCGGAAACCCTTGTTGCGGACCGGTTCGACCAGGCCTTCGCGCGCCAGGTCGAGCATCGCCTCGCGCACGGGCGTCGCCGAGATGCCGAAGTCCTCCGCGAGGCCGGGTGCGGAGTAGATCTCGCCGGGGCGCAGCTCGCCGGAGATCAGGGCGGCCCGCAGGGCGTGGGCGACCTGGTCGCGCAGCCGCTCCCTGGCCGTGATCAGGTTCTTCTGCTTCAGGTGGCCCATGGTGTCCCCTCCGGTGATGCCCCGCCCGCGCGGATCACCAACGTACAATGTCACGTTGCCAGTTGGGGTCCGTGGGTGGCTGAACCCCGGGTTCAGACCGGGTTCAGAGGGTGAATCCTGCGGGGAAGGGGTCGTCGGGGGCGAGGAAGTACTGGGCCGTGCCGGTGATCCAGGCCCGTCCGGTGATCCGTGGCACGACCGCGGGCAGGCCCGCCACCTCGGTCCGGCCGATGAGCCGGCCGGTGAACTCCGTACCGATGAAGGACTCGTTGACGAAGTCGCGCTCCAGCGGCAGTTCGCCGCGGGCGTGCAGTTGTGCCATGCGGGCCGAGGTGCCCGTGCCGCAGGGGGAGCGGTCGAACCAGCCGGGGTGGATCGCCATCGCGTGCCGGGAGCGGTGGGCGTCCGAGCCGGGCGCGATCAGGTAGACGTGCTTGAGCCCGGCGATGTCGGGCTGCTCGGGATGGGCCGGGCGGTCCGGCGAGGCGTTGATCGCCTCCATGGTGGCGAGGCCCGCCGCGAGCAGGTCGTCCTTGCGGGCGCGGTCGAACGGCAGCCCCAGGGCTTCGAGGTGCACGAAGGCGTAGAAGTTGCCGCCGAAGGCCAGGTCGTACGTGACCGTGCCGTGGCCCGGCACCTCGGTCTTGCGGTCCAGGGCGACGCAGAACGCGGGAACGTTGGTCAGCGTCGCCGAGGTCGCCGCGCCGTCGGTGACGCTCACGTCGACCCGGACCAGGCCCGCGGGGGTGTCCAGGCGCACCGTCGTGACCGGCTCGGTGACCGGGACCATGCCGGTCTCGACCAGGACGGTGGCCACGCCGATCGTGCCGTGCCCGCACATGGGCAGTACGCCGGACACCTCGATGTAGAGGACGCCGTAGTCGGCGTCGGGGCGGGTCGGCGGCTGGAGGATCGCGCCGCTCATCGCGGAGTGGCCCCGCGGCTCGTGCATCAGGAGGGTGCGCAGATGGTCGAGGTGTTCGATGAAGTGCAGCCTGCGTTCGGCCATGGTGGCGCCCGGGATCACTCCGACGCCGCCGGTGATCACGCGCGTGGGCATGCCCTCGGTGTGCGAGTCGACGGCGTGGAAGACGTGGCGTGTGCGCATGTGTCTCCTTTCCAGATGGTTGTACCGGGTCCGGGCCCGGGGCTTCGGGGGGCGCTCAGTGGTGGCCCGCCGCCAGCGCCTTCTCGGTGGCCGCCCGTACCAGCGCCTCCGTGGGGCCGCTGAGCGGGACGCGCGGCGGTCGGGTGGGTCCGCCGCGGCGGCCCGCCAGGTCCATCGAGAGCTTGATCGACTGCACGAACTCGGTCCGGGAGTCCTGGCGCAGCAACGGATGCAGGGCCCTGTAGAGAGGCAGCGCCGTCTCCAGGTCGTGTGCGCAGGCCGCGCGGTAGAGCTCGGCGCAGGCGGCGGGGAAGGCGTTCGGGTAGCCGGCGATCCAGCCGACCGCGCCCGCGAGGGCCAGCTCGACCAGGACGTCGTCGGCACCGACCAGGAGGTCGAGCTCCGGGGCCAGCTCGGCGATCTCGTACGCCCTGCGCACGTCGCCGCTGAACTCCTTCACCGCCACGACGGTGCCGTCGCCGTGGAGCCGGGCCAGCAGCTCCGGTGTCAGGTCGACCCTGGTGTCCAGGGGGTTGTTGTACGCGACCACGGGCACGCCGGCCCCGGCCACCTCGGCGTAGTGGGCGCGTACGGCCCGCTCGTCGGCGCGGTAGGCGTTCGGCGGCAGCAGCAGTACGGAGCCGCAGCCCGCCTCGGCCGCCTGCTCGGCCCAGCGGCGGGACTCGGCGCTGCCGTAGGCGGAGACGCCCGGCATCACGCGGGCCCCGTCGCCCGCGGCCTCGACGGCGGTCCGCACGACGCGGGCGCGTTCGTCGTCGGTGAGGGTCTGGTACTCGCCCAGGGAACCGTTGGGCACCACGCCGTCGCAGCCGTTCGCGAGGAGGTGGCGGACGTGTTCGGCGTACGCGTCGTAGTCGACGGAGAGGTCCTCGCGCAGGGGGAGCGCGGTGGCGACCATGATGCCGCGCCAGGGGCGGGACGGGGTCCAGGTGGTGTTCGTGGTCATGAGGGCTGCCCTTCCGGGGGGTCCTGGTCCTGGGAATCCGCGGGTGGTGGGTCCATGGGTGGGGTGAGTGAGGCGAGGGTGCCAAGGGGTACGGGGGTGGCGAGGAGGCGGCGGTCAGGGGGCGCGGCGGTGGCGCCGGGCGCGGCGGCGGCCAGGCAGGCCACGGCCGTGCCGCACATGCGGCCCTGGCACCAGCCCATGCCCGCGCGGGTGAGGAGCTTGACCGTACGGGGGTCACGGGCGCCGTGGTCCGCCACCGCCTCGCGGATACGGGCCGCCGGTACCTCCTCGCAGCGGCATACATCCGTGTCGTCGGTGAGCCACCGCGTCCAGCCGGAGCCCGGCCTGTGCGCGGTGGCCATGGCGTCGGCGAAGGCACGCATGCGGTCGCGGCGGCGCCGCAGGGCGCGCAGGCGCGGGGCGGGGGCCGGTCGCCTTCCGGTGAGCCGGGCGGTGATCGCCAGGGCCGCCAACTCGCCCTCGACGCAGGCGGCTTGGGCTCCGCCGATGCCGGACGTCTCGCCCGCCGCCCACAGGCCGGGCAGCGAGGTCTCCTGAAGAGGGCTCAGTTCCAGGGCGTACGTGCCGTCGGCGGCGCGGCGGGTGGCGCAGCCGAGGGCGGTCGCCAGGTCCGTCTGCGGGACAAGGCCGTGGCCCGTGGCGAGGGCGTCGCAGGCGATGCGGCGGGCCGTGCCGGGCAGCGGGCGCCAGTCCTGGTCGAGGCGGGAGACCGTCACCGCCTCGACGCGGTCCGTGCCGTGCGCCTCGGTGACCGCGCTGCGGGTGCGCAGGCGTACGCGGTGGCGCAGCAGGGCCATGCCGTGGCGGGCGCCTTCCGTGAGCTTCTGGGGGTTGGCGGCGAGGGCTGCGGGGTGGCGGGCGTAGCCGAGGTAGCCGGAGGCTTCGATCACTTCGGGGACGTCCGCGCCCGCGGAGGTGAGCGAGGTGGCCGCGGCGAGCAGGAGCGGGCCGCTTCCCGCGACGACGACGCGTCTGCCGGGCAGGGCAAGGCCGGACTTCAGCATGGCCTGGGCGCCGCCCGCGCTGATGACGCCGGGGAGGGTCCAGCCGGGGAAGGGGAGGTGGCGTTCGTGGGCGCCGGTGGCCAGGAGTACCGCGCGGGATCGGACTGTGGTGCCCACGCTGGAGGCGGCCTCACTGGCCTTGCTGTTCTCGCCGCCCCCGCTGGCTTCGTCGCCCTCGCAGGGCAGGGCGTGGACGTGCCACAGGGCGTCGGGCGTCTCGCGGGTCATCGACCACACATGGTGGTCGTAGAGCCGGGTGACGCGTGCGGAGGCGTTCAGGCGGTCGCGGAGGTCGGCGAAAGCGGGCCAGTCGTGGTGCAGCGCCTCGGGGCGGGTGGCGCCCGTCGCCGGGGCCGGGTGACGGTAGTACTGGCCGCCGGGCTGTGGAGCGGCGTCCAACAGGGCTACGGACAAGCCGTGTTCGGCGGCCGTGACCGCCGCTGCCAGGCCTGCTGGGCCCGCACCGAGAATGGCCACGTCGTACGGGTCACTCGGGCTCGGCATGGCCGTGGCCTTTCTGTGTGGTGACCACGTCGCCCGGTCGGGCGGTCACCAGGCAGGCGCGGCGGTTGGGGCGGCCGTTGATGGTGGCCAGGCAGTCGTAGCACTGGCCGATCCCGCAGAAGGCTCCGCGGGGTTGGGCCGTGCCTCGGGTCTCCCGCCAGGCGAGGATTCCCGCCGTCCAGAGGGCGGCGGCGACGGACTGCCCCGGCCGGGCCGTTATCCGGCGGCCGTCGAAGGTCAGCGTGTGCGTGGCGTCGGCTGCGCCCACGAGGTCAGCGGGCGTCTTTTTGGCTTGCCCCATGAGGGCGGCTCCTCTCGGGTGCTTCAGGTGCTTCGGGTGCTTCGGGTGCTTCAGGTGCTTCGGGCGAGGCGTTCCGGGGCGAAGCGTTCGGGGGCGAAGGGGGACGGATCGAGCGGGGGGTCGTCGTTCGTCAGGAACTTGGCGATCAGCAGGCCCGTCGCCGGGGCCAGGCCGATGCCCGCGCCCTCGTGGCCGCAGGCGTGCAGCAGACCGGGGGCCCGGGGGTCGGGGCCGATGGCCGGGAGGTGGTCGGGGAGGTAGGGGCGGAAGCCCGCGTAGGCGCGGATCGCGCGGACCTGGGCCAGGGCCGGGAAGAGGCGGGTCGCCTGGGACGCCAGGCGCCGCAGCGCCTCCACCGACAGCGTGCGGTCGAAGCCGACACGTTCCCTGCTCGCCCCGATCAGGACCGGGCCCGCCTGGGTGCCCTCGACCACGGCGGAGGTCTGCAGGGCCGCCGAGTCGCTCGCCACGTCGGCGACGTACTCCGCGGAGTACACCTTGTGCCGCACCATGCGCGGCAGCGGTTCGGTGACCAGTACGAAGCCGCGGCGGGGGCGTATCGGCAGCTCCACGCCCGCCATGCGGGCCAGTTGGCCGCCCCAGGTGCCGGTGGCGTTGACGACGTGGGGGGCCTGGATCTCGCCCGCCGGGGTCCGTACGCCGCGGACCGTACCGTTCGGGGCCGTCAGGACCGCCGTGACCTCCTCGCCCAGCCGCAGCGTGAGGTGTCCCGCGTCGGCCGCCGCCCGCAGCAGGTGTGCCGCGGCAAGGGCCGGCTGCACCTGCGCGTCCTGCGGGTAGTGGCAGCCGCCGGCGAGGCCGGGTGCGAGGTGGGGTTCGTGGTCGGGGAGGCGGTCGGCGGGGACCTCGGTCACTGTCACGCCCGCGCGTCGCTGTTCGGCGGCGAAGGCGCGCAGGGCCGTCAGTTCCGCCTCCGTCGAGGCCACGACCAGGCCGCCCTTGCCCTCGTACTCGATGCCAGGCGGTGACTCGGCCGCGAGGCCGGTCCATAACCGGGCGGACAGCAGGGCCAGTTGGAGCTCAGGTCCCGGTTCCTTGTCGGATACGAGGAGGTTGCCCTCGCCCGCGCCCGTGGTGCCGCCCGCTACGGGGCCGCGGTCGATGACGGTGACGTGGAGGCCGGCGCGGGAGGCGTAGTAGGCGCAGGCCGCGCCGATCATCCCTGCCCCCACGACGATGACGTCCGAGAACTCCGGTTGTCCGGAGGGGTGTCTCGTGAGCACGGCAGTAATATTTCACATGGCACTGGGGCTGCCAAGAGGGCGTGCAGGATGAGGAGTTGGGTGGCGGGGCGTCGTCGGTGTCGGGTGTGTGTGGGGGGGTCGGTCAGTCGCCTCGGTTGTGAGTGCCCGGGGTGTAGCCGAGGGAGCGGCGGAACACGTCGATGAACGCGCTGGCCGACGCCCAGCCGCAGCGGTGCGCGACCGTGGTGACGGGTGTGCCGTCGGCCAGCATGCGCAAGGCGTGGAAGAGGCGGAGTTGGGTGCGCCACTGGGGGAAGGTCATGCCGAACTCGCGGCGGAAGAGGCGGCTGAGGGTGCGTTCGCCCGCCCCGGCCGCGGAGGCCAGCTCGGCGAGGCCACGCGCGTCGGCGGGGTCGCGGTGCAGTTGGCCGCAGACGGCGGCGAGGCGAGGGTCTTTGGGTGCGGGCAGGTTGACGGGCTGCTGCGGTGAGACGCGGAGTTGGTCGAGGAGTACCGCGCGCAGACGCCGGTACTCCGGGGTGTTCGCGTGCGGGGCGGCGTTCCCGTCCGGGGCGCGGGTGCAGGCGAGGATCAGTTCGCGAAGCAGCGGGCTGACGGTGAGGACGGCCGGGGCGTCGAGGCCGAGCGGGTTCGTGTCGGCGGGCAGGCCGAGCAGGTGCAGCGCGAGGTGGCCGTGGGCGCGGTGCGCGTGGACGCGGCCCGCGGGGACCCAGATGGCCCGGGTGCCGGGCGCGAACCAGGTGCCGGCGTCGGTGGTGACGGCCACGACGCCGGAGCCCGCGTAGATGATCTGGTGGTCGTCGTGGCGGTGCGCGTCGATGGACTCGCCGGGCGCCAGCGAACGGGTACTGGTGGGCGCCTCGGGGGTGTGGCGGATGGTGTGGCGGGTCTCCGGCATGGGTTGGCACTTTATCGGAAGCACGCCAGGGGGTCGCGTGGCGACGATGGGGTGGTGTCAGCGAAGGAACCCACGAGTATGCATCCACGCCCGGCGGTTACGGCCGCCGCCAAGTCCCCAGGCGGAGCCGCAGCCGCAGCCGCAGCCCATGCCGGAGCCGCAGCCGCCCCTGGTGCCGCAACCGCGGCCGCGGCTAACGCTCCAGCGGCAGCCAATGCCGCAGGCGCAGCTTCGGCCGATGCGCCAGCCGTAGCCGGTGCCGCCGCCAAGTCCCCAGCCACAGCCGCAGCCGCGGTCAAGGCCCCAGCCGCACCCAATGCCGCAGCCGCAGCCGGTGCCGTAGCCGCCGCCAAGTCCCCAGCCCCAGCCAACCCCACCCCAGCCCAAGGCCCGAGCCCCCCAACCCGCGACCCGAACCCGGCGCCCCAGACCTCGAACCCGACGCCCCTGCTCAAGGCCCCGCCCAGGCGGCGGCGCCCCATCGTGCTTCTTGCCCTGGCCCACGCCTGTGTGGATCTCTATCAAGGTGCCGTCGCCGCTCTCGTGCCCTTTTTCGTGGCCGAGCGTGCCTATACCTACGCCGCCGCATCCGGCATCGTGCTCGCCGCCTCGTTGCTCTCCTCCGTGGTACAGCCGGTGTTCGGTGCGCTCACCGACAAGTGGGCCATGCCCTGGCTGCTGCCCCTGAGTACGCTGGTGGGCGGTGTCGGGGTCGCTCTCGCCGGGCTCAGCGGCAGTTACGCCCTGACGCTCCTCGTCGTCGGCCTCTCCGGCATCGGCGTCGCCGCGTTCCACCCCGAGGCGGCCCGCGTGGCGCGGCGGGCGAGCCGTGGCAGCCATGCGGCCATGAGCTGGTTCTCCCTCGGCGGCAACCTCGGCTTCGCGACCGCGCCCCTGCTGGTCTCCGCCATCGCCGCCACCGGTGGCCTCGGCGCCTCGCCGCTCCTCGTGGTGCCCGCCCTCGCCGGGGCCGTGCTCTGCGTCGCCGCGCTGCGGGGCATCAAGGCCACCGAGGCGGCGGCGCCCAAGGGACCACAGGTGGAAGCCGGTGCGGACGACTGGCCCTCCTTCCTCCGGCTCTCCGGCGCCATCGTCTGCCGCTCGGTCGTCTTCGTCGGGCTCAGCACCTTCATCTCGCTGTACGTGCGCCAGCGCACCGGCGGCGGCGCGGCCGCGGGCACGGCCGCCCTCTTCGTGCTCTACCTCGGCGGCGCCGTCGGCACCGTCCTGGGCGGGAGGCTCGCCGCCCGGTTCGGCCGCGTCCCTGTCGTGCGGTGGTCGTACGTCCTGACGGTCCCCGCGGTGGCCGGCGTCGTCCTCGTACCCGGGCCTGCGCTCTACGCGTTCGTCGCCCTCACCTCCGCCGGGCTCTACGTACCGTTCTCGCTGCACATCACCCTCGGCCAGGACTTTCTGCCCCGCCGGGTGGGCACCGCAGGCGGCGTCACGCTCGGCCTCACCGTGAGCATCGGCGGCCTCGCGAGCCCGCTGATCGGCGCACTCGCCGACGCCACGTCCCTGCGGACCGCCCTGGCGCCCCTCATCGCACTGCCCGCGCTCGGCTGGCTCCTGCTGCGCACCCTGCGCGAACCGGACGGCGAAGCCACGCCCCGCCCCTGAAAGCCCCCGCGATACCCGCGGCTCCCCGCGGCTCCCCGTGATTCCTGTGTCTGAGGGGTTGTCAGTGCAATTTCACATTACTACGTTACGCATCACATGGCCCCGGGGGCCGCCGAGTTGGCCTCGGCCGGGCCCCCGCGCGCCCCCACCTCCCACACAGGAGCCCCCCTTGTTCTCGTTACGCCCAAGAACCCTGCGCAGATCCGTCCTCGCGGGCACCCTCGCCGCGAGCCTCTGCGTGACGGCCGCGCCCCTCGCCGCCCACGCGGCCGACGACGCCGCCCCCACCCGTGCCACCGCCGACGGACCCAGCCCCCGCGACGTCGTCGAGCGCAGGGCGTCCGCTCCCAGGCCGACCGCCCGCGCGCTGCCGGCGCCCGGCGGCCTCACGGACGGTCACCTCCCAGGAGCCCGTACGCCGAAACCGAAGGCCAACAAGGCGAGAAACCATGCCGAGCCCGCGGCCACGCCCTGCACCCTCGACGGGGTCACCTCGCTCGGGCCCGAGGCGTTCACGGACTTCCTCGCCGATCCGGCGGTCACCGCGGAGGGCTGTCTGCGGACCCTCATATGGACCTGGGACCGGCGGCTCGCCCCCGTGATGTCGGACGCGCACGTGCAAGCCGTGTCCGGGCGCGTCAGCCGGCTCGCCGCCACGCACGACGGCAGGAACGGGACCAACCTCCTGGAGCTGCTCACCTACCTCCACGCCGTCGCCTACCAGGACTTCTCGCACGACGAGATCGACGTCACCGACGGCCCCACCGTCGATGCCATGCGCCGCGCCGTCGCCGCCTTCGGCGACGCGCCCCGTACCTTCGACGCGACCCGCGCCAACGCCGACTCCCTGCGCGAGGCGCTCTACGCGGCGAGCGCGCCGGGGCTTCGGCAGCACCAACTGCCGCTCATCAAACGGGTTCTGGCGACCATGGACGCCGCTCACCCCGACACCGCGAAGGACGACGCCTGGGGTGGCTCCGCGCTCGCCGCGCTCTCCCTGAGCTACCTCGGCGTGTACCCCGGCAACAAGGACACCGCCTTCCACGCCGCGGTCAAGGCGGACCCCAACTACCGGGCGGTCTTCAAGGCGTTCGCCGGGTACACCCACCTCAAGGGCACGGGCAACGCCTGGGTGGTTCGGGACGCGCTGAGCGAGTACGGCAGGTTCGGGCAGGTCGACGGGGTCAGGAGCGAGATCGTGAGCGGCCTCGGCGGACTCGTCGCGGTGACGGCACGCGACTTCGGTGAGGGCAGCGGGCCCTGGGTCAAGGTCGCGACGTGGCTGAACGAGTACGACGCCTGCGCGCCGTACAAGGTCTGCCGGGCGGACATCGAGCGCCGCATCTTCCCGCACACATACACCTACGACAAGGGCGGGATGAAGGTCCGCACGGCGCTGGGCCGGGGCACCGTCGACCAGCTCTACTACGCGAGCAAGCAGGTCAAGGCCCAGTTCCACCGCGTCGTCGGCACCCAGGAGCCGCTTGCCGGGGACCCCAACACCGGCCTGACGACCGTGCTCTACGCCTCGCGCGCCGACTACGAGAACTACCACCCCCTGCTCACCGGCATGGGCACCGACAACGGCGGTGTCTACATCGAGCGGGGCGCCACCTTCTACACGTACCAGCGGCGCGTACCGCAGGATTCGACGCTCACGCTCGAAGAACTCTTCCGGCACGAGTACACCCACTACCTCAACGGCCGCTGGGCGGTCCCCGGGTTCTTCGGTGAGGGCCCTTGGTACGAGGGCGACCGGACCACGGCCATGGACGAGGGGACGGCCGAGTTCTTCGACGGGGCGACGCGCGACGACGGCGTCAAGGTCCGCAAGTCGCTGGTCCGGGGCGTCATCGACGACACGGCGAACGGCGGGCCCCGCATGAGCGTCCAGCAGATCCTGCACGCCACGTACGACGGTGACGGCTTCCGCTTCTACGACTACGCCGGGACGTTCTTCGAGTTCCTGTGGGCCGAGCGCCCGGGGCTCCTGAAGGAGATGTACCGGCACCTGCGCGCGGACGACCCCGCGGCCTTCGACGCCTGGCGCAACCGGCTCGGCGCGGACAGCGGATTGCAGCGCGCGTACGACGCCTTCCTCGACGAGCAGATCGCGCACGTCGACGACCTCTTCGTGCCGGACACGACGTACGTGCCGGTCGGCGAGTTGCGGGACAGTACGGCCGCCCAGGTCCGCGCCTCGTTCAGGACGACCACGGGGGTCACGCCCGAGTGCCGCTCCAACGGGGCGCCGGAGCGCCCGCGTTACGTCTGCACCGGCCGCATCACCGCGAACCTCAGCGCCTCCGACGACCCGGACGCCGTCTTCGAGGACATGTCGGAGACGGTCGACTACTACCTGCTCGACCGGTCGGTGGCGGGCTCGGCCCACAACAACCTCGCCGACATGAACTGCTCGTTCGGTGAGGTGGACGTCTGGACCGACGGCCGGGCCGGCAGCGCGGACTTCGACTGCGAGGGACCGTTGCGGGGCTGATCCTGGAGCCCGTGTCAGGCGGTCGCGCCCACCAGGAGCTCGGCCGCCGCGATGCCGGAGACACGGGTCGCCCCGTGGGTGATCAGGTGGGCGGCTCCCAGCGAGTCGCCCGCCGGGACGCCCATCTCGACGACCAGGGCGTCGGGGCGGCTGCGCAGGAGGCGGGTCAGCGTGTCGGTCATCCAGCGGTGGCGGGCCGCGTCACGGACCACGACCACCAGGGCGCGGTCCGCCGCCGGGGCGAGGACCTCGCGGTCCAGGAGGTCGCCCGCGTGGGCGATCTCGGGCTCCGTCAGGCGGACGGACGTGGTGCCGGGGCGCAGGTCGCGCAGGGGTTCGGCGACGCCCCAGGGGGTGCGGCCGTCCACCGCGAGGTTCATGGCGGGGGAGAGCTCCACCACGTGCGGTGAACCGGTCAGGGGCAGCGCCGTGTCCGAGCGGTGCCGCACACGGATCGCGCGGCGCGCCGCGACCAGGCCGATGCCCGAGTCCTCCGCGGCCAGTGCCACCGCCCGCGACCGCTCGCCGGACCAGGCGGCGAACTCCCGTACGCGCGTACTCGCCCCGGTGAGGCGCTCCTCGGGGAGCGTGCCCTCGTGGACCGCCTTCACCAGGGCGGTCGAGAGCAGATCGGCCGTGGCCTCGTCGGCGCTCTCGCCGCCCACGCACACCGCGTCGACGCCGCCCGCGAGCGCCCGTACGGTGGCGCCGTCGATGCCGTAGCGGTCGGTGACGGCGCCCATCTCGATGCCGTCGGTGACCAGAAGCCCGTCGAAGCCCAGTTCGCCGCGGAGCAGGTCCACCAGGATGCGGTGGCTGAGTGTCGCGGGCAGGTCAGGGTCGTAGGCGGGGGCGAGCAGATGGGCGGTCATCACCGCGCGGACGCCCGCCTCCATCGCCGCGATGAACGGCGGAAGGGCGGTGTGCGCGATCTCCTCCGCCGAGCCCTGCACCTGCGGCAGGCCGTAGTGCGAGTCGACGACCGTGTCGCCGTGGCCGGGGAAGTGCTTGGCGCAGGCCGCGACGCCCGCTCCCTGGAGGCCGCGGATCCAGGCGGCCGTGTGGCGGGAGACGATGTCGGTGCGGGAGCCGAAGGAGCGGACGCCGATCACCGGGTTGAGCGGGTTGGAGTTCACGTCGGCGCTCGGCGCGAAGTTGAGCGAGACACCGGCGGCGTGCAGATCGCGGCCGATGTCGTGCGCGACGCGCTCGGTGAGGTCGATGTCGTCGACCGCGCCGAGGGCGAGGTTCCCCGGACGCGACGAGCCGGTCCAGGCCTCCATGCGGGTCACGTCGCCCGCCTCCTCGTCGATGGCGACGATCAGGTCCGGGTTCTCCGCGCGCAGGGCCGCGGTGAGCCGCGCGACCTGCTCGACGCTCTCGATGTTGCGCGCGAACAGCACGACGGAGCCCAGGCCCTCGGAGATCTTGCGGCGCACCCAGTCGGGGGCCGTGGTGCCCTCGAAGCCGGGCTGCAGCACGGAGTTGGCGAGGTGCTCCAGAGTCGGGTCACTGCTGGATGCCATGGCGCGACCTCCGAAGTTGCGGTACGTGACTGGTACGGGCGGCGGCTCTTGGTGCGGCTGTGGGAGGTGGGTCTGCTGCTGATTGGTCCAGGCCAATCAGATAGTGGATATTGGCTCGTATCGATCGAGGCTGTCAAGGAGTCCGAACCGGCCGAGCCGAGCGAATCGGGCATGGCGGCCCGAGAGTTGCGTAATCCTGGTGGCTTCCGCGGTCCGCGACCGGTGAGGGGAGAGCCATGCGCAGGTACGAGCTCGTCGGCAGGCGCGACATCAGACTGCGCACCGAAGTGGCGATGCCGGAACCCGGACCGCTGGAGGTCGTCGTCCGAGTGCGCGCCTGCACGGTCTGCAACCGCAGCGACCTCGCCTACTTCCACTACTACGGGCTGCGCGAGCACTGCTCGCAGGGCTGTTTCGGTCACGAGATCGCCGGGGTCGTCGAGGCCACGGGCGCCGGGGTCAGCCGGGTCGTGCCCGGACAGCGCGTCTTCGTGCGCACGCCGCTCACCACCGGGTACGCCGACTTCGCGCTGGCCCGCGAGATCGCCGTGGGGGTCCTGCCCGACTCCGTGCCCTTCGAGCAGGGCGCAATCCTCCAGCTCCTCCCGCTGGCCGTGCACGCCACGCGCGGCGTCCGGCTCGGTGACCGCGTGGTCATCGTCGGACAGGGGCCCGTGGGACAGCTCGCGCTGCGCGTCGCCGTGGCCCGGGGCGCCGCGGAGGCCGTCGCCGTCGACCTCGACGACTGGCGGCTCGAACGGTCCGCCGCGGCGGGCGCGGACGCCGTGCGGCGCGTGGACGGCGGGGCCGAACAGCTCGCCGCCGTCGGCGCCGACTTCGACGTCGCGGTCGACGCCGTCGGCACGCCCACCACCCTCAACGCCTGCGTGGGCCTCGTCCGGCAGAACGGCCTCGTGGTCATGCTGGGCACCCACCACATCGACACCCGCGTCTCCGTGGACCTCGTCACCTGGGAGCGCAAGGGGCTGCGCGTGCACAGCTCCGCCGAGCCGCTGGACACCGCACGCGCCGAGGCCCTCGCCGTCGCCGAACGCCTCGCGCACCGCCGCCCCGAAGCGCTGCGCCTCCCCGACCTCCTCACGCACACCTACCCCCTCGAAGAGCTGCCGAAGGCCATGGAGCAGCTCTCCGCGAGCAGCGCGCTGTACCCCGACGCGGAGAACGCCCCCTACGACGGCCCGCCGCGCGAGACGCTGAAGGTGGCGATCCTCCCCTGAGGTGGGGCATCGCGGGATACGGGGACATCGTGACGCGCCGGGTACTGCCCGCGCTGCACGCCCTCGGCGAGGAGCCCGCCGTCCTGTGGGGCCGCGACGCGCACCGAGCGGCGCGCGTCGCCGAGCGGTACGGGGTGCCCCGGTCGGGCGCCGACCCCGGGGTGCTCCTGCGGGGCGTCGACGCCGTGTACGTGGCCACACCCGTCGCCGCCCATGTGCCGCTCGCCGCGGCCGCCCTGGACGCGGGCCTTCCCGTACTGGTCGAGAAGCCGCTCGCCGGGGGACTCGGCACCGGGGGCGCGCTCGATCCGGCGGGGCGGTGCGCCGCCGTCGCCTACTACCGCCGCCTCGCGCCCGCCGTGCGACACCTGCGCGCGGAGCTGAAGGGCCGGCCGCCGGAGCGGGTGGAGGTGCGGTTCCGCGGCCCGTTCGCGCCGGGCCCCGCTGACCCGATGCGCTGGCGCACGGACCCGGCGGTCTCGGGCGGCGGCGTACTGGCGGACGCGGGCAGCCACCGGCTCGACCTGCTGGTGCACCTCTTCGGCCGCCCTCGGGAGCTGCGGGCCCGCCTCACGGACCGCTTCCCCGCGGGCGCGGAACGCCGTGCCGAACTCACGCTGCGCTGGCCGTCGGGGCTACGGGCGCACTGCGTCATGGAGTGGGGGGAGGGAGCGCCGGTGGACCGGATCGAACTCCGGGGCGGAGGGCGTGCCGTGGTGCTCGACCCGCTGGACGCCGGCCGGCTGACGGGACTCGGTCCGCTGGACGGCGGCCGGCTGACGGGGCTGGACCTGAGCGGTTCCGGGCGGGCCGGGGGAGCGTCCCCGGTGCCGCTCCTCCTGCCTCCGCACGCCAACCCTCACCAGCCCCTGCTCGCCGACTTCGCCGAAGCCGTTGCCGAGGGGCGGTCGCCGGTCTGCCCGCTCGCCGAGGCCTGCCTCGTCGACGACCTGATCGTGGCGGCCGGACGTTCGAGCGCGGCGGGCGGAGAGCCGGTGCGGCCCTGGGGCTGAGCTGCGGTAGGCCCCACGGCTAGGCTTTGGCGCCGCCTCACGCCCCGTCGTCCGCCGACCACGGCCGCAGCCAGCGAGGGTCAGGCGTGTCGCCGGCGCGTACGAAGCGGGCGTCGACCGAGAGGCGCATCGCGTCCGTCGTCGTGTCCAGGGACGCGTGGATGATGCGGGGCAGGTGCACCATCACGTCACCCGCCGCGAAGTCCGCCCACAGCCAGCGGCGGCCGAGAGTCTTCGCCGTCAGCTCCAGGTCGTGGCAGATCTGGCGGCGGTCGCCGGGGCGGTCGGTGATGTCGCGCAGCGGCTCGTACTCCTCGGGCGGCAGCCGGTGCGAGCCCTCCAGGTACACCAGGCCGCCCGTCCGCGGCGGGCAGTCGCCCACCGGGATCCAGAAGGTGACGACCTGCGGCGAGCCCCTGTCCATGTAGTCGAAGTCGACGTGCGCGCGGGAGGCCCGCGGGGTGCCCCGGTGGAAGTGGCGGAGTATGCGGCGGGGCAGCATGCGCGCCTCGGCCGCGAGGAGGTGGGAGGCGAGCCGGGCCAGTACCGGATCGCCCACGAAGTCGTCGAAGGGCGACGAGCGGACGAAGGCGTACGCGGGGTGGCCGGCCACCCCGTACTCGGGGACGCCCTGCGGCACCCGGCCGGAGAACACGCCGTCCTCGGGTTCACTGCCCTCCGCGAGCAGCCCCGGCGGGAAGAGGGAGAAGTAACGGCCGCGCAGCCGCAGGACGTCCGCCCGGTCGAGCAGCCCCGGCAGGTACAAGTAGCCGTCCGCGTGCAGCCGTTGGCGCAGCGCGGCGGGGTCCCGCGGCGACAGCAGATCGGCGCTGGGGCGCAGCGGGGCGAACAGGTCCGGCGTGAAGGGTATGGGTACGCCGTTCGACGACAGGTTCACGGTGCGTGTCCTTAGGTCAGTGACGTCAGCGGGCGCCGGTGACGTCAATAGACGCCTTCCACCGCCCCGGCGGCGGCTTCGCCGTCCTCCTGGAAGGGGCGTACGGCGGCCACGCCGTCCCAGGGGAACCAGGGGTGCGGCCCGGTCCTGACGGCGCTGTCGCGTTCCAGGAGGTTGGGCAGGAAGAGGTCTTCGAGGAGGGTGGTGGCGCGCACCCTGCCGCGCTGTCCGACGGCGACCTCGCGCCAGGGATCAGCGGGGTCGACGACCTTCAGTACGGCGAAGGGCGGCGGCAGGTGGTAGGAGTGCCCGGTGCCGCCGGACATGTCCGGGGCACCCGCCGAGGGGGCGCCCGCCACCGCGTCCGCCTGGAGCGCGTGCCCGACCAGGGTGTTCCCGTACGTGTCGATCCACTGCACGCCCGGCAGATGCTCCTCGCGCAGGAACTCCGCCTCGGCCGCGGTGCACGAGGTGCCGCCCGTGCACACCGCCCTGATGCCGTACGAGTGCAGGGGGCGCGGCAGCCGCATCGCCAGTTCCAGGAGCAGCCGCGAGGTGGTGAAGAGCAGCGAGGGGCGCTCGGCGGCCAGCAGGGCGAGCGTCTGGTCGATGAGGTGCGCGGTGTACGCGTCGGCCTCGCCGCCCGCGCGCAGCGCCGCCTTCACCCAGCGCGGGTCGAAGTCGATGGCGTGCACGGCACCGTGCCAGCTGTCCGCGAGTCCCTCCACGAAGTGCCCGTAGGCGTGCGGCCCGCCCGGCGTCATCGCGAGCACGTCGCCGCCGGCCACCCCGCGCGCCTCAAGCACCGTGCGGTAGATCTCCACGTCGTACGCGAGGCGCGTGACGTTGACGATCCGGCACGGCGGGCCGGTCGTGCCGCCGGTCTCGAAGACGCGGAAGGGGCGGTCGCGGTAGCCGCGGGGGCGCAGGTCGCGGGCGGGCGCGGCGCGCAGCTCCGCCTTGTCGAAGAGGCCGAAGAGCTCCAGAGCGGCGAAGCCGTCGACGTCCTTGAGCGGGTCGAAGCCGAGCGTCGCGCGCCGGGCGGCCCAGAAGGGGCTCGCGGTCTCCGGCTCGAAGTGCCAGCGCATCATGCGGCGCGTCCACGTGTCCAGGTCGACGCCCAGCTCCGGCACGCGCTCGCGCAGCAGGTCGGGCAGCGTGCCGAAGGCGGTCGTCATACGGGCCTCACTTCGCTGGGCGGTACACGAACAGGGAGTCGGCGGTGATGGCCCGTACGGCGTCGGGCGCGACGGCGAGAACGGCGGCGAAGGGGAAGGGCACCTCGTGGCCGAGGAGAGGGTGCCCGATGTCCCCGTCGAGCAGCACCAGTTGGGGCCGGACACACGGGGCCCCGTCGATCTCCGTGACCGGCTCCCGACGGGTGAGCAGCCGGTCGCCCGGACGCATGCGGTCGTGGACCGAGCGCAGGGCCCGGTGCGCCGCCTCCGGCTCCCGGAAGACGGTGAGCGGCCAGGCGGCGCCCGTCGGGTCGGCGGACACGGCGTCGAGCGCGTCGGCGAGCGCGTCGGCGAGCGCGGACGCCAGGGCAGCGCTCCGGGCGCCGACCGCGCCGCTGTCCCTGCTCCTGTCCGTGCGGCTGTCCGTATGACCTTCCGTGCAGACGACCGTGCGTACGTTGCTGCA
The DNA here is from genome assembly GCF_055587985.1 of Streptomyces sp. NPDC046335. NCBI lineage: Bacteria > Bacillati > Actinomycetota > Actinomycetes > Kitasatosporales > Streptomycetaceae > Streptomyces > Streptomyces sp. NPDC046335. The sequence continues at coordinate 41,970 of NZ_JBVJFF010000017.1, read as the reverse complement.
GAACCGGCCGGAGTCGGCCGCGACGAGCGGCAGCAGCCACGCCACGGCCTCGGCGACCGGCATCCCCTCGGGCACCAGGGCGCAGCCCCGCCCGGGGCCGTGCAGGGTGAGCGCGGGGGAGTGGCGGACGGACGCGGCGAGGCCCGCGCCGCCGTAGACGATCTGCCGGTCGGTGCGCTTCACCAGGCCGTGCAGGGCGTGCTGTTCGCCCGGGTACAGGCCGATGCGGGCCGGGGGCCAGCCCGCGGCCACGAGGGCGGCGACGAGCCGGGCGGCGGAGAGCGGTTCGCGCCGGCTCGGGCGCACCCAGACGCCCGCCGAGCGCTCGGCCTGGTCGAGCACGGAGTCCAGGCAGGTGAAGGTGTTACCCGGCAGCGCGACGAGGGCGAGAGCGTCGTCGGCGGCAGCCTCTCCCCGCTTGAGCAGTCCGTCCCTGAGCATCCCGCACCAGCGGTCCACCAGCGGCCCCGGCAGCCCGGCCGTCTCCCACAGTGCCGCGCGGAAGTCGTCGGGGCCCTGTTCGCCGAGCCCCCCGACCGTGACCGTGCCCCGGTCGAACAGCTCGACCGCCCGGAGCAGCAGCTCGCGGCGGCCGGTGAGCGGGGGCAGCCCGTCGCGCTCCGCGTCCCACCGGCGGCGGTCGGCGTGGGCGACGATCTCCGGCACCAGCGCCAGGCCGTACGGGGCGCCGCGCGGCCCCGGCAACGTGGCGGTGTCCAGGGACGTCCGCCACTCACCCGCGCGGAAGGCGTGCACGACGACGGGGCCCGTGGCAGGCGCCCTCACGACAGCTCGTCGCGCAGCGCGTCGACCACCCGTACCTGCTCGGCCTCCGTGAGGGACGGGTAGAGCGGCAGGGCGATGTGGTGGCGGGCGAACCAGCGGCCCCGCTCGTACGGGCCTTCGTCGGACGGCGGTGGTCCTCCGGCGGAAGCCGGTGGCCCGTCGGCGGCGAAGTAGGGGTGGTCGCAGAGCAGGTGGTCGTAGACCTCACCGGCCAGCGACACCCCGTGCCGCTCCCGGAGCCGCTTCTTCAAAAGCGCCCGGTCCAGTGGGCCCTCGGGGTCCACGTACGCGAGGTACTTGTAGTAGTTGCCGCCCACCCCGGCGGGCAGGGCGTGCGGGCGCACGCCTGGTACGCCGGTGAGCAGCGCGTCGTAGCGGGCGCCCAGTGCGCGCCGGAGCGCCAGGGTGTGGTCGAAGCGCTCCAGGTCGACCGTGCCGACGGCGGCGTGCAGCTCGCTCAGCCGCCAGTTGGAGCCGGGCCGGTCGTGCAGCGTGGACCCCTGGGCGCTCTTGCCGTGGTCGCGCCAGCGACGCACCTGCTCCAGGTCGTCCGGCAGCGCGGCGCAGAGCAGCCCGCCCTCACCGCTGACGGCGACCTTGGTGGGGAAGAAGGAGAAGGCGCCGAAGCGGCCGAAGCCGCCCGCGGGGCGCCCGTCGAGCGTGGCGCCGAAGGCGTGCGCGGCGTCCTCCACGACGGGGACCGAGCGCTCGCGGCAGAGCGTGACGACCTCGGTGAGGGACGGCGCGACGATGCCGCCGATGTGCACCGGGAGCACGGCGGCCGTGTCGGGGTACCGGTCGAGGGCGTCGCGCAGGGCGTCCGGGTCCATGCCGAGGCCCGCGAGCTCGATGTCGACGAAGCGCACGGCCGCCCCGGCGCGCACGGCGGCCGCCGCCGTGGCGAAGAACGTGTTGACCGGCACGAGCACGGTGCGGCCCGCCACGCCGACGATCCGCAGGGCGATCTCCAGGGCCGCCGAACCGGACGCGACGGCGGCCGTCTCCGTGCCGGTCCACGTCCGCGCGAGCTCCTCGAAGCGGGCCACCTGCGGGCCCTGGCTGAGGAAGCCGGTGGCGAGCGCCGAGTCCACCCGGTCGAGCACGGCACGCCGCTGCGACACCTCGAAGCGGATGCGCTGGGCGGGGACGTCGGCCGGCGGGGCGGACGGGCCCTTCAGGACGCGGTCGAAGAACTCCGTCGCGTGGCCCACGTGGGTGCCGTGGCCCATGGGCAGTTCATGGACGTCGAGGTCGGCTCCGGCCGCCGTGTACGCCCGGCGGACCAGGTCGGCGGCGGTGCGCGCGTCGGCGGGATCGAGGTAGGGGTCGGCTGTGCCGTACTGGAGTTGCAGCGCGGCCGGGGCCAGCGCCGCGTAGAGGTCGGGCAGGTCGGCGTACTCCAGGACGCCGGGGAGCACCGCGCCCTCGTGGCCGGTCAGGAGCCGTTCGAAGAGGGCGGGGTAGCTGCCGAGGTGGCTCGCCGCGCAGAGCGGGACGGGCCTGCCCTCGGTGAGCAGCGCGGTGTGCAGGGCGACCGCAGCGCCGAGGCTGTGGCCGAACAGGCCCACGCGCTCCGGGTCGACGAGCGGATGCCCCGCGAGCAGGTCGAGGGCGGCGAGCGCGTCGCCGGTGAGGGCGCCGAGCAGGGAGCGTCCGGTGAGGGCGAAGGCGTGGGCGAGCAGCGTCCCCTCGTCCCGTCCTGCCCTGCGCTCGTCGTCCAGGCCGCCGCCGATGCCGTGGTCGAAGGAGAGGGTGACGAAGCCCGCGTGCGCCAGTCGCTCGGCGACGTTGCGGTCGGGGTGGTCCGGCGGGACGTCGCCCGTCAGTTGGTCCAGGCGCGCGTTCTTGCCGCCGAGGACCAGGACGGCGGGGCCGTGGGCGGTGCCGCGCGGGGCGAGGAGCGTGCCGTGGAAGGAGCCGCGTACCGGCGATTCGAGCATCAGGTTCTCGCGGTGCAGGCCGTCGCGGGCCGAGGCGGTGGCCTCCGTGATCGTCAGCGGTGCCCGCTCGACGCGGGCGAGCCGCTCCACGACGGAGCGCAGCCGACCGGCGCCGGCGGTGGAGCGCAGGGCCGGCTCGGCGGCGAGGAGCCGGCGGAGGTGACGTGACTGCATGCGCGGTCAGACGAAGTCGCCGTGCAGGGTGCTCGGCACTTCCAGGGCGTAGGCGTCCAATGCCTCGTCGAGTTTGAGCTGGCCGCGTTTGAGCAGTTCCAGGAGTTCGTTCTGGGGGCGGTAGAAGCACGATTTGCAGAGGTCGGTCCTGCGCGGGTTGGAGGCCTCCCATTCGGCGCGCGGGCCGCCTTCGAGTACTTCCGCGTATCCCTGCTCCACCACATTGCCGATCAGATAGCGGCTGTTGAGGTGGACCTGGGGGCACGGGTAGAGGTTTCCGTCCGCGCCGACCGCCGTGACGAAACGGCTGTAGTGGCAGTTCTCGAAGTCGCCCTCCACCTCCTCGACCTGATCCATCGGGCCGCGGTCCAGCTTGGGCACCGACACTTCGAAGGCGTCCGTGGAGAGCGCGGCGGCCCGGGTGAGGGACTCGCTGATCTCCGGCAGCACGGATTCGATGGTGTCGTGACCGAGAGCGCTGTAGAACTCCGGTTCGAAACGCACGTAATGGGCGCCTGAATCACGGGCAATATGGGCCGCTTCGATGATCTCCCGGTAATTCTGGAGGGTGATGACGTAGTTGAAGCCGATGCGGAAGTCGGGGTCGACGGCGCTCTCCCGGAGCCTGCCGACCGAGCCGATGAACCGCGAGAACGTCTGCTCGCGGTCGCGGGTGATGTCGTCGAAGGTCGCCTCCGTGCCCGCGTTCAGGCCGATGCGGACCCAGGTGTGGGTCTCGGCGACGCACTCGGCCACCTTCGGACGGCCCAGGCGCGAACCGTTGGTGATCAGCCCGATGCGCAGGCCCGCCGCGTGCCCGGCGCGGCAGATCTCCGTGTAACCGGGGTGGATGGTGCACTCGCCGCTGCCGCAGAAGGTCACGGCACGGCCGTCGTTCTCGGCGAACTCGCGGAGCAGGGTGACGGCCTTGTCGGTGGCGATCGAGTCCTTGAACGAGAACAGGTCGTAGAACTGCTCTTCGTTGGGGGAGTGGAAGTTGCAGAAATTGCAGCGCATATTGCAGGCGCCCATGATGCCGATCCTCATGTGGACCGGTTTGATCTCCTGGCCCGCCACGAAGCGCCGCAGCAATTCGCCGTGCGCCAGGACCTTCTGCGGCGAGTGCGCCTGGTCCAGGCTGACGATCGGTAGACCTTCGCGGTTTTGGGGGGCTGCCATTCCAATGTCGCCGGCACCTGCTGTGCTGTTCACGAACCCCCCACGCATGATCGATGTGCGTTTACGATGTTCGAGCGGTGCTTGCGACATTAGGGAGCGCCCTCAGGGCTGTCAATGGGTCTAGACAACGCGGGAGTCGGCGGCGGAATCATTTCCGCCGCCGTGTCACCGTCGCCGCCTGCGGGGTTCGTGACGTGCGCCTACGCGCGAGGCGCTGCCAGATTCGCCAGGAAATCGGTGATCGAGGCCGTGACGCCCGCCTTGTCGACGCCGAGGCCGGTGAACGGGCCCGCGCCGTCCTCGTACTCGATCAGGGCCAGCAGAATGTGCTCCGTGCCGACGTGGTTGTGGCCGAGACGCAGCGCCTCACGGAAGGTCAGTTCGAGCACCTTGCGGGACCCCGCGTCGTACGGGACGAGTTCGGGGATCTCGGGGGCGGTCGCGGGCAGGGCGTCCAGGGCGGCCCGGCGGACGTCCTCCGTGGACACGCCCTGCTGGATGAGCGCCTTGACGCCGAGGCTCTCCGGATCGTCGAGCAGCCCGAGGATCAGGTGCGCGGTGTGGATCTCGTCGTGCTGGGCGGCCTTCGCCTCGTTGTGCGCGGCCATCACGGCGTTCTTGGCCCGGGGCGTGAAGCGGCCGAAGCCCTGGCTGGGGTCGAGGTCGGAGGTCTCGTCCGGCTTCTTCGGCACGAACCGCTTCTGGGCGGCCTGCCGGGTGACGCCCATGCTGCGGCCGATGTCGGTCCAGGAGGCACCGGAGCGGCGCGCCTGGTCCACGAAGTGGCCGATGAGGTGGTCGGCGACGTCACCGAGGTGATCGGCGGCGATGACCGCGTCGGAGAGCTGGTCGAGGGCGTCGGGGTGGACCTTCTTGATGGCGTCGATGAGGTCGTCGAGCCGGACCGTGGCCTGGTGCCGGGCGACCTGCGGGTCCTGGGACGCGCTGTCTTGGGGAGGCGTGGAGCCGTCGGGAAACGTCATGTGGCAACCTTAGGTTGACAGTTGGGGGCTCGTCAACCGGTCGTTGACAGTCGGCTGTGCGCCGTCCGTCCGGACACGGCGCCCGCCCACATCCCCGTCGCCCTCACTGTGGTGGCCGCGACCATGGGAGGACCACGCGCCGTTTCTCTAGCGTTCCGGGCATGACGAGCGAACACCCCGTGACCCCGGCCGCGCGCCCCGCACCCCCGCGTTCCGACGGCGTGCCTCTCACCGGACGGTCCGCCCTGGTGACCGGGGGCGGCAGTGGCATCGGACGCGCGTGCGCCGAGGCGTTCGCCGCGGCGGGCGCCCTGGTCCATGTCGTCGACATCGACGCGGAGTCGGCCAAAGCCGTCGCCGACTCGGTGGGCGGGGTGCCGCACGCCGTGGACCTCACCGACGCCGACGCCCTCTCCGCCCTGCCCGCGGCCGTCGACGTCCTGGTCAACAGCGCGGGCACCCAGCACGTCGCCCCCATCGAAGAGTTCCCGCCCGCCCGCTTCGAGCTGATCCAGCGCCTGATGGTCACCGCGCCCTTCCTGCTCCTGCGGCACTGTCTGCCGCACATGTACGGGCAGGGCTGGGGCCGGGTGGTGAACATCTCCAGCGTCCACGGGCTGCGGGCCAGCCCGTACAAATCCGCGTACGTCGCCGCCAAGCACGGCCTGGAGGGGCTGAGCAAGGTGGCCGCCCTGGAGGCCGCCCCGCACGGGGTGACCTGCAACTGCGTCAACCCCGGCTATGTGCGGACGCCGTTGGTCGAGGGGCAGATCGCCGACCAGGCCGCGGTGCACGGCATCGCGCCGGAGGACGTGGTGACCGACGTCCTCCTGGAGCGGTCCGCGATCAAGCGGCTCATCGAACCCGCCGAGGTCGCCGCCGTCGCCGTCTGGCTCTGCGGACCGCACACCGGCTACCTCACGGGCGCCTCGATCCCGGTCGACGGCGGCTGGGGAGCGAGCTGAGCGCGCTCACGCCCGAGCCGGACGCCATGCCCGTGATTCCCCCATGGGAAACCCTGGGTTCGGCCGCCGAGCGCGGTGGTTGAAGGGCGGAATCACCCACTCATCCGGCGCGGTCCCGACGGGCCGTGTCCCACCCGCCCCCGACGGCCCGCGGGACCCGCGCGCACCCCCGCAACCGCCCCCATACTCCAGGGTTTTCACGGTCGCCCCCACCCCCGAGCGGGGCCAAGGTATAGCCACGGTCGCGGAGCCGCGGACGGACCTGGAAACACCGACACGGGGGAGAAGGAAGTCGGTGACCGGACGTACTACGGGGGTGTACGCACGGACGGGCCGGCCGCGGACCGGGGGAGCGACCGTCGCGAGGGCGGGGGACGGGGGTGCCCGACGGCACCCCCGCTCGGGGACGGGACGTCGCCAGAAATCGGGCGCACTCCCCTGATGAGCTGCCGGGCCGCGTCGCCTGCCTCGGGCGCGACACCGCCGAGTGCCTCGACGATCGCCTGCGCCAGCACCACGCCCTGGCGGGTCAGACCGCCGACCCCTCCGAGGCCTGAGCGAGCAGCCGCACCAACTGGGCCCGGCGGTGCACCCCGTCGAGCTTGCGGTAGATGTTGCTCAGGTGGAACTCGACCGTCTTGACGCTGAGGAACAGCCGCTCCGCCACCTCGTGGTTGGTGAGCCCCCGGCCCACCACCAGGGCGACCTGCATCTCCTGCGGGGTCAGGCGCTCCAGCGGGGCACGCTCAGGGCGGACCTCGGTGCCGCCCGCCGCGTGCAGCTCGGCGGCCACCCGCGCCGCCCAGCCCGAGGCGCCGAGCCGCTCGAAGGTGGCGTGGGCCCGCTCAAGCAGGGGCCGGGCCTCGCTGCGCCTGCCCTGCCTGCGCAGTTGCTCGCCCCACGCGAACTCGGTGCGCGCCCGCTCGAAGGGCACCGGACGCTCGGCGAGCAGCGCGAGGGAGCGCCGCATGTGGCGCGATGCGGTCTCGGGGTCGTTGGGTTCGAGCAGCCCCCGGCAGCGCGCCGCCGCCCCGGCGGTGACCGGCCGGTGGCCGCGCGAGCCCTCGTACTCCAGGACGTCGAGGACCTCACGGGCCTCGGCGGTCATGTGGAGGTGGACGTAGGCGTCCGCGAGGTCCGCGGCCCAGGTCAGGTACAGGCCGTCGCCGCGGCCGTGCGTGCGGGAGAAGGCGCGCACCTCCTCCAGGCGGTGCACCGCCTCCTCGAAGCGGCCGAGGCCGAGTTCGAGCAGGCCCAGCGCGCCACGGGCGCGGGCCGCGTCCATGGGCAGCTCGGTGGCCGCGGCCCACTCCATCGTCTGCGCCGCGTGCTTGCGGCAGTCCTCCTCGCGGTTGAGCGCGGCCTCGGTCCGCGCGAGGCCCGCGAGGCCGCGCGGCACCTCGATCAGCCTGCCGGTGGCCTCGGCGAGGCGCACCGCCTCGTCGGCGTGCGCGAGCGAGGAGCTCCAGCGGCCCCGCCAGAACTCCACCACGGACAGCGTGCACAGCAGGTGCGAGAGCAGGCCCACGGCGCTGGAGCCGCGGGCCGTGTACGCGGCGCGGTCGAGCAGGCCGTGCGCCTCGTCGAGCTCCTCGGCCGCCAGGTGGCAGAGCCCGCCCACGCCGGAGAGCGGGTAGGGGAAGGCGGGGTCGGGGGAGGCCAGCGGCTGCGCCAGCTCGCGCAGGAGGGTGCGGCCGGCCTCGGCGTCGCCGCCGAGCAGCAGCACCAGGGTGCGCAGGAGCCGCACCGGCAGCAGCGTCTGGTGGGCGGAGTCGGCCAGCTCCATGGCCGCCTCCGAGGTGCCGCGGGCCGCGGTGAGGTCGCCGACGGCCAGTTCGGTGAGCGCGATGCCGCCCATCATGACCGCGGCGAGCGCGGGGTCGACCTTCTCCGCCTCGCCCACCGCCGACCTGAGCAGTTCACGGGAGCGGGTGGGCCGGCCGCGCTGCACGTCGAGGTAGCAGCGCAGTTGGCGGATGTCGAGCCGGGTGCGGAGCTGTTCGGCGTGTTCCAGGGCGCGGTCCAGGATCGCGGCGGCCTCGTTCAGCGACCCGGCCGCCTGTGAGGCGCGGGCCGCGCACAGCAGCCGCTCCGCCCTGCGCTGCCCCTCCGGGGTGAACCGCGCGGCCCGCTCGTACAGCCGCGAGGCCAGGGGGTAGGCCAGCGTGTCGGGGGCGCCCGACGCGGCGTTCTCCAGGAGCGAGGCCACGTGTTCGTCGGGCTCGGCGCCGGAGGCCGCCAGATGCCAGGCGTACTGCTCCAACGCGGGTGCGGTGGCGCCCTGGAGGGAGCGGGCGATGGCGTGGTGGGCCCGGCGTCTGCGCACCGGGGTGGCGCCGTGGTAGACCGCCGAGCGGACCAGCGGGTGCCGGAAGGCGTACCCGTCCCGCTCCTCGACGACCAGGCCCGCGGCCTCGGCCGCCTCCAGGGACTCGTAGCTGAGGTCGTGCGCCCGCAGCGCCGCCTCGGTGCCCGCCAGCGGCCGGGTGCCGAGCACGGCGAGCAGCAGCATCGCGTCCTGCGCCTCCTGGGGCAGCCTGGCCACCGCGCTGCCGAAGGTGTGGGCGAGGAGTTCACCGATGGGCAGCGGAGCCTCGGTGTCGTGGTCGCCGTCCGCGCCGCTCCCGGCGAGCAGGGCGGGCAGTTCGATCAGGGCCAGCGGGTTGCCGCGTGCCTCGGTGAGCAGCCGGGCCGCCTCGCTCTCGGTGAGCTGGGCCGTGCCCTTCTCGGCGATGAGGCGGTGCGCGGACTCGGCGTCGAGGCCGCCGAGGGTCATGGTCTCGATGGAGGCGAGCCGGGACGCGGGTTCCTCCAGTTCGTCGCGCGTGGTGAACAGCACGACGACGCCTTCGCGGCCGAGCCTGCGGGTCGCGAAGGCCAGCGCGTCCAGGGAGTACGGGTCGAGCCACTGGGCGTCGTCGACGGTGACGAGGACCGGGCCCTCCTCGGCGATGGCGCCGAGCAGGCTGAGCGTGCCCGCGGCCACCGCGAAGCGGTCGTGGGCGACGGCGGGTCCGAGCGCGAGCGCCCCGGTGAGCGCGGCGGCCTGGCGCTCGGGGATGCGGTCGAGGAAGTGCAGCACGGGCCGGAGCAGATCGGCCAGGCCCACGTAGGGGAGGTCGGACTCGACCTCGACGCCGCGGGTGCCGAGCCGTGTCAGGTCGTCGGCCTGCCCGGCCACGTACGAGACGAGGCTCGTCTTGCCGATCCCGGCCTCGCCGCGGATGAGCAGAGCACTGCTCTCGCCCCCGCGTGCCTTGTCGATGAGAGCGAGAAGACGTGCGCATTCCGAGGAACGCCCCAGGAGCATGCGTTCAGCGTACCGGCGGCAGGTGACTTCGGAAGGGGCACGGGACTCGTCGGTTCACGCCTCTGTCAACCGTCGGCGCCCCTCGCTACCCTCCGCGCATGATTCCCACGGTGGTCTGGGGTACCGGAAACGTGGGCCGCGCGGCCCTGCGCGGCGTCGAGGCCCATCCCGCGCTGGAGCTCACGGCCGTGCTGGTGCACAGCCCGGCGAAGGTCGGCCGCGACGCCGGTGAACTGGCGGGTTTTGACCGGCCGTTGGGCATCGCCGCGACCGACGACGTCGGAGCGGTGCTCGCGGCGGGGCCGCGCGCGGTGGTGTACGCGGCCTCCGGCGATCTGCGCCCCGACGACGCGCTCGCCGACGTCGTGCGCGCGGTACGGGCGGGCGCCGTCGTCGTGACGCCCTCGCTGTATCCGCTCTACGACCGGCGCGGCGCCCCGCCGGAGTTCCGCGATCCGGTCCTTGCGGCCGTCGCGGAGGGCGGTGGTTCGCTCTTCGCCTCCGGCGTGGACCCCGGGTGGGGCAACGACGTGCTGCCGCTGCTGGTCAGCGGGCTCGGCTCCACCGTCGACGCGGTCCGCTGCCAGGAGATCTTCGACTACACCACGTACGACCAGGAGGAGTCGGTCCGCCATCTGATCGGCATGGGGCACCCGATGGAGTACGAGCCGCTGATGCTCGCGCCCTCCGTACCGACGATGGTGTGGGGCGGCCAGATACGGCTGATGGCCAGGGCGCTCGGCGTCGAACTCGACGAGATCAGCGAGACCCTCGACCGGCGCGCCCTCGACGAGACGGTGCGCACGCGCACGATGGGGGAGTTCGCCGCCGGCACCCAGGGGGCCGTGCGCTTCGAGGTGCGGGGCTTCGTCGGCGGCGAACCCCGCATCGTCATCGAGCACGTCACCCGCATCCACGCGTCCTGCGCGCCGGACTGGCCCGTGCCGCCCGGCGGCGGCGACGGCGCCCACCGGGTGATCATCGAGGGCCGCCCCCGCATCGAGGTCACGGTCGAGGCCACCGACGAGGACGAGAACCGCTCGGCGGGCGGCAACGCCACCGCCGTCGGCCGGCTGGTGAACGCCATCGACTGGCTCGTGGACGCCGGACCCGGCCTCTACGACGCGCTCGACGTCCCGCTGCGCCCGGCAGCCGGCAGACTCGGAAGGAAGTGACCCATGCACATCGACATCCCCGAGGGGCAGGACCCGATCCCGTACGTGTGGGGCGAGATGGTCCCTGAAATAGGGATGGCCGCGTCGAACTTCTCACTCGCCGTGTACGCCCACACGACCCTGGGGCTGCGCGAGTTCGAGGCGGCGCGGCTGCGCGTGGCGCAGATCAACGGCTGTGCGTTCTGCCTGGACTGGCGCACCGAACGCGACGGGCGGCGCGTCGAGGCGGAGTTCGCCGACGCCGTCACCCAGTGGCGCACCACCGACGCCTTCGACGACCGCACGAGGCTGGCCGCGGAGTACGCCGAGCGGTACGCCCTGGACCACCACCATCTCGACGAGGAGTTCTGGACGCGGATGACCGCGCACTACAGCCAGGTGGAGATCGTGGAGCTGAGCATGAGCATCGGGTCGTGGCTGGCGTTCGGCCGGCTCAACCATGTGCTCGGCCTCGACACCGTGTGCGCGCTGCCCACGTCGTAGGCGGCGTGCGGGCAGGCCGGTGCCTCACAGATCGCTGTCGATGATCTTCTCGATGTTCCGCTCGGCGAGCGCGGTGATGGTGACGAACGGATTGACGCTGGTGTTGCCGGGGACCAGCGCGCCGTCGATGACGTAGAGACCCGGATAGCCGTGCAGGCGGCCGTAGTTGTCCGTCGCCTTGCCGAGGACGGCGCCGCCGAGCGGGTGGTACGTGAGGTGGTCGCCCCAGATCTTGTAGGTGCCGAAGAGGTCGGTGCGGTAGATCGTCCCCTCCTTGGCGTTGATCTTGTCGAAGATCGTCTTGGCGGCGTCGATCGAGGGCTGCTTCCAGGCGGTCTGCCAGTTCAGCTCGGCCCGGCCCGCCGCCGCGTTCCAGGAGAACTGGGCGCGGTGCGGGTTCCTGGTGATCGACAGGTAGAACGAGGCGTACGTCTCGATGCCGGTGGGCAGCGGTGCCACCTCGGCGAACGCGCCGCCCGTGGCCCAGTTGTCGATGCCGGCGGTGGGGATGGACGACTGGAGACTGCCGGTCGCGTCCCAGAGGTGGTTGGCGCGCCCGCACATGACGTTGCCGTTGTCGCCCCAGCCCTTGCCGACCTCGCCGTTGAGCCGGGACAGCGCGCCGGTCGCCTTCAGCTTCACCAGGAGCTTGCTGGTGCCGACGCTGCCCGCGGCGAAGAACACCTTGTCGGCCGTCGTCTCCTTGGTGGCGACGGTGTCACCGGTGGTGTTGAGCCGGTCCATGGTGACGGTGTAGCCGCCGCCCGCGGCCGGGGTCACCGAGGTGACCCGGTGCAGCGGGGCGATGGTGACGCGGCCGGTCGCCTTGGCGCGGGCGAGGTAGGTCTGCTGGAGGGACTTCTTGCCGTGGTTGTTGCCGTAGAGGATCTCTCCGGCGAGCGCCGACCTGGTGGCGGTGCCCGCCTGCTCCCGCTCCATGTAGTCCCAGTCGTACACGTCGGGCACGAAGACGAAGGGGAAGCCCGAGCGCCGTGCGTGCTTGCGGGCGACCCGGGTGTACTGGTAGCACTCGGCCGTCTCGAACCAGTCCGGATCGATGGTGGCGACCCCGAGGCCCGCGTTGGCGCGCGGGTAGTAGGTCCCGTACATCTCGCCCGCGTCGACCGTCGGCAGCACGGCGGCGAAGTTCTCGCGCTTGGGCGTGACGGCCATGCCGCCGTTGACCAGCGAGCCGCCGCCCACGCCCCGGCCCTGGTAGACGATGATGCCGCCGAACTCCTCGGCGTCCAGGATGCCGGTGTGCCGGGGCACGTTCCTGTCGATCGGGAAGCCGAGGAAGTTGCTCAGCGGCTGCTTGGTCCTGGTGCGCAGCCAGTAGGAACGCAGGTCAGGGCTAGTGGTGTTGGCGAAGATCTTGCCGTCGGGGCCCGGGGTGTCCCAGGCCATGCCCATCTCGACCATGTGCACGTCGACGCCGGCCTCGGCGAGCCGCAGTGCGGCGACGGAGCCGCCGTACCCGGTGCCGATCACCAGGACGGGAACGCGCGCGGCGGCGTCGACGGCACGGGCCGGATACGCCTGCGCGGAGAGCGCGACGGCACCGAGAAGAGAACCGGTTCCAGCGATGAATCTTCGACGTGACGGCCCCTCAGAAGTGGTGCTGTGCTTGGCTGTAGCGCTCATGTGACCTTCCTCACTCGTGGCCGAATCGCAACGAGTTCTACTGCCGCCTGTGCGGGAAGTCACGGCATACCAAAAAGTAACTTCTGTCCGGTCTCGCACCCTGCATGGTGGCCGGTCACATCAGGGGCGCCACAACCATGGTGCTCCGCCATATACGCCACTGATCTGCGGTTTCCTACCTTGTGCCGGTACGGAAGCGTCCCCGCAGAACTCCTGGAAGTGGTGCACATGGCCTCCCAAGCAACCGCTCCGCCGGCCCGCGCCGGCATCGGCCGCATCGTGGCGGCCGGCCTCGTCGGCACCACCATCGAGTGGTACGACTTCTTCCTCTACGGCTCGGCCGCCGCACTGGTCTTCAACACCCTCTTCTTCCCCTCCAGCGACCCCCTGGTCGGCACGCTGCTCTCCTTCCTCACCTACGCGGTGGGCTTCGCGGCCCGCCCCCTCGGCGGCGTCGTCTTCGGGCACTACGGCGACCGCGTGGGACGCAAGAAACTCCTGGTCCTCAGCCTGCTGATGATGGGCGGCGCCACCTTCGCGATGGGACTCCTCCCCACCCACGCGAGCATCGGCGTCGGCGCCCCCGTCCTGCTGACCGTGCTCCGCCTCGTGCAGGGCTTCGCCCTCGGCGGCGAGTGGGGAGGCGCGGTGCTCCTGGTCTCCGAGCACGGCGGCCCCGCGCGCCGCGGCTTCTGGGCCTCCTGGCCGCAGGCCGGGGCGCCCGGCGGCAACCTCCTCGCCACCGGCGTGCTCGCGCTGCTCGCCGCCGTCCAGTCCGAAGAGGCCTTCCTCGCCTGGGGCTGGCGCGTGCCCTTCCTGCTCTCCGGGGTCCTGGTGATGGTCGGCCTGTGGATCCGCATCTCCGTCACCGAGTCCCCCGTCTTCCTCCAGGCGCGGCGGGAGACGGAGGCCGCCGCCGCGGCGGGAGCCGAGGAGAAGCCGCCGGTGGTCGAGGTGTTCCGCAAGAGCTGGCGCGAGGTCCTCACCGCCATCGGCACCCGGTTCGGCGAGAACGTCTCGTACTACATCCTCACGGCCTTCGTCCTCGTCTACGTCACCGTGCACCTGGAGCTGCCCAAGAGCGACGCGCTCAACGCCGTGCTCATCGGGTCAGCGCTGCACTTCGTCACCATTCCGCTGTGGGGCGCGCTCTCCGACCGCCTGGGCCGCCGCCCGGTCACCCTGATCGGAGCCGTCGGAATGGCCGGCTGGGCCTTCGCCTTCTTCGCGCTGCTCGACTCGGAGTCGTTCCCCGTCATCACCCTTGCCGTCACCGTCGGACTGCTCTTCCACGGCGCGATGTACGGACCGCAGGCCGCGTTCATCTCCGAGCTGTTCGACACCAAGGTCCGCTATTCCGGCGCCTCGATGGGCTCCCAGCTCGCCTCCGTCATCGGCGGCGCCCTGGCCCCGCTCATCGCCGTGGAGCTCCTCAGGGACTACGACTCCGCGCTGCCCGTCGCCCTCTACATGTCCTTCGCCGCCCTCGTCACCGCCGTGACCGTGAAGTTCGCCAGGGAGACCAGGGGGCGTGACCTCGCCGCGGACGAGAGGGGCGGACCCGCGCCGCTGCCCGCGCCACCCGAGCGCGAGGGCTCCGTGCCGCTGGGCGGCTGACCCCCTCCGCGAGACCGCCATGGCCTGCCCCCCCCGCCCGCGGATTTCGGGGCAGGCCATCGACCGCACCCACCCCGCCGGGAGACCATCGCGCCATGCTCCCCACCACCAAGGGCGCGGGCCACGCCGCACTCCGGTCCGCTCTGCGCGGCCTGCTCGACCTGCTCGACCGGGGCGCGCCCGCCGAGGACTTCGCCCGCCCCGCCGCCCTGGCCCGCGAGGCCGGCACCGGCGCCGAGGACCTCGCCGCGCTCACCGAGGCCACCGAGGTGGCGCTGCGCGTCCACCGCACCCTCGGCGCGCACCGCCGCCGCGAGGCCGAACTCACCGCGCTCTTCGACACCGCGAGCGACCTGGCCGCGCTGCGCGACCCCGACGCCGTCCTGCGCGCCATCGTGCGCCGCGCCAAACTGCTCCTGGGCACCGACGTCACGTACCTCTCGCTGAACGACGAGGCGGCGGGCGACACCTACATGCGCGTCACCGACGGCAGCGTGGCCGCGGCCTTCCAGCAGCTCAGGCTCGGCATGGGCGAGGGACTCGGCGGCCTCGTCGCCCAGACCGCCCGCCCCTACGTCACCGGCGACTACCAGGAAGACCCCCGCTTCCACCACACCGACGCCATCGACGGCGCCGTCCTCCAGGAGGGGCTGCGCGCGATCCTCGGCGTGCCGCTGCGCCTCGGCTCCCGGGTGATCGGAGTGCTGTACGCCGCCGACCGCGCCGCCCGCGAGTTCGCCACCGAGGAGATCGTGCTGCTCTCCTCGCTCGCCGACCACGCGGCCATCGCCATCGACGGGGCCCGCCTCCTTGAGGAGACCAGGGCCGCGCTCGTCGACCTCAACGCCGCCACCGAGACCATCCGCGCCCACAGCCGGGCCATGCGCCGCGCCGAGCAGGCCCACGACCAGCTCACCGACCTCGTGCTGCGCGGCGGCGGCGCGGACGACGTGGCCGACGGCATCGCCGCCCTCCTGGACGGCGGCGTCCTCATCCACGACGCGGACGGCACCGAACTGGCCCGCACCGGCGCCGGACCGCTGCCCCCGCCCGCGGCCGCCGTCGCCGCCTCACGGGCCAGCGGACGCGCGGTCCCGCAGGACGGCACCTGGGTGTGCGCGGTCCTCGCAGGGCCCGAGCTCCTCGGCAGCATCGCCCTGACAGGACGCGCCGAACTCGCCGACGCCGACCGGCGGCTGTTCGAGCGGGCGGGCGTCGTCACCGCGCTGCTCCTGCTCCTGCGCCGGTCCGTGGCCGAGACCGAGGACCGGGTCCGCGGCGAGCTGCTGAACGACCTGCTCTCCACCACCGGCGACCCGGCGGGCCTTGCGGCCCGCGCCCGCCGCCTGGGCGTGGGACTCACCGCCCCGCAGTCGGTGTTCGTCGCCCACGGCGAGAGCGCCTCGCGGCAGCGGCTCCTCGCCGCCGCCCACCGCACCGCCCGCGCGCACAGCGGCCTCGCCGGGCTCCACCACGAGGACGTGGTCATCGTGACGCCCACCGGAGCCCCGGGCGCCCGCGCCCGTACGCTCGCCGCCGAGCTGGGCCAGGCCGTCGGCGCCCCCGTCACGGTCGGCGCGGCGGGCCCCGCCGAGCCCGCCGGGCTGCCCGCCGCGCACGCCGAGGCCCTGCGCTGCCTCTCCGCGCTGCGGGCCCTCGGCCACACCGGGCACGGCGCGGCCCTCGCCGACCTCGGCTTCGTCGGACTGCTCATCGGCGGACGCGCCGACCTCGGCGGCTACGTACGGGCGACGCTCGGCCCCGTCCTGGACTACGACGCCGAACGCGGTACGGAGCTGACGCGCACCCTGGAGGCGTACTTCACCGAGGACCGCAGCCTCACCCGCGCCAAGACCGCACTGCACGTCCACGTCAACACCGTCGTGCAGCGCCTGGAGCGCGTGGCCCGGCTCCTCGGCGAGGACTGGAACAGCCCCGCCCGCACCCTGGAGATCCAGCTCGCCCTCAGGCTGCACCGCCTCACGCCCCCGAAGTGAACACGCGCGTACGTGAACTGGCCGATTCCGCTTGGCTGTTGTCACATCCGGACCTGTTGGATCCGTCATACATTCGACCTACGCTGACAGCCGTCTGAAGGGGAGTCGCATGAGCGGACGCATCGAGCGCACCGGACCACGTGGACGCCCCGCGCCACCGGGGCGGGGGGAGCGGGTCGCCGACTGGGCGGACGGGCGTCTCGGCATCCACACGCTGGCCAAGACCCAGATGCGCAAGATCTTCCCCGACCACTGGTCGTTCATGTTCGGCGAGATCTGCCTCTACAGCTTCCTGATCCTGATCCTCACCGGCACCTATCTGACCCTCTTCTTCGAGCCCAGCATGGCCGAGGTCACCTACGACGGCCCGTACACACCGCTCAACGGCCTCCAGGTCTCCAGGGCGTACGAGTCCACGGTCGACATCAGCATGGAGGTGCGCGGCGGCCTGCTGATCCGGCAGATCCACCACTGGGCGGCGGTCGTCTTCGTCGCCGCCATGCTCGCGCACATGATGCGGGTGTTCTTCACGGGCGCCTTCCGCAAGCCCCGCGAGGTCAACTGGCTCTTCGGCTGGACGCTGCTGTTCCTCGGCATCATCACCGGCCTGACCGGCTACTCCCTGCCCGACGACATGCTGTCCGGCACCGGCATCCGCTTCGCGCAGGGCGCCATCCTCTCCATCCCCGTCGTGGGGACGTACCTCTCCTTCTTCCTGTTCGGCGGGGAGTTCCCGGGGGACGACATCATCGCGCGGCTCTATCCGATCCACATCCTGCTGCTGCCCGGGATCATGCTCGGCCTCGTCGTCGCCCATCTGATCCTGGTCTTCTACCACAAGCACACCCAGTTCGCCGGTCCAGGCAAGACCGAGAAGAACGTGGTGGGAGCGCCGTTCCTGCCCGTCTACATCGCCAAGGCCGGCGGCTTCTTCTTCCTCGTCTTCGGTGTCCTCGCGATCATGGGCGCGGTCGCCACGATCAACCCGGTCTGGGCGATCGGCCCCTACCGCCCGGACCACGTCTCCACCGGCGCCCAGCCGGACTGGTACCTCGGCTTCTCCGAGGGGCTGATCCGGGTGATGCCGAGCTGGGAGATCAACGCCTGGGGGCACACGCTCGAACTGGGCGTCTTCATCCCCTTCACGCTCTTCCCGCTGATCCTCGCCGCGATCGGCGTCTACCCGTTCATCGAGTCCTGGGTGAAGGGCGACAAACGGGAACACCACATCCTCGACCGGCCGCGCAACGCCCCCGTCCGCACCGGGCTCGGCGTCGCCTGGCTCGCCCTGTTCGGCGTGCTGATGATCGGCGGCGGCAACGACCTGTGGGCCACGCACTTCCACCTCTCCATCAACGCCATCACCTGGTTCGTGCGGATCGGCTTCTTCGCCGTACCCGTCATCGCCTTCCTCGTCACCCACCGGATCTGCCTCGGACTTCAGCACAGGGACCGCGAGAAGGTGCTGCACGGCCGCGAGAGCGGAACCATCAAGCGGCTGCCGCACGGTGAGTACGTGGAGGTGCACGAACCGCTGCCGCAGGGGGAGTTGTACCGCCTGACCGCACACGAGCAGCCCCAGCCGCTGGAGATCGGCCCACTGGTCGACGCCAACGGAGTGGTCCGCAAGGTCCCCCGCTCCCTGCGGCTGCGCTCCCGCCTCTCCCGCGCGATGTACGGGCCCGGCGCGCAGGTGCCCAAGGCCACGTCGGAGGAGTACCTGGCGATCCACCGGGGGGAGGGCGATCACCACTGAGGCGGCGACTCGCGCTAGCCTCGCACAGTGATGGCATCCGAGAGCACTCCGAAGCTGTTGGCGGTCAGTGACCTGCACGTGGCGTACGCGGAGAACAGGAAGTACGTCGAGACCATCCGGCCGACGACCGACCAGGACTGGTTGATCGTCGCCGGAGACGTCGCCGAGCGCATGGCCGACATCGAGTGGGCGCTGCGCACGCTCGCCGGGCGGTTCGCGAAGGTGGTGTGGGCGCCGGGCAACCACGAGTTGTGGACGCCGGCGGACGACCCGGTCCAACTGCGCGGCGAGGCACGCTACGAACACCTCGTCGCGCTCTGCCGGTCCATGGGCGTGGTGACCCCCGAGGACCCCTACCCGGTGTGGCGCGGCGCGGGCGGCCCGGTCACCGTCGCCCCGCTGTTCCTGCTCTACGACTACTCCTTCCGCCCCCAGGGCACCACCAACAAGGAGACCGCCCTCGCGGCCGCCCACGAGGCGGGAGTCGTCTGCACCGACGAGTACTTCCTGCACCCCGACCCCCACGCCACCCGCGACGACTGGTCCCGCGCGCGGGTCAAGCTCACCGAGGAGCGGCTCGCCGAGCGGACACCGGGCCTGCCGACGATCCTCATCAACCACTGGCCGCTGGTGCGCGAACCCACCCGCATCCTGCGCTACCCCGAGTTCGCCCTGTGGTGCGGCACCGAACTGAGCGCGGACTGGCCCGTGAAGTACGACGCGGCCGCCGTGGTCTACGGCCATCTGCACATCCCGCGCACCACCTGGCACGACGGGGTGCGCCACGTGGAGGCGTCCGTCGGCTACCCCCGCGAGTGGCGCAGGGGCTTCCACCCCGACCCGCATCTGCGGCAGATCCTGCCGGTGCCCGAGGGGGAGGACCGGGAGCGGCCGCGTCCGTGAAGCTCGGGGCAGGCAGCCGCGTCCGGCCGGGTCACCGGCCCGGTGGCCCGGCCCCGGGGGAGGAGGCGGACCCATGCACCTGCTCGACCTGCTCGCGGCCCGGCAAGGCCCGCCGCCCTCCTCATGACGCTGACCAGGCGGTGCCCGCTGTCCTGCGCGCACTGCTCCACCGCTTCCGCGACGGACTTTGAACCGCTGCTCAGGCCGCGCCTGGTCACGAAGCTCGCCGAGAACCGGTTCTACCGGTTCTCAACCCACTGTTCAGACGGACGGAAGCACCCCGTCGGGACGATTTCGCAGCGCGAGTGCCGCAGGCAGAGCGGTGGAAATCAGTGCCAATGCGGCAACTCCCGCGAGGATGAGGGAGTAACCGAGCGGTGGAATGCTGAAATCGGTGGAGCCGGTCAGCGCGCCGTTCGCCCCCGCGAGCCCCGTGACGGCGATGGCCGTTCCCGTCGCGGCCCCGATGAGCACCGCGATGAGCGTCTCCAGATACAGCATGGCGGTGATGTGCCGCGGGCCGGCGCCGAGCAGGCGCAGCAGCGAGACCTCCTTGGCCCGCTCGGCCGTCCCCATGAGCAGCCCGTTGATCATCGACACCGCGGTGAAGAGCACCAGGACGGACAGCACGAGATACGTGCCCGTGGTGTTCTGCGCCAGCGAGGTGCGCAGGCCGTCGGCGTACTCGTCGACGCCGGTCACCTCGACGGTCGGGTGGTCCTTCACCAGTGCGGCGGCCGCCGCGCGCAGCCGATCGCCCTGGCCGGGAGCGGCGCGCACCAGGACCGAGTCGGCCAGGTCCTCGTGCAGATGCGGCCGCAGGTAGCGCTCGGACAGCAGGATGTCGCCGAGCCCCAGCGGCCGGTCGAAGACGGCGCCGACGGTCAGCTCGACCTTCGTGCCGTCACCGAGCCAGCCCTCGAAGCGGTCCCCGACGTCGAAACCGCGCTGCTTGGCATAGGTGCGGCTCACGGCCGCGGTGCCGTCCCGCTCCAGGCTCCGCAGCGAACCCTCGCGCAGCCCCAGGTCCATCACCTTGCCGGCCGCGGCGGGGTCGAGCGCCTGGGCGCCCAGGACGTCCGGGGTGCCGAGGACGTCGGAGATCACCGTGGTGGAGCGGGTGGCCGCCACGGCGCCCACCCCGTCCAGGCCGCGCGCCGCCTCGGTCACGTCGCCCGGCAGCCCCGGTGAGTCCCGCGGCGTCAGCACCAGGTCGGCCTGTGTACGGCGCTCGGTCTGCTCGGCGGTGATGCGGTTCAGCGAGCCGGTGACCAGCAGTACCGTGCAGGCCATCGCCACCGTGAGCATCAGCGCCGAGGCCATGGAGGCCACCCGGCGCACCGAGAACCGGGAGTTGGCGTGCGCCAGCCACCCCGTCACCCCGCCGAGCGCCGACACCAGCGCGCCGAGCGGCGGTTCGAGCACCCGGGCGATGAGCGGCCCGAGGAGGGCGGCGGCGGCCATCAGGAGCAGCACGATCAGGTACTGGAAGGCGACCCCGACCTCGCCGCCGATGTGCTGCGTGGCGAAGAACAGCGCGATGCCACCGCCGAGCGGCAGCAGCGCGAGCAGCACCCGGGTGACGGTGACCGGCCTGCGCGGGGACACCGCCTCGCGCAGGGCGTCGGCGGGCCTGATCCGCGAGATCCGCCCCGCCGCGGCGAGCGCCGCGAGCAGCGCGAGCAGCAGGGTGGCCGCCGCCGCGAGCAGGAACGGCAGGGGGCCGAGATGGAGTTCGTACGCCTCTGGGGCGGTGCCGCCCTGCCGCAGACGGTCCAGGATCAGGCCGGAAAGGGGTACGGCGAGCAGGAAGCCGGGCAGCAGACCGGCCGCGGCGGCGAGCATGGTCTCCGTGGCCACCATCCGCCTGACCTGCCAGGACGTCGCGCCCACCGCGCGCAGCAGGGCGATCTCCTGGGTGCGTTGCAGCACGCCGAGCGCGATGGTGCCGCCGAGCACGAACACCGCGAGGAAACCGCCGATGCCCGCCATGGGCCCGAAAAGCAGCGTCGTCGAGGCGAGCCGCTCGGTGGTCTCGGGCGCGCCCGCCTTGGCGCGCGCGTCACCCGTCAGCACGTCCAGACGCGGCACGTCCAGGGCTTCGCGCACCCGCCGCTCCACCGCGTCGGCGGACATCCTGTCGGCGAACACCCCCGCGTAGGCGGCCTTCCCGCCGGCGTCCGCGAGCCGCTCGGCCGTCTCGGCGGCGAAGAACAGCGAGGCCTGGTCGGGGAGCCCGTCGCGCCCCCGCGGCTTGGCGGTCCCCGAGATCCGGTAGGCCGCCGCGCCCTCGGCGGTGACGATCCGTACCTCGTCGCCGACCCGGTGGCCGCCCCGCGCGGCGGTGCCCGCGTCGAGGACCACCTCGTCGTCAGCGCCCGGCGCCTTCCCCGAGGCCAGGGTGAACGGCGTCAGCGCGGCGGCCTCCCACGCGTGCCCCTCGGTCACGCCGTCGTCGGGCCCCGCCTGGGCGGTGCCGTCCTTGGTGACCGCCTGGGCGTAGAAGGGCGTGTCCGTCACCACGCGCCGCACCCCGGGCACCTCGCGCACCCGCTCCACCTGGCGCTCGGTCAGCCGGGGCGCCTGGTCGAGCGGATAACTCTCGTGGTCGACGTTCTGCCCCGAGCCGGTGCGGATCACGACCTCGGGGTCCATCCGCACCACGGCCGTGGTGGCGCCGAACCGGTCGGCCTCCGGCGCCGACCGCAGCCCCGATTCCACCAGGATTCCGCAGGCGGCGACCAGCATGGCGGCCATCGCGGCGGCGCAGAGCGCGCCGACGAACCCATACCGGTGCCGGCGGATGCCCGTGAGCGCGAGCTTGAGCACCTCAGGACCCCAGCCGCGACATGCGCTCGGAGACGCGCTGCGCGCTCGGCCGGTCCATGGCGTCGACGACGGTGCCGTCGGCGAGGAAGAGGACCTGGTCGGCGTAGGACGCGGCCTGCGGGTCGTGCGTGACCATCACCAGCGTCTGGCCCGTGGTGTCGACGACCTCGCGGAGCAGCTTGAGCACGTCCTGGCCCGAACTCAGGTCGAGGGCGCCGGTCGGCTCGTCCGCGAAGATCACCTCGGGCCTGGTGACCAGGGCGCGCGCCACCGCGACGCGCTGCTGCTGGCCGCCGGAGAGTTCGGCGGGCCGGTGCCGCAACCGGTCGGTGAGCCCGGTCCGCGTGATCACGTCCCGCATCCAGTCGCGGTCGGGACGCCGCCCGGCGAGCCGGAACGGCAGCAGGATGTTCTCCCGCGCGGTCAGCGACGGCACCAGGTTGAACGACTGGAAGACGAACCCGATCCGTTCCCTGCGCAGGATGGTCAGCTTCCGCTCCCGCATCCGGCTGATGTCGGTGTCACCGAGGTACACCTGGCCGGAGGTGGGCCGGTCGAGCCCGGCCGCACACCGCAGCAGGGTGCTCTTGCCGGAACCGGAAGGGCCCATCACCGAGGTGAAGGACCCGGCGGGCAGCGCCACGGAGACCGCGCGCAGCGCGTGCACGGTGCCGTTGCCGTGTCCGTAGGTCCGGGTCACTTGGTCCAGGCGCAGGGCGGAGCGCGTCAGCGGCGTGGACCGTCGTGCCTCCTGATCGGGCAGGGTCATGGGGATGTCCTCCGGAGTGGGTACGTTCACGGGGTCGGGTCACGGAGCAGCCGCGCGGCCGGTATCAGCGCGGCCACCAGCGCCAGCAGGAGGGCACCGGCACCGGCGCCGACGAGGAACAGCGGGGGCCCCGCGAGGTCGACGCGGCCGCTCAGCGCCAAGGCCTCCTCATCACGCCCACAAGGATCACGTGACGCCCTGTCCAAAACCTGTCCGTCCGATGTCCCCGCAGCGCGGGCGGCGGACAGGCGGCCCGCCGCGAACGGCGGACAGGCTGTCCAAAGAACCGGTGGCACCCCGCCGCGCGGCGTGATCCGATGGCGGCCATGCAGTTCGAGTTACTGGGTGAGCTTGTGGTGCGCGACGAATCCGGGCGGCTCGTGCCGGTCCCGGGAGCGCTTCAACGGGCACTCCTTGCCCTGCTGTTGCTCTACGCCCCCTCCGCGGTGAGCGGAGGGCGCATCCTCGCCGAGCTGTGGACCGGGACACGCGCCAAGGACCCCACCGCGGCCCTGCACACCGCCGTCGCCAAGCTGCGCCGCGCCCTGCACCCGCACGCCCCCGGCCTCATCGTCACCGGGCCCGCGGGCTACCGCCTCGACCTGACGGGGCACACCTTCGACGTACGGCGCTTCGAGGCGGAGCTCGCCGCCGCGCGCGTCAGCGGCGGACCCGACCGGCGGGCCGCCGCCCTGCGCGAGCTGCTGCGCGGACACCCGGGGCCGCCGCTCGCCGGGCTGCCCCCGCTGCCCTTCGTCCAGCAGGAGCGGGCCAGGCTCGACGCGCTGCGCCTGACCGCGCTGGAACAGCGCGCCGAGGCCGAACTCGACGTCATCGCGCACATGGCGGCGCCCTGCACCGAGACCGACCCGCCCGCGCTCGTCGAGGAGTTGCGCGCCGCCGTGCACGAGGCGCCCGACCGGGAGTGGGTGCGCGCCCTGCTCATCAAGGCCCTGCACGCCAGTGGCCGCCAGGCCGAGGCGCTGGAGGTCTACCGGGTCGCGCGCGCCGACCTGCGCGAGCGGCTCGGCATCGAGCCGGGCCCCGAACTGCGGGCCGCGCAACGGGAAGTCCTCGGCTCCGCCTCCGTCCGCACCGTGCCGGGGCCGGTTGCTCCGCCGCCGCCCCGGACGCCGCGGTCGCCCGCGCCCGTGCCCGATGCCGCCCCTGAGGAGCACTTCGTCGGCCGCGGCGAGGAACTGCGGGAGCTGCCCGCGCGCCTGGCCTCGCCCGGCCTCGTGACCGTCGTGGGGGCGGCCGGTCTCGGCAAGACGAGGCTGGCCCTCGCCGTGGCGGCGCGCGAGGAGCAGGCGGGCGCCGAGGTGTGGCGGGCCGACCTGGTGCCCTGCGTGCCGGGAGGCGTCACCGCGGCGGTCGCCGACGCCATGGGGGTCTCCGTCGGCGGGCTCGGACCGCGCGCCGCCCGCCGGCGGATGCGCGCCGCCGCCGAGGGGGCCGGGCGGCCCCTGCTGCTGCTCGACAACTGCGAGCACGTCCTCGGCGACGCGGGGGAGGTGGCCGCCGGGCTCCTCGCCGACTGCCCCCGGCTGCGGGTCCTCGCGACCAGCAGGGAGTGCCTGGGCGTCGCGGGCGAGACTCCGTACGCCCTGCGCCCGATGAGTGAGGACGACGCCGCCCGGCTGTTCCGCACCCGGCTGCACCGGCTCTCGCCCGGGGCCGCGGAGGCCGCGCTCGACCACGAGATCGGTGAGGTCTGCGCGGCCGTGGACCGCATGCCGCTCGGCATCGAACTCGTCGCGGCCAAGGCGGCGACCGCGCCGCTGGGTGCCATCGCCGGCCAACTCCGCGCCCGGCGCGGCTCGCTGGACACCCGCCTGTGGTCGTCCGACGCCCGCCACACCACGCTCCGTGCGGCCGTCGACTGGAGCTACCGGCTCCTCGCCCCCGACGAGCGCGCCGTCCTGCGGGCGGTCTCCGTCTTCGCGACCGGATTCACCGCCGAGGCCGCGGCGGCGGTCGCGGGCCCCGGCGCGCCCGCGACGCTGGCCTCCCTCGCCGGCAAGTCCCTGCTGGTCTTCGCCCCCTCGGCGGACCGCCCCACCTACCGGATGCTGGTCTCCGTACGCCAGTACGCCCGCGACGCCCTGGCCGAGAACGGCGAGGAACACACGGTCCTCGGCCGCCACGCCCAGTGGGTCGCCGCCCTCGCCGAACGCACCGCCCACCGCATGCGCACCGGCGGCTTCCGCGAGGCCTACGCGGAGATGAGCGCGGCGACCCCGGAGGTCACCGCCTGCCTGGACTGGCTGCAAGGGGTGGGAAGCGCCGACGCCTCCCACACCTCCGACGCCCTGCTCGCCTCCCGCATCGCGACCAGGCTCGGCCTGTACTGGACCGCCGCGGGCCGCCAGGCCGAGGGCCGCGAACGGCTCGCCCGCGCCCTGGAGACCACCGGCCCGCAGGCCCCCTGGTACGCCGAGGCCCTGGCCTGGTGCGGCTGGCTCGGGGTCAACATCCGCCAGGACCGCGGTGACGAGGAGCTGCTGCGCCGGGCGGTGCACGCGGCCGAGGAGGCGGGGGATGCGGCCGTGGTGGCGTTCGTGGGCGCCCTCGCCCTGACCGTGCACGTGCGCCAGGAGCGGCTGACCGAGGCGCGCGCGGTGGCCGACCGCACCGAAGCCGCCCTCGACGCCTACCGGCACGGCTGGGAGACCGGCATCTGGCAGCTCTTCCACAGCGAACTCCTCGTCGCCGAGGACCGGGCGGGCCCCGCGCTGACCGCAGCCGTCACCGCCAGGGAGCTCCTGACCGGCGTCGACCCGCACTCGGCGGGCACCGCGCGGATCATGAGGGGCATGGCCGAGGAGCGCCTCGGGGACCGTGGCGCCGCCCTGCGCTCCTGGCGGGACGCCCACCAGGAGTTCCTGCTCATCGGCTCCGAGCACGAGGCCGCCTGGGTCAAGGTCCTGCTCGGCTACGCGGCCGTCGGCGACCGGGACACGGCGGCGGCCGAGGCGTTCGCGCAGAGCATGGAGGCGTACGCCAAGGACACCGGCGAGGCCTACCTCCAGGCCAAGACGGCGACGCTGCGGGCCCTGGTCGCGGGCGCGCGCGGCGACCTCGACAACGCCGAGCGGTTCCACCTGACGGCCGTCGCCGCCTACCAGGAGGGGAACCGCCCCGAGTGCGTGGCCCATGAACTCGCCCTGCTCGGACGGCTCGCCGCCGAGCGCGGCGACCCGGTCCTCGCCCGCATCCGCTGGGCGCACGCGCTGCGCGCCGCGAAGCTCTCCGGCCGCGCCTACGCGGAGATCCTGCCGCTGCGCGGACTCGTCGGGCTCCCGCAGGACGACCCGGAGGCGGCGCGGGAGCTGCGCGCCCGCCTCGACGAGGTGCTGCGCGACGCGCCGCCGCCCCGCAGCACGGAGTGCCCCTTCCACCTGGCGGTGCCGGGGGCGGCCGGGCCCCTGCCTGCCGCTCCGGCCTCCCCCCTCCTCGGCCGGCTCACTGACTGAGGCGTCAGTCAGTACCGCAACGTCGCCCATTTATCCCAGGTCAGGCCACATTCTCGTACCGGCATGTTGTGATCGTCGCAACGCGTCTGTACGGTGGCTCACCATGCAGTCAGAGCAGCGGGACGCTGTCCCCGAGCGTGTGCGCAAGGTGATCGCCGACGCCGGCGTGAGCCAGCGGGAGTTCGCGCGCCGGATCGTCATGGACCCCTCCAAGCTGTCCCGCTCCCTGGGCGGCACCCGCCGCTTCACCGCAGCCGAGCTGTCCCGCATCGCCGCCACCGGCGGGGTCGACGCGGGCTGGCTCCTCGGCACGCCCACCGCCGCGCCCGCGGCCCGGAGCCGGCGCGCCAAAGGGCCGTCGCCCGAGGGCGGCAGACCCTTGCAGATCGTGCGCGAGACGGTGCGGCTCATCGCCGAGCACGGCTTCCACGCCGTACGCGTCCAGGACATCGCCGAGGCCTGCGCCACCAGTACCGCCGCCATCCACTACCACTTTCCCGGCCGTGACGACCTGCTCGAAGCCGCGGTGCGCTGGTGCATGGACGAGGACACCGCACGCCGGGCCGCCCGGGCCGCGGAGGCCGCCGACACCGCCGACGAGCTGCGCCAGCTCATCGAGCTCCAGATCCCCCGCACCCCGCAGCAGCGCTGGCAGTGGAGCGTCTGGCTCGACCTGTGGGCGGAGGCGGCCCGCTCCACCGCCGTGGGCCGGCTGCACGCCGAGTACTACCGGCAGTGGCGCGCCACCGTCGCCGACGTCCTGCGGCGCGGCACCGCCGAGGGCGTCTTCCGCCCCGCCGACCCAGAGGCCGCCGCGCTGCGCCTGACCGCGCTGATCGACGGCCTGGCCACGCAGGTGCTCGCCTCGGGCCCCGACGCGCCGGGCACAGGACCCGACGCCATGCACGAGGCACTCACCGCCTACGTCGACGCCACACTGACCGCGCACTGACCTCTCGTACGACCACGCCCCCCGTACACAACACCCCACCCCCGAGGGAGAGTTCCGCATGCCCGTGAACGACAACGTGATCATCACCTGCGCCCTGACCGGCGCAGGTGACACCGTCCGCAAGAGTCCGCACGTCCCCGTCACGCCCGAGCAGATAGCCACCTCCGCCGTGGAGGCCGCCGAGGCGGGCGCCGCCGTCGTGCACATCCACGTCCGCGACCCCGAGAGCGGCGCCCCCTCCCGCGACCCGCGGCTGTACCGCGAGGTCGTCGAGCGCATCAAGGAGACCGGCACCGACGTCGTCATCAACCTGACGGCGGGCATGGGCGGCGACCTCGTCATCGACCCCGACGAGCCGCTCAAGCACCTGCCGGGCACGGACCTCGTCAGCGGCCTCGACCGGCTGCCGCACGTCGAGGACCTGCTCCCCGACATCTGCACCCTCGACTGCGGCTCGCTCAACTTCGGCGACGGCAGCAACCTCTACGTCTCCACCCCCGACATGCTCCGGCAGGGTGCCAAGCGCATCCAGGAGCTGGGTGTCCGGCCCGAGCTGGAGATCTTCGACACCGGGCAGCTCTGGTTCGCCAAGCAGCTCCTCGCCGAGGGGCTCCTCGACGACCCCACCGTCTTCCAGCTCTGCATGGGCGTTCCGTGGGGCGCGCCCGCCGACCCCGGTGTCCTCCAGTCCATGGTCAACATGCTCCCCGAGGGCGCCCAGTGGGCCAGCTTCGCGCTCGGCCGCATGCAGATGCCGTGGGTCGCCCAGTCCATCCTGCTCGGCGGCCAGGTCCGCGTGGGCCTTGAGGACAACCTCTACCTCGGCAAGGGCAACAAGGCCACCAACGCCCAGCTCGTCGAGCGCGCCGTGCGGATCACCGAGAACCTCGGGTCGCGCGTCGCCACGGCCGACGAGGCCCGCCAGAAGCTCGGGCTCAAGCCGCGCGTGTAGTCCCCGCTCCCCGGCAGGCCACGAAAGGAACCCCCACCATCATGACCACGATCAACCCCGAAGAGGTACGCCGCGTAGCCTGCGTCGGCGCCGGCGTCATAGGCGGCGGCTGGGTCGCGCACTTCCTGGCGCGCGGCTATGACGTCACCGCCTGGGACCCCGCGCCCGACGCCGAACCGCGCCTTCGCCGGCTCGTCGAGGCCGCATGGCCCGCGCTCACCCAGCTCGGTCTCGCCGAAGGCGCCTCGCAGGACCGCCTCACGGTCACCGCCACGCTCGAAGAGGCCGTCGCCGACGCCGAGTTCGTGCAGGAGAGCGCCCCCGAGAAGCTGGAGCTCAAGCGCGACCTGCTCGCGAAGCTGGACGCCGCCGCCCCGGCCGGGACCGTCATCGCCTCCTCCACCTCCGGCTACCCGATGACCGACATGCAGACCGAGGCGGCCACCCCCGGGCGCCTCGTCGTCGGCCATCCCTTCAACCCGCCCTACCTCATCCCGCTCGTCGAGGTCGTCGGCGGCGAGCGGACCGACGCCGAGGCCGTCGCATGGGCGTCCCGCTTCTACGAGGTCGCGGGCAAGTCCGTGATCACCATGAAGAGCGAGGTGCCGGGCTTCATCGCCAACCGCCTCCAGGAAGCCCTGTGGCGCGAGGCGCTGCACATGGTCGCGAACGGCGAGGCCACCGTCCAGGAGATCGACGACTCGATCACCGAGGGCCCCGGCCTGCGCTGGGCGTTCATGGGCCCCATGCTCACCTTCGCGCTCGCGGGCGGCGAGGGCGGCATGGCCCACATGCTCGACCACTTCGGCCCGTCCCTGAAGTCCCCCTGGACACGCCTGGAAGCCCCCGAACTCGACAAGAAGCTGTACGACGCCGTGGTCGCCGGATGCGACGAGGAGGCGGCGGGCCGCACCATCGCGGACCTGGTCGCCGAGCGCGACCAGGGCGTCATCGACGTCCTGCGCGCCACGGGCCGGCTGCCGCGGCGGCACGAGGAGGCGAAGTGAGCCTGCCCCTGCTCCACCGCGACGTCCGCGCCGAGTGGATCGACTACAACGGCCACATGAGCGAGGCCTTCTACGTCCTCGTCTTCGGCTACGCGACCGACACCATGATGATCGAGACCGGCCTGCACGCGGGGTACCGCGAGTCCACGGGCTGCTCCCTCTACACGGTCGAGGCACACATCCGGTACCTCAGCGACGTCCCCGAGGGCGCCCACCTCGCCGTCCGCACGCGCATCCTGGGGGCCGACGCGAAGAAGGCGCGCTTCACGCACGAGATGTACGTGGTGGAGGAGACCGGCGCCGAACCCGCCCCGGACGCGGCCCCCGTGGCGACCACGGAGCTGCTGGCCCTGCACGTCGACCAGAACGCGGGCCGCGCGGTCCCGTTCCCGGCCGAGATCCGCGAACGCCTGACGGGCCTTGCGGAGGCGGCACCCGAGTGGGCGGGCCGCTCGATCGCCGAGGTGCCGAAGCCCGCCTGAGGGGCGCGGGGCGACAGCGTCACCGATCGAGCCCCTTGTGCGCGGTCTCCGGAAGGCGCAGGTAGACGGCGGAAGAAGCGAGGCAGAGCACGGCCACGTACCAGGGAAACAGCCCCGGAGACCCGATCTCCTTGAACAGGGTTCCCACGTACGGGGCCGTGCCGCCGAACACCGCCACGGTCAGCGAGTACGGAAACCCGATCCCGGCCGCCCGGACCCGCGCGGGAAAGACCTCCGCGTTCACGGCGGCCGAGATCGACGTGAAGCCGGTGAGCAGCACCATGCCCGCACACTGCACGAGCAGCAGCGAGGCGAACGACCCGTCGAGCAGCGAGAGCAGCGGCACGCTCAGGACGGCGAAGCCGACGCCGAAGAAGAGCAGCAGCGGGCGCCGCCCGACCCGGTCGGAGAGCAGCCCGCCGAGGGGCTGGAGCACGGTGAAGAACGCGAGCGACAGCGTCCCGGCCAACAGCGCCTGGCTCTTGCTGATGTCGGTGTTCAGCTCGGCGTACGTCGGCAGGTACGACGTCCACGTGTAGTACGCGATGGTGCCGCCCGCGGTGATGCCGCAGATCAGCAGCGACTGGCGCGGATGGTGCCGCAGCGCGTCGAAGAGCCCCGGCCGCTCGGCCGCGTCGGCGGGCGGCCGGTGCGTCTCGTGCGCACCCTGCCGGATCCAGAACCCCACCAGGCTGAGCAGCGCGCCGAGGACGAACGGCAGCCGCCAGCCCCAGCCGTCCATCTGCCCGTCGGAGAGCGTGGCGACGAGGAGGGCGGCGACGCCGGAGGCGGCGAGCTGGCCCACGCTGGTGGAGACGTACTGGAAGCTGGAGAAGAGGCCGCGCCTGCCGGGGCCCGCCGACTCCACGAGGAACGTCGTCGAGGCGGCGAACTCGCCGCCCACGGAGAGCCCTTGCAGCAGCCGCGCGAGGACGAGGACCACCGGGGCGAGCACGCCCGCGGAGGCGTACGTCGGGGTCAGGCCGACCAGCAGGCTGCTGCCGCCCATCAGCAGGATGGTGACGGTCAGCGCCGCGCGCCTGCCGCGCCGGTCGGCGACCGCGCCCATGAGCAGCCCGCCGACGGGCCGCATGAAGAAGCCGACCGCGAAGACGGCGAAGGTGGAGAGCAGCGGCACCAGGGAGTTGCCCGAGCCCTTGGGGAAGACCTGGCCGGCGATGTACGTGGCGAGGAAGGTGTACGCGTACCAGTCGTACCACTCCACCGCGTTGCCGACCGAGGCGGCGAGGAGCTGCCGTACGGGGCGCCGCGGGGCGGGGTCGGCGGTGGTCACCTGCTGGACGTGCTGTGTCATGATCACGACCATCCCCGCATCGGCGGCGCCCCACACGTACCGTCCGTCTGGCGGACGGGGGGCGGCGGATCAGCCGGTCGTCGGCTTGTACGAGTACACCGTCGTCGTCACCAGGCACGGCGCAGGCGGCACCACTTCCACCCGCAGCGTCCGGCGCGCGGAGTCGTAGTCCACGCCCTCCGTCTCGAACGAACCGGAGCAGACGCTGCGCTGCGGCGACGCGAAGAGGCTGGAGACGCGGCCGGTCACGGGCCTGCCGTCGAGCGCGCGGTCCAGGTCGACCTGGAGGACGGGCCGGTCCTCGGGGAAGAGCTGCTTCGACGCGTCGTTGGACGCGCACACCAGACGCGTCGCCGAGGCGAAGTCGCAGCCCTGGATGTCCCGCACCGGCTTGTCGAGCGTGATCTGCCCGGCCTGGGCGAGGGTGCCGCCGGTGGGCGGGGTGGCGGAGTTGAGCAGCGGCGCGGGGAAGACCTGGAGGCGGTTCTGGTCGCCCCACTCGCCGGAGACCAGCCACTGCGCGTCGGGCGAGACGGCCGCGAAGGAGTTGTTGAGCTTCTCGCCCGCGTCGAGCGGATGCTCGTAGAGGTAGCGCTCGCCGCCCGGTGTGGTGACGGCGTACATCTTCGACCTGGCGTCGTCACCGCCCTGGTAGGCGTCGAAGGTGTGGCCATCGGCGATGTCCGGGTCGCCTATGTGGTTCCAGCCCTTGACGCGCAGGTCCAGGGGTATCGAGGCCAGGCCTCTGTAGAGCAGGCCGCCGTCCGCCTTGCTCGCCAGTCCCTGGCCGCCGGTGAGTGAGCCGACCTTCGCGGTGCCCGACTCCTGCCAGCCGCCGGGTGAAACGGGGGCGGCGGATGCGCCGCCGCCCGTCATCACCGCCAGTGCGACGGCGCCGAACAGGGCGGTTGATGCCTTCCAAAGGGTCATCGGGGCGCTACCTCCGTGGGGGGTCGAAACGCTGCGGCGTCATCGTACGTAACGTGAGCCCCGGCGATACCGGTCCGACGGAAGGCGGTTCAGACGTGCAGCTCACCATCCTGGGCGGGGGAGGGTTCCGCGTGCCGCTCGTGTACGGGGCGCTCCTCGGCGACCGTGCCGAGGGCCGCGTCACCGAAGTCGTCCTGCACGACCTGGACGCGGGGCGGCTCGACGCCGTCGCCCGCGTCCTCGCCGAGCAGGCCGCCGGGGTTCCCGACGCGCCCGTCGTCACCGCGACCACCGACCTCGACGAGGCGCTGCGCGGCGCCGACTTCGTCTTCTCCGCGATCCGCGTCGGCGGCCTCGAAGGACGCGCCGCCGACGAACGGGTCGCCCTGGCCGAGGGCGTCCTCGGGCAGGAGACGGTGGGCGCGGGCGGCATCGCGTACGGGCTGCGGACCGTGCCCGTCGCGGTGGACATCGCGCGCCGCGTCGCCAGGATCGCCCCCGACGCCTGGGTCATCAACTTCACCAACCCGGCGGGGCTCGTCACCGAGGCCATGTCCCGGCACCTCGGGAACCGCGTCATCGGCATCTGCGACTCGCCCGTCGGCCTCGGCCGCAGGGTCGCCCGGGTGCTCGGCGGCGACCCCGACGAGGCGTTCATCGACTACGTGGGGCTCAACCACCTCGGCTGGCTGCGCGGGCTGCGCATCGCGGGCCGGGACGAACTGCCGCGCCTGCTGGCCGACCCGGCTCTCCTCGGCTCCTTCGAGGAGGGCCGCCTCTTCGGCACGGAATGGCTCCGGTCACTCGGCGCGATCCCCAACGAATACCTGCACTACTACTACTTCAACCGCGAGGCGGTGGCCGCCTACCAGGCTGCCGAGCAGACCCGCGGCGCCTTCCTCCGCGACCAACAGGCCCGGTTCTACGCCGAGATGGGGCGCCCCGAAGCCCCGGCGCTCCGGACGTGGGACGCCACCCGCGCCGAGCGCGAGGCGACGTACATGGCGGAGAACAGGGAAGCGGCGGGCGTGGGGGAGCGGGCCGAGAAGGACCTGGAGTCCGGCGGGTACGAGCAGGTCGCCCTCGCGCTGATGCGGGCCGTCGCGCGCGACGAGCGGACCACGCTGATCCTCAACGTGCGCAACGGCACGACGCTGGCCGCCCTGGACGCGGACGCCGTCATCGAGGTGCCGTGCTCCGTCGACGCCAACGGCGCCCACCCCATGGCGGTGAGCCCGCTGCCGGGCCACGCCACGGGCCTGGTCTGTTCGGTCAAGGCCGTGGAGCGGGAGGTGCTTGCCGCGGCGGACAGCGGGTCGCGCGCCACGGCCGTCAAGGCGTTCGCGCTGCACCCCCTGGTCGACTCGGTGGCGGTGGCGCGCCGCCTGGTCGAGGGCTACCGGGAGGCGCATCCGGGGCTCGCGTACCTGCGCGCCTGACGGGCGGACCTGGCCCCCGGGCGGCGGGCGCGGCCTGCGATGATCACAGGATGAGTCCCGTCGTCTCCATCGGTGCCGCCGCCCGCCGCCCCTGCACGCTCGTCGTGTGCCGGGGCTGCTGCTGCGGCGACGCCCGCAAGAACCCCGGCATCGACCACGCCTGGCAGCTGGAGCGGCTGCGCTCCGCGGCGGCCGCGTCGCGGGGCCGTTTCAAGGTCCGCACGAGCGACTGCCTCGGCCCGTGCGGCCAGGCCAACATCGTCGTCGTCCAGCCGTCCCACGAGGGCCGCAGAAGAGGCGGCCGGGCGGCCTGGATCGGCTTCGTCACGGACGAGGAGTCGCTCGACGGAGTGCTCACCTGGGCCGAGGCGGGCGGCCCCGGCCTGGCGAAGCCGTCTCCGGCGCTGGAGCTTCAGATGGTGGACCCGAGGCAGGTGTGACGGCCCGCGGCGCCCGCAGCCGCGTCCCTGGCCCGCGCTATCGCGGCGCCGCCCGGCTCCGCGATGGTTCTTCCTGCCTCACTCGGGCCAGGACCGGCCGACGCGGCGCTCTCGTCCTCACAGCCCCACGGCCCCGTCGATCCTTTCCCGCAGCAGATCGGCGTGGCCGTTGTGGCGCGCGTACTCCTCGACCATGTGCACCAGCACCCACCGCAGCGAGATCGCGCCGAGCCAGGGGTCCTGGCCCTCGACGTCGAGGCCGGCGGCCTCCTCGGTGAACCTCTCCGAGAACGAGACCTCGGCGCGCCACGCCTCCCAGGCCGCGGCGACCGCCTCCGGCTCGGCGACCGCGTCGTCGAAGTCGGCGTCGGCGTTCTCGGGCGTGGCGTAGAGGGGCGGCGCGTCCTGCTCGGCCAGGCCCTGCCGGAACCAGCGGCGCTCCACGTCGGTGAGGTGCCGGACCAGGCCGAGCAGCGAGAGCGCGGAGGGTTCGACGGAGCGCCGGGCCAGCTCCGAGGCGAGTCCGGCGCACTTGATCTCCAGCGTCGCGCGCTGGGTCCGCAGGATCGCGGTGAGCACGGCGCGCTCGTCCCCGGTGGTCGGGGCGCCGGACCGGGGGTCGGGCCCCTGGCCGGTGAAGAAGGCGGTGCGTCTGCTTGATGTCATGCCTCATCCAAACTCACGCCGGTGTCAGGCGTCTTGGGGACCCCCCACCACCTCGCCCCGCTCGCGCAACGCCCTGTACAGCGCGTCCACGAGGTGGTAGCTGCGCAGGTCCTCGCCGGACGTCCCGGCGCCCAT
This sequence comes from Streptomyces sp. NPDC046335, assembly GCF_055587985.1. NCBI lineage: Bacteria > Bacillati > Actinomycetota > Actinomycetes > Kitasatosporales > Streptomycetaceae > Streptomyces > Streptomyces sp. NPDC046335. The sequence goes on along the minus strand of NZ_JBVJFF010000017.1, from coordinate 7,666 downwards.
GCGGTTCATCACGTACGCGTAGGCGACACGGTTCTCCGGGTCCGCGAAGCCGTAGCTGCCGCCCGCGCCGCCGTGCCCGAACGCGCGGGGGTTGGGGCCCGCCTGCCCGTACCGGTTGAGCATGTAGCCGAGGCCCCAGGGCCAGGCCGCGCCGAACGGGCTGCCCGCGGCGAGCACCAGGTCCGGTTCGTCGCCCGCGCTCTGCGAGGTGCGCAGCCGCTCCACCGCCCCGGCGGTCAGCAGCCGCCCGCACGCCAGTTCCGCGTAGACGGCGGCCATGCCGCGGGCGGTGGCGTGGCCGTTGGCGGAGGGTATCTCCGCGCGGCGGTAGGCAGGGCCGTTCACGTCGCCGAGCGGAAGGTAGCGCATGGCCAGCGTGAGCGGCGCCATCGGATGCTCGTCGAGCCCGCCGACCGGCGGCTTCGGGGCGTCGCCGAAGACGGTGGCGCCCGGCGCGGCCCCCACGGGGCGTGCCATGTCCGCACACCGCCCGTGCTCGCTGTCCGGGGTGCCGACCCAGACGTCGGCGCCCAGCGGCCCGGTCACCTCCGCCCGCAGGAACGCGCCGAGGGAGAGCCCGCTGATCCGCCGCACCACTTCGCCGACCAGGAAGCCGAAGGTCACCGCGTGGTAGCCCTGCGCGGTGCCGGGGCGCCACCACGGTTCGGTGGCCGCGAGCGCCTCGGTGACCTTCTCCCAGTCGTACACGGCGTCGGACGGCATCGGCTCGCCCGGTGCGATCAGCCCGGCGCGGTGGCTCAGGAGCCAGCGCACCGGGATGCCGGCCTTGCCCGCCTGGGCGAACTCCGGCCAGTAGCGGGCGACCGGGGCGTCCAGGTCCAGTTCACCGCGGCGCACGAGCAGATGGGCGCAGAGCGCCGTCAGGCCCTTCGTCATGGAGTAGGTGTTCACCAGCGTGTCGCGCTCCCAGGGGCGGGTGCCCGTGCGGTCCGCGTCACCGCCCCACAGGTCGACGACGGACTCCCCGTCGACCGACACGGCGACGGCGGCTCCCAGGTCGCCTCGCTCGGCGAAGTTCCTGGCGAACTCCTCGCGGACGGGTTCGAAGCCGGGGGCGCAGGTGCCGTGGACGCGTACGGACATGGAGTCTCCTTGGCGGTGGGCCGGGCCGGACTGCATCGTCCCGCATGGTTGCCTCCGGCACCTACCCCCGGGAGCCGTCTCCCGCGCCCCCGGATGTGAGGGTGCCGTGAAAGAGCCGCCCTGCGCGCAGGCGCGAAACCGCCCACATCGGACCGGGGGTGCCGCGGTACCCGGGCCCGGCATGACGCCCGGCCGAAGACGTGACTCCCGGCGCGGCGGTCCTTGTGTCCCCCGCGTCAGAGGTTGGACTTCTCTTCACACGCCCGTCACTGACCCTTCCGTAACGCTTGCTCCCCTTGGCACACTTCACCCGCTCGCGTCCCCCACGAAAACACGAGGTCGGAATATCCATGCCTGAACTCAATCGGCGCCGCTTCATGCAGCTGACCGGCGGCACGGCGGCCTACGCCATGCTCAACCAGAGCATCGCGCGCGCCGCCTCGCTGCCCGCGAAGCGCGCCACCGGCACCATCGAGGATGTCGAGCACGTCGTGGTCCTGATGCAGGAGAACCGCAGTTTCGACCACTACTTCGGGACGATGAAGGGCGTACGCGGCTTCGGCGACCCGCGTCCGGTGACGCTGCCGGGCGGCAAGCCGGTCTGGAACCAGCCGAACGGCGCCAAGGAGGTCCTGCCGTTCCACCCGGACGCCGAGGACCTCGGCATGCAGTTCATCGCGGGCCTCGACCACGACTGGGCGGGCGGCCACAAGGCGTTCAACAACGGCGCGTACGACCAGTGGATCCCCGCGAAGTCCGAGCGGACGATGGCCTACCTCGAACGGGACGACATCCCCTTCCACTACGCGCTCGCCGACGCCTTCACGGTCTGCGACGGCTACCACTGTTCGTTCATCGGGGCCACCGACCCCAACCGCTACTACATGCTCACCGGTCACGTCGGCAACGACGGCAAGGGCGGCGGCCCGGTCCTCGGCAACCAGGAGGCGGGGTACGACTGGACGACGTACGCCGAGCGCCTGGAGCGGGCGGGCGTCTCCTGGAAGGTCTACCAGGACATCGGCGACGGCCTGGACGCCGGCGGCCACTGGGGCTGGATCGATGACGCCTACCGGGGCAACTACGGCGACAACTCCCTGCTGTACTTCAACAAGTACCGCAACGCCAAGCCCGGCGACCCGCTGTACGACAAGGCCCGCACCGGCACCGACGCCAAGGCGGGGGACCGCTACTTCGACATCCTCAAGGCCGACGTCAAGGCGGACAAGCTGCCGCAGGTCTCCTACGTCGCGTGCCCCGAGGCCTTCACCGAGCACCCCAACTGGCCGGTGAACTACGGCGCCTGGTACATCGCGCAGGTCATCGACGCGCTCACGTCGAACCCCGAGGTCTGGGCCAAGACGGCGCTGTTCGTCACGTACGACGAGAACGACGGCTACTTCGACCACATCGTCCCGCCGTACGTCCCGAAGGACGCGAACCAGGGCAAGTCCACCGTCGACACCACCCTCGACTACTTCCCGGGCAACGCCTCCTACGCGGCCGGCCACTACGGCCTCGGCCAGCGCGTGCCGATGATCGTCGTCTCGCCGTGGAGCACCGGCGGCTTCGTGAACTCCGAGGTCTTCGACCACACGTCGATCATCCGGTTCATGGAGCGCCGCTTCGGGGTCGAGGAGCCCAACATCTCGCCGTGGCGCCGCGCCGTCTGCGGCGACCTGACCTCCGCCTTCGACTTCAGCGGCAAGGACACCGACCCGGCGGGGCTCCCCGACACCGCGGCCTACGAGCCGCCGGACAACGACCGCCACCCCGACTACGTCCCCAAGGCGCCCGCCGATCCGACGCTGCCCAAGCAGGAGCGCGGCTCACGGCCCGCGCGCGCCCTGCCGTACGTCCCGCTGGTGGACGGCGCCGCCGACGTCGCCGCGGGGAAGTTCACGCTGACCTTCGGCGGCGGCGACAAGGCGGGCGTCTGCTTCCACGTCCGCTCCGGCAACCGCACCGACGGCCCCTGGACGTACACCACCGAGGCGGGCAAGACCCTCTCCGACACCTGGAACTCGGCGTACTCCAACGGCTCGTACGACCTCTCCGTCTTCGGGCCCAACGGATTCCTGCGCACCTTCAAGGGACCGAACAAGAAGGCGGGCCCCGAGGTCATCGCCCGCCACGACGGCACCACCGGCAACATCAAGCTGACCTTCAAGAACGCGGGCAGCACCGACGTGCACCTCAGGCTGACCAACGCCTACGGCGGCGCCGCCCAGACCTTCAAGGTCAAGGCGGGCGCCACGGTCCGGCACACCGTCGAGCTGCGCCGCACCAAGCGCTGGTACGACCTGACGGTGAAGTCCGACACTGACGCGGGCTTCCTGCGGCGATACGCAGGCCACGTCGAAACCGGCACCCCGGGCATCAGCGACCCCGCCCTGACCACCACCTGACGCCCACCGCCCCCCCGCCCCCGCTTACCTCGCCGCGGGGGCGGGGGGAGCCGCATCGCGGTGGTGGAGTTGCGGGAGGCGGTCGGAGTGCTGCGGGTCGATGTCGGTTTTTAGCGGGAAGGGTCTTGTGCACGGGGCTGGCGGGATGTGTGTGGCCGGAAGGTAGGGTCTGCCGGGTGACGACGCATTCGAACACCCCTGAAGGCTGGTACGCGGACCCCCAGGGCGCGGCTCAGCTGCTCCGCTGGTGGGACGGATCCCAGTGGACCGAGCACACCAGCCCCGGCCCGCAGGCCGGCCAGGTGCAGGCGCAGCCCCAGGCCCACCAGCCGCAGGCCCAGCCGGTGCCGCAGCAGTCCGCGCAGCCGCAGGGGCAGTTCGGGCAGCCGCAGGCGCAGTTCCAGGCCGCGCCCGTGGCCGCCGACCCGGCGAAGGTGCAGCGCCAGGTGCAGCAGCAGGCGGGCGTGGCGCCGAGCGGGCAGGGCGGCGGCACGCTCTTCACCGAGCCGGTCCTTGTGGTGAACCAGAAGGCCAAGCTCATCGAGCTGACCAACGAGTACAGCGTCATGGACCAGTCGGGCAACACGCTCGGCACGGTCGTGCAGGTGGGCCAGAGCACGCTCAAGAAGGTCGCGCGCTTCGTCTCCAGCGTCGACCAGTTCCTGACGCACAAGCTGGAGATCCGCGACGCCTACGGTCAGCCGCAGATGCTCCTGACCCGCCCGGCGAAGTTCATGAAGTCGCGGGTCGTCGTCGAGCGCCCGGACGGACAGCCGATCGGCGAGATCGTCCAGCAGAACATGATCGGCAAGATCAACTTCGGCATGATGGTGAACGGCCAGCAGGTCGGCGCGATCAAGGCGGAGAACTGGCGGGCGTGGAACTTCGCGATCGTCGACCACGCGGACAACGAGGTCGCCCGGATCACGAAGACCTGGGAAGGCCTCGCGAAGACCATGTTCACCACCGCGGACAACTACGTCCTGCAGATCCACTACCAGCTTCCCGAGCCGCTCCTGAGCCTGGTCGTGGCGACCGCCCTGACCGTCGACACGGCCCTCAAGCAGGACTCCCGCGGCTTCGGGTGACCGGACCGCTCACGGCGACGGCGTCGGGGGGGGGCCCCCCCCCCGGGGGGGGGCAGAACAACTTCCTTCCGCGTCTTTCCCCCCCCCCCCAAGGCGCAAAGAGTAAAGTCACAGGGGTTCTCCACCCTCCA
>NZ_JBVJFF010000017.1:0-2925 GCF_055587985.1 Streptomyces sp. NPDC046335 | reverse complement strand
GCCCCTAAACCATACCCCAAAGCAGTCCCCCCTCTTTTTTTGCTCTCCCCCCCCCCGCGGGTCGTGTCTTTCCCCCCCCCCTCTTGCGGGTTTTCCCCCCGACGCCGTTTCGTCACGGCGCTTCGTACGCCGTCAGGAGCGCGACAGGTGCAGCGCCGCGGGTTCCACCGGCCGGCCCGGGAGCGACGGCAGGTACTCCGGCACCGGAACATCCGCCGCCGCCCGGGGCGAGCGCGTGAGCACGACCACCCCGTACGCGGCCACCGCGGCGCCCGCCACCGCGAGCAGGATGCCCACGACGCCGCCCTGGAGCCGTTCCCCGAGCAGCGCCACCCCGATGACCGAGGCCGCGACCGGGTTGGAGAGCGTCACCACGGCGAGCGGGGCGCCGAGGCCGCCGCGGTAGGCGGTCTGCGAGAGCAGCAGGCCGCCGGCGGCGAACGCGGCCACCAGCAGTGCCACGATCACGACCTTCGGGCCGAGCAGCGGCCCCGAGCGGTCGGTGACGGCGACCGTCACGGTCTGCGTGAGCGCCGACGCGACGCCGGACGCGAAGCCCGACGCGGTCGCGTGCCGCAGCCCCGGCCGAGTGCCGGGCCGCGAGAGCACCCCGATGGCGACCATGGTCCCGGCGGCCACCACCAGCGCCTCCGGCACGGTCAGGGTGTCGTCCGGCGCAGGACCCGAGGCGGTCAGGAGCAGCGCGCCGAGGCCGATGAGCGTGAGCCCGGTGCCGCGCCACTCCAGACGCGTGACCCGGCGCCCCGCGAGGCGCGCGCCGAGGGGCACGGCGGCGACCAGGGTGAGCGCTCCGAGGGGTTGGACCAGCGTGAGCGGGCCGTACTTCAGGGCGGCCACGTGCAGCAGCGCGGCGGCCGCGTTGAGCCCGACCGAGGACCACCAGACGCCGCTGCCGAGCATCCGCAGGGCCCCGCTCTCGCCCTCGGTGACCCGGGCGGCGAGCCGCTCCTGGGCCACGGCCGCGGCCGCGTACGCGGCGGCCGAGACGAGGGAGAGCGCGACCGCGACAAGCGTGGCGTTCACCGTCCGGCCCCCGAAGCGATCAGCTCGGGCGCACCCGCCGCGGCCTCGTGCGCCGGAGGCTCGTACGCCGCGGGCTCATGCCCCACAGGCTCATGCGCCGTACCGGAGGAGTGCCGCACGACCAGGGACCGCTCCGGCCGCGGCAGGCGGATCACCGCGAGCGCGACGCCGAGCAGGACGGTCGCCATGATCGCGTCCAGCCAGTAGTGGTTCGCCGTGCCGACGACCACGAGCAGCGTCAGGAGCGGATGCAGCAGCCACAGCCAGCGCCACCGCGTCGAGGTCGCGACGATCATGCCGACGGCGACCATCAGGGCCCAGCCGAAGTGCAGCGAGGGCATGGCCGCGAACTGGTTGGCCATGGTGTCCGTCGCGGGCTTGGCGGCGTACACCGAGGGCCCGTACACCTGTGCGGTGTCCACGAGGTGGGCGGCGCCCAGCATCCGCGGCGGCGCGAGCGGGAACCCCAGGTGCAGGACGAGCGCGGCGGCGGTCAGCGCGGCGAGCGCCCGGCGGGCCCATACGTAGTGCCGGGGGCGACGCGCGTAGAGCCAGACGAGGAACAGCAGGGTCGCCGGGAAGTGCACGGTCGCGTAGTAGGTGTTCGCGACGTGGATCAGCGGCTCGCCGTGCAGCAGGAGATCCTGCACGGCGCCCTCGCCGGGCAGGCGCAGGGTCCGCTCGGCGTCCCACACGTGGTGCGCGTTGCGGAAGGCCTCGGCGGTGTGTCCGTTGGCCAGCTGCCTGCCGAACTTGTAGACGAGGAAGAGTCCTATGACGAGGAGGAGCTCGCGGACGAGGGGCGGTCGGGCAGATGTGTCCGGCTCCCGGACGGTTGTGTCCGGCTCCCGTTCGGCAGGCTCGGTTCGGGATTTCATCCCCCGGCCCCTTTACGTGACGACTGGGTGGTGCGGTCCTGAGCGAGGGATCGCCCCACTCATCGATACGCCAGTGTACCGATACGGAGGCGTACCGGTACACTGGCGTATCGATGGGGGCCGATGGCACCGGTTCGGCCCTCGTACCGAGGAGAAGAGTCATGACGTCGACGTCGAGCCGCTCGAAGATCACGCCGGAGCGTGAGCAGGAGTTCTACGACGCCGTCCTCGACCAGCTCCGCCAGTGCGGGTACGAGTCCCTGACCATGGAGGGCGTGGCCGCGAGCACCCGGTGCAGCAAGTCCACGCTCTACCGGCAGTGGAAGACCAAGCCGCAGTTCGTGGCGGCGGCGCTGCGGGCCAACCGCTGTGTGCGCTTCCAGGGCATCGACACCGGCAGCCTCGCGGGGGACCTGCGGGCGGCGGCCCGGGTCGCGGGCGAGGAGTCGGGGCGGGACACCATGCTGGTCCAGGCGCTCAGCCACGCGGTCCTGCAGGACGTCGACCTTCAGCGGGCGCTGCGCGAGACGCTGGTCGAGCCGGAGCTCCAGGCCATGGACGCGATCATCCGGCGGGGCGTCGAGCGCGGCGAGATCGCGGCGGGGCACCCGGCGGTGGAGTTCGTCACGGTGCAGCTCTTCGGCGTGCTGCGGGCCAGACCGGTCATCGAGGGCGCACACGCCGACGAGGAGTATCTGACCCGTTTCGTCGAGGCCTGCGTGCTGCCCGCGCTCGGCCTCACCTGAATCGTGGGCCCGGGTCTGTCGGATGACGGGACCCGGGTCCGCCCGCGCCGCACCGTGGGGACGGGGGCGGCGCGCACCCCCGGGCCGGACGGGGTTCCTCCTGAGCGGCGAGGAGCCCCGGCCGGCCCGCTGGTTCGGCGGACCGTGGGGGGGGGTTGGGGGGACCGGCCCACGGTTGCTGTTAGGAGGATTTCCCCCTTTCTTTACCGCCGACGGGGCATGCCTTTCTTTCCCTTGTTACTTTTTCCCCTGTGGGA
>NZ_JBVJFF010000016.1:112355-232944 GCF_055587985.1 Streptomyces sp. NPDC046335 | reverse complement strand
GGGGCCGTAGCCAGGGCAACCCTCCACCTCCCGCATTTTTTCTCTTGGTTTTTCGTCATCACCTTTTCCAAGCGGGTGTTGGGGGGGTGGGGCCTGGTCGCGCAGGTGCTGCGCGACCACGGCCACGACGGCTTCGACCTCATGACGGACCCGGCTCTCTTCAAGTTCCTCGTCACCTTCGAGATGGTCTGGAAGGACGCGGGGTGGGGCGTCATCGTCTTCCTCGCCGCGCTCGCCGCGGTCAGTCCCGAGCTGTACGAGGCCGCCGCGATGGACGGCGCGAACCGCTGGCGGCGCATGTGGCACATCCAGCTGCCGGCGCTGCGCCCGGTCGTGGCCCTGCTGCTCGTGCTCCAGGTCGGCAACGCGCTCACGGTCGGCTTCGAGCAGATCCTGCTCCAGCGGGCGGCGGTGGGCCCCTCCGCCTCCGAGGTCCTGGACACCTACGTGTGGAACACCGGCCTGGACAACGGCAACTTCGGTTACGGCGCCGCCATCGGCATCGTCAAGGGAGTCTTCGGCCTCCTGATGGTGCTCGGGGCCAACAAGGCCGCCCACCTCATGGGCGAGCAGGGGGTGTACAAGCGATGAAGCATGAGGTGGACACACGATGACTCTGCTCAGCTTCGGCATCAAGCCGGGCAGCCGCACCGGTCTGCGGCCCGTGTGGGAGGAGCCGCCGACCCGCGCCGGTCTCGCGACCAAGGGCGTGACGCTGGTCCTGGTCTGTCTGGCCGTCCTCTTCCCCATGTGGGTGGTGGTCGTCACCAGCCTCTCCTCGGTGCGCACAATTACCGGGACGGGCGGCCTCGTGGTGATCCCGCGGGGCATCACCTTCGTCCACTACCAGGAGCTGCTGGGCGGCGGCCAGGTGTCGCGGGCCGCGCTGGTCAGCGTCGGCGTCACGGTCGTCGGCACGCTCTTCAGCATGGCGGTGTCCGTCCTGTGCGCCTACGGCCTCTCACGGCCGGGGTCCGTGCTGCACCGGCCGATCCTGATGGTGATCGTCGCCACGATGTTCTTCGGGGCGGGGCTCATCCCCACGTACCTGGTGGTGCAGGGGCTCGGCCTGACCGACAGCTATCTGTCGCTGATCCTGCCGAGCGCCATGAACGTCTTCAACATCCTGGTCCTGCGGGCGTTCTTCATGGGCACGGCGCAGGAACTGATCGAGAGCGCCCGCATCGACGGCGCCGGTGACCTGCGCATCCTGTGGCGGATCGTCATGCCGCTCTCGCGTGCGGTGATCGCGGTGATCACCCTCTTCTACGCGGTGGGGTACTGGAGCGCGTGGTTCAACGCGTCCATCTACCTCAGCGACCCGGACATGATGCCGCTCCAGAACGTCATGCAGCAGCTGGTGATCAAGCAGCAGCGGCCGACCGGCCTCAGCCAGGCCATCAACACCGGGCACCTGTCACCGCTCGCCATCCAGATGGCCGTGATGGTCCTCGCGCTCCTCCCGGTCGCCGTCCTCTCCCCCTTAGTGCAACGGCACTTCAAGCAAGGCATGCTCACCGGCGCAGTGAAGGGCTGAACCCACCGATGCCTTCCCTCGACGACACCACCCGCGGCCGCGTCCTGTTCGGCGGCGACTACAACCCCGAGCAGTGGCCCGAGGAGGTCTGGCACGACGACGTACGCCTGATGCGCGAGGCGTCGGTCACCTCCGTCACCCTCGGCGTCTTCTCCTGGGCCAAGCTGGAACCCCGGCCCGGAGCACGCGAGTTCGGCTGGCTCGACCGGCTGATGGACCTCATGGACGAGCACGGCATCGGGGTCGTCCTCGCCACGCCGACCTCCGCTCCCCCGCCGTGGCTCGGCCGGCTCCACCCCGAGACGCTGCCCCGCGACGAGAACGGGCAGGTCGAGTGGTGGGGTTCGCGCCAGCACTTCGCGCACTCCAGCGCCGTCTACCGCCGCTGTGCCGCGGCCATCACCGAGGATCTGGCCGCGCGCTACGCTCACCACCCGGCGCTGCGCATGTGGCACATCAACAACGAATACTGCACCTACGACTGGGGCGACGAGGCGGCGTCCGCGTTCCGCCGCTGGCTCCGGGCGCGGTACACCACCCTCGACGCGCTCAACACCGCGTGGGGCACCGCCTTCTGGGGCCAGGGCTACGACGACTGGCGGGAGATCCTGCCGCCCCGCCGGGCCCACTACCTGAGGAATCCCGCCCAGGTCCTGGACTTCAGGCGCTTCACGTCGGACGCCCTCCTCGAGTGCTACCTCGCCGAGCGCGACATCGTCCGCGCCCACACCCCGCACCTCCCGGTCACCACCAACTTCATGCCGCTGTGGGTGGGCCAGGACGGCTGGAGGTGGGCGGGCGAGGAGGACGTGGTCTCGGTGGACGTCTACCCCGATCCCAAGGACCCGCTGGGCGGCCGGTACGGCGCCCTCGTCCAGGACCTCACACGCTCGCAGGCCGGTGGCGGCCCGTGGATGGTGATGGAGCAGGCGGCGGGCCAGGTGAACTTCCGCGGTGTCAACCACCCCAAGCCGGCCGGACTGAACCGTCTCTGGTCCTGGCAGGCCGTGGCGCGCGGCGCCGACGCCGTCTGCTACTTCCAGTGGCGGCAGTCCCGGCAGGGCGCGGAGAAGTTCCACTCGGGGATGGTCGGCCACGCGGGCGCGGAGGGCCGCGCCTTCCAGGAGGTGAAGCGCCTGGGCGCCGAACTGGCGCGGCTCGGCGGCGAGGTGAGCGGCGGGCGCGTACCCGCGCAGGTGGCGGTCCTGCACGACTGGGAGTCCTGGTGGGCGGGGCAGCAGGAAGGCCGCCCCTCCGACCGGCTCGACCACGCGGAGACGCTGCGGGCATGGCACGGCGCCCTGTGGGACGCACACCTGACCACCGACTTCGCCCACCCCGAGCACGACCTGTCCCCGTACAAGCTGGTCGTCGTCCCGCACCTCTACCTCCTCACCGACACCGCGATCGACGGCCTTCTCGCGTACGCGGAGGGCGGCGGCACCGTCGTCTGCGGCTTCTTCACGGGTGTGGCCGACCACGACGACCGGGTACGGCCCGGCGGCATGGACGCCCGGCTGCGGGCCCTCTTCGGCATCCGCACCGTGCACGAGTGGTGGCCGCTCGACGCCGGTGAGAGCGTCGACTGCGGGGAGTTCACCGGCACGCTCTGGTCGGAGGAGCTGGTCCCCACCCGGGACGCCGTGCCGGAGGCCTCCTACCGGGGCGGCGAACTCGACGGCATGCCCGCGGTGCTGCGCCGGGGCCGCGCCTGGTACGTCTCCACGCTCCCCGCACCCGCCGCCCTGCGCGACCTGCTCGCCCGGGCGGCGGCCGAGGCAGGCGCACGGCCTCCCCTCGACGGCCTCCCCCGGGAAGTGGAGGCCGTGCGCCGCGGGGACCTGCTGTTCCTGCTGCACCACGGCCGCGGCGAGGTGAGGGTCCGCGTACCGGGGCGCCACCGCGAGCTGCTGTCCGGCGACGCCGTGGAGGACACGCTCACGCTCGGCCGCTACGGGGTGGCCGTCCTGCGGGAGGACACTCGGTGATCAGCGGGTCAGCCGGGAGCGTTTCCCGTGCTGGCCCGCACCGTCAGCTCCGGTGCGATCAGCGTGACGTCGTCCTCGTCGCCCCCCGCCAGCTTGGCGATGATGCGCTCCACGGCCCTGCGGCCCATCTCCTCGGCGGGGATGGAGACCGAGGTGAGCCGCACCGACGCCTGAAGGGCCACCTGGTCCGGGCAGACCGCGATCACCGAGACGTCCTCGGGAACGGCGCGGCCCTGCTGGCGCAGCAGACCGAGCAGCGGCTCCACGGCCGACTCGTTCTGGACGACGAAGCCGGTGGTGCCCGGCCGCTCGTCGAAGACGCGGGCGAGCGTGGCCGACGTCGGCCCGTACCCCGCGTCGCAGGGCCGGTGCAGCAGCCGCACCCCCAGTTCGCGGGCCCTGGCGCGCAGGCCCTCCAGGGTGCGCTCGGCGAAGCCGGTGTGCCGTTCGTAGACGGCGGGGGCCTCGCCGATGACGGCGATGTCACGGTGGCCGAGCCCGGCCAGGTGCTCCACGCAGAGCGCGCCCGTCGCCACGAAGTCGAGGTCGACACAGGTCAGGCCCGCCGTGTCGGAGGGCAGGCCGATGAGCACCGCGGGCCGCGCGCTGTCGCGGAGGAGCGGGAGCCGCTCGTCGTCCAGTTCGACGTCCATGAGGATCATCGCGTCGGCGAGTCCGCTGCCCACCACGCGGCGCACGGCCGCGGGGCCCTCGTCGCCGGTCAGGAGCAGCACGTCGTAGCCGTGTGTGCGGGCCGAGGTGGCGATGGCGATGGCGATCTCCATCATCACCGGTACGTACATGTCGGTGCGCAGCGGCATCATCAGGGCGATGACGTTGGACCTGCTGCTCGCCAGGGCGCGGGCGCCCGCGTTCGGGTGGTATCCGAGCTGTTCGATGCTGCGCTCGACGCGCTCGCGGGTGCCGGTGGAGATCGACCGCTTGCCGCTGAGGACGTAGCTCACCGTGCTGGCCGAGACTCCGGCGTGCTTGGCGACCTCGGCTAGGGTGACCATTGAGCTCTCCGGTCCGGTCGGGGCGGCGGCGCATCGTGGCGAAACGCTTCGACGCACGCCGCTGTGGTGAACGCGCAGTTGAGCCTCCGACCTTATGTGGGCGCCCACGACAAGTCCAGGGGCGAGTCGAAGCGCTTCGACTCGCCCCTGGCGACCGTCATCCCGCGGTCCTTGCGGTGGTCACACCGCCGGGTGCGCGTTCTTCAGGAGCTCCTGGAACTGGGCCGAGAACCACTGGCCGGAGACCGGGGCGTCGGGCAGCGCGCCCGTCTTGTTGTGGTTGTTGCGCGGGTTCCCCTCGTACGTGGGGTCGCACATCCGGTCGAAGCCCTTGCCCTCGTCGTTCGGGATCTCCTTGCTCGATCCGTCGGACTCGCCCGGCGGCTTCATCCACACGTAGGCGTCGATGCCGGCCTCCGGTGCGGCCTTCGGGCGTTCGCCGAGACCCGCGCCGGACTGGTTGCACCAGTTGCCGAGGTGGATGCGGCGGTCGTAGCGCCCGCCGTTGACGTAGGAGTCGACGTCCGTCGTCGGGCCCGGGCCCTTCGGGCGTGCCGTGCCGCCCCAGCCGTTGCGTGAGGTGTCGATGAGCATGCCGATGTCGGACCGGAAGCCGGTGTTGACGAGCTGGTCGCGGAAGGCCTGGGCGAAGGACAGCTCGTCGGTGTAGCGGTTCCAGTCGACCCACTTCGACTCGCGGACCGAGCGGCCCCCCACCGAGTCCCCGATCCTGAAGTTCTCCTCCTTCAGGGCGCTGTAGTTGGCGGTGTTGGTGATGAAGCCGTGCACGTTGTCGACGGTGCTGCCCTCGGCGGTGGCGGCCTGGCGGAAGACCTGCGCGGACGCGGCGAAGTTGTCGTCCCAGCCGATCCAGCCGTGGTGGCCCGCGTCGATGTAGTTGTAGACGTTCGGGACGGCGCCGAGCTGTTTGAGGGCGTAGCCGACGCCCTTCACGTAGTTCCCGTTGGCCTTCATCACGTCGCAGGCCGGGGTCGCGGTGGGGCGGCCCGAGGTGTTGGTGACGAGGTTGGGCAGCGAGTCGATCTCGACGGTCGTGACGATGCGGAGGCCGGCGTACTTGGACTCGCCGAGGATTCTCGCGATCGGGTCGATGTACTCGCGCTTGTAGCGGTCGATCTCGGTGGGGCCGAGTTCACCGTTGGAGGCGAGGGCCGCGCAGTCCCGGCCCGGCAGGTTGTAGATGACGAGCTGGACGACGTCCGCGCGCTGCTGGAGGGCCGCGTCGAGGTGCTGGCGCAGGCCCATCTTGCCGCTGCCGCCCGCGATCGCGGCGATCCTGTCGAGCCAGACGCCGGTGGGCTGGTCGGACACGGCGCTGCCGCCGGGCTCGGCGGCGGCCTTCTTCGACCACTCGGGGTTCACGTACGCCTTGGCGCCCGCGTACGGGTTGTCGACGCGGGCGGCGGCCGCCGCGGCCGGGCTCTCGCCGGTGAGGGCGACGGCGGTGCCGCCGCTGACGGCGAGCACGGTGGAGAGGGCGAGCAGGAGCGTGCGCGATCTGCGGTGCGTGCGGGTGCGGGGTTGGTTGCGGCTCATGTACGGGGTCCTGCCTCTCGGGTGTCGAGGGCGCGCAGGTGGTCGCGCGGCCCGGTGCCGAACGGGGTGGGTGTGCCGTCGGCCGGCACGGCGAGCGTGCGCAGCAGCCGCTGGGGTTGCCGCACGGGCGACTCCTTCTCGGTCGGCAATCACGGGCCTCTGATGTGAAGTCACCGCAGGCGGAAGAGAAGGTTGCCGCGATTCCCAGAAATTTTTCCCCACCTTCTCCGCCGAATGGATTCGACAAAGCGATGCACGCGAGAACCCTTGACAACCTCAAGTCCCACAAGGACTTTGGGAGCGCTCCCACATCTTCCGGGAGCCCCACCGAGAGACCTGTCGGAAGAATCGTCGAGAGACCTGCCGGAGACCACCGGAAGAAGGGCACCCCCATGCCTCCATCACCCGACCCCACCGAGCACGGACAGTCCCTGAGCCGCCGCCGCATGCTCGCCATCAGCGCGGCCGCGGCCGCCATCCCCGTCACTTCCTCCCTCGGCCCCGCAGGTCAGAGCGCCCACGCCGCACAGGCGTCGGCGGCGGCCACCCCGTACGAGCAGCGTTTCCTCGATCTCTACGCGAAGATCACCGATCCCGCGAACGGCTATTTCTCGCCAGAGGGCATTCCCTACCACTCGGTCGAGACACTGATTGTCGAAGCCCCTGATCACGGACATGAGACGACCTCCGAGGCGTACAGCTATCTGATATGGCTGCAAGCCATGTACGGCAAGGTCACGGGCGACTGGAGCCGGTTCAACTCGGCGTGGGAAACCATGGAGAAATTCATGATCCCCTCGCGCGCGGAGCAGCCGACGAACAGTTTCTACAATGCGTCGAAACCGGCTACGTACGCGTCGGAACACGACTCTCCCACGCAGTACCCCTCCGCCCTCGACCCGTCGGTCGCCGCCGGCGCCGACCCCCTCGCGGCCGAGCTGCGCGGCGCGTACGGCACCGACGACATCTACGGCATGCACTGGCTCCAGGACGTCGACAACACCTACGGCCTTGGTGGCTCCGGCACCGCCCCGACGTACATCAACACCTTCCAGCGCGGCCCCCAGGAGTCGGTCTGGGAGACGGTCGCCCACCCCTGCCGCGACGACTTCGCCCACGGCGGCAGGAACGGCTACCTCGACCTGTTCACCGGCGACGCCTCGTACGCCAGGCAGTGGAAGTACACCAACGCGCCCGACGCCGACGCGCGCGCCGTGCAGGCCGCGTACTGGGCGCACAAGTGGGCCACCGCCCAGGGCCGGCAGGGACAGGTCGCGGCGACCGTCGCCAAGGCCGCGAAGATGGGTGACTACCTGCGGTACGCGATGTTCGACAAGTACTTCAAGAAGGTCGGCGACTGCACGTCGCCGTCCGGCTGCGCGCCCGGCAGCGGCAAGAACAGCGCGCACTACCTCCTGTCCTGGTACTACGCGTGGGGCGGCGCCCTGGACACCTCCGCGGGCTGGGCCTGGCGCATCGGCTGCAGCCACAGCCACGGCGGCTATCAGAACCCCCTCGCCGCACACGCCCTGTCCTCGTACCCGGCCCTCGCCCCCAAGTCGGCCACGGGCAAGGCGGACTGGGGGCGGAGCCTCAAGCGGCAGCTGGAGTTCTACCGCTGGCTCCAGTCCGCCGAGGGCGCCATCGCGGGCGGCGCGACCAACAGCTGGCAGGGCCGCTACGCGACGCCGCCGGCCGGCACACCCACGTTCTACGGCATGTTCTACGACGAGAAGCCCGTCTACCACGACCCGCCGTCCAACCAGTGGTTCGGCTTCCAGGCCTGGTCGATGGAGCGGGTCGCCGAGTACTACCACCAGACGGGCGCCGCGGACGCCAAGGCCGTCCTCGACAAGTGGGTGACCTGGGCGCTGGCACACACCACCGTCAACGCGGACGGCACCTACCTCTTCCCCTCGACGCTGAGCTGGTCGGGGAAGCCCGACACCTGGAACCCGGCCGGCCCCGGAAGCAACGCGGCACTGCACGTCTCGGTCGTGGACCGCACGAACGACGTGGGCGTCGCGGGCGCCTACGCGCGCACACTCGTCTACTACGCCGCGAGATCCGGCCACGCCAGGGCGAAGACCACCGCGAAGGCGCTGCTGGACGGCATGTGGACGCACCACAGGGACACCCGGGGCATCGCGGTGGCCGAGAAGCGGTCCGACTACGACCGCTTCGACGACGCGGTGTACGTGCCGAACGGCTGGAACGGCACGATGCCCAACGGTGACCCGGTCAACTCCTCGTCGACCTTCCTCTCCACCCGCTCCTTCTACAAGAAGGACCCCGACTGGCCGAAGGTCCAGGCGTACCTGTCGGGCGGCAACGCCCCGACCTTCACCTACCACCGGTTCTGGGCGCAGGTGGACATCGCGCTGGCCCTCGGCGCGTACGCGGAACTCCTCGAATCCTGAACGCCCGCCGCCCCAGCCCCCCACCCGACGTGCGAAGGGACCCCCCATGCCCCCTGCGCCCCGCGCGCACAGAGCGCGCGTGCTCCCCGCTCTCCTCGGCCTGCTCGGCGGACTGCTCGCCGGTGGCCCGGTGGCGACCGCCGACGACCACACCCCCGCGTCCGCGACGGCCGAGGCGTACGACTGGAAGAACGTCCGCGTCGACGGGGGCGGCTTCGTCCCCGGCATCGTCTTCAACCGCTCCGAGCGCGACCTCGCCTACGCCCGCACGGACATCGGCGGCGCCTACCGCTGGCAGGAGTCCGCCAAGTCCTGGAAGCCGCTGCTCGACTCGGTCGGGTGGGACGACTGGGGCCACACCGGCGTGGTGAGCCTCGCGTCCGACTCCGTCGACCCCGACCGGGTGTACGCGGCCGTCGGCACGTACACCAACGACTGGGACCCGGGCAACGGCGCCGTCCTGCGCTCCGCCGACCGGGGAGAGACCTGGCGCAGGGCCGACCTGCCGTTCAAACTCGGCGGCAACATGCCGGGCCGCGGCATGGGCGAGCGCCTGGCCGTCGACCCGCACGACAACGACGTGCTGTACCTGGGGGCACCCAGCGGCAAGGGCCTGTGGCGCTCCACGGACGCGGGCGCCACCTGGAAGCAGGTCACCGACTTCCCCAACCCGGGCAACTTCCAGCAGGACCCGAGCGACACGACCGGCTACGACTCCGACAACCAGGGCATCGTCTGGGTCACGTTCGACGAGTCGACGAAGGCCGGGGGCAAGACCGGGACGCTCTACGTGGGCGTGGCCGACAAGGCCAACTCCGTCTACCGGTCCACCGACGGTGGCGGCAACTGGTCACGCGTGGCGGGCCAGCCGACCGGTCTGCTGGCCCACAAGGGCGTCCTCGACGCGGAGAACGGCTACCTCTACCTCGCCTACAGCGACCGGGCCGGGCCCTACGACGGCGGCAAGGGCCAGGTCTGGCGGTACGCGACGAGGACCGGCGAGTGGAAGGACGTCAGCCCGGTCGCCGAGGCCGACACCCACTACGGCTTCAGCGGTCTGACCGTCGACCGGCAGCACCCGGGCACCGTCATGGTCACCGGTTACAGCTCATGGTGGCCCGACACCCAGATCTTCCGGAGCAGGGACAGCGGCGCCAACTGGACGCCGGCGTGGAGCTACTCCGCGTATCCGGCACGCGAGAACCGCTACACCATGGACATCTCCTCCGTCCCCTGGCTGTCCTGGGGCGCGAACCCGGCGCCTCCCGAGCAGACCCCGAAGCTCGGATGGATGACGGAGGCCCTGGAGATCGACCCGTTCGACTCCGACCGGATGATGTACGGCACGGGTGCCACGGTCTACGGCACGGAGAACCTCACCCGGTGGGACGCGGCGGGCGGCAAGTTCACCATCACACCCATGGTGAAGGGCCTGGAGGAGACCGCCGTCAACGACCTCGCCGCTCCCCCGTCCGGGGCGCCCCTGCTGAGCGCGCTCGGCGACATCGGCGGCTTCCGGCACACGGACGTCACCAAGGTTCCGCCGCTGATGTACACCTCGCCGAACTTCACGAGTACGACGAGCCTCGACCACGCCGCGGCCGATCCGGACGCGGTCGTCCGGGCGGGCAACGCCGACGCGGCGCCCCGCGTGGCCTTCTCCACGGACAACGGAGCCACCTGGTCGGGCGGGCAGGAGCCCCCGGGCGTCACGGGCGGCGGCACGGTCGCCGCCGCGGCCGACGCGAGCCGCTACGTGTGGAGCCCGGAGGGCGCCGGGGTGCACACCGCCACCGGACCCGGATCCGCGTGGACGGCCGCCGAGGGCATCCCGCGGGGCGCGGTGGTCGAGGCGGACCGGGTGGACCCGAAGAGGTTCTACGGCTTCAAGTCCGGCGTGTTCTACGTCAGTTCGGACGGCGGCCGCACCTTCGCCGCGAAGGCGTCGGCGGGCCTGCCCACCGAGGGCCCGGTGAAGTTCCAGGCCGTGCCCGGCAGGAAGGGTGACATCTGGCTCGCGGGCGGCAAGGCGGGCGGCACGTACGGCCTGTGGCACTCCACGAACGGCGGCACGAGCTTCACCAAGGCCGGCGGCGTCCAGGAGGCCGACACCATCGGCTTCGGCAAGGCGGCGCCCGGCGCCAAGTACCAGACGCTCTACACCAGCGCGAGGATCGGCGGCGTGCGCGGCATCTTCCGCTCCACGGACGCGGGCGCGAGCTGGGTGCGCGTCAACGACGCGAAGCACCAGTGGGGTTGGACGGGGGCCGCCATCACCGGTGACCCGAACGTCTACGGCCGGGTGTACGTGGCGACGAACGGCCGCGGCATCGTCTACGGCGACATCGCGGCCCGGCCTCCGGCACCCGCGCGGTGACCCACCACGTGCGGTACCGCGCGCGGGTGGTCGACGTGGGTGCGCAGGCGCGGGGTCCAGCCCGCACCGGACTGGAGCGTCTCCTCGGGGAACTCCGCGTTGTGCGCGGCGATGAGGTCCACGCGCTTGCCGTTGACGTAGTTGTGGCCGGCGGTGACGGGCGCCTCCTTCCACTTCTTCAGGACGCGTCCTGCGCCGGTCCCGCCCGGCAGGGTGAACGCGTTGGCCTCGGCCACGAGCCGGGATTCGGCGCCGATGCCGAACGAGTACTGGTAGCCGTCGCGCGGCACGACGTAGTGGTTGTTGTAGGCGTCGACCTTGCCGAAGCGCACGCGCGGGGCGCGCTCCACGATGTCCCTGAACAGGTTGTGGTGGAGCGTGACGCGGAGCTTGCCGCGGTCGGTGTCACCCGCGCTGTCACTGTTGCCGATCATGAGGGTCTTGTCGTGGTCGGCGAAGACGTTCCAGGAGACGGTGACGAGGTCGGCGCCGCGCACGATGTCCAGCTCGCCGTCGTGCCGCTGGTAGAGCTCCCCGTAGTAGGAGGGCAGCGAGCTGTCGGGGTGGGCGCCGTCGGTGAAGGTGTTGTGGTCCAGCCAGACGTGTGTGGAGCCGTACACCACCGCGCTGTCGTACTCCGAGTTCCAGGCGCCCCGCTCCCCGTCGGTGGGGTCCCACTGCGGGAAGCAGTCGAGGGGGCTCTCCAGGGTGAGGTTGCGGACGACGACGTTGTCCGCGTCCTTGATCTGGAGGCTGCCGCCGATGATCCCGGCGTCCTCGCCGACCCCCACCACGGTCGTGTCGGAGGGGACGTACGCCTTGACGGCCGCGGCCTGGCGGGCCGCCGAGGCCGCCCGCAGGTCCTCCTGCTCGCCGCTGACCGGCCGGTCCCTGCCCCACACGGCCGGGTCGTACGCGGCGAGGTACTTCTCGAAGTCGTACCCCTGCGCCTCGAACGCCGCGCAGCCGCCCGCCCCGGTGGCGTCGAGGGTTCCCCTGACCTTGATGATCCGGGGGCCCTCGCCGTCCGCCGCGAGCGCGGCGGTGAACTCCTTCCACGTGGTGACCGTGTAGGTGCGCTCGGCGCCCGCGCCCGCGCCGCCGGTCGTGCCGCCGTCGGCGGACGCCCATCCGTCGTGCGCGGGCAGGGTGTCGCGCGGGGGCGCCGGGCGCGCCGACGCCGTCGCGGGGGCGGCGAGGGCTAGGGCCGTGCAGCCCGCGAGCAGGGTGAGGGCGACGCGCATCGTCATGCTCCTTCTTCCGGGAACAGTGCTGGTGCCGGCTGTGGCTCTGGCTCTGGTGGCCAGGTGATCCAGGACGCGGGGACCGCGTCGTCGAGGCGGCGCACATCGCCGCGGGCGAGCACCCCTTCGCGCAGCAGCTCCGCCGCGACCATGCGGGCGAGGGCGATCGCGCCGGGCGGGTTGAAGTGGGTGTTGTCCTGTTCGTACACGGTCCAGTTGAAGTAGCGCTTGGTCTCCTCGGCGCCGAGCCTGTCCCAGAGCGCGAGGGAAAGCGCCTGGACGTCGAGGAGCGCCGCGCCCTCCTCGGCGGCCAGGGCGCGCATCGCGTCCGGGTAGTCGCCGTGGGTGGGCAGGGCGGTGCCGTCCTCGTCGAAGCGCCGGCGTTCCACGGAGGTGAGCAGCACGGGACGCGCGCCACGCGCCCGCGCCCCGGCCACGTACTGCCGCAGGTACTCCTGGTAGGCCGTCCACGGCTCGGTGTACCTGACGGGGTCCTCGCGCTTCTCGTCGTTGTGGCCGAACTGGACCAGGAGGAGGTCGCCGGGGCGGATCGCGGCGAGGACCGCGGCGAGGCGGCCCTCGTCGGCGAAGCTCTTCGAACTCCGGCCGTTCACCGCGTGGTTGGCGACGGACAGCGCGGGGCGCAGGAAGAGGGGCAGGGCCATGCCCCAGCCCGTCTCGGGCGCGGCGGACGCGTACTTCTGGGCGGCGGTGGAGTCACCCGCGAGGTACAGCGTCCGCCGCCCGGGGCCCGCAGCGGTCACTGACGCTCCTTCTTCCACTCCGCCTGCGCCTCGTTGAGCTGCTCGGCGAGCGAGTCGAGGAAGTCCTTCGCCGACATCTTGCCGAGCATCACCTTCTGGAGGTTCGGCTCGTTCTCGGCCTTGCTGATGGTGTTCCAGTCGGGCAGGTAGTACGGCAGCTGCACGATCTTCAGGGAGCCGTCGTTCAGGGCCTCGGCGGCCAGCTTGGTGGGCTCCGACTTCTTCACCCACGGGTCCTTGGCGGCCTCGGTGTTGGCGGGGATGGCGCCCGCCGACTCGTTCCACTTGCTGTTGGACCGGTGGGAGGCCGCGAACTCGATGAACTTCCAGGCCGCCTTCTTGTTCTTGCTCGACTTGAAGAGGCCGAGCCCGTCGACGGGGTTGGACACCTGGACCCGTACGCCCGCACCGGTCGTCGGGTTGGGCAGGCCGCGGAACTTGCTCTCGCCGAGCGCCTTCACGTGGTCCTGGTAGGAGCCGAGGTTGTGGCTGAGCATGCCGATCTGGCCGCTGTCCCACTGGGCGACCATCTTGGTGAAGTCGTTGTTGAGGTCGGCGGACGGCGTGGCCTTCTTGTAGAGGGAGACGTACTTGTCCAGAGCCGCGACGTTCTTGGGGTCGTTGACGGTCGTCTCGTCGCCGTCCCAGAAGTCGCCGATGCCGGACTGCCCGTACATCGCGTCGAGGGCCTGCGCGATGGAGCCCTCGCCGCCGCGGATGGTGTAGCCGAAGCGGTTGTCGCCCTTGTCGGTGAGCTTCTCGGCGGCCTCGTAGAACTTCGGCCAGGTGGTGGGCGCTTGCAGGCCCGCGGCCTTGAACAGGTCCGTGCGGTAGTACAGGACGCCGTTGCTCGCGGAGGTCGGCACGGTGTACAGCTCGACGCCGCCGCCCGCCGACCGCACGCTCTCGACCATCCCGGAGTTCAGCTCGTCCTTCAGCGGGCTCTTCCCGACGCGCTTGTCCAGCGGCTCCAGGGCGTCCTGCGCGGCGATACCGGCGAGCATGGCCGCGCCGACGCCCCCGACGTCGGGGAGGCCACCGCCCTGGATGGCGGTGTCGTACTTGGACTGGACGTTCTCGGCGGGCACACCGACGTACTTGACGTCGATGTCCGGGTTCGCCTTCTCGAAGTCCTTGATGATCTCCTGCCAGATGTCCTGCCGGACGGCCGTGTTGTTGTCCCAGAAGACGATCTCGCCCTTGCCGCTGCCCTCTCCGCCCTTGTCCCCCGCCGCTCCGCTGCCGTCGTCACCGCAGGCGGTGGCGGTCAGCGCGAGGGCGGTGGTGAGGGCGAGCGCGGCGGTGGTGCGGCCTCTGCTGCGGTTGCTCATGGTCATTGCTGCGGCTCTCTTTCGTGAGGTGTCGGACTGTGCTGTACGTGGGTGGGTACGGGCGTCAGTGCGTGATCCGGAAGCCGGTGAACAGGGCGGTCCCCGTGGGCCCCCGGCCCTCTTCCGCCACCGCGAACAGGCCGAGCAGGGCGCCGACCCAGCGCCAGGGCGTCGCGGCGAAGACCGGCCCCGCGGTGGGTTCGAAGCCACTGCCGGTGTCGGCGTGGAAGCGGCAGCGCGCCCCTTGCGTGACGTCGATCCGCAGCCGGGCCGTGCCGTCCGGTGCGGGGCGCGGTGGCGCGGCGTCCCGCTCCGCCTCCGCGCCCGCCTCGGCGAAGCGGTGCACGAGCCTGGTCGTGCCGTCCTCGCCCCGCTCCAGGCCGATCCAGGAGTACGCGTCGCCGAGCACGACGAGCCCGGCGCGCGCCCCGGGTGACTCGGCGTCCAGACGCAGCTCCACCTCGACGGTGCAGGGCCGCAGCGGCAGGCGCTGGGTGAGGGTGTGCGGCAGGGCGCGTACGTCGTGGGCGCGCGCCGCGCGGAGGCAGGACAGGCGGAGCCCGTCCCGGGAGTGCGACGTGGCCCAGCCGTCGCGGGGGTTGGCGGTCCACTGCCACTGGGGGCCGTGGCGGCCGCCGGGGAAGTCGTCGTCGGCGGTGGGGGCGGAGCGGGGCTGCGGTGGCAGCTCCGGTTTGCGGTGTACGTCGACGGGGGCGCCGTCGTCCCCGAGCACCGGCCAGCCGTCGGCGTCCCACCGCATGGGCTGGAGGTGGACGACCCTGCCGTAGGCGCCGCGCTGCTGGAAGTGCAGGAACCAGTCCTCACCGGTCGCGGTGCGCACCCAGCCGCCCTGGTGGGGCCCGTTGACGTCGGTGCCGCCCTGCTGGAGCACGACACGCTGCTCGTAGGGCCCGTGGAACCGGCGGGACCTGAAGGCGCCCTGCCAGCCGGTGGCCACGCCGCCGGCGGGGGCGAGTATCCAGAACCAGCCGTCGTGGCGGTAGAGCTTGGGCCCCTCGATGGTGAACCAGCCGGGTATGCGGTCGCCGTCGACGATCACCTCCCCCTCGTCGAGGAGTTCGCGCCCGTCGGGGCTCATGCGGTGGCCGGTGAGCACGTTCTTGACGCCGGACCGCGACTTCGCCCAGGCGTGCACGAGGTACGCCGTGCCGCTCTCCTCGTCCCACAGGGGGCAGGGATCGATGAGACCCTTGCCGGGCTTGAGGAGGTGGGGCCGGCTCCAGGGCCCGCGGATGTCCGCCGAGTTGACCTGCTGGATGCCGTGGTCGGGGTCGCCCCAGAAGATCCAGAACCGCCCGTCGTGGTACCGCAGGGACGGCGCCCACACCCCGCAGTCGTGCCGGGGCGACGCGAACGCCTCGGCCGGTTCGACGCGGTCCAGGGCGTGGCCGATCAGCGTCCAGTTGACGAGGTCGCGGGAGTGCAGCAGGGGCAGGCCGGGGGCCCGGCCGAAGCTGGACGCGGTGAGGTAGAAGTCGTCGCCGACCCGCAGGACGTCGGGGTCGGACCAGTCGGCGGCGAGGACGGGGTTGCGGTAGAAGCCGTCGCCGAGGTCGCCGGTGACGTGGACGGGTGCGGGGCCGGGGCGGGAGGCGTCGCCCTGCCCGGAGCCCTCGGGCCCGGCGGCCGGGTCGGGTCCGGCGGCCGGGGCGCCGCCCGTGGAGGTACCGGTGCTCATGCCGTCACCGCCTTGCGGGCCAGCGCGGCGGCTTCGCCGCGGTCCAGGGTGCCGTCGGCCACGACGGTGACGATCCGGCGTACCACCGTGTCGCCCGGGGCGACCGGCAGCCGGTCGGCGGACGCCAGCGAGGAGCCGACGCCGGGGTACTCGGCCGCCCGCACGAACCACGGGTCGCGGCGGGTCTCCGCGGTGGCCCCCGCGAAGACCAGCGTCCAGCCGTCCCCGGCCAGCGCGAGCCACTTCGCGCGGGTGGCGTGCGCGGCCTCCTCCCCCTCGGCCTCCGGGGTGAAGACCCTGGGGGGCGCCGCCGCCTTGGGGGCGCGCCAGAAGTAGCCGCCGTACGCGGCGCCGGGGCGGCCGTTGGTGGCGGGGCTGCCGATGGTCAGCTCGCCGCCGGTGGCGTTGGTGAGCGAGAAGGTGAAGTCGAGCGCCCAGGCGGTGTCGGTGAGTGCGGCGGCGGCGACGGTACGCCGCTCGCGCAGCAGGACCTCGCCGTCCGCCGCCCAGGCGACCTCCTGCACGAAGCCGTCCGGGTCCCGCAGCTTGAACGCCTGGTGACATTGGACCCCGTGGTTGTCGAGCTCCGTCGGCCCTTGCCCGCGCACGAAGGTCCGTCCGCCCCAGAAGTTGCGCCCCGCCACATCGGGCACGGCCACACTCACCCCGAAGTGATGCGGGTGGTCCTGGGGGCCCGACTCGGTGACGGCGGTCCCGGAGAGGGTGGTGACGGGATGGAGGTAGGGACGGGGGGCCGTGCTCCGCCCCGGCTCGGGCCGGACGACGTAACGCGCCACGGGCCGCCCGGCGCAGCGCAGGACGAGGGGGCCGGGGCTCTGGTGCGGGGAGATGCTCATCGCGTCCTCAGCTCGTCGTGGAAGTCACCGCGGAGGTCACCGCGGAAGTCACCGCGGAGGTCACCGTGGAGAGGCCGGGGGTGCGGCGGGGCCCAGGGCGCGCCCAGCTCCGAGTACAGGCTCAGCGAGTCCGCCGCCACCGCCACCAGGCCGTCGATGCCCTGGACGATCCGCCGCTCCGCGCGCTCCCCCGGCGCGGCGCGCCACGCCTCGGGGGGCAGCGGCTCGGGGTCCGGCGCCACCCGTACCGCCTCGACCACGCGCATGAACGCCCCGGTGGCCGCGGGCGGGGCCAGCAGTCCGGCGTGGCCGAGCACATGGTCGACCAGGTTCCGCAGGAGGTCCGTCCTGCCGTACAGGGCGGGTGCCGCGGCCGTCGCGGCGCCGTGCCGCACCAGCACGCGGTCCTGCTTGTACCAGAAGGTGATGCGGCCCTCGCTTCCGTGCACCACGACGTACGGCTCCTCCTGCGTGTGCGCGCACAGCGTGGCGGCGACGGCGACCTTGATGCCGCGCGCCGTGGAGACCCGTACGCACGAGGTGTCGTCGGACTCGATCGCGTGGGCGCGGAAGAGCTCGGTCTCCACGGCGGTGACGTCCTCGGCGGCGGCGCTGTCCGCCAGGGCGAGGGCGGTGGCGACCGCGTGCGCGAGGGGGTTGGTCAGGACGCCGTCGACGACGTCCGCGCCGTCCAGGCGCCTCCGCCCCGACCACGGCGCCCGCCGGAAGTACGCCTCGTCCCGCACCCACGCCCCCGCGCCGCCCACGCCCGTCACCTCGCCGATCGCCCCTTCGGCGATGAGCCGGCCGATGGCGGGCAGCGCGTGCGAGCCGAGCGACTGGAAGCCGATCTGGACGGCGGTCCCCGCCGCGGCGGCGCCGTCGGCCATCCGCAGGAACTCCGCGTACGACGGAGCGGGCGGCTTCTCCAGGAGTACGTGGACGCCGCGCGCCGCCGCCGCGAGCGCGAGGCCGGTGTGGGTCGGGATGGGCGTGCAGATGACGGCGACGGCGGCGCCCGTGGAGTCCAGCAGCCCGGCGAAGTCGTCGGACTGCGCGACCGCCCCGAAGCCGGTCAGCTCCTCGGCGTCCAGGGGGCGCAGTTCGCAGACGCCCACCAGACGGACGTACCCCTCCCGCTGAAGGCGGCGGATGTTCTCCAGGTGCCAGATGCCGTGCCCCCGGGCACCCGCGAGGACCACGGGCAGCGGCAGCCGCGGGTCGAGCGAGCGCGTGCTCATCCCTTCACCGCCCCCGCGCTGAACCCGGTGACCAGCCACTTCTGGATGAACGCGAAGACGATGACGACGGGCACCGCGGCCACCACACCACCGGCGGCGAGCGCCCCGAGGTCGACGCTGTCGGCGCCCATCAGCGTGGCGAGGCCCACCGGGATCGTCTGCTTGCCCTGGTCGCTGAGGAACATCAGGGCGAACAGGAAGTGGTTCCAGCTGTGCACGAAGGCGAAGGAGCCGACCGCGATGAGGCCGGGCCGCAGCGCCGGCAGGACGACGGCGCAGAACGCGCGGAAGCGTCCGCAGCCGTCGACCCAGGCGGCCTCCTCCAGGACGTAGGGCACGTTCTTGATGAAGCCGCTGAGGAGGATCATCGACAGCGGGAGCTGGAAGACCGTCTCGGCGACGATGACACTGGCCAGCGAGTTGATCATCCGCAGCTCGGCGAAGATCTCGAAGAGCGGTACGAGCATCAGCGCGCCCGGGATGAACTGCGAGCAGAGCAGCGCCAGCATGAACCCGCGCTTGATCCGGAAGTCGAAGCGGGCCAGCGCGTAGCCGCCGGCGAGGGCGACGAGCGTGGTCATCACCATGGAGACGACGCCGACGAGCAGGCTGTTCTGGAAGAACGTGGCGAAGCTGCGCTCGGTCCACACCTTGTCGAAGTGCTCGAAGGTGATGGGCCACGGCACGAGCGAGGTGGAACCGGTGGGGCGGACCGCGAAGAGCAGGATCCAGTAGAAGGGGATGAGGGTGAACAGCAGGTACAGCCCGAGCGGGAGGTAGATCTGCCAGCGGGGCGTCCGCCCGATGGTGGTGGACCCGTTCCCTGCGTCGGCGGCAGTCTTGCCCTTGCCCGGCGCGGTGAGTGTGGCGGTCATTTGTCCTGGCCCCCGAACTTGCTGAGCCGCAGATACAGCAGCGAGCAGAAGAGAAGGATCACGAAGGCGATGGCGGTCAGCGCGGACGCGTAGCCGAAGTCGTGCGAGTCCACGGCGATGGACGCGATGCGCAGCGGCAGCGTCGTCGTCTCGCCCGCGGGACCACCGCCGGTGAGGGTGTAGAGCAGGTCGACGTTGTTGAACTCCCAGACCGCGCGCAGCAGCGTGGAGAGGATGATCGCGTCCTTCAGGTGCGGCAGCGTGATGTGGAAGAACTGCCGCCAGCGGCTCGCGCCGTCGACCTCGGCCGCCTCGTACAGGTCCTTCGAGACGGACTGGAGGTCGGCGAGGATGAGGATCGCGAAGAAGGGGACGCCCCGCCAGAGTTCGGCGACGACGACGGCGGGGAAGACCGTGCCGGTGTCGGAGAGCCAGGACGTCCCGTACGAGCCGATGCCGGCGTCGGCGAGGTAACGCGTGATGCCGGTCTGGGAGTTGAAGATCAGCAGCCAGATCGTCGAGGTGAGGACGCCGGAGACGGCCCACGGCGAGAAGACCAGGGCGCGGGCCATGGCGCGCCCCACGAAGGTCTGGTTGACGAGGAGGGCGAGCGCGAGGCCGAGCAGCAGTTGCAGGACGACCTCGACGGCCACCCACTGGAGGCTGAAGCCGAGGGTGCTCCAGAACTGCGGGTCGTCGGTGAAGGCGGTGACGAAGTTGTCGAGGCCCGCGAATCCGTTGCGCCACGGCTTGGTGGGGTTGTAGTGCCGCAGGCTGTAGTAGAAGACGCTGACCACCGGGTACGCGATGAAGCCGAGCATCAGCAGGACGGCGGGGGCGATCAGCAGATAGGGCAGGCGGCGCGGGCTCGCCCCGGTCCTTCGGCGGTGCCGCCGCTCCTTGCCGCGCGGCGGCTGCGCGGTGCTCGGCGGCGGCTTCGCCACGGCTGCGGCCTGTGCCATGACAGTTCTCCGATCCTGGGGGTGCGTGAGGTGCGTGTGCGTCATGTGCGTGTGCGTCATGTGCGTGTGCGTGAGGTGCGTGTGCGTGAGGTGCGTATGCGTGCGGGAAGTTGCGGGTGAAGCGCTTTCCGCACGATGTTCGATATCTCGGACATACGTGGGCGGTGGAGATGGAGGTGGCGCGGCCGGGCGTCAGCCCGCGTACGGGTCCGGCACCGTGCCGGGACGCGCGAGGAACGCGAAGTCGCAGCCGGTGTCGGCCTGGGTGATCTGCTCGCTGTAGAGCGCCCCGTAGCCCCGCTCGTAGCGGGCGGGCGGCGGCGCCCACTCGGCACGCCTGCGCTCCAATTCGGCGTCGTCCACGCCGAGATGAAGCGTCCGCCCCGCCACGTCGAGGGTGATGGGGTCCCCGGTACGGACGAGCGCGAGCGGCCCGCCGACGTACGACTCGGGCGCCACGTGCAGCACACACGCGCCGTACGACGTGCCGCTCATCCGCGCGTCGGAGATCCGCACCATGTCCCGTACGCCCTGCTTGAGCAGGTAGTCGGGGATGGGCAGCATCCCGTACTCGGGCATGCCGGGCCCGCCCTTGGGGCCCGCACCGCGCAGCACGAGGACGTGGTCGGGGGTGATGCCGAGGGACGGGTCGTGGATGGTCCGCTGCATCGTGCGGTAGTCGTCGAAGACGACGGCGGGCCCGGTGTGCTGGAGCAGCCTCGGCTCGGCGGCGATGTGCTTGATGACGGCGCCGTCGGGGCAGAGGTTGCCGCGCAGGACGGCGACGCCGCCCTCCCCGGCGACCGGGTTGCTCCGGGGCCGGATGACGTCCTCGTCGTGCACCCGCGCCCCGGCGAGCTGTTCGCGCAGGGTGTCGTGGGCGACGGTCGGCCGGTCCAGGTGCAGCAGGTCGGTGATGCGCGACAGGAAGCCCGGAAGGCCGCCCGCGAAGTGGAAGTCCTCCATCAGGTACTTCTCGCCGCCCGGCCTGACATTGGCGAGCACCGGCACCGTACGGGCGACACGGTCGAAGTCGTCCAGCGTGAGCTTGACCCCGGCGCGTCCCGCCATCGCGATGAGGTGGATGACGGCGTTGGTGGAGCCGCCGAGCCCGAGGACCGTGGTCACCGCGTCCTCGAAGGCGTCCGCGGTGAGGATGTGCGAGAGCCGCCGGTCCTCGCGTACGAGGTCGACGATCCGCAGCCCCGACGCCGCCGCCATCCGGTCGTGCCCGGAGTCGACCGCCGGAATCGAGGAGGCGCCGGGCACGGTCACACCGAGCGCCTCGGCCGCCGCGGTGAGGGTGGACGCGGTGCCCATCGTCATGCAGTGCCCGGGTGAGCGCGCGAGGCCGCTCTCCAGCTCGGTCAGCTCGCAGTCGCCGATGAGCCCGGCGCGGTGGTCGTCCCAGTACTTCCACATGTCGGTGCCCGAGCCGAGCGTCTCGCCGCGCCAGTGGCCCGGCAGCATCGGCCCGGCCGGCACGAAGACGGCGGGCAGGTCGACGCTGGCCGCGCCCATGAGCAGCGCGGGTGTCGTCTTGTCGCAGCCGCCGAGCAGCACGGCGCCGTCCACCGGGTAGGAGCGCAGGAGCTCCTCGGTCTCCATGGCGAGGAGGTTGCGGTAGAGCATCGGGGTGGGCTTCTGGAAGGTCTCGCTGAGCGTCGAGACCGGGAACTCCAGGGGGAAGCCGCCGGCCTGCCACACGCCGCGCTTGACGGCCTGGGCGCGGTCGCGCAGGTGGGAGTGGCAGGGGTTGATGTCGGACCAGGTGTTGAGCACCGCGATGACGGGCTTGCCGAGGTGCTCCTCGGGGAGGTAGCCGAGCTGGCGGGTGCGGGCCCGGTGACTGAAGGAGCGCAGCCCGGACGAGATGCCGTCCCCGAACCACTGGCTGCTCCGCAGCTCCCGCCGCCCCGCGTCCTGACCCGCGCCACCGCTCTGACCCGCGCCCCTGCCCTGCCCTGCCTGCCGCCCGCCCCGCTCCACGTCGGGCCCGGTCATATCGACCACCCCTCGACGATCGCGGCCACCTCGGCGCGCTCGGCGTCCGGCAGGAGACTGCTGGGCGCCCGCACGTCGCGCCGGCACAGGCCCAGCGCGGCGAGGGCCTCCTTGACGACCGTGACGTTGTGCGCGGAACCGTCGGCGGCCCGCAGCTCCTCGAAGCGGCGGATCTGCTCCCACACCTTCATGGCCTGCGGATGGTCACCGGATCGAAGCGCTTCGATCATGCGCAGCGAGAGCCCCGGGGAGACGTTCACGAGCCCGGAGGTGAAGCCGGTGGCGCCCGCCGAGAAGTACGAGGGCGCGTACGGCTCGGCGAGCCCGGCCACCCACACGAAGCGGTCGAGCCCCGCGTCCCGCGCGAACCCGGCGAAGCGCGCGGCGTCCGGCACGGCGTACTTCACGCCGATGACGTTGGGGCAGGCGTCGGCGAGCTCGGCGAGGCGCGCGCCCGGCAGGCCCGCGTCACGCAGGTAGGGGACGACGCCGAGCCCCGGCACGGCCTCGGCGATCGCCCGGTGGTAGGCGACCCAGCCCGCGTCGGAGACGTAGGGGTGCACGGGCTGATGGACCATCACCATGCTCGCCCCGTGCTCCCCGGCGTGCCGGGCGGCGGCGACGGCGGTCGGCACGTCGTGCCCCACCCCGGCGAGCAGCACCGCACGACCCGCGGCCCCGGCGTGCGTCAGCTCCACGACCTCGCGGCGCTCGTCGGGCGAGAGGGCGTAGAACTCCCCGGTGTTGCCGTTCGGCGTCAGGGTGCGCACGCCGCCGTCGAGCAGGCGCCGCAGGATCACCCCGTGGGCGGCGCGGTCGATGCCGCCGTCCTCGGTGAACGGCGTCACCGGGATGGCCACGACGTCGGCGAGCGCGGCGCGCTGTGTCTCGAAGCTCACTTCGTCTGCCCCTCTCCCGGGAAAGCGCGCCGTACGAACGACTCGATGTGCTGGTGCAGGGCCTCGGCGGCCCCGTCCTGGTCCCCGGCGAGGGCGAGCCGCAGGATCTGCTCGTGCTCGGTGGCCTCGCGGGCCCACGAGGGGTCGGCGGCCCACGCCACGGCGGAGACGAGCGCGGCCTGGTCCCGCACGCCGTCGAGCAGCCGCCCGAGCAGCGGGTTGCCGCAGTCGATGTAGAGGGCGCGGTGGAACTCCCGGTTGGCGAGGGAGCGTTCGGCGGCGTCGTCGGCCTCGTCGGCCCGCTTCAGCGCGTCGCGCGCCGCCTCCAGCGGGGCACCGCGCAGCACGGTGCGGCGCAGCGCCTCCGGCTCAAGGAGCAGCCGTACGTCGTAGACCTCGCGGGCCATGGCCGCGTCGACGGTGCGCACGGCCCCGCCCTTGTACTGGCTCATCTCGACGAGGCCGGTTCCTGCGAGGGTCTTCAGTGCCTCGCGGACGGGCGTCTTGGAGACGCCGTACTCGCGGGCCAGTTCCGTCTCGATCAGTGGCTGCCCCGGGGTCAACTCGCCCGTCAGAATGCGGTGCTTGATCGATTCGAGCACGTACTGCGTGCGCGAGGGGATCGGCACCGGGCCCGGCGCGGCAGCCACCGGGGTCGGAGTCGGGACGGACGTCATGGGCTCCCTCAGATCTCACATATCGCGTCTCATATATGACGTACGAAGTACGACGCGTTGAAGCTAGGAGGGCGACCGGAGTTCGTCAACGGTTCTGACGAAAACAAATGCGATCAGTGTCCCCGCGGGTCAGCGCGCCCGCCCCACCGCCAGCCACCGCGAGGGCAGTTCGATGCGGGAGCCGTCGGGCGTGAACTCCGTGGTGGCGAGCGGGAGTTCACCGATCGCCAGGACGGCGAGGCCCGCCGCCGCGAAGTGCCGGGGCACGGCGTCGTCCAGCACTTCGGCGGGCGCGAGGCCGTGCGCGAAGACGGGGGCGAGCTTCGGCGGCGGCCCCTCCGGGCGCGTGGCCAGGCCGAGCAGGACGGGCTTGGCCGTCTCGGAGAGTTCGACGACGAAGGCCCTGCCGCGCTCACCGGTCAGCGCCGCGATGGCGTCGGCCAGGGGCTGCCGGTCGGCGGGGTCGCACTGGTGGAGGACGCCGCGCATGTAGACGTTGGCGTCCCCCAGCTCCTCGTGCAGCAGCCGGGCCGCGCCCTTCTCCACGGCGTCGAGCTGCCGGAACTCCGCCTCGCCCGCGGGGTCGGCGCGCCGGGCGCGCTCGATCGCGGCGAGCGACAGGTCGACGCCGACGACGCGCGGGAAGCCGCCGGCGAGGAAGCGGGTCTGCGTGCCGTTGCCGCAGCCCAGGTCGACGAGGGGCAGGCCATCGGCCCCCAGGTGGGGTTCGAACAGGGCCATATGCAGTGCCGCGGTGAGGGCGGGCTCGGCGTCCCAGAACACGGCGCCCGGCTCGGCGGGCGCCGCCTGCCAGAACGCCTCCCAGGCCTCCTTGTACCGACTCGTGACGCTCATGCGTGACTCCCCGGGGTGCGACGCGAATCCGCCGTAGCGGGCGGTCAGATCGGTCTACCGCCCCCGGGCCGCGCCCACAAGGCATCGGGCCGGCGCCCGCGGTCACCGCGAGGGCAGGTCCAGTTCGCACCAGACCGTCTTGCCGGAGTTCGTACGGCTCGTGCCCCACTCCCTGGCGAGCGCGCTGACGACGCCCAGGCCGCGCCCGAACTCGTCGTCGGGGCCCGCGCTGAGCAGCGTGGGCAGCGTGTGGTCGTCGTCCTCGACCTCGCACACGAGCGATCCCGAGCGGACCAGGCGCAGGTCGACGCGGCTGCTGCGCGAGTGCCGTACGACGTTGGTGACCAGCTCGCTGACCAGCAGTTCGGCCGTGCCGGCGAGCGCCTGGAGCGACCAGGCCCGAAGCTGCCCGCGGACCAGCTCGCGGGCCCTGCCGACCTCGCTCGGGTCGAGGGCGAACCGCCAGTGCGCGACGTCCTCCCCCGCGACGCCGTTGAGCCGGGCCATCAGGAGCGCCACGTCGTCCTTGCGTCCGCCGCTGCCCGCGTCGGCGAAGGTCGCGGCGAGAGTCCGGATGATCGTGTCGCAGGCGTCGTCCATGGACGCCGCGGGATGCGCGGCGGACTCGGTGAGCGTGGCGAGGCCGACGCCGATGTCCTCGCCACGCACCTCGACCAGGCCGTCGGTGCACATGAGCAGCCGGTCACCCGGGGCCACGCGGACGCGGACCGACTCGAAGGGGACGCCGCCGACGCCGATGGGCGCCCCGGTGGGCAGGTCGAGGAGTTCGCTGCGGCCGTCATCGGCGCGGACGAGCACCGGCGGTATGTGTCCCGCGTTGGCGAGGCACAGCTCGCCCGCGATCGGGTCGTAGACCGCGTACAGACACGTCGCGAGATAGTGCTCGCCGAGGCGCTGCGCGAGGTCGTCGAGGTTGCGCAGGAGCTGCTCTGGCGGCAGGTCGAGGGCGGCCATGGTCTGCACGGCCGTGCGCAACTGTCCCATCATGGCGGCGGAGTTGAGCCCGTGGCCCATGACGTCGCCGACGACAAGGGCGGTCCTCGACCCCGGCAGCTTCACGGAGTCGAACCAGTCGCCGCCGACCCGGCCGAGGAGCGTGCCCGGCAGATAGCGGGTGGCGATGTCGCAGCCGGGCATGCGCGGCTGGATGTGCGGCAGCATGCTGTCCTGGAGGGTGTCGGCGACGCTCTCCTGGTAGGTGTACATGCGGGCGTTGTCGAGCACGAGCCCGGCGCGGGCGGCCAGTTCGGCGCCGGTGACGCGGTCCATGTCGTTGAAGACGGGCCGCTCCCGGTGCCGGAGCAGGATCATGAAGCCGAGCACCACCTGGCGCGCCTTGAGCGGTACGACGAGCATCGAGCGGTGGTTGATCAGCGGGCGGATGTCGCGCTTCTCGAACTGCGAGGCGATGGCGTTGCCCATCTCCTCGGTGATGCGCGGTACGAGCACCGGGTCGCCGGAGGTCATGCACTGGAAGAACGGCGTGTGTGCCGGGAAGGGCATGGACTCGCCGACCGGCACGACGTCGTCCCAGCGGCCCGGCTCGTCGGTGTGCTCCACGGCGACCCGGTGCCACAGGGTGGTCTCGTCCGGCGGGCCATCGGGAAAGCCCTCGCCCGCCACGACCTGCTCGCGCAGATAGGTGCCCGCGACATCCGTGAAGCGCGGCACGACCGCCCTGCTGACCTCCAGGATCGTGCGCGACAGGTCGAGCGAGGAGCCGATGCGGCCGCTGACCTCGTTGAGGAACTCCAGACGCTCGCGCACCGCCGCGTATTCGAGGTCCTCGCCCTCGTCGTCGTCCGGCCCGGGACGGGGAAGACCGCGCGCGGCGTCCCGCTCGGCGCGCTCCTTGCGGGCCTTGCGCTCGGCCCGCCGCGCGACGCCCCAGTCGGGGGTGACGGGCACCCGGTCGTGGCGGCTGAACTCCAGGACGGGATAGCCGAGGTCGAGGACCTGGGAGACGATGCGGGAGCTCTCCCCCACGCTCATGCTGGGCAGGATCTCGGGCAGCCGGTCCGCGAGCTCGTCGGCCTCGGGGAAGTCCGTGTGCAGGGCGAAGCCGGGAGCGATGCGCTCGACCCGCTCGCCGCGCCCTGCCCCGGCGCCCCGCGGCGCACCCTCGGCCCCGGCCGGGCGCTCGGCGTCGGCCGCCAGCACGAGGAGCCGCTCGGGACCCGGCCCGACCAGCGGATACGCCCACCAGAGCACATCGACGCGGTCGCCCCGCGGCCCCGGCCCCGTCAGCCGGGCGCGTCCGGCGGCCGGGTAGGAGACGCGGCGGTCGAGGGACATCTCCAGGTCGGGGCCGAGCCCGTCGTAGGCGCCGTAGGGCTCGTGGTCCTGGGGGATCGCGCCGTGCACGGGCAGCAGATCGCCCACGGGGCGGCCGATGGCCTCTGCCCTGGCGCACCCGAAGAGGCGGCGCGCGCCGACGCTCCAGTGCGAGACGAGACCGGCGGCGTCGACGACGACCACGGCCAGCGGTATGCGTCCGGCCACGGCACCGCGCGCCACCGGTCCGTCCGGAGTGCCCTGTCCCATGGCCGTGCTCCTTCCGCGGCGGCGCGGAGATCCGAGGCGGCGCGGGAATCTGAGGCGCCATCAACCACCGTACGACCGGCGCACGTCGCGGTGCGGGGCAATGGGGGAATTGCCCGGAGGCCACAGTCCTCCGGCGCACGCCCCCCCACCGCGGCCTCAGTCCTCGTGGCCGAGCTGGAGGTCCCGCTCGGTGCGGCCGCCGCCCGCGACCTGGAGGACGGTGGCGACCGGCGGGTAGCCCGCCGCGATGACGGTGTACTCACCGGACGACAGGTCGACGAAGCGGAACGTGCCGTCCGCCTCCGTGGTGAGGGTGTCCACGACGTTGCCCGCGGCGTCGAGCAGCGTCACGCGCGCGTCCTCGACGGGACGGCCGCCGCCGGCCCGCACGGTGCCGCGCAGCACCGCCCCGCCCGCGAGCTCCACGTCCTGGCGGGTCTCGCGCGCGGCCTGCACGCTGACCGGCAGCGCGGCGGGCCGGAAGGCGGGGGCGCTGGCCGCCAGGGTGTACTCGCCGGCCACCAGCTCGGTGATGACATAGCCGCCCTCGCGGCCGCTGCGGGTGGTGGCGACGACCTCCCCGCGTACGTCGGTGAGGGTGACGGCGGCGTCCCTGACCGGCGTTCCGTCGGCCGTCACCACCGTGCCCGCGAGGCGGCCCGCGCCGCCGAGCACCACGTCCAGCTCGACGGGCCGCTCGCCGACGGTGACGGTCACGGCCTGCGGCTGGTGCCCGCCGGCCGCCGCGATCAGCACGAAGGAGCCCGCCCCGGGCGTCGCCAGGGCGTACCGCCCGTCCTCGCCGCTCGCGCCGCGCCCGATCTGCTGCCCGGCGACGTCGATGAGGGTCAGGGCCGCGCGGGGCACCACGGTGCCGTCGGCGTGCTGCACGGTGCCGCAGACGGGGACGCCCGCCGCGGGCCCTGCGGCGCGGGCGTGCGGGACAGCCGTGGGCTCGGCGGCGGTCGCGTCGGGAGAGGCTGCGCTGGACAACAGGGGGGTCTCCTTGAGGAAGAAGGTGATCAGCATGCCGAGGACGAGCACCGGCACGAGGTAGAGGAAGATGCGCGGCATCGCGTCGGCGTAGGCCTGGATGTAGCCCTCGCGCAGCGGCGCGGGCAGCGCGTGGACGAGCTGCGGGGTGAGGGACTCGGCGTCGGGCAGCTTCCCGCCGGAGCCCGCGGGGATGCGGTCGCCGAGGGCGTCGGCGAGCCGGTCGGCGAAGAGGGTGCCGAAGATCGCGGCGCCCACGCTGCCGCCGATCTGCCGGAAGTAGTTGTGCGCGCTGGTGGCGGTGCCGAGGTCGGTGGGGCGCACGGCGTTCTGCACGGCGAGGACCAGCACGGGCATGATCAGGCCGATGCCCGCGCCGAGGACCGCCATCCAGAGGCTGTACTGCGTTCGGGAGGTGTCGGTCTCCAGCCGCGAGAGCAGCCACATGCCGGCGACGGAGAGGGCGCCGCCGAGGACCGGATAGATCCTGTAGCGGCCGGTGTGGCTGATGAGCTGCCCGGAGATGATCGAGGCGCCGACGATGCCGCCCATCATCGGCAGCATCAGGAGCCCCGACTCGGTGGCACTCGCGCCGTCGACCATCTGAAGGAAGGTCGGCAGGTAACTGGCCGCCCCGAAGAGGGCGACGCCCACGATCATGCCGACGAGGCCGGTGATGTTGAAGACCGGGTCGCGGAAGAGGCGCAGCGGGATGATCGGTTCCGCGGCGAACTTCTCGGCGACGAGGAAGAGCGCGCCGCTGACGGCCGCCCCGGCGGCGAGAGCGAGGCTGACCCGGTCGCCCCACGCGTACTCCGTCCCGCCCCAGCTCGTGAGCAGCACCAGACAGGTCGAGGCGGCGGCGAGCAGCAGCGCGCCCAGCACGTCGAGGCGGGCCTTGCCCGTGGGCTTGGGCAGCTTGAGCACGAGGCTGACGACGAGCAGCGTGACCAGGCCGAAGGGCACGTTGAAGTAGAAGCACCAGCGCCAGGAGGCGTGGTCGGTGAAGAAGCCGCCGAGCAGCGGTCCGGCGACCGAAGCGAGGCCGAACGCGGCGCCGATCAGGCCCATGTAGCGGCCGCGCTGCCGGGGCGGCACGATGTCCGCGATGATCGCCTGCACGCCGATCATGAGACCGCCCGCGCCGACGCCCTGGATCGCGCGGAAGGCGATGAGCTCGTCCATCGTCCGCGACCAGCCGGCCAGCGCCGAGCCCACGACGAAGACGACGATCGCGAACTGGAAGACGCCCTTGCGGCCGAAGAGGTCGCCGAGCTTGCCGTAGATGGGCAGGCCGATGGTGGAGGTCAGCAGATAGGCGGTGATGGTCCAGGACATCTTGTCCAGGCCGTGCAGCTCTCCGACGATCTTGGGGAGCGCCGTGGCGACGATCATCTGCTCCAGGGCGGCGAGCAGCAGGGCGAGCATCAGCCCGAAGAACACCATCCGTACCCGGCGGGGGCTGAGCCCGAGCGCCGCCGGATCAGGTGGCGGGGGCGGCGCCTGGCCGGCTCCCGGTTCCCCGGCCCGCAGCGGCACCGTCTCCACGGCCGCCGCGCCGTTCCGCCCGGCGGCCTTCACCAGCGTCGTCCCGCCCACGTACTGCTCCCCTCGTCGCGCCTGCGCCGCCCATTTCTCGCATTACGCGACAACTACGAGCAAGCGCGACGAGTCGCCCCCACGGGGGCCGCTCGGACGTTAGCGCCGGTGGGAGCCCTACGGCGTACAACGGGACCGAACGGAAAACCACTCGAAACGGTGAGCGTGAAAGCAGCTCCGCCGGGTCAGGCGGCGGCCGGGTTCTCCACCTCGCGGGCGAGGTTGTCGAGCACCACGCCGTAGATCCGGCCGAGCCCCTTGGGCGCGAAGGTCTTCTCGAAGAAGCCGCCGATGCCGCCCGCGCCGTTCCACACGCTGGAGACGACCACACGCGACTTGCCCTCGCCTGCCGGGGTCACCGTCCAGGTGGTGACCATGGAGGAGTTGCGGTCCTTCTCGACCAGCTCGCCGTCGGTGGGCTCGCTGACCTCCAGGAGGCAGTCGCGGATGCGCTTGCTGGTGGCCTGGAGCTTCCAGTGGACGAGAGTGCCCTCGCCGTCACCGCCCTCGCGCACCTCGTACTCGCTGAAGTGTTCCGAAAGGAGCTTCGGACGCGTGCCGTTGTAGTCGGCCAGCGCGTCGAAGACCTCATCCGGCTTCGCCGCTACGACCCGCTCCGTGACAGCTTCGACCTGCGCCATGGCACTTCCTCCAGCTTTGTTTTTCGGGGAGTTCACGGAAAGCCAACCACCCGGCACACCGGGCCCCCAAATCGTGGCCATGGCCGCGGCCGCGCTCGGCCCGGCGGCAGCCGGTACCGGGCCGTCGCGCCGTGCCGGTCGCACGATCAAGGGAACATGTGTTCTATTCTGTGGCCAGTGCTATCTAGGAGGCGTCATGCGCTGGGAGAATCTCTCCGACGGACCGCGTCAGGGCCCCGCCGATGCCGCGCTGTTCGGCGCGGACGCGATCACCACACGGACGTTCGACACCCCGGAGTTCAGGGGAATCACCTTCCACGAGATACGGGCCAGGTCGATCGTGAACCGCGTGCCGGGCGCGTCCCGGATGCCGTTCGAATGGACGGTCAACCCCTACCGCGGCTGCACGCACGCGTGCGTCTACTGCTTCGCCCGCAAGACCCACAGCTACCTCGACCTGGACACCGGCCTCGACTTCGACAGCCAGATCGTCGTCAAGGTCAACGCCGCCGAGCTGCTGCGGCGCAGGCTCGCCTCGCCCCGCTGGCACGGCGACCACATCGCCATGGGCACCAACGTCGACTGCTACCAGCGGGCCGAGGGCCGCTACGGCCTGATGCCGGGGATCATCAGCGCGCTGCGCGACCGCGGCAACCCCTTCTCGATCCTGACCAAGGGCACGCTGATCCTGCGCGACCTCGACCTGCTGCGGGAGGCGGCCGCGGTGACGGACGTCGGCATCTCGGTCTCCGTCGGCTTCACCGACCGGGAGCTGTGGCGCACCGTCGAGCCGGGCACGCCCGCCCCCGAGCGGCGCCTGGACGTCGTACGCACCCTGAGCGAGCACGGCATCGACTGCGGGGTCCTGATGGCCCCCGTCATCCCCTTCCTCGGCGACCACCCCGACCAGCTGCGCGCCACGGTGCGGGCCGTCGCCGCCTCAGGGGCGACCTCGGTGACGCCCCTGGTACTGCATCTGCGGCCGGGCGCGCGCGAGTGGTTCATGGCCTGGCTCGGGCAGCACCACCCGCATCTCGTACGGCGCTACGAGCGGCTGTACGCGGAAGGCGCCTATGCCCCGAAGTGGTACCAGCGGCGCATCACCCGCCATGTGCACGAGCTGGCCGAGGAGTTCGGCATCGGGCCCACGCGCGCGGGCGCCGCCCGGCGGATCCGGGTGCCGGAGCAGCCGGCGGGCCCCACGCAGCTCACCCTGCTCTAGCGGCCGGCGGCCGAGCGGCCCGGCGCCTTCCTCGGTACTGCTCCTTTCGGGTCATTCATCAGCAGAGCAGCAGAATTCGGACGCGACTTGCGGGGACGATACGCCCGAGGTCGTTGCGTCCACGGCCCCGGATGACCTCGCCCTGAACAGCTGGGAAGCCGATGGAGCCGATGAGCCGATGAAGCTGACGAACAAGCGCGCCCTCGCCCTCTGCTCCTTCGTCGCGCTCGCCGGGACGGCCGCCGCGGTGGCACCCGCCGCGGGCGTCACCCCGGAAGCCGCCGCCCCGGCAGCCGCCGCCGAAGCCGCCCCCGAAGCCGCCGCCCCGGCGTGGAAGAAGTGCGCCACCGAGGCCCACCCGACGCTCCAGTGCGCGTCCCTGAAGGTGCCCCTGGACCACCGCGACCCCGGCGGCAGGAAGATCACCCTCGCCCTGTCCCGGGTCCCGCACACCGCGCGGACCTCGCAGGGACCGCTCCTGGTGAACCCCGGCGGCCCGGGCGGCAGCGGCCTCGCCATGGCCGGGGCCGTGGCGAAGAAGCTGCCGAAGAAGGTCGCGGCGCAGTACGACGTCATCGGCTTCGACCCGCGCGGCGTCGGCCGGAGCGAGCCCGCGCTGAACTGCCGCCCCGGCCACTTCACCCCCGTACGGCCCCGCAGTCTCCCCGCCGGCACGGCGACGGAGAAGGCCAACCTCGACCGCGCCCGTGCCTTCGCCGACGCCTGCCACGCGAAGTACGCGGACGTGCTGCCGTTCATCGACACGGTGAGCACGGCGAAGGACATGGACGCCATCCGCGCGGCCCTCGGCGCCAGGCGCGTCAGCTTCTTCGGCTACTCGTACGGCAGCTACCTGGGGGCCATGTACGGCAAGCTCTACCCGCACCGCGTGCGCCGCATGGCGCTGGACTCGATCGTCGACCCGACGGCCGTCTGGTACGACGCCAACCTCCGCCAGAACCGCGCCTTCGACGTCCGCCACAAGGCGCTGATGGCCTGGATCGCCCGGCACGACTCCACGTACGGGCTCGGCGGGGACCCCGCCCGGGTCGAGGCCCGGTGGCACGCCATGCGCGAAGATCTCGCCGCGCGGCCCGCGGGCGAGAAGGTGGGCGCCGCGGAGCTGGAGGACACCTTCATCCCCGGCGGCTACGACAACGGCCACTGGCCAGTGCTCGCGCGGGCGTTCGCCGCGTACGCGAAGGGTGGCGACGCCCGGCCGCTCGTCGCCGCGTACGAGGAGCTCGCGGCGCCCGACGCGGTGACGGAGAACGGCTACAGCGTCTACACGGCCGTGCAGTGCAGGGACGCCCTGTGGCCGCGCGACTGGGCGACGTGGCGCGCGGATCACGCGGAGATCCACGCGAAGGCCCCGTTCTCCACCTGGAACAACGCCTGGTACAACGCTCCGTGCGCCTTCTGGCGCACCCATCACCTGAGCGCCCCGGACGTCTCCAGCACGGAGCTGCCCCCGGTACTCCTCTTCCAGGCGACGGACGACCCGGCGACGCCCTACGAGGGCGCCCTGGTGCTGCACCGCAGGCTCTCCGGCTCCCGCCTGGTGGTCGAGTCCGGCGGCGGCAACCACGGCATCACCCTGAACGGAAACGCCTGCCTGGACGCCCACTTGGCGTCCTACCTGGCGACGGGCGAGCTGCCGCGGGCCTCCGGCGAAGAGGCCGACGCGACCTGCGAGGCGGGACCGGACCCGAAGCCGCTGAGCGCCGAGGCCGGAACACGGGCCGTCGCGGAGGCCCGGCGCGGGGCACTGTCACCGCGCTGACCGGCCCCCCTTGCCCCCTCACCCCGGCAGCCGCGCCAGCGCCGCCGCGGCGGCCGCCGCCAGGCGCGGGTGGCTCCGGGCCGCCGTCAGGACCGGGCGGGCGCGTTCGTCGCCCAGGGCGCCGAGTCCCTCCACGCAGGCCAGGGCTATCTTGCCGAAGGGGTCGTGCGGGACCAGCCTGCGTCCGAGGGTGGTGATCAGGGCGGGGGCCGACTCGGGGGCGCGGAGTTCGGTGAGGAGGCGCACGGGGTGCAGGGCGTAGGCGACGCGGAGTTCGTTCGTCGCCAGGGCCGCCGCCGCGCGGGCCGTACGCGGGTCGCCGAGGCGCGCCAGGGCGTGGGCCGCGGCGGCGCAGCGGGGCGGGTCGCGGTGGTTGAGGAGGAGGACCAGGGACTCGAAGGCCCTGCGGTCACCCGCGACGCCGAGGCGGACCGCGGCCAGCTCCCGGGTCCACAGGGGCTGCCCCGGAGAGACGAGCACCTCGGCGAGCTCGTCGAGGTCCTCCGTGGCGACCAGCTTCTCGTACAGCTTCACGTGCCCGGGCGAGGCCTCCGCCTCGCGGCGTAAACGTGCCGTCACCCTCCGCGACTCGTCATCCATGGCCGTGAGCCTAATGGGCGGTGGTGGGTGGCGACGCAGGTCACAGAGACTCAGGACTGGCGCGCTCGTTACCCGCCGGTTAACCTCATGTGAGCGGGGCACACTCCCCGTAGCAGTTCCTTTCCCGCGGTGGCCTGGTGACGCAGCCGCCGCGGGGTGTTGGTCGGTTCGGTACTTCAGGTACCTCAGTACGACGTCGGCTCCGGGACAGGGCCCGTCGGCTCCTCACCGGTGCGCGCGGCGACGCCGCCCGGACACGACAGGCATCACCTTCCGCACGCCTCAAGGCGCCAGTCGCCCGCGTGCGCCCCTCAGTCGTCACTCTCCTCCTGGAGTCCACCCATGGACGCTCCCCTGAACACCGTCGCCGTCGTCGGGCTCGGCACGATGGGCACCGGCATCGCCGAGGTCCTGGCCCGCGGCGGCCGCGAGGTCATCGGCATCGACATCAGCCAGGCCGCGGCCACCCGCGCGGTCACCGCCCTGGAGGCGTCGACCGCCCGCGCGGTGCGCCGCGGACACCTCACCGAGGAGGAGCGGCAGGGCATCCTGGCCCGCTTCCGCACCTTCACGGACCTCCAGGCCGCCGCCGACGCCGACCTCGTCATCGAGGTCGTCCCCGAGTCGTACGAGATCAAGCAGCAGACCATCCGCGGCCTCGACGCCGTGGTGCGCCCCGAGACGATCATCGCCACGGGCACCAACGCGCTCTCCGTGACCCGCCTCGCCGCCGAATCGGCCCGGCCCGAGCGCGTGTTGGGCCTGCACTTCTTCAACCCGGCGCCCGCCATGAAGCTCGTCGAGGTCGTCTCGTCCGTCCTCACCGCGCCCGCCGCCGTGGCCACGGTCACCGAGCTGGCCCAGGCGCTCGGCAAGGAGCCCGTCGCGGTCGGCGACCGCCCCGGCTTCGTCGCCGACGGGCTGCTCTTCGGCTACCTCAACCAGGCCGCGGCGATGTACGAGGCGAAGTACGCCTCCCGCGAGGACATCGACGCCGCCATGAAGCTGGGCTGCGGCCTGCCGATGGGTCCGCTCGCCCTGCTCGACCTGATCGGCGTGGACACCGCCCGCACGGTCCTCGACGCCATGTACGCCGAGTCCCGCGACCGGCTGCACGCGCCCGCCCCGATCCTCAAGCAGCTCAGCGAGGCCGGCCTGACGGGACGCAAGGCGGGCCGCGGCTTCTACACGTACGCGGCGCCCGGCGGCGAGGACGTGGTGGACGACGCGCTCACCCCGCGGGAGGACGGGCGGCGCGTCCAGGGCCGGGCGGTCCGCTCCGTCGGCGTCGCGGGCTCCGGGACGATGGCGTCCGGCATCGCGGAGGTCTTCGCCAAGGCGGGCTACGACGTGGTGCTCGCCGCCCGCACCGACGAGAAGGCGGCGGCCGCCAAGGCCCGTATCGGCAAGTCCCTCGCGCGCTCGGTCGACAAGGGCAGGCTGACGGCCGGGGCCGCCGCCGAGACGCTGGAGCGCATCACTCCGGCCGCTTCGTACGAGGCGTTCGCCGGCGTCGACCTGGCCCTTGAGGCCATCGCCGAGGACCTGGAGGCCAAGCGGCAGCTCTTCGCGGCGCTCGACAAGGTCTGCAAGCCGGGCGCGATCCTGGCGACCACGACCTCGTCGCTGCCGGTGGTGGCCTGCGCCCGCGCCACCACGCGTCCGCGCGACGTGATCGGCATGCACTTCTTCAACCCGGCCCCGGCGATGAAGCTCGTCGAGGTGGTCCGCACGGTGCTGACGGCCGACGACGTGCACGCCACCGTCCGTGAGGTCTGCACGAGCATCCGCAAGCACCCGGTGGACTGCGGCGACCGGGCGGGCTTCATCGTGAACGCCCTGCTGTTCCCCTACCTCAACAACGCGATCAAGATGGTCGAGGAGCACTACGCCTCGCTGGACGACATCGACGCCGCGATGAAGCTCGGCGGCGGCTACCCCATGGGCCCCTTCGAGCTCCTGGACGTCGTCGGCCTGGACGTCTCGCTGGCCATCGAGAAGGTCCTGCACCGCGAGTTCCGCGACCCGGGCCTGGCCCCGGCGCCGCTGCTCGAACATCTGGTGGCCGCGGGCTGCCTCGGCCGCAAGACGGGCCGCGGCTTCCGCGAATATGCCCGGCGCTGAGCCGGCCGAGGACCGCGCGGACGAACGGACGGACTGGGGCGGGCTGCTCGGGCCCCCGGGCGGCCCCGTCCCTCAGGAGCACCATGGCGCGCACATGCAGTACGTTCATGGCATGTCCAAGGCCGTCAAGTCCTCACGTAACGCAACCCCCGACGCTCCGGAGAGCGCCGCGGGCAGCCGCGCCGCCGCCCAGCGGCTCAAGATGCGCAGGGAGCTGGCGGCGGCCGCCATGGAGCTCTTCGCGTCCAAGGGGTACGAGGCGACGACGGTCGACGAGATCGCGGCCGCCGCCGGGGTCGCCCGCCGGACCTTCTTCCGGCACTTCCGTTCCAAGGAAGAAGCGATCTTCCCCGACCACGACGACACCTTGATCCGCGCGGAGGCGGTCCTCAACGCCGCTCCCCCGCACGAGCACCCGCTGGACACGGTGTGCCGCGGCATCAAGGAAGTCATGAAGATGTACGCGGCGTCGCCCGCGGTCTCCGTGGAGCGCTACCGCCTCACCCGTGAGGTACCCACGCTCCGCGAGCGCGAGATCGCCTCGGTGGCCCGTTACGAGCGGCTCTTCACGCGCTATCTGCTCGGCCACTTCGACGAGCAGGCGCACCACGACGGCAACGACGACCCGCTGCTCGCCGAGGTCGCCGCCTCGGCCGTGGTCACCGCCCACAACCACGTCCTGCGCCGCTGGCTG
Organism: Streptomyces sp. NPDC046335; assembly: GCF_055587985.1. NCBI lineage: Bacteria > Bacillati > Actinomycetota > Actinomycetes > Kitasatosporales > Streptomycetaceae > Streptomyces > Streptomyces sp. NPDC046335. The sequence continues at coordinate 196,420 of NZ_JBVJFF010000016.1, read as the reverse complement.
CGGGCCGGCGGCCAGGGCGACGTGGAGACGCAGCTCGACCGCGCCTTCGCGATCGTCCGCCGCACCTTCGGCTCGGGCATCGGCGCGGGGCGCGACACGCTGCCCGCCACGGCGGCCGCGACGGCGTCCTCACAGGGTGAGGTCCTGGTCACGGTGGCCCGCACGGACGCCCCGCTGGATGAGGTCATGCGGACCATCGAGAAGGCGCTGCGCGAGCGCTCGTAGTCGTTGTTCGACCCGTTTCGTCCTGGATTTACGAGGGGGCGCTACCCACCGGTAGTGCCCCCTCTGCCATGCCCAGCGCGCCCCTGACCTGCACTGATCGATCATCGGTCAAAAGTTTCTGGCACCCAGTGTCTTGCCCACTGGCACGCGGTGCCATACGTTGAAGGTGTCCGGGCGGCCGGCGTGCGGAGATCCTCCGTACGCCGGCTGTCCCCACAAGCCACGGCTTGCGCGCCCGGACGCCTGCGTCACAGGCACCTCCCACGCCCCACCAGGGCGTCGCCGAGCACCACCCTTCGCCGAACCGACGGCACACCTCCACAGCACAGCAAGCACCCCGACGTAACCCTCAAGCAGCGCATCCCCCGATGCGCTTCTTCGCCGGAGGCAAAACCGTGAAGGAAATCCTGGACGCGATTCAGTCCTCGGACGCCCAGTCCGCCGACTTCGCCGCTCTTCCCCTGCCCGACTCGTACCGCGCGATCACCGTGCACAAGGACGAGACGGAGATGTTCGCGGGCCTCGAAACCCGCGACAAGGACCCCCGCAAGTCGATCCACCTGGACGACGTGCCGGTCCCCGAACTCGGCCCCGGCGAGGCCCTGGTGGCCGTCATGGCCTCCTCGGTCAACTACAACTCCGTGTGGACCTCGATCTTCGAGCCGGTGTCCACCTTCAGCTTCCTGGAGCGCTACGGCCGCCTGAGCGAGCTCACCAAGCGCCACGACCTGCCGTACCACATCATCGGCTCCGACCTGGCGGGCGTCGTGCTGCGCACCGGGCCCGGCGTGAACGCCTGGAACCCGGGCGACGAGGTCGTCGCGCACTGCCTGAGCGTCGAGCTGGAGTCCTCCGACGGGCACAACGACACGATGCTCGACCCGGAGCAGCGCATCTGGGGCTTCGAGACCAACTTCGGCGGCCTCGCCGAGATCGCGCTCGTCAAGTCCAACCAGCTCATGCCGAAGCCGGACCACCTGAGCTGGGAGGAGGCGGCATCGCCCGGCCTCGTGAACTCCACCGCGTACCGCCAGCTCGTCTCGCGCAACGGCGCCGGCATGAAGCAGGGCGACAACGTGCTGATCTGGGGCGCGAGCGGCGGTCTCGGCTCGTACGCCACCCAGTTCGCGCTGGCCGGCGGCGCCAACCCCATCTGTGTGGTGAGCAGCTCCCAGAAGGCGGAGATCTGCCGCGCGATGGGCGCCGAGGCGATCATCGACCGCAACGCCGAGGACTACAAGTTCTGGAAGAGCGAGCACGAGCAGGACCCGCGCGAGTGGAAGCGGTTCGGCAAGCGCATCCGCGAGCTCACCGGCGGCGAGGACGTGGACATCGTCTTCGAGCACCCGGGCCGCGAGACGTTCGGCGCCTCGGTGTACGTCACGCGCAAGGGCGGAACCATCGTCACATGCGCCTCGACGTCCGGCTACAACCACGAGTACGACAACCGCTACCTGTGGATGTCCCTCAAGCGCATCATCGGCTCGCACTTCGCCAACTACCGCGAGGCGTGGGAGGCCAACCGCCTGATCGCCAAGGGCAAGATCCACCCGACGCTCTCCAAGGTGTACTCCCTGGAGGACACCGGCCAGGCGGCCTACGACGTGCACCGCAACCTCCACCAGGGCAAGGTCGGCGTCCTCGCGCTCGCGCCCCGGGAGGGCATGGGCGTGCGCGACCCGGAGAAGCGGGCCGAGCACATCGACGCGATCAACCGCTTCCGGAACGTCTGAACCCGCTAGGAGCAGCGTCACATGACAGAGCGTCAGAAGGACCGGCCGTGGCTCATGCGGACCTACGCCGGTCACTCCACGGCGGAGGCGTCCAACGAGCTGTACCGGCGCAACCTCGCCAAGGGGCAGACGGGCCTCTCGGTCGCGTTCGACCTGCCCACGCAGACCGGCTACGACCCCGACCACATCCTCGCCCGCGGTGAGGTCGGCCGGGTCGGCGTGCCGGTCTCGCACCTCGGCGACATGCGGCGGCTGTTCCAGGACATCCCCCTGGACCAGATGAACACCTCGATGACGATCAACGCCACCGCCATGTGGACGCTGGCGCTCTATCAGGTGGTCGCCGAGGAGCAGGGCGTCGACATCAGCGAGCTCCAGGGGACGACGCAGAACGACATCGTCAAGGAGTACCTCTCGCGCGGGACGCACGTCTTCCCGCCGGTGCCCTCCCTGCGCCTGACCACCGACATGATCACGTACACGGTGGCCCGCATCCCCAAGTGGAACCCGATCAACATCTGCAGCTACCACCTCCAGGAGGCGGGGGCCACGCCGGTCCAGGAGATCGCGTACGCGATGTCCACCGCCATCGCGGTCCTCGACGCCGTACGCGACTCGGGGCAGGTCCCCGAGGAGAGGTTCGGGGACGTCGTGGCCCGCATCTCCTTCTTCGTGAACGCGGGTGTCCGCTTCATCGAGGAGATGTGCAAGATGCGGGCGTTCGGGCGCATCTGGGACCAGGTCACCCGCGAGCGGTACGGCGTCGAGAACCCCAAGCAGCGCCGGTTCCGCTACGGCGTGCAGGTCAACTCCCTGGGGCTCACCGAGGCGCAGCCGGAGAACAACGTCCAGCGGATCGTGCTCGAAATGCTGGCCGTCACCCTCTCCAAGGACGCACGCGCGCGTGCCGTGCAGCTCCCCGCCTGGAACGAGGCGCTCGGCCTGCCCCGCCCCTGGGACCAGCAGTGGTCGCTCCGCATCCAGCAGGTCCTCGCGCACGAGAGCGACCTCCTGGAGTACGAGGACATCTTCGCGGGCTCGCACGTCATCGAGGCCAAGGTCGCCTCGCTGGCCGAGGAGTCCCTCGCCGAGATGGCCCGCATCGAGGAGATGGGCGGCGCGATGGCCGCCGTCGAGTCCGGCTACCTGAAGTCGCAGCTCGTCTCCTCGCACGCCGAGCGCAGGGCCCGCATCGAGTCCGGCGAGGAGAAGATCGTCGGTGTGAACTCCTACGAGTCCACCGAGCCCAGCCCGCTCACCGCCGACCTGGACGCGGCGATCATGACAGTCGACCCGGCCGTCGAGGCCCGCGTCGTCGCCGCCCTGAAGCACTGGCGCGACACCCGCTACCAGCCGCCGTTCAACCACCCCCGCCCCTGCAAGGCCCTCCAGCGGCTCAAGGAGGTGGCCGCGGGCACGGGCAACCTCATGGAGGCGACCCTGGAGTGCGCGCGGGCCGGCGTGACGACCGGCGAGTGGGCGGGCGCCCTGCGGGAGGTCTTCGGCGAGTTCCGCGCCCCCACGGGCGTCTCAGGCGCGCCCGTGGCCGTCACCGCCGAGGCCGGCACACCGCTCGCCCGCGTCCGGGACAAGGTGGCCGCGACCGCCGCCGACCTCGGCGTCGGCAAGCTCCGCTTCCTGGTCGGCAAGCCCGGCCTCGACGGCCACTCCAACGGCGCCGAGCAGATCGCGGTGCGCGCCCGTGACGCCGGCTTCGAGGTGGTCTACCAGGGCATCAGGCTCACGCCCGAGCAGATCGTCGACGCGGCGCTGGCCGAGGACGTGCACGCGGTGGGCCTGTCGATCCTCTCCGGCTCGCACGCCGAACTCGTGCCGGACGTCCTGGTGCGCCTGCGCCGGGCGGGCGCGCCGGACATTCCCGTGATCGCGGGAGGCATCATCCCCAACAGCGACGCCGAGGACCTTCTGGCGGCGGGTGTGGCCGCCGTCTTCACCCCGAAGGACTTCGGCATCACGGAGATCATCGGCCGTATCGTCGACGAGATCCGGAAAGCGAACAAGCTCGACCCTCTGGAGGTCCCCGCATGACCGTGAACCGTCTTCGCCCCCGCCGCTCCTGTCTCGCGGTGCCCGGCTCGAACCCGCGTTTCCTGGAGAAGGCCCAGGGCCTCGCCGCCGACCAGGTCTTCCTCGACCTGGAGGACGCCTGCGCGCCGCTGGCCAAGCCGGAGGCCCGGCACACCATCGTCAAGTTCCTCAACGAGGGCGACTGGACGGGCAAGACGCGGGTCGTGCGCGTCAACGACTGGACGACCGAATGGACGTACCGCGACGTCGTCACGGTCGTCGAGGGCGCGGGCCAGAACCTCGACTGCATCATGCTGCCGAAGGTGCAGAGCGCCGAGCAGGTCGTCGCGCTCGACCTGCTGCTCACCCAGATCGAGAAGACCATGGGCTTCGAGACCGGCAAGATCGGCATCGAGGCGCAGATCGAGAACGCGCGGGGCCTGAACAACGTCAACGCCATCGCCGAGGCCTCGCCGCGCCTGGAGACCATCATCTTCGGCCCGGCCGACTTCATGGCGTCCATCAACATGAAGTCCCTGGTCGTCGGCGAGCAGCCGCCCGGCTACCCGGCCGACGCCTACCACTTCATCCTGATGAAGATCCTGATGGCCGCCCGCGCCAACGACCTCCAGGCGATCGACGGCCCCTACCTCCAGATCAAGAACGTCGACGGCTACCGCGAGGTCGCGGGCCGCGCCGCCGCCCTCGGCTTCGACGGCAAGTGGGTCCTGCACCCCGGCCAGGTGGAGGCCGCCAACGAGGTCTTCTCCCCCTCCCAGGAGGACTTCGACCACGCCGAGCTGATCCTGGACGCGTACGAGTACTGCACGTCGGAGGCGGGCGGCAAGAAGGGCTCGGCGATGCTCGGCGACGAGATGATCGACGAGGCCAGCCGGAAGATGGCGCTGGTCATCTCGGGCAAGGGGCGCGCCGCCGGCATGACCCGTACCTCCAAGTTCGAAGTCCCGGAGGCCTGATCCCATGCAGTTCGGCCGCACCTACGAGGAGTTCGAGGTCGGTGCCGTATACAAGCACTGGCCCGGCAAGACGGTCACCGAGTACGACGACCACCTCTTCTGCCTGCTCACCATGAACCACCACCCCCTCCACATGGACACGAACTATGCGGAGAAGACGACGGACTTCGGCAAGAACGTCGTCGTGGGCAACTACATCTACTCGCTGCTGCTCGGCATGTCCGTGCCGGACGTCTCCGGCAAGGCGATCGCCAACCTGGAGGTCGAGTCGCTCAAGCACGTGGCGCCGACCTTCCACGGCGACACCGTCTACGGCGAGACCACCGTCCTGGACAAGACGCCGTCCCGGTCCAAGAGCGACCGCGGCATCGTGTACGTGGAGACCAGGGGCTACAAGCAGGACGGCACCGTCGTCTGCGTCTTCCGCCGCAAGGTGATGGTTCCCACCGAGACGTACATCAAGGAGCGCGGCGGGGAGCAGCCCGGCCGCCCGGAGCCGAAGAGCCAGGAGAAGAAGCAGCCATGAGCCGACTCGCGCAGACCGCCGGTCTCACCGACATCCAGCAGGAGATCCTGGCGACGGTCCGGGACTTCGTCGACAAGGAGATCATCCCGGTCGCGACGGAACTCGAACACCGTGACGAGTACCCGCAGGCCATCGTCGACGGCCTCAAGGAGTTGGGCCTGTTCGGTCTGATGATCCCGGAGGAGTACGGCGGCCTGGGCGAGTCGCTGCTCACGTACGCCCTGTGCGTCGAGGAGATCGCGCGGGGCTGGATGTCGGTCTCCGGCATCATCAACACCCACTTCATCGTCGCCTACATGCTCAAGCAGCACGGCACGCAGGAGCAGAAGGAGACCTTCCTGCCGCGCATGGCGGCCGGCGAGGTGCGCGGCGCGTTCTCCATGTCGGAGCCGGCGCTCGGCTCGGACGTGTCGGCGATCACGTCCAAGGGCGTCCGGGACGGTGACCACTATGTCCTCAACGGCCAGAAGATGTGGTTGACGAATGGCGGAACGTCCACCCTGGTGGCCGTTCTGTGCCGAAGTGACGAAGGACACCCCGAGGGCACCGCCCCTCACAAGTCGATGACCACTTTCCTGGTCGAGAAGGAACCAGGCTTCGGAGAGGTCCGCCCCGGACTCACCATTCCGGGCAAGATCGACAAAATGGGCTACAAGGGTGTCGACACGACCGAACTCATCATGGACGGACTGCGAATTCCGGCCAATCGCGTGCTCGGCGGGACCACCGGCCGCGGGTTTTACCAAATGATGGACGGCGTGGAAGTCGGGCGTGTCAATGTCGCGGCGCGTGGCTGCGGCGTCGCACAGCGTGCTTTTGAACTGGGTGTCTCATATGCCCAGCAACGCCACACTTTCGGTAAAGCCATCGCCCAGCACCAGGCGATCCAGTTCAAACTGGCCGAGATGGCTACCAAGGTCGAGGCCGCCCATGCGATGATGGTCAACGCAGCACGCAAAAAGGACTCCGGGGAGCGAAACGACCTCGAAGCAGGGATGGCGAAGTACCTCGCCTCCGAGTACTGCAAGGAAGTCGTCGAGGACGCGTTCAGGATTCACGGCGGTTACGGCTTCTCGAAGGAGTACGAGATCGAGCGCCTCTACAGGGAGGCGCCGATGCTGTTGATCGGTGAAGGTACCGCCGAGATCCAGAAAATGATCATTGGTCGTCGACTGCTCGAAGAGTATCGATTCCAGGGCTGAATGTCCGCTTCAAGGGGTTATCTCCGCGAAGAACATCACACCCTGTCAACACTCTTCGGCCGCCGACTCGGCTTCCTGGCTTGCCCAGTTGTGGCCCGCAACCGATACCATCCGGAGAAAGCCGCCGTCCCCCAGTCACTGCGCGGCATCATCCGCTACGAAGGTCATCCATGCCCCACAGCCAAACCTCTGCACCACGCGACGGCATTCTCCAGGGACGCCTTGCCCGCGGAGCATCGCCGTGGCTCCTGCCGACCGTCGCCACCGCGGCAATCAGCCTCGCCCGCGCGCGCCGCTCCAAGAGCGCCGCGGCCGTCGCCGTGCCCGCCACCGCGCTCGCGGCGGGCATGCTGTGGTTCTTCCGCGACCCCGAGCGAGAGATCGCTCAGGGCCGGGTCATCTCCCCCGCCGACGGCGTGGTGCAGAGCATCATGCCGTGGAAGGACGGGCGTACCCGCGTCGCCATCTTCATGAGCCCGCTGAACGTCCACGTCAACCGCGCCCCCCTCGCGGGCACCGTGACGTCCGTGGAGCACATCCCCGGCGGGTTCGTCCCGGCGTTCAACAAGGAGAGCGAGAACAACGAGCGCGTTGTCTGGCACTTCGACACCGAGCTCGGCGACATCGAGATGATCCAGATCGCGGGCGCTGTCGCGCGGCGCATCGTCCCCTACATCCCGCAGGGCACGAAGGTGGAGCAGGGCGAGCGGATCGGCCTGATCCGCTTCGGCTCACGCGTGGACATCTACCTCCCCGAGGGTGTCGAGGTGGACGTCGAGGTCGGTCAGAAGACCGTGGCTGGGGTGACTCGCATTGACCGTGGTTGATCCTGAGACACAAGCCGGCGGCTGGGTGCCCGAGGCCGTGGAGGACGAGGCCGACGAGGAGATGCCCCTCTCGCTGCGCCTGTCGATAGCGGACACGCTCACGCTCGGCAACGCCACGTGCGGCTTCATGGCGGTGTACTTCACCACCACGGGCATCCTCATCCCGTACGTGCAGGGCAGCACCGAGAGCGGCATGGCGCGGCACTCCGCCGCGACCGCCGTGATCCTGATGCTCTGCGCGGCCGTCTTCGACCTCTTCGACGGGCTCGTGGCCCGCAAGCTGCGGTCCTCGCCGATGGGCGCGGAGCTGGACAACCTGTCGGACCTGATCAGCTTCGGTCTGGCACCGGCGTACTTCGTCCTCGTCTACGGCATGGTCGCCGACGACGCCCACCAGCGGGTGGCTGCGGTCGGTGCGATCGTCGTGCTGTTGGCGGTGGTGCTGCGGCTTGCGCGGTTCTCGTGCGTGACCGTGAAGGACGGCACCTTCCAGGGCATGCCGTCGCCCTTCGGGGCGCTCACGGTCGTCTCGATCGTCCTCCTGGAGCTGCCCTTCGTGGCGACGCTCCTGGCGATCATCGGCACGGCGTGGCTCATGGTCAGCCGTGTGGAGTACCCGAAGCCGCGTGGCCCGCTCGCGATGGCCATGCTCTCGTGGATCGTCGCGGCCATGGGGCTGCTCGCGGCCTGGGCCTTCGAGGCCCCGGGCGGCCAGCTCCTGCTCCAGACCGGCTGTGCGCTCCAGCTCGTCCTCGGGGCGGTGATCCCGCTCTTCGCCACGGCTCGGCGGGTGAACAACTTCCGGGGGAACCGGCGAGAGGCGCGGGCCGCGCAGCTCCCGTAGGCAGGGCTTATAGGCAGGGTTCATAGGCAGTGCTTAAGGGGCCCGGATCTGATGATCCGGGCCCCTTTCGCGTGCCGGGCCGGGTATCACACGCCGGGGGTGTACCCCTCGGCCTCCTTCGCCGCCTGCGGTTCCCGTACGACCTTCATGCCGCCCGTGGCCTTCTCCGAGGGCTGGAGGATGACGCTCTGCTCGGACGACGGAGCCTTCGGGTCCGTGAAGTTCTGGGGGACGCCGAAGCCCGAGTCGAAGGCGTCGATGGTCAGCAGGGCCTTGTCCACGCCGGCCCGTGTGAGGTCCTTGCTCTCGCAGGCCTTCTTCAGGGCCTCGCCGAAGACGGCGGCCGCCGTCCAGCCCGCCACGACGCCGTTGTCCAGGGCGTCCTTGGGGTGGGCCTTCCTGTAGTCGGCGACGAGCTTCTTCGCCGCCGCGGTGTCCGCGCCGATGGGCAGCGTGGGCGAGGCGACGTAGTAGTTCTTCTGGAGGGCGGGGCCCGACTGCGTGGCGAGGAGCTGCGGGGCGTAGGCCGAGTTGTTGCCGATGACCGGGACGTCGAAGCGGCCCGCCGCCGCGACACCCACCAGGGACGCGGCCTGGCGCGGCCCCGCGCTGATCACCACGCCCTTGACCCCGGCCTTCTTCAGGGCGGAGACCTGGGCGGTCATGTCGTTGTCCGTCGGCTTGATCTTCTGCTCGACGACCGTGAGGCCCGCCTCCTTCGCCATGTACGTGGAGCCCTTCAGGGCGCTCTCCCCGTAGTCGCCCTCGAAGTAGACGTGGCCGAGCTTGTCGCCCTTCTTCAGCCCCTTCTCCTTCATCAGGAAGTCGATCGCGTTGATCGTCTCCAGGTCGTACGTGGAGCCGATCACCCGGATGTACGGGTTGCCCAGGAGGTTCGACGACCAGGCCTGCGGCAGGACGAGGCCCTTGTTGCCCTCGATCCGCTGCTCGACGGCGGCGACGAACGGCGAGCCGATGAACTGGGCGAAGCCGAGGACCTTCGGTTCCAGCTCGGTGTAGGCGGCGACGGCCTTCTGCGGGTCGTAGCCGTGGTCGCGGACGGTCAGCTTCAGCTTGTGGCCGCAGATGCCGCCGTCCGCGTTGGCCTGGTCGACGTAGAGCTGCTGGGCCTGGGTGACGCTCTTGCCGAGGGTGGCGTAGACCCCGGTCATGTCGGTGAGCACCCCCAGGTTGATCGTCTTGCCCGAGACGCCCTCGCCGGTCTTCACGCCTCCCGCGCTCCTGGAGTCGTCGTCACCGTCCTTCGCCTTTGAGCTGCACGCGGTGAGCGCGAGGAGCGCCGCGAGCGCGGTGGCGGCCGCCGTGGCCCTGGTCAGTGCATTCATGCTGTCTCCCCTGGAGTGCCTGGAGTGGGTTTGCTGCGCCGGGCGGCGAGCCTGACCAGGCCGCCGGGCAGGAAGAGCACGACCGCCACGACGGCGGCGCCGTACAGGTACCGGGACGCCTCGCCCGGTGAGACGCCGCCGCTGCCGGGGGCCGAGACGAGGGGCAGCGCGTCGCTGTACCGCGTCAGGAGCTGCGGGAGCAGGGAGACCAGCGCCGCGCCCGCGACCGCCCCGGAGACCGAGCCGAGGCCGCCGATGACGATCATGGCGAGGTACTCCAGCGACAGGGTCATGCCGAAGTAGTCCGGCACGGTCCGCTGGAAGACGAGGGCGAGCAGCACCCCGGCGAGGCCCGCGTACATCGACGACAGGACGAAGACCCCGGCGCGGTAGCGGGCCACCGGCACGCCGATGACGCCCGCGGCGACCCGGTGGTCGCGGATGGCGTTCATGGCCCGGCCCGGGCGCCCGCGCAGCACGCCCCTGGCGAAGAGGCCGCAGGCCAGGAGCGCCACGAGGCCCGCGTACCAGAGCTTCTCCGCGGACCCGAACGGGACGGCGGCCACGACGGCCTCGCTGTCGTCGAAGGTGAGGCCGAAGAGGTTCATGGGCGGGACTTCGCGCCCGTTGGAGCCGCCCGTCAGATCGTGGGCGTTGAACAGCACGTGCTGCCCGATGAAGATCAGCGCGAGTGTCGCGATGCCCAGGTACGCGCCTCTCAGCCGCCCCGCGATGGGGCTGAAGATCCCGCCGGCGACCCCGGCGAGCGCCACCGCGAGCACGGCCGCGAGCCAGGTCGGCAGGGAGAGCCCGGTCAGGCCGTCGCCGCCGTCCCCCGCGAGGACGCAGTACCCGTACGCCCCGATGGCGAGGAAGAAGGCGTGCCCCATGGAGAGCTGCCCTGTCGCGCCGGTGAGGAGGTTGATGCCGATGGCACCGATCGCCGCGGCCATCGCGAACAGACCGGCCTGGAGCCAGAAGCGGTCGAGGTAGAACGGCATGGCGAGCAGGACGGCCGTGGCGGCGGCCCATACGTAGGTGCGGCGGCGCTTGAGCAGCGTCAGGACCGCGGAACGGGCGGAGCGTGCGATGACGTCAGACACGGGCCAGCTCCTTCGTGCCGAAGAGCCCGGCGGGCCTGATCAGCAGGATCACGGTCATCACGAGGTAGGGCGCGAGGTCCCCGAGGCCGCGCCCGAGGAAGCTGAGCTCGCTCTGGTAGCCGGTGGCGAGGGACTCCGTCACGCCCACCACGAGGCCGCCGACGAGGGCGCCCGTCGTGGAGTCGAGGCCGCCGAGGATGGCGGCGGGGAACGCCTTCAGGGCGGCGAGGGACGTGGCGCGCTCCAGGCCCGGCGTCGGGAAGACGGTGAGGAACAGCGCGGCCACGGCCGCGAGCGCCCCCGCGACCGCCCATGCGCCGAGGGACACCCTTCCCAGCCGTACGCCCATCAGCGCGGCGGTCTCCGGGCTCTCGGCGGCGGCGCGCATGGCCACGCCCCAGGAGGTGTAGCGGAAGGCGAGCAGGAAGACGGTGATGAGCAGGGCCGCGGCGACGAAGGCGGCGATGCGGGTGTGGGCGATGGAGATCGGCCCGACGGTCAGCACGTCGTCGCCCCAGGGGTCGCCGAGCGGCAGGACGTCGGTGCCGAGGCGCCGGGCCAGCTCGGTGGTGAGCAGGATGTCGACGCCGATGGTGACGATGGCGAGCACGCTGTGGTCGCTGCCCCGGTAGCGGCGCATGACGAGGAACTCGACGGCCGCGCCCACCACGGCGGCGCCCGCGATGCCCACGAGCAGCGCCGGCCAGAAGCCGAGGTCGTCGTGGAGGGAGGCGGTGATGTAGCCGCCCGCGAGGAGCAGGGAGGCGTGGGCGAAGTTCACGACCTCGGTGGCGCGGAAGATGACGACGAAGCCGAGCGCGATGAGGGCGTAGACGGAGCCCATCGACAGGCCGTTGAGGAGGAGCTCGAAGAACGTGCTCATGGGCGGGGCTCCTCTTCGTCCGTACGGTCGTGCGCGATCCCGTCCGCGGTGTCGCCCTCGCCGAGGTAGGCGCGTACGACCGCCGGGTCGTTCTGTACGTCGGCGGGGGCGCCGTCGGCGATCCGGCGGCCGAAGTCCAGTACGGTCACCGCGTCCGCGAGCCGCATCACCACCCCCATGTCGTGTTCCACCAGGACGATCGAGATGCCGAGGCTGTCGCGGACGCCCGCGATGACGGCGGCGGTGCGGCGCCGCTCGTCGGCGGTCATGCCCGCCACGGGCTCGTCGAGGAGCAGCAGCCGCGGCTCCATGCACAGGGCGCGCGCCAGTTCGGCGAGTTTCTGCTGGCCGTAGGGCAGGGCGCCCGCGGGCAGGTCGAGCTGGCGTTCCAGGCCGACGAAGGCCGCGATCTCGCGGACGCGTTCGCGGTGCCTGCGCTCCTCCCTGGCCGCCGCGGGGAGCCGCAGGCCCGCGGCGACGAAGCCGGTGCGGGTCAGCCGGTGGCGGCCGAGCAGCAGGCTGTCGGCGACCGTGGCACGGGGCGGCAGGGCGAGGTTCTGGAAGATGCGGGCCACGCCGAGTCCCGCGATGCGGTGCGGGCGCATGCCGGTGAGCTCGTGTTCCCCGAAGCGGACGCTGCCGCTGGTGGCGCGGTAGACGCCGGACAGGACGTTGAAGCAGGTGGATTTGCCCGCGCCGTTGGGGCCGATCACGGCGTGCACGGTGCCGGGGCGGACCGTGAGGCTGACGGCGTCGAGGGCGGTGAGCCCGGCGAAGCGGACGGTCAGGTCGCGGACTTCCAGGGGAGGCGTCTGCGAGGTCATCGGCCGGCCTCCCAACGCGGCAGGGCCGGCAGCGCGCCCAGACCGCGGGAGGCGTCGGCCGCGGCGTCCTCGTCGACCACGCCGAGGTAGCGGCGCCGCACCTCGTCGGAGGCGGCGAGTTCGTCCGCCGGTCCCGACAGGGCGACCTCGCCGACGTCGAGCACGTACGCGTGGGAGGCGAGCCGCAGCGCGAGGGCGGCGTTCTGTTCGACGAGGAGCACCGAGGTGCCCTGCGCGTTGATCTCCCGGACGGTGTCGGCGATGCGGGCGGCCATCAGCGGCGCGAGCCCCAGGGACGGCTCGTCGAGGAGCAGCAGCCGCGGCGAGGCCATCAGCGCCCTGGCCACGGCGAGCATCTGCTGTTCGCCGCCGGAGAGCAGCCCCGCGCGCTGCCCGCCGCGGTCGGCGAGTACGGGGAACAGCTCGTGGACGCGCCGCAGGGCGTCCGCCTTGGCGCCGCGCGAGCCGGTGGAGCCGAGGGCGCCGGCGCGCAGGTTGTCGGTGACGGTCATCCGGGCGAACACCTGTCTGCCCTCGGGGACCTGCGAGATCCCGGCGGCGACGACGCGTTCCGGCGCGAGGCCGTCGGTCCGCCTGCCCTGGAAGCGGATGTCTCCCGAGGTGAGCGTCCCGCCCTGGAAGGAGAGGGTGCGGGAGACGGCGCGCAGCAGCGTCGACTTGCCCGCGCCGTTGGAGCCGAGCACCGCGACGACGGCGCCGTCCGGCACCTCGAGCGAGACCCGGCGCAGCGCGCGCACGGGGCCGTAACCGACCGACACCTCCCGTACGACGAGACCTCCGCCCGGCACGGCGCCGCCCCCTGGGCCGGGGTCGCGCGCGCCCATGCCGAAGCCCTTCACATTCCTGCCGACCACGTACCGACCCCCAAGTCCCCGCACGGCCCGTCCGCCGTCGCGTGGCGCTCACCCCAGCACCGCGGGACCCGCCCGTCCACGGCCCGGCGGGGAAACGCTGCGGGGGCCCAGCGGTGGCGCCCCGCCGTTGTGCAGCCGCACAACACCGCGTGTCAGGGGCCTGACCGAGGGGGGCGTCGCATGGCATCCTCCGCAGCAACGACGTCCCGACGACGTCCGGGAGCACGGCGATGGGGGGATCCATGACCGGGCCCACGAACGGGCGCAGGCCACGGACCGGACACGACTGGAGACTGCTCAAGGAGGCGTGCACGGCTCTGCTGCCGCGCGTGCCCGAACTGGTCGACGAGCATCTGCGGCAGCTCTCCGACCACTCACCGGTGTTCGGGCGTGTGCTGCCGCACGACGTGCACTGGCGGGAGGCCGAGGAGGCCATGCGGATCGGCATCGAGGCGATCTCGGCGCCGCGGGCCTCGCCGCGCCGCGACCTGGAGTACGCGGAGGAGTCCGGGCGGCGCAGGGCCCAGCAGGGGCTGCCGCTCGACCTGCTGATCCACTCGTACCGGAACGCGGGCTACCTGGTGTGGGACTCGCTCCTGGAAGGCGTCGTGGGCCGCGACCCCGAGAAGCTTGCGGTCCTGATGCGCTCGGCGACGATGGTGTGGTCGGCGGTGGACGCCCAGGCGGCGGCCGCCTCCGACGCCTACCGCGCGACCGAGCTGGAGCTGCGGCGACGCACCGACGAACAGTTGCAGGCGCTGCTCGACGCGCTTCTGGAGGGCCAGTCGGCGCCGGGTCTCGCGGCGCGCGCGGCGGCCGGGCTCGACCTGCCCGAGCACGGCCCCTACGCGGTGGTGGTGCTGCGGGTGGAGCGGCGTGACGGGCGCGAGGCGTTCCACCGGCAGATCCAGCGGACGGGGTTCCGTTTCATCTGGCGGATGCGGACGGACTGCGAGGTCGGCGTGGTCGCGCTGCACGCGGAGGAGGGCCTCGACGGTCTCGCCCGCCTCCTGGAGGGGCGGTGTCCCGGCCCCGGCGGGATCAGCCCCGTGGTCGGCGGCCTGGCGGACCTCGGCCACGCGCGCCGCCTCGCGGAACTGGCCCTGCGCACCTGTCCCCCGGACGCGACCGGCATCGTACGGCTCGACCAGCGGATGCCGGCCGCCCTGGTGGTGAGCCAGCCGGAGCTGGCGGGGCGCCTGGTGGCCGACGTCCTCGGCGAGGTCCTCACCGTGGAGCCCTCGGACCGCGCGGTGCTCCTGGAGACCCTTGACACCTGGCTGGACTGCGAGGGCTCGGCGGGCCGAGCGGCAGCCCGCCTCTACTGCCACCGCAACACGGTGTTCAACCGCCTGCGCCGCCTGGAACAACTGACCTCCCGATCCCTGACGAGACCCAGGGACCTGGTGGAGGTCTCCTTGGCCCTGGAGGCCCACCGCCTGACCTCCGGCGCACGGGACTAGCCAACCTGCTCCCCGAGGAATTCCGCGACGAGTTCGCGGACGTATGCCTCGTCCGTACCGGGAATCGAGAAGACCACCCGGAAGTAGAGCGGCGCGATGATCCGGTCGAGGACCTGTTCCAAGGACGGGGGCGGGGGCGCGTCGCCGCGTTCCCGTGCGGTGTCGAGGACCGGGCGGAAGCGCTCGCTGACCCTGCGCAGGCACTCGCGCAGCCCGTCGTGCCGCTCGTCGACGTCGGACGCGACCTCGGCGCGGAAGAACGCGATGCCGCCGGGCCGGGAGAGCTCCGTCAGCGTCCAGAGCGCCTGGTTCTCCAGGTCGGTGCGCAGATTGCCGACGAGCGGGGGCGCGCCCGCCTCGCCGCGGTGCTTGGCGACGTCGGCCAGAAGCGCGGCGAGCGTGCCCCAACGCCGGTAGAGAGTGCTGGAGTTGACCCCCGCCCGCTGCGCCACGGCCGGGAGGGTCACCTGGTCGGCGCCGCGCTCGCCCACCAGCGCGACCGCGGCGCTGTGTACGGCGTCACGGACACGGGTGCTGCGGCCGCCCGGCCGCTTCGTCGATGCGTCAGCGTTCACCCCTCCACTCTAAAGCAAAGAGTTGCGCCTTAGCGGACGGTACGCCTACAGTCGCACTAAAGCGGAGATCGCCGCTTTAGTGCTGTGAAGGGAATGCCATGTCCACCAACGAAGCCGCTGCCGCCCTCGGGCGCAGCTTCCACCAGGCCCTTGTCTCGCGCGACTGGGACGGCATCCGGGCCCTGCTGCATGACGACGCCACCTGGACCCTGCCCGGCGACAACACCATCTCCGGCACGGCCGACGGCGCCGACGCCGTGGTGGAGCGCGCTCAGCGGATCGCGTCGTACGGCCTCGACTTCAAGCTGCTGCATCTCCTGGTCAGCAAGGAGAACATGGCGCTCTCCCTGCACAACACCGCGCGCAGGGAGGACGCCGTGCTGGACGAGCACCTGGCCACGGTCTGCCGGCTCCGCGACGGAAGGATCGCGAGCATCGAGACCTATCTCTCCGACGTGCCCGGGATGAACGCCTTCTTCGTCTGACGGCGCTCGGGGCGCCCCGTAAGGGGCGCGGGGAACCGCGCGAGCAACCCAAGCCGACCCGCACCCGCGCAGGGCCCAAGCCAGGCGGACGCAGCCCTGGCCTGAGGCCTCAGGCCAGGCACACGTACCCCCAGGCCGGAGGCCTCAGGCCAGGTAGTCCCGGCCCAGAGCCTCCGCGAGTTCCTCCAGGATCGGGCCCGCCTCGGCGATGCACCGGTCGACATCCGGCTCCACGTCGGTGAGGGCGTACGCCCGCCGGATACCGGCGCGGCCGAGGGCCTCCGCCGGAAGGGCAAGACGCCCGCAGACGGCGACGACCTCGACCCCGGCGGCCCGAGCCGCGGCGGCCACCCCGGCGGGCGCCTTCCCGTGCAGGGTCTGCTCGTCGAGCGACCCCTCACCGGTGATCACAAGCGTGGCCCGTTCGAGCGCGGGCGCGAAGCCGAGGACGTCGAGCATGACGTCGATGCCCGCCCGGAAGCTCGCCCCGAGCCCGACGAGCGCCCCGTACCCGATGCCGCCCGCGGCTCCCGCGCCGGGCGACAGCGCGTACTCCGCGGCCCGGGGCCCGACGGCCTTCTCCAGGACCGTCGCGAAGTGCGAGAGCGCCGCGTCGAGCGCGGCGACGTCCTGCGGGGTGGCCCCCTTCTGCGGTCCATACACCGCGGGCGCGCCCTTCGGCCCGGTCAGCGGGTTGTCGACATCGCTGGCCAAGACGGTCTCGACGTCCTTCAGCCGCGGGTCGAGGCCCGAGAGGTCTGCGGTGGCCAGCGACTTGAGGGGTCCGCCGCCCGGCCCGACGGGCGCACCGTCCGCGTCCAGGAAGCGCGCGCCGAGCGCGGCCAGCATGCCCGCGCCGCCATCGGTCGTGGCGCTGCCGCCGACGCCGAAGACGATGGTGCGGGCGCCCGCGTCCAGCGCGGCCCTGATCAGCTCGCCGGAGCCGTACGTCGTGGCCGTGAGCGGCGCGAAGACACCCTCGGGGAGCAACTGGAGCCCCGAGGCCTCGGCCATCTCCACCACAGCGGTGCCGTCCTTGAGCGCGTACGCCGCCGTCACCCGCTCGCCGAGCGGCCCCGTGACGCCGACCTCGCGGCGCTCGAAACCGCCCGCGACGGCCGCGGCGACCGTGCCGTCACCGCCGTCGGCGACGGGCAGGGCCTCGACCTCCACGCCGGGGTCGACGCGGTGGAGCCCGGCCGTCACCCGCTCCGCGACCTGCACGGCCGTGAGTGAGCCCTTGAACTTGTCCGCGGCGATGAGCACATGCGGCGCCCGCTCGCGCCGCGCCTGCTGCTCGCGTCCCGCCGTCCCTGCAGCGTCCGCCACCTTGCATTCCCCTTGCTTCTTGGCCTTGCTCGCGTCAAGGCAGTCGCGCCGCTGCGACCATAACCGCAGGAGGGCTCCCCTGCCCATGGCCGCCCACGCGGCGAGACGGCTCAGGGGGCGGGCTCGTCATGTTTTGGCACTACATTTCGGGTGCCTCTGAGGGAGATCGGGTGACTCTGAGGGAGAAATGATCGATCAGCTCCTGGGTACGCTTCCCCGATGACCATCCAGGACTACGCCACGTACATCGCGGGCCTGCCGCGCGTCATCGTCGGGGCCGCCGCGCTCTTCAGGGACGCGGAGGGCCGGCTGCTGCTCGTCGAGCCCAACTACCGCGAGGGGTGGGCGCTGCCCGGCGGCACCGTGGAGTCGGACGACGGGGAGACGCCGCGCCAGGGCGCCCGCAGGGAGACCGCCGAGGAGATCGGCCTCGACGTCGAGCTGGGGCGGCTGCTCGCGGTGGACTGGGTGCCCTCGGGGGCGGAACGCGTACGGCCGCCGCTGGTCGCCTACCTCTACGACGGCGGCGTGCTCACCCCCGAGCAGCTCAAGTCGGTCCGGCTCCAGGAGGATGAGCTGCTCTCCTGGCGCCTGGTGGACCCCGAGGACATCACCGAACTGCTGCCCGAACCCCTGGGCCGCCGCGTCACGGCCGCGCTCGGCGTGCTGGCGCGCGACGGCCACACCGCGGAACTGGAGAACGGGCACCGGGTCGGCTGAACCCGGCGCCCGCCGGTCACAGCGACCCGGCGGCCACAACGACCGCGGCGCCCGCTCTCAGAACAGGGCGTCCACGGCCGCCGCGGTCCCGCCCTCGAAGGCCAGGAGCCGCTGCTTGCGGTCGAGCCCGCCGCCGTACCCCGTCAGGCTGCCGTTGGCGCCGACGACGCGGTGGCAGGGCACGATGACGCTGATCGGGTTCTTGCCGTTGGCGAGACCGACGGCCCGGGACGCGCCCGGCCTGCCGAGGATCTCCGCGAGTTCGCCGTACGTACGGGTCTCCCCATAGGGAATGCGTACGAGCTCGTCCCAGACCGTGCGCTGGAACGGTGTCCCGTCGAGCCGGAGCTCCAGGTCGAACTCCGTCAGCTCCTCCGCGAAATAGGCCTCCAGCTGGCTGATCGCCTCCTTGAAAGGGCCCTCGTCACGGTCGCCGAAGGTCTCCTGCGCCGGGCGGTGGCGCTGATCGGTCATGTACAGGCCGCTGAGGACGCCGTCGGTGGCGACGAGCGTCAGCGTCCCGTACGGGCTGTCCATCAGGGTGTGCACGCGTTCCATGGTCACGTCCTCATTCACGCATCCCGCGCCGGGATGACGTTGATCGGGTGGTCGTCGATGGCCCAGAGGTACTGCACCGCGTAGGCCCGCCAGGGCCGCCAGGCGGCGGCGCGGGCGGTGAGCGCGGCGGGCGTGTGCGGCAGGCCCAGTTCGCGGGCGCTGCGCCGGATGCCCAGGTCGGAGGGGAGGAAGGCGTCGGGATCGCCGAGCGCGCGCATCGCGATCACCTCGACCGTCCAGGGCCCGAAGCCGGGCAGCTCGGCGAGCCGGGCGCGTGCCTCCTCCCAGCCGCTCCCCGAGCCGAGGCCGATGCCGCCCTCGGCGAGATGGCGTACGAGGGTCGTCAGCGTGGTGCGGCGGCTGCGGGGCAGCGCCAGCGACTCGGGGTCGAGCGAGGCGAGCCGCAGCGGGCCGGGGAACAGGTGGGTGAGGCCGCCCTCCGGGTCCTCGACGGGCTCGCCGTGGGCGGTCACCAGACGTGCCGCGTGCGTGCGGGCGGCGGCGGTGGAGACCTGCTGGCCGAGAACGGCACGCACCGCGAACTCGGCCTCGTCGACCGTACGGGGCACCCGTCGTCCCGGAGCCTTGTCGACGAGGGGCGCGAGCAGCGGGTCGTCGCGCAGCAGGCCGTCGATGGCCGCCGGATCGGCGTCCAGGTCGAGCAGGCGGCGGCAGCGGCTGATCGCGATGGTCAGATCGCGCAGGTCGGTCAGGCTGAGTCGGCAGCCGATGTGGTCGGGGTGCGGGGTGAGAGCGACGATCCCGTGCCCGTAGGGGAGGCTCAGGGTCCGCCGGTACGCGCCGCCGCGCCACTCCTCCACCCCCGGCACGCCGGTCGCGATGAGGTGCCCGAAGAGGTTGTCGGGGTTGAGCGGCGCACGGAACGGCAGCCGCAGGCTGATCACGCCGGACGTACCGGAGGCCGCGGCCCCGGCGGCGGCCCGCTTCGGCGCGCGGGCCCGCAACTCCCCCGGGGCGAGCGCGAAGACCTCGCGGACGGTGTCGTTGAACGTACGGATCGACGAGAACCCGGCGGCGAAGGCGATGTCCGCCATGGGCAGCGCGGTCGTCTCGATGAGCAGCCGCGCGGTCTGCGCGCGCTGGGCCCGGGCGAGCGCGAGGGGGCCCGCGCCCAGTTCGGCCAGGAGCTGGCGCTCCACCTGCCGGGCGCTGTAGCCGAGCCGGGTCGCGAGGCCCGGGACGCCTTCGCGGTCGACGACGCCGTCGGCGATGAGGCGCATGGCGCGGGCCACGAGGTCGGCCCGGTGGTTCCACTCGGGCGAGCCGGGGCTGCTGTCGGGGCGGCAGCGCTTGCAGGCCCGGAATCCGGCCTGCTGGCAGGCTGCCGCGCTCGGGTAGAAGGTCATGTTCTCGGCCTTCGGCGGCACGACCGGGCAGCTCGGCCGGCAGTAGATGCGGGTGGTGAGGACGGCGGTGAAGAACCAGCCGTCGAAGCGGGCGTCCTTCGACCGCACGGCACGTACGCAGCGCTCGGTGTCGGTGTGCATGCGCTCCAGCATTCCGGATGCCCCCACTCGTGACTGGCGAGAATCCGACATCAACCTCACGCTGCCAGGACCGGCGCGTTACGCGTCTTCCTGGGCGGCCAGCTCCGCCGCGAACGCGTCATGGGCCGCCCGGCCGAAGAGCACGAAGCGCACCTCGTCGAGGAGCGCGGGGTCGGCGGCCTCTCTGACCGTGCGGATGGCGATACGCGCCGCGTCGTCGACCGGCCAGCGATAGACCCCGGTGGAGATCGCGGGGAACGCGACCGTGCGCGCCCCGAGCTCGGCGGCGACGCGCAGGGATTCGCGGTGGCAGGAGGCGAGCAGCTCGGAGCGGTCCTCCGTGGCGGACCAGACGGGCCCCACCGTGTGGATGACGTGCCGCGCGTCGAGGCGTCCCGCGACGGTGGCGACGGCGCGGCCGGTGGGCAGCCCCTTGCCGTACCGCGCCGCGCGCAGCCGCCGGCAGTCGGCGAGGATCTCGGGGCCCCCGGCCCGGTGGATGGCGCCGTCGACGCCACCGCCGCCGTAGAGCGAGGAGTTGGCGGCGTTGACGACGGCGTCGACGCGCTGGCGGGTGATGTCGCCTTGGACGAGCACGATGGGCACGGTCACGCTTGTCTCCCTCATACGGCGCGCAGCCGCTTCCAGACCGCCTTGGCGGCGTTGTGCCCGGACATGCCGTGGACGCCGGGTCCCGGCGGTGTCGCCGACGAACAGAGGAAGACGGCCGGGTGCCGGGTGCCGTACGGGAAGAGGGAGAGCTTGGGCCGAAGCAGCAGTTGCAGCCCGCTCGCGGCACCGCAGGCGATGTCGCCGCCCACGTAGTTGGCGTTGCGCGCCGCGAGTTCCGGCGGTCCCGCGGTGGCGCGGGCGAGGACCCGGTCACGGAAGCCCGGCGCGAAGCGCTCCAGCTGCCGCTCGATCGCATCGGTCAGGTCGCCCTGCCAGCCGTTCGGCACATGGCCGTACGCCCAGAACACGTGCTTGCCCGCCGGGGCGCGGGAGGGGTCGACGAGGCTGGGCTGCACGGTGATCAGGAACGGGGCGTCCGGCGCTCGCCCCGCGCGTGAGACGGCCCGCAGCGCGGCGCCGATCTCCCGGCTGCTCGCGCCGACCTGCACGGTCCCGGCGGACCGCGCCTCTTGCGCCGTCCAGGGCACGGGCCCGTCCAGGGCGTAGTCGACCTTGAAGACACCGGCTCCGTAGCGATAGTTCTCATACACGCTCCCCAGGCCGGCGATCCGGGCGAGCGCGGTCGGCGAGGTGTCGAAGACGTAGGCACGCGCGGGGGGCAGGTCGTCGAGCCGCTTGACCTCGTAGTCCGTGTGGACGGAGCCGCCGAGGTCCTTCAGATACGCGGTGAGGGCGTCGGCGATCGACTGCGATCCGCCGCGTGCGACGGGCCAGCCGCGGGCGTGCGCGGCCAGCGCGAAGACCATGCCGACGCCGCCGGTGACGATGCCGTCGAGGGGCGCGATGACGTGCGCGACGAGACCGGCGAAGAGGGCGCGGGCCTTGTCGTCGCGGAAGCGCCGCATCAGCCACGTCGAGGGGGGCAGCCCGGCGAGCCCGAAGCGGGCGAGGGTGACGGGGTCGCGCGGCAGGGAGCTCATGGGCAGCGACATGAAGTCCCGCAGGAGCATGTCCCACTTGGGGAGGAAGGGCTCTACCAGGCGTCTGTAGGCCCCCGCGTCCCGCGGTCCGAAGGAGGCGGCGGTCTCCCCCACGGAACGGGACAGCACGGCGGCGCTGCCGTCCAGGAAGGGGTGCGCCATGGGCAGCGGTGGCTGGAGCCACTCCAGGCCATACCGGTCCAGGGGCATGTCGCGGAAGGCCGGGGAGTTGACGCCCAGCGGGTGGGCCGCGGAGCAGGGGTCGTGCCGGAAGCCGGGCAGGGTCAGCTCCTCGGTGCGCGACCCGCCCCCGACCGTGCTCTTCGCCTCGAACACGGCTACGGAGAAGCCGCGACGGGCGAGCTCGACGGCGGCGGTCAGCCCATTGGGTCCCGCTCCCACGATGACGGCATCAAGCATCGACGGCACCTTCGGACTCCTTCGTCAGCCGGTGGCCACTGCCGCACAGGATAGGCCGGACGTCCCGGCCGGCCGGCTCAGGCCCCCGCGGCGAGAAGATCCACGACCCGGCGGGCCGTGGCGGCGTCGCGCGCCGCGGTGAACGGCAGCGCGTTGCCACCGGCTATGCGGAACTGTTCGCCGGACAGGGTCAGCGAGGCGCCTCCGGCCTCGGCGACGAGCAGCAGCCCGGCGGCGTGGTCCCAGGCCAGCTCCCACGAGAAGGCGACGGCGTCCAGCTCGCCCCTGGCGATGGCGAGATACTCGAGACCGGCCGAGCCGCAGGGCCGGGGGCGCACACCCTCGGTCCGCAGCCCGAGGAGGGCGTGCTTCTGCTCCTCGGTGGTGAAGTCGGGGTGGGAGGTGGCCACTTCGAGCGCCTTGCCCGCCTCGGGCGCACCGGCGGTCAGCCGCTGTCCGTCGAGCCAGGCACCCTTGCCGCGGACCGCCACGGCGAACTCGTCCAGGGCCGGGGCGTACGTCCAGGAGGCCTGGACCTCGCCGCCGACCGCGAGGGCGACGAGCATGCAGAAGCCGGGGTCGCCCCGGACGAACTGCCGGGTCCCGTCGACGGGGTCGACGATCCAGACCGGGGCGTCGCCGCTTATCGCCTCGTAGATCGTCGGGTCGGCGTGGACGGCCTCCTCGCCGACGACGACCGAGCCCGGCAGGAGGGCGGCCAGGTCGGTGGTGAGCTGCTCCTCCGCGCGACGGTCGGCCACCGTCACGACGTCGTGGGGCCCGCTCTTCTCCACGACGTCGCCTTCGGCGAGCTGCCGGAAGCGGGGGATCACCTCGGTCGCGGCGGCCTTCCTGAGGGCCTCCTCGACATCGTGAACGCCTTGCGTCAAGAACTCTTCGATCATGTCTCCATGAGAGCACGCCCCACTGACAACGCGTACGTCCCGGCTGAACGCGGGGTGAATCCCGGGGGAACCCCTGGCTTCGCCCGGCGAGGCCACTGGACCGCGCTCACCGCCGTACTCACCGGCGTACTCACCGGCCGACCGCGTACCCCTGCATCCCCCGCGCGTTCGCCGCCCCCGACAGCACGCCGGTACGCGGATCCCGCGCCACCGCGCACAGCCGGCCCTCCGACCAAGGACCGCCCACCAGGACGTCGTGCCCCCGGCGCCGCAGCTCAGCGACGACCTCCGGAGGCGTCCGGGACTCCACCGTCACGCTGCCCGGACGCATCCCGCGAGGGTGGAAGGAGCCGGGGAAGCTGTCCGTGTGCCAGGCGGGGGCGTCGATCGCGCCCTGGAGGTCCGGGCCGCCCCGCACCGGTTCCCGCAACGCCACGCCGAGGAAGAAGTGCACCTGCCACTGGTCCTGCTGGTCGCCACCGGGCGTACCGAAGGCCATGACGGGCACGCCGTCCTTCAGGGCGAGGGAGGGAGTCAGCGTGGTGCGCGGGCGCCTTCCCGGGGTCAGGGAGTTCGGCAGCCCCTCGTCGAGCCACGCCATCTGCAACCGCGTACCCAGTGGAAACCCCAGCTCGGGCACGACGGGGTTGGACTGGAGCCACCCCCCGCTCGGCGTGGCGGAGACCATGTTCCCCCAGCGGTCGACGATGTCGATGTGACAGGTGTCGCCCCGCGTCCCGCCGTCCCCGGCCACGGTCGGCTCCCCGCCCCCGAAGGCCTCGACGGCCGCGACCGCCCCGTCCCCGGAGGCCACCGCGAGGGCGTGCGCGGACAGCCGTGGGGAACGCCCGCCGGGCGCGCCGGGCCGCAGCTCGTACGAGGCCGTGTCCCCGACCAGCTTCCGCCGGGCGGCGTTGTACTCCTCCGAGAGCAGCTCGCCCACCGGGACGCCGCCGTCGGCCGCCGCGTCCCCGTACCAGGCCTCCCGGTCGGCCATGGCCAGCTTGCACCCCTCCACCAGCAGGTGGACGTACTCGGCGGACCCGTACGCCGGAAGCTCCGCGACGTCCCGGGGCAACAGCGCGAGCTGCTGCAAGAACGCGGGCCCCTGGCTCCAGGGCCCCGCCTTGCACAGCGTCCAGCCGTTCCAGTCGTACGTGACCGGGTCCTCGTACGAGGCCGACCAGCCCCGCAGGTCCCGCGCCGACAGCGTCCCCGTGTGCCGCGCCCCGCTGGTGTCCATGGTCGGCACCCGGGCCTGCCGGACGAGCGCCTCGGCGATGAATCCCCCGCGCCACACCTCCCGCGCGGCCTCGATCACCGCCACGCGCGTGCCCGCGCCGCCCGAGCCACCGGCCCCGGCTTCCGCCTTCGCTGCCGCCTTCGCTTCCGCCTCCGCGAGCAGCCGCCGCCACGTCGCCGCCAGCGCCGGGTTGCGCAGCAGCTCACCGGGGCGCGGCGGCTCACCGCCCGGGAGGTACACCTCGGCCGATGACGGCCACTCGGTCTCGAAGAGTCCCCGCACCGTCTCGACGGTCTCGGTGACCCGCTCCACGGGCGCGTGCCCGTCCTCCGCGTACCCGATGGCGTACGCGAGGACGTCGGCGAGCGGCTTCGTGCCGTGGTCCCGCAGCAGCACCATCCACGCGTCGAACGCCCCGGGCACGGCCGCGGCGAGCGGTCCTGTGCCGGGTATGAGGTCGAGGCCGAGGGAGCGGTAGTGGGCCACGGTCGCGCCCGCGGGCGCGGGGCCCTGCCCGCAGAGCACGCGCACGTCGCCGCCCGCGGGCGCGAGGATGACGGGCACCTCGCCGGCGGGCCCGTTGAGGTGCGGTTCGACCACGTGCAGAACGAACCCGGCGGCGACCGCGGCGTCGAAGGCGTTGCCTCCGTCCTCCAGCACGGCCATCGCGGACTGCGAGGCGAGCCAGTGGGTGGACGACACCATGCCGAAGGTTCCCTGGAGCGTGGGGCGGGTGGTGAACATACGGCTCTCACCTCGATGTTTCCGCGTATCGGCCAAACCGATGGGGGCTCAGGATCGATTCTGGGGAGAATCTGGGGAGTTCGGGCCGGAGCTCTCCTCGGCCCGCTCCGCCAGTAGGCTATCGATCGCCCCGCGCCCCTTCTTCCCCGCCTCCGGCACGACCGACTCTTGCCATTGCCACAGTTTCGCCCCCTTCGACCGCGGGGGGGGATTATGCCCACCTTGGCCAGCGCAGGCGGAACGCGGCATGTCTATCGAGGTCAACCGACACACGGCAACGCGCCCCTGCGCATCGAAGGACGGCGGCGGTTGGTCGAGCGCTGCCAAACCCGGCCCATCGCGCACGTCGCCGCCGCGACGGGAATCTCGCGAGCCTGCGCGAGCAGGTGGGTGATCCGTTGGCGCCGCCACGGCGAACTCGGGCTCCACGATCGGCACTCGGCTCCGCACGCCAGTCCGCGGGCAACTCCGGCATGGGTGGCCGAGCAGATCGAGACCTGGCGGCGAGAGCACAAGTGGTCAGCACAGCGGATCACCCACGAACTGGCTGACCTCGGCTTCGCCAGCAACCGCCGCACCGTCACCAGACACCTGGACCGGCTCGGCCTCGGCCGGCGCCGGTTCCTCGATCCCAACGGAGACAACAACCCCGTCCACCGTGTCGTCACCGACAACGGTGCCTGCTGCCGCTCGGGGGACTTCACCCGCATCGTCGGCACTCAGACCGCGCCGCGGGTGGATCACCGCCAGCTTCTCGACTCAAGACAGGCGTCACCAACGTCCGGCTTGATAGCCGTACCGGCGGGCCGCGCCGGACAAAGGCATGGCGGAGAATTTCTCCCGCAGTGAGGGCGTCATCCACGATTTCCACTCATTGGCAGTTCCGCTCCGCATGATGCGCGCCTTCGACGCGTCGTGAGTATCTCGGGCAGCTTCGCGCTGCTCGCCCTCGTGAGTGCGCATCGCGGTGAAGCTGCTGTTTTCGACAGCTCGGGGAAGATCTGGTTCGGGAACTTCGACATCCAGTTCCTCAAGGGCGGCACGCATGGATGCGATGGGTGCAGTTTTCAGATCTTCGAAGGTTGTCACTGCAGTCCGTTGGAAACCCTCTCGCGCATCGGCCCACTGATCGTAGAAGTTTCCCCAGTCCTCAAGGCGGCTCACTCCGTTCGGGCCCGGCTGGTCAAGCCACTGCTCGAAGGATCCTGCCCGGATGTCCAGAGGGTCCTTGGCGAAATTGATGCGGAAGTTGTACCAGGAGTACAGGGCGTCGCGTGGGTCGCGGACCAGTACCCATACGCCCTGCAACGGACGTTCGGTGAAGAATTTCGGGGTGAGGTGAGTTTTCACGAAGCGTGGCCACCTGCGTTTCGGGAGGGTGGTGTCGCCGTCGCGTTTCGCGGTGGCTGCCAGACGACTGCGGTAGTCGGCGTACGCCGGCTCGGGAGCGGTCGTGCCGTCTGTGTTCAGCACCTCGGTGTATGCGTCCGCGTAGTTCAGTCCCAGTTCGAGCAGGATATTGCCCAGGAAGGATTGCCCCGAGCCGCCGATGCTGGCGACCAGAATGTCTTGGTTCCCTAACTTGTTGATGTTCTCCTGGTACAGCGCGTTGTACCTGTCCTGTATGCCATGGAGAAGGTAATGGATCTCCTCGCTCACGGTTTCTCCTTCGATTGCCTATCGTGACTTCTGTGTGGTCCGGTGCTCTCCTTTCTCGCCTGTGGCCGCTCGGTCGCCCAGGAGGAGGACGAGGACTCCTCCGAGCACAGATACTGCCGCAGCTACCAGAAAGGCCGCCCGGTAACCGGACGCAAGAGTTGATGTGTGGTTGTCGGAAGCAATGGCATCGCTCACGGCGACGGCCACCGTGTTCAGGCCGGCGATGGCGAAGGCGCCCGCCGTGTATTTCGCGGTTTCGAACGCTCCGTAGCCGGCTCCCTTGTCGCCGGGGGCTACGTCCTTTCCGGCTGCCACGTTGAAGGCGACGGCTCCCAGAACGGTGCCCAGTCCCAGGGTGAGAAAGCCGGGCAGAATATGCTGGAAGTACGTACTGTCGGCCGAGGCGAAGGACAGAAACACAAGGCCGCCGGCGCTGATCAGTTGTGCTGCTGCCGCCACCTGAGTCCACGGAAAACGGCGTAGCAGCCGGTCGGCCAGGGCTGACCCGCACAGCACGACGAGGCCGAGGGGGCTGAAGGCCAGTCCGGCGGTCAGGGCGCTGTAGCCGAGCACCTGCTGGAGGAAGAGCAGCCCGACGAAGATGCTTCCTTGGTAGGCAAACTCGTTCGCAGGCATGGTGAGCACTGCGGTACGCAGCGAGGGAATGCGTAGCATGTCGAGCCGTAACAGCGGTTCCGTCGCCATGCGTTCCCGGACAAGGAAAGCTGCCAGGCAAAGAACGGACAGGCCGAAGGCCGTTCCCGTGGAAAGCGACAGCAGGCCCCGGCTCTCCGTGCTGGTGATGGAAAGTACAAGGAGCATGAGCCCGACGGTTGACAGCACCGCCCCCGGCACATCGAGGGAGCGGGGACCTGTCCGGGGTTTCGCCCCCGCCAGCAGCACGGGCACTGTTGCAGCGGCCAGCAGCGCGACGGGCGCGGACAAGAGGAACACATACCGCCATCCGAGCCCTTGGGTCACCACTCCGCCGATCACCGCACCACCCGCCGCACCCAGGCCCCCGGCCACCGCGACGGCCGCGAACAAGCGGGTGCGCTGTGCGGGTGAGGGGAGGGAACTGATGACCGCGAAGGTGGTCGGTACGGCGAAGGCCGCCCCTGTTCCCTGAATCGCGCGGCCGGCTAACAGCAGCCATGTATGGGGAGCCAGCCCAGCAAGCAGGAGACCGGCAGCGAACAGTGTCAGACCCGTGGTCAGGACGCGGCGCCGACCGAACCGGTCGCCCAGCCGGCCCCCGAGCAGAAGGAGTCCGCCCAGGGGAAGAGAATAGGCGGTCAACACCCACTGGGCGTCCGTCTGCGCCAGGGAAAAGCTGTGCTGAATCGTCGGAAGCGCCACGGTGACGACCAGTCCGTCGAAGACGACCAGGAAGTTGGTCACCGTCAGCAGAATCGCCAGCAACGCCGTTCGACTCGTTGGCCGCAGGTCGCCGACCCTCGAACTAGCCGTAATGGGCATCGACTCCGCACTCCCCGCGTCGACACGTTGCTCGGTCCGTTACGCACTGCATCCCGGCCCGGTTACTGCCGCGACGGCGTCCCAAAAGGTGCGTACGGAAAGTTTCCCTGAAATGGATCGCTTCGGCCGACAGCGCGCCGAGGAATCCCGCGGGTTGCCGTGGCCCGGTTTCCGGGTTCACGGGGCGGCGCGTCGGGCGGCCCATGCCCGAGTGAGGTACGTGGTCTCCACGGCTTCCAGGCCGTCCAGGCGTTCTGTGACGTAGGCGAGGAATCGGGAGAAGCCATCCTCACCCAGTTGCACCCTGACGTCGTTGACGGAGCGCCAGGCGCCCAGGTAGTGCTGAGGGCTTTGACTTACGGTGTGCCGGCCTTCCAGATAGATGACTCGGTCGAATGCCGGATGGGATGAGAGACGATCGGTGAGGGTGCTCGTCGTGCCGGACCGACCGGATGAGACGCGTTTGAGGTCGGGCTTGAGCCTGGCGAGTTCGGCTTCGATGTCGCTGAGCAAGGGGCTGGCCTCGATGTCGCGAGGATTCCACAGGGCGGCGAACCAGCCTCCGGGGCGCAGGACACGAGCGAATTCCGCCGTGCCGCGCTCGAAATCGACCCAGTGGAACGAGGAGGCCATGGTGACCAGGTCCGCGCTCTCGGCGGGCAGGGTCGTGTCCTCCCCGGTTCCGGGCCGCCAGGAGATGGTGGTTGCCGCGCTGTCGTCGATGCCGGTGGCACGCATGGCGTCATTGGGTTCCACAGCGGTGACCGAGCGGAATCCCGCGGACGCCAGCATGCGCGTCCAGATGCCGGTGCCCGCGCCCACGTCCGCGGCGTCGCACTCAGCGGGCGGGCAGCGGAGCAAGCCCGTGAAGGCGTCCAGCACCGCAGGGGCGTACCCCTCGCGATAGCGCGAGTAGTCGTGGGCCAGATCCGTGAAGTCCCCGTGCTTCAGAGGTGCGGTGGTCGGCATCAGATCTCCCTGGATCGAAAGTGACTGGTTCGGGTGGGCACCAGGTCTGCGACTCGTTCTGGCCGGTGGTTCACGCCGGCGAGGAAGGTGGAGGCGGCGGCGAGGACCGCGAAGGCCGAGTGGGAAGTTTGCACGGCGAGGCGCCTGTGAGGTCACTTCTCTTCGCTTGCATATCCCTGCTCCCCTCCGAGAACGGGGCGACTCCACAGCAACCGGTCGAGTGCGTCGAGTTGCGGTCGGCCGACTTCGAGGTCGTGGCGGGAGTCGAATTCGTGCCAGGGGCCGGGAACGGCGACTGCTCGGACGGAGATTGCACCTTGCCGGACGATCTGGCGGAGCATTCCCGTCATGTCGCGCCGGGTGCGCGCAGTCTGTGCCGTAGCGAGGCAGGCACTGACGGCAGACCAGCCGGTGGGGGTGAACTTCAGCAGTCCCATGTACTGCCCTTGCACCTCGCCGATGGAGGTCGGGACCCCGCCGATGTCCGTCACCCTGGAGCCGGCTCCCACCCGGAAGGTCTCGGCATCGCTGAGCGGGTCGGTGAAGCGCCTGGACCACTGCTGCTCCCAGTGCGGGTCATAGGCCACGGCGATCTCGCCCGGGGCCGCTGCCACCGCTCGGGCGGCTTCGGGCGTGAAGACGATGTCGCCGTAGCTGATCACGCACGGGCCCTGGCTCAGCCATGTCTCCGCACAAGCCAGCGAGTCCACCATGGAGGAGTGCTCCCAGCGGTCGTTGTAGAACTGGGGTAGCCCGGGGGTCAGTTCTTCGAACCGTTCGGCCTGCCAGCCCGTCACTACGGCTGTTTCTGTCACTCCGGCCTGTCGCAGGGCAGCCAACTGCCGATCCAGCAGCCGTGCGCCTTTGTGTTCGAGAAGACACTTCGGGCGGTCATCGGTGAGGCTGCCCATGCGCGAACCACGTCCGGCGGCGAGGACAACGCCCCTCATGCCGCACCTCCCTCGCCTTGGAACAGGCGCGTGAAGAGGTCGATGTCGTAGGGGTCTGGCGGCTCGGTGCGCTCGGGGTGCCACATGATTCCCACGAGTGGCAGACGGCAGTGGCGCACGGCTTCGACGACCTCACCACTGTATGCGGTCGGCTCCAGGCCGGCAGCCACATCGAGTGCGGCCCAGCGGTGATAACTGTTGACTCGCCGACTCCCCTCCTGGCCTTCGATGGGGTGCTCGGTGGCCACGTGGCCCTCGACGGATACGAGTCGGGTGCCGAAGGGACCTGGGCCGCACACCCAATATTTCAGCGGGGTTCCAGTCCGGCATGACACCCAGTACGGTCTGGGCGCCAAGCGCCGGAGGCCGCTCCCGGTTCAGTGCGCGAAACCGCTCCTGACATGCCGCCACGGCGTTCTGATGCCGCTGCGAGGACACCGAGCGGCGTTTGGCCGCCAAGGCCCGCATCTGAAACAGGACAAGAGATCCGTCATGGGTCACGCCGAACTTGAACTCGAATGGCTGGCCCTCTCCGGGCGCTTCGTTCCCGAGTATGGATTCGAGTTCCTCGACCACAGCGGGCAAACCTCGAAGGGAAGGAGAGGGCGCGTGGCCGTGCCGGTAGGGCAGAAAGTACCAGGACTTGACACCGGCCTGGCCGGAGGTGACCACTGCGGTGTCAGGACCTTCTGACCAGTTGACCAGCCGGTAGGGCGCCTCGGTGCCAGGGTCGCAGGAAGACGCGACCCCGCTGGCCACAGCACCGGATAACAGCGGCTGAACCAACACCTGATCCTCGGGGTCAGCGGCACCGAAGGAATCGATCACCGCGTCCACGGCTCCTCGCAGCTCCGTCTCGCCGTTCACATCGAGCTGCGAATCGAACCGACCTGCCTGGGACTCTCCGTCCCGGTCCTCGCTCAAGACGCTGCTGCGGACGACCAGCGGGCCCCTCGCCCAGGGCTTGCCACGGACACGGGCCAACACACGCTGGGGCGCCTCGCGCCATAGTCCGACTGTGAAGAACTCCAAGGGCAGCACCTTGGCCGACCTCAATAGAGGCGACAGACGCGCCAGCGTCTCTGCCTTCGTGCCGAAGCGGAACTCCTGACTTCGAGACACCAACACGTGCCTCACCCCTCACATCCGTCGATCCCCGATCGACTGTCCTGGGTACCGAAGCAACCATGAGGAAAACTCCCAGGGGTGCCTGAGTGAACGATCTGGCTCAAATGACGCGGGTCAAGAAGCGGGAACCGTCAGCGCGATCCCGGACGGACGGCAGTCGGCGGTGCCAGCCTCCTCGTTCGAGCATGTACGTCACCGAGTTCTTCGCGGAGCTCAACGTGGATCGGAAGCACGACGGGTCGACGCGGCACCGCTGGGTCGCGGAGTGCTGGAACAGTTGTTGGCGGAGCCGCACGAAGTGCCTGCTCACCCGGCGGATGTCCGACCGTGTCCTACGTGGTGAGGGGACGGGTAGCGCTCGGGACGGGCCGTGGGAGGACTCCGGCAAGCCTGCGCCAGAGGTCCCCTTCTCCCGCTCCCGGAAGGCTGTCGATCACCCCGTGCCGCTTCTTCTCCGCCTCCCTCCGGCATGAGGCGGTGGTGTTCAGGCACCGGTTCGTCAGACGGCGGTGTCGTCGTGGCCGAGGGGGCCGACCACGACGTCGTCGCCCCACACCACCGGCACCAAACGCCTCCACCACCCACTGGTCGGCGACCTCACCCTCGACTACCTGGTCCTGGCCGTGGAAGGCGACCCCCGGACATTCCGCCACTCGGCTAGCGTTGGGGGCGATTCCGGAACAGCAGGGGCATGGAGGCAGCACGGTGCACGGTGAGTACAAGGTTCCCGGCGGCAAGCTCGTCGTGGTGGACCTGGACGTGGAGGACGGCGTGCTGCGGCACGTGCGCGTGGCCGGCGATTTCTTCCTGGAACCGGACGAGGCGCTCGACGCGATCAACGGCGCGCTCGACGGTGCCCCCGCCGACACGGACGCCGCGGGTCTCGCGGCCCGCGTCGAGGCGGCACTGCCGGAGGGCACCGTGATGTACGGCCTCACCTCCGAGGGCCTCGGCGTCGCGGTGCGCCGCGCGCTGGCCCAGGCGACGAACTGGACCGACTACGACTGGCAGCTCGTCCACGACGGGCCGCAGGCGCCCGCCCTGCACATGGCCCTGGACGAGGTCCTCACCCAGGAGGTCGCGGCGGGCCGGCGTCCGCCGACGCTGCGGGTGTGGGAGTGGGCGTCCCCCTCGGTGATCATCGGCAGTTTCCAGTCGCTGTCCAACGAGGTGGACGCGGAGGGCGCGGCCCGGCACGGCATCGACGTCGTGCGCCGCGTCTCCGGTGGCGGGGCGATGTTCGTGGAGCCGGGCAACACCATCACGTACTCCCTCTCCGTCCCGGACGCCCTCGTGCAGGGACTCTCCTTCCAGGACAGCTACGCCTACCTCGACGACTGGGTGCTCGGCGCCCTCGCGGACATGGGCGTCAAGGCGTGGTACCAGCCGCTCAACGACATCGCGACGGACGCGGGGAAGATCGCGGGGGCGGCGCAGAAGCGGGTGGTGGCTCCCGAGGGGGGCACGGGCGCGGTCCTGCACCACGTGACGATGTCCTACGACATCGACGCCGACAAGATGCTGGAAGTGCTCCGCATCGGCAAGGAGAAGATGTCCGACAAGGGCACGAAGAGCGCCAAGAAGCGCGTCGACCCCCTGCGCCGCCAGACGGGCCTGCCCCGCGAAACGGTGATCGACCGAATGATCGACTCCTTCCGGACGCGCTACGGCCTGACCCCCGGCGGGGTGACGGAGGCGGAGCGCGCGCGGGCGGAGGAGCTGGTGCGCACGAAGTTCACGACACCGGAGTGGACGGCGCGGGTCCCGTAGCGGGCCCGAGGGCTCAGCCCACGCCCCCGGCGGCGGACGACGACGGCGGCGGCCCCGTGGGCCGGGTCCCGCCCGGCTCCGTGTCCTGGGGGCTCCGCTGCCACGCCGTCGTGCCCAGCATGCCGGTCTCGCCGATGTCGAGGCCGCCCTCGGGCTCAATGGTCTGGCGCGCCTCGCCCTTGTCCGGACCGATGTCCACGTAGACGCCGCTTCCCTCGCGGGTGGCGGCGTTCACGGCCGAGTACCGCCAGACGAGCGAGGTGTACGCGGACTGTCCCGGCCGCAGGCGCACGCGGCTCGGCCCCGGGTCGTCCATGGTGGTCACGGGCTCCGTCCCCTTGAGCACCGTCACGGCGAACATCTGCCGGTCCAGGCCGCGGACGCGGATGTCGGGGTAGCCGTTCACCTCGCGCACGCCCTTGCCGCAGTTGGTCAGTGTCACGGACATCGCGCGCAGCCCCATGGCGGCGGTCACCATGCCGGGCGACATCCGCCAGCCGGACTCGGGGCAGACGGGGGCGGTGGAGGCGGGGGGCGTGGTGGGCCCGAGCGCGAGGCCGGAGGGTTCGGCGGACCCGGACGGGTCGGCCGCGGGCGTCGTCGCCTCCCGCGCCGGATCCAACTCCCGGTCCAGCTCCGCGGAGAGCCCGCAGCCGGCGAGCAGCAGCGGGGCCACGGCGAGGAACATGGCGCGCCTGAGCGGTCTCGACGTGACGGTCACGCGGAGATCATGCCATGGCCACGGCTGGGCCCTCCGTACTCCAGCCGAGCCCCCGTACTCCAGCCGGTCTCAGGAGAGCCGCGGGATGACCGTTGACCCGTACGCGTCGATGGCCTCCTCCCGGGCGTCGTGCATCGCGTACACCGCGAACTGGTCGACGCCAAGCTCCCGTAGCTCCTGGAGGCGTTCCACGTGGGACTCGACGGGGCCCAGGAGGCAGAAGCGGTCGACGATCTCGTCGGGGACGAAGGCGGTGTCGGGGTTCCCGGCCCGCCCGTGGTGGCTGTAGTCGTAGCCCTTGCGTGCGCTGATGTACGCGGTGAGGGCCTCCGGCACCGCCGACGAGTGCTCGCCGTACCTGGCGACCAGGTCGGCGACGTGGTTGCCGACCATGCCGCCGAACCACCGGCACTGCTCGCGGGCGTGCGCCAGGTCGTCGCCCACGTAGGCGGGCGCGGCCACGCAGATCTTCACGTCCGCCGGGTCGCGCCCCGCCTCGGCCGCCGCGTCCCGCACGGCCTTGACCATGTACTCGGTGAGGAAGGGGTCGGCGAGCTGGAGGATGAAGCCGTCGGCCCGCTGTCCGGCGAGCGCGAGCGCCTTCGGGCCGTACGCGGCCATCCACACCGGCAGCTTCCCGTCCCGCACCCACGGCAGGCGCAGCGTCTGCCCGCCGACGTCCGCCTCGCGCCCCTCGGCGAGGTCACGGATGACGTCGATCGCCTCGCCGAGCCGGGCCAGCGTGTTGGGCCTGCGGCCCGCCACCCGCATCGCGGAGTCGCCGCGCCCGATGCCGCAGACGGTGCGATTGCCGTACATGTCGTTGAGCGTGGCGAAGGTCGAGGCGGTGACCTCCCAGGTCCTGGTGCCGGGGTTGGTGACCATGGGGCCGACGGTCAGCCGCGTGGTGTGCTCCAGGATGCGGCTGTAGATGACGAACGGCTCCTGCCACAGGACCGCGGAGTCGAAGGTCCAGCCGTAGCGGAAGCCGTTGCGCTCCGCGCGCCGCATGAGTCCCACGACCGCCGAGGCGGGCGGGTCGGTCTGCAGTACGAGTCCAAAATCCACGGTGGCCTCCTAGTTCACGTACTGCGACAGGCCGCGTGGCACGAACGCGCCGTGTCCCGCGCGGCCCCGGAACTCCCGCTGCTCGATGACCGGTTCACCGCGTGAGAGCACCGTCTCCACCTGGCCGCGCACGCGCTTGCCCTCGTACGCCGAGTAGTCGACGTTCATGTGGTGCGTCGCCGCCGACATGGTCTGCTCGGCGGCCGGGTCGTAGATGACGACGTCCGCGTCGGCGCCCGGCGCGATCGTGCCCTTCTTGCCGTAGAAGCCGAACATCCGCGCAGGCGCGGCGCACGCGATCTCGATCCAGCGGCGGCGCGTGATGCGCCCCTCCACCACCGCCTGG
The DNA here is from genome assembly GCF_055587985.1 of Streptomyces sp. NPDC046335. Taxonomy (NCBI): domain Bacteria; kingdom Bacillati; phylum Actinomycetota; class Actinomycetes; order Kitasatosporales; family Streptomycetaceae; genus Streptomyces; species Streptomyces sp. NPDC046335. The sequence goes on along the minus strand of NZ_JBVJFF010000016.1, from coordinate 161,374 downwards.
TGCAGGAGGTCCATGCGGTTCTCCACCCCGGGGAGCCCGTTGGGGATCTTGGAGAAGTCGCCGCGGCCCAGCTCTTTCTGGCCCGTGAAGCAGAACGGGCAGTGGTCGGTGGAGACCACCTGGAGGTCGTCGGTGCGCAGGCCCCGCCAGAGCGCCGCCTGGTGTTCGCGGGGCCGCAGCGGCGTCGAGCACACGTACTTGGCGCCCTCGAAGTCCGGCTCCGCGAGGTTGTCCGTGGACAGGAACAGGTACTGCGGGCAGGTCTCGCCGAAGACCGGGAGCCCCTTGTCCCGCGCCGCCGCCAGCTCCGCCACCGCCTCCTCGGCCGAGACGTGCACGACGTACAGCGGCGCCTCGGCGACCCGGGCGAGCTGGATGACGCGGTGCGTGGCCTCCGCCTCCAGGAGCGCCCTGCGCACCTCGCCGTGGTGGCGGGGGTCGGTCTCGCCACGGGCCAGGGCCTGCTGGACCAGGACGTCGATGGCGATGCCGTTCTCCGCGTGCATCATGATCAGCGCGCCGTTCGTGGCGGCCTTCTGCATCGCGCGCAGGATCTGGCCGTCATCGCTGTAGAACACCCCGGGGTAGGCGGTGAACAGCTTGAACGAGGTCACTCCCTCGCCGACGAGGCCGTCCATCTCCTTGAGCGACGACTCGTTGACGTCGGAGACGATCATGTGGAAGGCGTAGTCGATCGCGCACTGCCCGTCCGCCTTCGCGTAATAGGCGTCCAGGCCGCCGCGGAGCGAGTGCCCGACGGACTGGACCGCGAAGTCGACGATGGTGGTCGTGCCGCCCCAGGCCGCCGCCCGGGTACCGGTCTCGAAGGTGTCCGACGAGGCGGTCCCGCCGAACGGGAACTCCATGTGCGTGTGGGCGTCGACCCCGCCCGGGATGACGTACTTGTTCGTGGCGTCGATGACGCGCTCGGCGGACCACGCGCCCGCCGCGGCGCTGCCGCTCGCGGCGAGGGCGGCGATCCTGCCGTCCTCGATCAGCACGTCGGCGTGGGTCTCCTCGGCGGCGGTGATGACGAGACCGCCGCGGATCAGGGTGCGGTTGCTCATGTGATGCGCTCCCTTCGGGTGGGCGGCACGGCTAGGCGCTGCGCAGGGCCTCTTCCAGGATGGCGGCGCCCTCTTCGGCCTCCGCGACGGTCAGGGAGAGCGGCGGGGCGACGCGCAGGACGCTGGTGTCGTGGCCGCCGCCCTTGCCGAGCAGCAGGCCGCCCTCGCGGGCCGCTTCGAGTACGGCGGCCGCCGCCCGCGGGTGGGGCCCGCCGGTGCCGGGGTCGGCCAGCTCGATGCCGATCATCAGGCCGCGCCCGCGCACCTCCCGTACGGCGGGCACCTGGGCGCAGACGGCCCGGATCCGCTCGATGAGGAGCCCTCCGACGCGCCGGGCATTGCCCTGGAGGTCGTGTTCCAGGAGGTACGTGAGGTTGGCGAGGCCTGCCGCCATGGTGACCGGGGAGCCGCCGAAGGTGGAGATGGAGTTGGCGTCGAGGCAGTTCATGACCTCGGCGCGGGCCACCACACCGCCGATCGACATGCCGTTGCCGATGCCCTTGGCGAAGGTCAGGATGTCCGGCGGCCCGCTCCGCGCGTGTGCCTGCCAGCCCCAGAAGTGCTCGCCCGTGCGGCCCCAGCCTGTCTGCACCTCGTCGGCGATCCAGAGGATGCCGTACTCGTCCAGGACCTCCTTGAAGGCCGCGTAGAGCCCGTCGGGCGGCGAGGTGAAGCCGCCGACCCCCTGGATCGGCTCGGCGATCAGCGCCGCCACTCCCCCGCGTCCCTGCCCCAGCATGTCCCGCAGGTCGGCGACGCAGGCCGCGGTGAACTCGGCGTCGCTCAGCCCGGCGTACGGTCCCCGGCTGCGGACGCCCCCGTGCACGTACAGCGTCTGGAGCGGCGAGAGGCTGGTCGGCGACCAGGAGGTGTTGCCGGTGATGCCCACGGCCGTGAAGCTGCGGCCGTGGTAGCTGTTGCGCATCGCCAGGATCTGGTTGGAGCGGCGGTGTGCGGTGGCCAGGAGCAGCGCCGCGTCGTTGGCCTCGGTGCCGGAGGTGGTGAAGAAGACGCGGGCGTCGGGGATGCCGGAGAGTGCGGCGACGCGCTCGGCCAGGTCGACCATCGGCCGGTTGAGGTAGAGCGTCGAGGAGTGGATGATCCGCCCGGCCTGCTCGGCCACGGCCTTGGTGACCTCGGGCAGGGCGTGCGCGGTCATGGTGGTGAGGATGCCGCCGAAGAAGTCGAGGTACTTCCGGCCGTCGGCGTCCCAGACGTGCCGGCCCTCGCCATGGGTGATTTCGAGGGGCCGCCGGTAGTAGAGGGCGAGCCACTCGGGCAGCACTGCCTTGTGGCGGTCGTACAGGTCCGTCACGGCTGCACCAGCCCTTCGTAGGCGTCGGGACGCCGGTCGCGGTAGAAAGCCCACTGTTGTCGCACTTCCTCGATGAGGGCGAAGTCGAGGTCCCTGACGACGAGTTCCTCGGCCTTGTCGCTTGCGGGCTCGCCGACGAACCGGCCGCGCGGGTCGACGAAGTACGACGTGCCGTAGAAGTCGTTGTCGCCGTACTCCTCCTGGCCGACGCGGTTGATCGCGGCGATGAAGTACTCGTTGGCGACGGCCGCGGCGGGCTGTTCGAGCTGCCAGAGGTGCGAGGAGAGGCCTCGGTGGGTGGCGGAGGGGTTGTAGACGATCTGGGCGCCGTTGAGGCCGAGTTGGCGCCAGCCCTCCGGGAAGTGGCGGTCGTAGCAGATGTAGACGCCGACCTTGCCGACGGCGGTGTCGAAGACGGGCCAGCCGAGGTTCCCCGGCTTGAAGTAGTACTTCTCCCAGAAGCCCTTGACCTGGGGGATGTGGTGCTTGCGGTACTTGCCGAGGTACGTGCCGTCGGCGTCGATCACGGCCGCGGTGTTGAAGTAGAACCCGGACTGCTCGATCTCGAAGACGGGGGCGACGATGACCATGCCGGTCTCGCGGGCGAGTTCCTTCATGCGCGTGACGGTGGGTCCGTCCGGCACGGGTTCCGCCCAGCGGTAGTGCTCGGGCTCCTGGACCTGGCAGAAGTAGGGGGCGTTGAACACCTCCTGGAACCCGATGATCTTCGCGCCCTGCCGGGCGGCCTCCCGGGCGTGTTCCTCATGCTTGGCGATCATGGATTCGCTGTCGCCTGTCCAGGTCGCCTGGACCAGTGCGGCGCGTACGACGTTGACCATGAGCTGCTCCTTCACCTGCCCTTGGAGGGACTGTCCTCGAGAGGACGTCAGAGAGCCTCTACGCACGTAGACCGGGTACGTAGAGAGGAAAACGTAAGCCTCCCCGGCGAGCTGAGCAAGACCATCGTCAGCAGGCGCCGGAGTCGATCATGATTCGCACCCGAGCGGGCGAGAACGGGCGCGAAGCATCGGGAGACGGATGCGAAAGCGTCGGGGGATGGGCGCGGGAGGAGCGGGGTCAGGCGCTGAACCCGGCGACGCGCAAGGCGTGCACCAGGTCCCAGTGGTGCTCCTCGGAGACCGCACGGGCCGTCTCCAGGAGCAGGGGGATGAGCCGGTAGGGGTCGGTGTGCGCGCAGCTCGCCGCGTCCTCGGCGGTGCGCACCCGGTGGTACGAGTCGAGCAGGGCGCGCGCCTCCCGCTCCCGGCCCGCGTCGAGCAGCGCGAGGATCGCCTCGGCGATCTCCGGGGCGGGGCGCGCGACGCCCTGCCGCAGCAGCTTCCGGCAGTCCTCGGCGCGGCCCGTCCCCGCGAGCGCGTCCGCGAGGGCGACCAGGCGGTCGGGCGGCAGGGACGCGGCTTCCCACAGCAGGGTCGCCCAGTCCGCGCCGAGCCCCGCGTGGTGCAGCTCCGCGGCGAGCTCGGGCAGCCGGTCCGCGGGCCACCCGGCGACCTCCACCAGGACGCCGTGCGCCTCCCCGCTGCGGCCCTCCTTGCGGAGCCTGGCGAGGAGTTCGACGGTGGCTCGGGGGTCGTCGTGGGGTGTGTGCCGCGGGTGGTCGTGTTCGTGTTGAGCGTGTGGATCGAGCACGCCGTCGAACCCGGACGGTGCGTCCACACCGTCAACGCCGTCTATACCGTCCATACCGTCAACGCCCTGCATGCCGTCCGCGGCGTCCACGCGATGCATACGGTCAATGCCGTCCATGCCATCCATGCCGTCCGGGTCGAGCAGGGCCGGCTCGAACCAGGCGCCGGGTGATGCCTCCTCCGTCGCGGGTACGTCGGCCAGGGCGCCGTAGGGGCGGGCGGGGGGCGGGACGAACGGGCCGTGCGGCTCGGGCAACCCGGGGTCATGGGCCGCCTCACGGCCATGCGCCGCCGCGGCCGGGCCGAACTCCACCCACGAGGGGCGCTTCGCCGCGTCGAGGCGGTCCATGCGCTCCCGGAGCTCCACGCACCGCGCGGAGGCCCGCTCGTGGTCGTCGCGCACCCACGCCAGGTCGAGGTTGAGGCGGTCGGCCTCGTCGGGGCCGTTCGCGGCGGCGAGCTGCCGCGCGAACTCCGCTTCCCGCTCCACGGCGATCCGCTGCTCCCTGAGCATCATGTCGAGCCGGTCGCTCAGGCGTTCGCGGGCCCCGGGCCGCGCGTCGTACGCCGTGAGCGAGGCGCGGTGCAGGGTGCGTGCCCGCTCCGTCTCCCGCTCGGCCTCCGGAATGCCGCGGTCCGCCGCGAGGTCGTGCAGCAGCGCCTGCACCACGTCCCAGGGCGGGATCTCTACGCCGTCCAGGCAGGCCCGCATGCCGTCGGGGTCGCGCTGCCAGAACACCCCGCACCAGCCGGCGGCCTGATCGAGCCGTCCCAGCAGATCACGCAGGTACTTCGCGAACTCCCCGACCTGATCCGGGAGTTGTCCGACAGTCATGCGACCAGCTCCGCCCGTGCAGACAGGAGTATTCCGGTCCGGAAGATAACATCAGATGTGTTACGGGACGACTACACGCAGTCTGACGCGAGCACGACGCCTCACCGGCGGGGCTCCGCCAGGGCTCCCGCATCGCGGAGCCCTGGCGGGTTACCGCCGGTTCAGGTCGGCGGCCCCCGGCGGGATCTCACCGCCTCGCTACTTCTCCGGCCTCACCACCATGGCCGAGCCGCCGCCCCTGCGGTCCTTCTCGGCCGCCGCGAGCCACTTGCCGCCCGGGAGGCGCTGGACGCCGGTTGCCGCGCCGATCTCTGAAGTGCGCTTGAAGGAGTGTCCGATCGCCTCCAGCGAGGCGCGCCGCGGGCTGTCCCACAGGCCCGGTTCCAGCTCGGTCTGCGCGGCGTTGCGCTGGCTCGCGCGGGGCGCCGCGATCGCTTCGACCAGCGGCAGGCCGCGGTCGACGAAGCCGGTCAGGGTCTGGAGCACGGTGGTGATGATGGTCGCGCCGCCCGGTGAGCCGAGCGCCACCACGGGCTTGCCGTCGTTCAGCACGATCGTCGGCGCCATCGAGGAGCGCGGGCGCTTGCCCGGCCCCGGCAGGTTCGGGTCGTGGACCTTCGGGTTCGCGGGCGCGAAGGAGAAGTCCGTCAGCTCGTTGTTGAGCAGGAAGCCGCGGCCGGGCACGGTGATGCCGCTGCCGCCGGTCTGCTCGATGGTGAGGGTGTAGGCGACGACGTTGCCCCACTTGTCGGCCGCCGTGAGGTGCGTGGTGCTCTCACCCTCGTACGTCGTCGGCGCCGCCTTGTCCCCCGAGGCGCAGGCCTTGGGCCGGCGCGGGTCGCCGGGCGCGAGTGGGCTCTTGAGGACGGCGTCGTCCTTGATGAGGCACGCGCGCGTGTCCGCGTACCGCTGGGAGAGCAGTTCCTTGGCCGGGACGTCCTCGAAGGCGGGGTCGCCCACCCAGCGGCCCCGGTCGGCGAAGGCGATGCGGCTGGCCTCGATGTAGCGGTGCAGGTACTTGGTCTTCGAGGCCTTGGAGAGGTCGGTGCGCTCCAGGATGTTGAGCGCCTCACCGACCGTGGTGCCGCCCGAGGAGGAGGGCGCCATGGAGTACACGTCGAGCCCGCGGTAGGAGGTCTTCGTGGGCTTCTGGCCCTTCACCGCGTACCTGTCGAGGTCCTTGAGGGAGAGGTCACCGGGGCGCACCTGGCGGCCGGAGTCCGGGTCGACGGGCGGTTTGTTGACGGTGCGCACGATGTCCTTGGCGAGCTTGCCGTGGTACAGCGCGCCGACGCCCTTGCGGCCCAGCTCCTCGTACGTACGGGCCAGGTCGGGGTTCTTGAACGTCGAGCCGACCACCGGCAGCTTCCCGCCCGGCAGGAACAGCTTCGCCGAGGCGGGGAAGTCGGCGAACCGCTTCTGGTTCGACTCGGTCTGCGAGCGGAACGTCGGATCGACGGTGAAGCCGTCACGGGCCAGGTGTTCGGCGGGCTTCAGGAGCGTGCTGAGCCGTTTGCTGCCCCACTTGTCCAGCGCGGACCGCCAGGTGGCGGGCGTGCCGGGGGTGCCCACGCTCAGCCCGCTGGTGACCGCGTCGGCGAAGGGGATCGGCTTGCCGTTCTCCAGGAAGAGCCCGGAGTCCGCGGTGCGGGGAGCCGTCTCGCGGCCGTCGATGGTGCTGACCCGGTGGGTCTTGGCGTCGTAGTGGACGAAGTAGCCGCCCCCGCCCACGCCCGCCGAGTACGGCTCGGTGACGCCGAGCGCGGCGGCGGTGGCGACCGCGGCGTCCACGGCGTTGCCGCCCTTCCTCAGGACCTCGATGCCGGCGGCCGAGGCGTCGGGGTCGACGCTGGCGACCGCTCCGCCGTGGCCGACGGCGACCGGCACCTTCTCGGCGGCCGCCCCGGCCGCCCCTTCTCTGGCCGCTCCGGCCGGTTCCGCTGAGCGCGTAGGCGAAGGGGGCGCGGCGGCACCGACCGACACCAATACCCCTCCGACCGCCAATAGCGTCAGATTGCGTACGACAGCGTGGCGCATTCGTACCTCCAGTCAACAGCCGTCCGCGCAGCGTAACTTCGCGCCCCTCCCCGCGTAAGGACCGACCCGAACCCAGTTTTGGCGTGCCGCTACCATGCGCCCCCATGACTGGAGACGTGCGCATCATCGTCCTCGGCCTGATCGCGGTCGGCATCAGTGCCGTACTCGGCTGGCTTGCCCGGAGCTCTCTGTGGAAGCGCAGGCTCCGCCGCAAGCAGGCCTTCTTCGGGCTGCCCGAGAACGCGGAGTCGCTGCTCGTCGTCAACCGTGACGCGAACGGCCCCGAGTTGAGCGTGGTCCGCCATGACGTGTCCGCGCTCCTGGAGCTCGCCGGGGTGATCAAGGAGTGCGGGGCGAACGCGCAGATCGTCGCGCACGACGCGGCCCAGCAGAGCTTCGGCGAGCGCACGGAATTCTGCGTCGGCAGCCCGGTGGCCAACCGCCGCATGGCGGCGCACATGCATTCCCTGCTGCCGGGCGTCCGGGTGAACACCGAGCCCGAGCCGATACCCGACCGCGGCGCCTTCCAGGTCGGCGCGGAGCGCTACCGCCTGGAGTCGGGCCTGACCGAGCACGTGCTCCTCGCGCGGCTCACCGCCGGCCAGGGGCAGGAGGCGAGACCGGTGTTCCTCTTCTGCGGCCAGCGCGCGGTCGCCAGCCAGGCCGCCGCCCGCTATCTCGCCCGCCACCACGAGAAGCTCGCCCGCAAGCACGGCGGCAGCGCCTTCGTGCTGCTCCTGAAGGTCGTCAACTCACAGGCGTACGGTCCCGACGTCGTGGAACTCGTCGCGGACGTGACACGGGCCGCCCAGACGCCGCTCCCCACGCCGTCGGCCCGCAGCTCCCATCGCGCCAAGTGACGGCGCGCCCACCGCGAGTCGTGATCATCCGGGTCCTACTGTGATCTAGCGGTCATTTTCGGGACATCGGGCAACCCGTCGGCGTCTGCCGCGCTCTCTCCGTGGAGTCCCCATTCGCACGGAGGTAGTTTTCTTGACCCCGCAGAGCTCTTCGAGCCGCCGCCACCCGCTTCGCACCCGCCACGTGGCGGGTGCGGGCCTCGCGGTCCTCGCCGCCGCCCTGACCGCCTGCTCGGGCGGCGGCGACGCCTCGGCCGCCACCGAGAAGCCGCAGATCTCGGTGAACCTCACGGGCCGCGAGGCCAAGGCGGGCGGCCCGGTCACGGTCGAGCTGGCCGAGGGCAGGCTGAAGCAGGTGACCGTCACCGACGGCAAGGGGGCCGAGCTGCCCGGCAGGGTCGCGGCGGACGGCGGCTCCTGGACCTCGGGGCGCAAGGCGGCGCCCGGCACCGCGTACAGGGTGCGGGCGGTCACGGACGAGGGCGGCAGTGCCAGGAGGTCGTTCGCGACGGCCGCGCCCGACGAGGTCAACAAGGTGACGCTGGCGCCGGGCAAGAACAGCACCGTCGGCGTGGCCCAGCCACTGTCGATCACCTTCGACCACCCGGTGGAGAACAAGGCGGAGGTCGAGAAGCAGCTCAAGGTGACGACCTCGAACCACACGACCGGATCCTGGGGCTGGATCAAGAACCACGACGGCAAGGACCGCGTCGACTGGCGCCCGAAGGAGTACTGGAAGTCCGGCACGAAGGCGAAACTGGACGCTCGGCTCAATGGCGTCGACTCGGGTGACGGGGGCTGGTTCGTGCGCGACTACACCACCGGCTTCACGGTCGGCAGGAGCCAGTCCGTGAAGGTGGACCTGGACAGCAGCACGGCGACGCTGGTGCGGAACGGCGCGAAGGTCAGGACGGTCCCGATGTCCGCGGGTACCCCCGGCGGCGAGAAGGCGTCCTGGGGCGGCACGTCCGTCCTGATGTCGAAGGAGGGCACGATCAACATGCGCTCCGAGACGGTCGGCCTCTCCGGCAGCGACAGCTACGACAAGATGGTCGACTACTCGATGCGTCTGACCTGGTCGGGCATGTACGCGCACGCCGCCCCGTGGAACGCCGCGTATTTCGGCAACACCAACCACAGCTCCGGCTGTATCGGCATGAGCGACGGCGACGCCGGCTGGCTCTACGGCCAGGTCCGTCCCGGCGACCCCTTCGAGGTCACCGGCAGCGGCTCGAAGGGCGCCCCCGACCCGGGCAACGGCTACGGCGAATGGAACGTGTCCTGGTCGGACTGGCAGGCCAGGAGCGCCCTGCGCTGAGGTCCACTCGTCAACAATCGTTACCGGTGCGTAACTTACCGACGGGTTACCCTCAGTAAGTCCCCCGGTTACCGTCGGGTCACTTTGCACGTCCGAGTGAGGAGTGACCCGTGGGACTGTCGCACCAGGCCTTGCGCACCACCACCGTGGGAACCGTTTCGGCGACCCTCGTCGCGGGCGCCGCCTTCGGCCTCGCGCCCGTGGCGCAGGCGGCTCCGGCCGCCGCGCCACCGGCCGCGGGTTCCGCTGACGCGGCTTCCGCCACCGCGAGATTCGTCGACATACCCGGCGACGGCGGCACGATCCTGAAGGCCAACGTCTTCACGCCGAAGGACGCGAGACAGGGCGCGAAGTACCCCTCGATCGTGCTGCCCACCAGTTGGGCCATGCCGCAGATCGAGTACGTCGCCCAGGCCCAGAAGCTCGCCGACGCCGGCTATGTCGTGGTCAGCTACAACTCCCGCGGCTTCTGGCAGTCCGGCGGCGAGATCGAGACCGCGGGCCCCGAGGACATCGCCGACGCCTCCAAGGTCATCGACTGGACGCTGGAGAACACACCCGCCGACCCCTCGAAGGTGGGCATGGCCGGCGTCTCGTACGGCGCGGGCATCAGTCTGCTCGCCGCCGGGCACGACAAGCGCGTCAAGGCCGTGGCCGCGCTCAGCGGCTGGGGCGACCTGATCGACTCGATCTACAGCGGCCGCACCCAGCACGCCCAGGCCGCCGCGCTCCTCGGTGGCCTGGGCACCCTCACCGGCCGGCCGAGCGCCGAGCTCCAGCAGACGCTGAAGGACTTCCTCGCGTCCGACCTGGACAAGGAGGACGAGATGATCGCCTGGGGCGCCAAGCGCTCCCCCGCGACCTACCTCGACGAGATCAACGACAACGGCGCGGCCATCATGCTCGGCAACGCCTGGGGCGACACCCTCTTCCCGCCCAACCAGTACGCCGAGTTCTACGAGCGCCTGACGGGACCCAAGCGCCTGGAGTTCCGCCCCGGGGACCACGCGACCGCCGAGGCCACCGGCCTGCTCGGCCTGCCCAACGACACCTGGACCTCCACCCGGCGGTGGTTCGACCACCACCTCAAGGGCGAGGCCAACGGCATCGACAAGGAGCAGCCGGTCCAGCTCAAGTCCCGGTCCACGGGCGGCTACGAGGGCTACCCGGACTGGAAGTCGGTCGGCCCCACCCGCAAGAAGATCGCCATGGCGGGCTCCACCACGATCCGCACCAACGTCGACTCCGGCGCCAACGGCGGCATCGCGATCCTCTCCAACGCCCTCGACCAGTTCCTCAAGATCCCGCCGATGGCCTCGGTGCCGCTGCTCCCGCGCCGCTACACCGGCGTCTGGCAGTCCGAGCGGTACACCACCACGCAGCGGGTGCGCGGCACGGCGAAGCTGCACACCACGCTCACCGGCACCAAGGAGAGCGGCACCCTCGTCGCATACCTCTACGACGTGGGCCCGCTCGGCCTCGGCAAGCTGGTCAGCAACGCGCCGTACACCTTCCACGGCAAGACACCCGGCAAGCCGTTCGGCGTGGACCTGGAGTTGTTCTCCACGGCCTACGACGTACCGGCAGGCCACAAGCTCGCCCTGGTCGTCGACACGGTCGACCCGCTCTACATCGAGCACAACCCGTCCGGCGCGCAGCTGACCTTCTCCTCACCGGCGGCGGACCCGTCATACGTGTCCGTCCCCCTGCGCGAGCAGTGATCTCCGGCTGCTGCCGGTCGGGCATGGCCCTACTGGCTACTGCTCCCCCGGGATCTCAGCGATCCGGGGGTACCCCCTTCGGCAGCAGCGTTCCTGGTTCGGCCGGTGCTACTTCCGCGGCCTCGGTCTTGGGATTGCGCCGCTGACGCCTGGACACCCACTGGGCGAACCACGAGAGCAACATGCACATCCCGATGTAGATCGGTGAGATCACCATGACCACGGGGATGAAGGGCAAATCGTAGTCGAGATTCGACGCGATCAGCTTCCCGGCGTGGAGGAACTCCTCGTAGGTGATCAGAAAACCGAGTGAGGTGTCCTTGAGGGCGACCACCAACTGGCTGATGATTGCGGGCAGCATGGCGCGCACGGCCTGGGGCACGAGCACATGGCTCATGACCTGGGACTTGCGCATGCCCAGCGCGTAGGCGGCCTCCTTCTGTCCGTGCTCCACGGAGTTGACGCCGGAGCGGAAGACCTCGGCGAGCACCGAGCCGTTGTAGAGCGTGAGTCCGGCCACGAGCGCGGGCAGCGGCTGCACCTTCAGCGCCACGAAGACGAAGAAGATCATCACCAGGACCGGCATCGCGCGGAAGAACTCAACGATGAGCGTGGCCACCCAGCGCACCGGACGGTGGTCCGAGAGCCGCCCCATGGCGAGCAGTCCGCCGAGGGCGAGCGCGAGGACGGCGGAGATGGCGAACGCCTTGAGCGTGTTGCCGAGGCCCCGCAGGAGCAGCTCCTGGATGCCCTCGTACTCGAAGGGCGTCCACTTGGTGGAGGTGAACTGGTCGGTGTCGAAGAGGAGGTAGAGCACCCAGGCGAGGAGAGCGAGCAGGAGGAGGGTGGAGATCACCCCGTAGAGCCGGTGCCTGCGCACGGTCTTCGGGCCCGGGAAGTCGTACAGGGCGGTGGAATCGTGGGAGATGGCTTTCATCGTGCGACTCCCCAGCGATTTTCCAGGAGGTTGAAGACCGCGCTGATGGCCAGGGTGACGATGAGGTAGCCGAGGGCGATCCAGACGAAGGTCCAGACGATGTCGTAGCCCAGCTCGTTGAGCGTCTTGTACGTGCCGAGCAGCTCGGTGACGCTGAACGCGCCGGCGATCGCGGAGTTCTTGGCCAGCGCGATCAGGTTGGAGCCGACCGGCGCGATGACCGCGCGGAAGGCCTGCGGGAGCACCACCGTCGACAGGGTCTGCCCGAAGGTCATGCCGAGGCTGCGGGCCGCCTCGCCCTGTCCCTTGGGCACGGTGTTGATGCCGGACCTGAGGGCCTCGCAGATGAAGGCGGAGGTGTAGCAGCCGAGGGCGAGCACCGCGAACACCTTGAACGGCAGCACGAGTCCGAAGCGCGGCAGGCCGAGCAGCACGGCGAAGAAGAGCAGCGTGAGCGGGGTGTTGCGCAGGACGGTCACCCAGGCCGTGCCGAAGGCCCGGAAGGACCCGACGGGCGCGACCCGGAAGGAGGCCATGAGGAAGCCGAGCACGAGCGCCAGGACCGAGGCGAAGACGGTGAGCTCGACCGTGCCGAGGAACCCCTCACCGAACGTGGAGAAATTGTCCGTCAGTACGTCCACGACGCCTCCTCAGCTCGCCGGGTAGCGGTCGATGGCGGGCGGCTTCGGCGCGGGCACTCCGGACAGGCCGAGCGTGGCTTCATAGGCCTTCTTCCAGTCGCCGTTCTTCTCGCCGGCGGCGAGGGCGTCGTCGATGGCCAGGCGCAGCGCGTTGTCGTTCCTGGGCACCCCGATCCCGTACGGCTCCCGCGAGAACGGCTTGCCGACGACCTTCAGCTCGTCGGGCACCTTGGCCGCGTAGCCGATCAGGATCGCGTCATCGGTGGTGACCGCGTCGACCTGGTAGGTCAGCAGGTTGTCGACGCAGATCGAGTAGGTGTCGTACGCGACAAGGTCGGCCTTCGGGTAGTCCTTCTGGATGCGCTGGTACGGGGTGGATCCGGCCGCCGAGCAGACGCGTTTGCCCGCCAGGTCTTGCGGGCCCTTGATGCTCTTCTCGTCGGAGCGGACGAGCAGGCCCTGGCCCGCCATGTAGTAGGGGCCCGCGAAGCCGACGAGCTTCTTGCGGTTGTCGTTGATGGTGTAGGTGCCCACGTAGTAGTCGATCTGCCCGTTCTGCAGGGCGGTCTCGCGGTTGGCCGACGCGATGGTCTTGAACTCGATGCCCTTGGGATCGATGCCGAGCGACGCCGAGACCATCTTGGCGATCTCGATGTCGAAGCCGGAGTAGGTGCCCGACGCCGGGTCCTTCTCGCCGAGGTAGGGCTGGTCCTCCTTGGCCCCCACGACGAAGCGGCCCCTGCTTTTGGCCTTCTTCCAGGTCCCCGACTGCGGGAGCCGGAAGTCCTTCGCCACGGCGTACTCGGGGAGCTTGTCGCGTGCCGGGCCCTTGGTGGGCGGGCTGCCCTCCTTGCCGCAGGCGGCGCAGGCGAGCGCGGACAGGACGAGCACCGCGAGCAGCCGGGTCGTACGCATGGTGTGTCGCTTCGGAAGCACGTCGCCCCCCGTCAGTGCTTGAGGATCTTGGAGAGGAAGTCCCTGGCGCGCTCGCTCTCCGGGTGGGTGAAGAACTCCTCGGGCGCCCGGTCCTCGACGATGCGGCCGTCGGCCATGAAGACCACGCGGTTGGCGGCGGAGCGGGCGAAGCCCATCTCGTGGGTGACGACGACCATCGTCATGCCCTCGCGGGCGAGCTGCCGCATGACTTCCAGAACCTCGTTGATCATCTCCGGGTCGAGGGCCGAGGTCGGCTCGTCGAAGAGCAGCGCCTTGGGGTCCATGGCCAGGGCGCGGGCGATGGCCACGCGCTGCTGCTGCCCGCCGGAGAGCTGGGCCGGGTACTTCCCGGCGTGCGTGGCGAGGCCCACCCGCTCCAGGAGCTCGCGGGAGCGCTCGTCCGCCTCTTCCTTCTTGCGGCCGCGCACCTTGATCTGCGCCAAGGACACGTTCTGGAGCACCGTCTTGTGGGCGAAGAGGTTGAAGGACTGGAAGACCATGCCCACTTCGGTCCTGAGCCTGGCGAGCGCCTTGCCCTCCGCCGGCAGCGGCTGCCCGTCCAGTCTGATCTCACCGGACTGCACGGTCTCCAGCCGGTTGATCGTCCTGCACAGCGTCGATTTGCCCGACCCCGAAGGGCCGATGACCACGACCACCTCCCCCTTGCCGACGGTGAGGTCGATGTCCTGGAGGACATGCAGCTCGCCGTAGTACTTGTTCACATCACGCAGCTCGATCAACGGATCGACGGCCATGGAAAGACCTGCCCACTTTCTGCTGTGTACGTCCGGGCAAACTATCCGCGTGAAAACGGGACTTACTGGACGACACGCATGTAGGGGCATTAACCGTATTTGAGGCAATTAGGGCATGACCGTGTCCATGGCCTGCGGCCCGGGGTCAGGCTTCGGAGGCCTCGGCGTAGACCTGGGACAGCTCGGGCGCCCCGTGGACCGCCCAGTCGAGCCCCGCCTCGACGACCGCGATCTCCCGCCCGGAGGCGAGCCGCACGACGGGGCTTCCGCCGGGCCACACGTGCCAGGTGGCGCCCTCGACCGTTCGCACCACGACTGAGCCGAGGTACAGGCCGGCGTCGTTGCCGAGCCAGGGCAGCAGCTCCGGGTCGTCGCGCCAGCGCGGCAGGAGCTGGTCGAGGGCCGCCAGCGACGCGGGGGTGTCGTCGAGCTCAAGGCCGGCCACCGCGGCCTGGGAACGCAGCAGTTCACACTCGGACAGGAGCGCGGCCACGCCTTCGGGGTTGGCCTCGAACGCACCGGCGAGCCCCTCGCCCGCCGGCTCCGCCCCGGTGTGCCGCCTGCGCCACTTGTCGAGGAACGGGATGTTCATGGTCGGCCTCTCCGTCGATGACACCCGCCGGGTGCGCGGCCGAGCGCGCACCACCGCCTGTCCGCCAGCCCGTCCGTCGTCCGTCCGCCAATCCGAATGTCCGTCTGTCCGCCTGTCCGTCTTCTCGCCAGTCCGGCCATGCGTATGTCCAAGAATGTACCTGGCATCAGTCGATCACGGAATCGGGCGGATCACCTGCCCTGGTGGGCGACCCGGGGGCCCTGGGGGGGGTGGGTCCTGGACGTCACAGGTCGCGGCGGTCCACGGTCCACACGGTCAGGACCGCCGCGGCGAGCGACCAGAGGGCCAGGGCCGTCCACGCCCCCGCGGCCGTCCAGGGATAGCGGGCGGTCACCTCACCGGCCTCGGCCAGCCGCAGCCAGGCCTGGTACGGCGTGGCGTGGCCGACGACGGCCGTCCAGCGGCGGTCGTCGCCGAGCGCCCCCGGCAGCAGGAGCAGCAGCACGAAGACGGCGGCCATGGTGGTGCCCACGTGCCGCAGGAGGGCACCGAGCGCCATGCCGGTCAGCGCCGAGACCGGCGCGAGCAGCGCGGAGGCGACGACGAGCCGCCACGCACCCGGGTGGCCGATCGGGACGCCGACGCCCCGCCCGTCCAGGATCGCCTGGGTCAGCCAGAAGGAGAGGCCCGCGGCGACCGCGCCGAGGAGGGTCGTGGCCGCGGTGACCACCAGGACTTTCGCGGACAGCAGCGCACGCCGGGCCGGTATGGCCGCGAACGTCGTACGGATCAGCCCGGTCCGGTACTCCCCCGCCACCGCGAGGGCGCCGAGGGCCCCGGCCGCGAGCATCATGACCAGCATCGCGTTGGCGTTGAAGGCCTCCTGGAGCGGAATCCCGTCCCGGACGAAACGGGCACGGTCGCCCGCGTCGTTCTCCCTCCAGTAGCGGTACGTGTCGTACGCGGTCCCCGCGTTGAAGGCGAGGACGGCGAGCACGGTGGCCACCAGCGCCCAGGCGGTCGAACGCAGCGACCGGAACTTCAGCCACTCGGCGGCGACCAGGTCGGTGAACCGGGGGCCCCGGACCGGGCCCGGCTCTTCCGCCGCGGGTGCCTTACGGGGCGGACGGCCGGTGTCGGCCGCGACGGGGGTCACCGGGCCTCTCCTGCCGCGTACTCGACGTCGTCGGCGGTCAGTTCCATGAAGGCCTCTTCCAGAGAGGGCGTACGGGTGGTCAGCTCGTGCAGCAACACACCATGGCGCAGGGCCAGTTCGCCGACGTGAGCCGCGTCGAGGCCGCTGACCAGCAGTCTTCCGTCGTCGTCCGGCACGACCGAGGCGCCCTGCGCGGTCAGCGGCGGCGTCAGGACGGCCGCGTCCGGTGTCCGCACGGCCACGACGCCGCGGCCCGCGCGGGCGGCGAACGCGGCGAGGCTCTCGGCGGCGATCAGCTCGCCCCGGCCGATCACCACCAGCTCGTCGGCGGTGTGCTCCATCTCCGACATGAGGTGGCTGGAGACGAACACGGTCCGGCCCTCGGCCGCGAGGCGCCCGAAGAGACCGCGGACCCAGCGCACGCCCTCCGGGTCGAGGCCGTTCAGCGGCTCGTCGAAAAGGAGCACAGGCGGGTCGCCGAGCAGGGCCGCGGCGATGCCCAGGCGCTGGCGCATGCCGAGCGAGAAGCCGCCGATACGCCGGCGGGCCGCCTCCGCGAGGCCGACCTCCGCGAGGACCTCCTCGACCCTCGCGCGCGGTATGCCGTTGCCACGGGCGAGGACGCGCAGGTGGGTCCTCGCCGTATGGCCGCCGTGCACGTCACCCGCGTCGAGCAGCGCGCCGACGTGGCGCAGGCCGCGCGGCCGGGCACGGAACGGCCGCCCATCGACGGTGACCCGCCCACTGGTGGGCGCGTGCAGGCCGAGGATCAGGCGCAGGGTGGTGGACTTCCCGGCGCCGTTAGGCCCCAGAAAGCCCGTCACCAGGCCCGGGCGCACCCGGAAACCGAGGCTCCGCACCGCGGTCGTGGCGCCGTAACACTTCGTCAGTTCATGGACTTCGATCACGGTTATCACTCTGCCGCGCGCCGCCCCGCGGGTCGTCGGACCTGCGCTGACACTTGGCGGCGACGGGTGTCGACCGTGGTTGTACACCCCAGGCCCGATGCCTCTCGGTGTCTCCATGGCTACGATCACCGCATGTCCGCCTCGTCGCCGAACACCCTGGTCAAGTACGCGTCGCCGGGCGCGTGGGCCGCCGTGTCCTGGTGCATGGGCATGGCCGTCGCCGCGCGTGCGTATTACGGCCTCCCGCTCATGCCGACCAGCTCTTTCCCCGGGCCCACCCCCTGGGACTGGCTGCTCATCGCCGCCGCCCTGGGCACGGTCCTCTGCGCGGGCCGCATAATGCGCCGCAGACCGCTGACGGCCCTCACGCTGCTGATCGTCTGCTCGTACGCGGCGACGCTGGCGATCGGCGAGGTCGTCATCACCTTCCCGCAGTACGCGGCCGTGGACATAGCTCTGGGCTTCATCGTGGCCACCCGGGGCGCACGGGCGCGCGCCGCCGCCTTCACCCTCGCGCTCTGCGCCCTGCCCGGCTTCGCTCTGCTGCGGCAGGCGCTCGGGCTGCCCTTCCGGCTCCCCCACTCCATCGAGAGCAGCTGGTCGGGCTGGCAGACGTACAGCCTGCTCGTCGCCGTGGCCTGGCTGCTCGGGGACTCGGTGCGGCGGACCCACGCGTACACCGAGCGGCTGCGCGCCCAGGCCACGGCGCAGGCCATCACCGCCGAGCGGCTGCGGATCGCCCGCGAGATGCACGACACGGTCGCGCACAGCATCGGCATCATCGCCCTCCAGGCGGGTGCGGCGGCCCGGGTCGCGGAGACCCAGCCGGCCAGGGCGCGCGAGGCGATGGTCGCGGTGGAGACCGCGGGCCGGGAGACCCTGGCGGGGCTGCGGCGGCTTCTCGGGGCGCTGCGGGAGAGTGACGCGGGTGGGACGACGCGGGACGGCACGGCGGCGGGCGGTGCGGCACAGGGTGGTGCGGCACGGTGCGGTGCGGCAGGGGGCGGTGTGCCGCTGAGCCGCCGCCCCGGTGACGGGCATGAGGCCGTGCCGCTCGAACCGGCGGCCGGGCTCGCGGACGTCGACCGGCTCGCCGCGGTGACGACGGCCGCCGGGGTCCGCGTGGACGTGCGGTGGCGGGGCGAACGCCGGGCGCTGCCCGCGGACATAGACCTGTCGGCGTTCCGTATCGTCCAGGAGTCCGTCACCAACGTGGTGCGGCACGCGGGCACCGGCTCCTGCACCGTGACCGTGGAGTACCGGGACGAGGAGATCATCATCGGCATCGAGGACGAGGGCCGTGGCACGGCCGTTCCGCCGCACGACTCCGGGTACGGCCTGGTCGGCATGGGTGAGCGCGTGGCGCTCCTGCACGGCGATCTCACGGCCGCGCCGCGCCCCGAGGGCGGCTTCCGCGTGACGGCCCGGCTGCCGCTGCCGGCCCCGGCGGGTGCGCGATGACGGTCCGTGTACTGCTCGTCGACGACCAGCCGCTGGTCCGTACGGCCCTGGGCATGGTCATCACCGACGCCCCCGACATCGAGGTCGTGGGGGAGGCGTCATCGGGTGACGAGGCGGTCCGCCGCTGCGGGGAACTGCGCCCGGACGTCGTCGTGATGGACATCCGCATGCCCGGCATGGACGGCATCGAGGCCACCCGGCTCATCACGACGGGCCCGTCGCCCGCGCATGTCGTCGTCCTGACCACGTTCGACGACGATGACTACGTATACGGGGCGCTGCGCGCCGGCGCCGCCGGGTTCCTCGTCAAGGACATGGCCCTGGACGACATCCTCGCGGCGGTCCGCGTCGTCGCCTCCGGGGACGGCCTGATCGCCCCGAGCGTCACCCGCAGGCTGATCAAGGAGTTCGCGGGCCGCCCCGATGCCGAGCCGCCGCGCGAGGTCACGATCGAGGGCATCACCGGCCGTGAGCGCGAGGTGCTGACCCTGGTGGGCCGCGGCCTCTCCAACACCGAGATAGCCGAGGAGCTCTGCCTCAGCGTCGCCACCGCGAAGACCTACCTGACCCGCCTCCTGGCAAAGCTGAACGCCAGGGACCGCGTCCAACTGGTGATCCTCGCGTACGAGACGGGGCTGGTGTCGGCGGAGCGGTGAGACCGCCGTGGCTCGGGGCGGCGGGTTCCGCGGGGCGGGGCTCTCCTCGGGGCGGGGCTCTCCTCGGGGCGGGGCTCTCCTTGGGGCGTGGGGCTCGGTTCACTGCCCCGGATACCCGGCCACTTCCCTGAATACCCGGCCCGTACAGGTGAGTTCGCGTCGTGTTCACGCGCCACTCATTGACGCGCCTCTGACGCCTCTTTAGCTTCATGGCGCATCTGTCATCACCGGCTCCTGCCACCCGGCAGGAACCACCCGACATGGGAGGGGTCCGTCGTGCGCCGACGTATCTGGGGAGCGGCCGTCGTGGCCGCCCTCCTCTCCGGCATCGTCCCCGTGGCCTCCGCCGAGGCCACGGCCCCGCACAGACCCCGGCCGCTCCCCCTGGAGCGGCTCTTCGACAACCGAGCGGTCAGCGACGACGCCCGTCCCGGCGAAGCGGACTTCGACGGGGCGGGCGGCTCGCTGTCCGCGCGGGACCTGGCGGCGGCGGGCTGGACCCCGGGGCGCTCCCTCGGCGTCGACGGGGCACGTCTGGACTTCCCCCGCAGCGGCCCCGGCGAGCGGGACAACGTGGTCGCCGACGGCCAGTCGGTACGGGTGCACGGCCGTGGGGACGCCCTGGCCTTCCTGGTCGCCGGGACCGGCGGCGAGGCGAGCGGCACCGGGACGATCCGCTACCGGGACGGCTCGCGCGGCAGCTACCGGCTCACCGCGCCGGACTGGCGCTCCGGCCCGCTCGCCACGAAGTCCGTGGCCCTGCCGCACATCAACACGCCCGACGGGCAGCTCGCCGAGAAGGCCAAGCTGTATGTGGTCACCGTGCCGCTGGCCCATGGGCGCGAGGTCGCCTCGGTGGTCCTGCCGCGTGACCGGAGCGCCACGGACCTGCATGTCTTCGCCCTGTCGGTACGGTCACCGGCCAAGGGGTGGACGGGAAGCTGGGCCGCTTCGACTGCCGGGTACACGACGGTCGGGGACTGGAGCGACCGGACGGTACGTCTCGTCGTACACACCAGCACGGGCGGGCCCCGGGTGCGCGTCCGCCTCGACAACACCTTCGCGGCGGCCCCGGTCAGGATCGGCAGCGCCACCGTGGCGGTGCAGGAGGCCGGGGCCGAGGCCCGGGGTGAGCCGCGGCGGCTGACCTTCCGGGGCGGCCGGACGGGCACCGAGATCCCGGCGGGCGCCCAGGCGTACAGCGACCCGCTCGACTTCGACGTCCCCGCCGACAGCAATCTGCTGGTCAGCTTCCACCTGCCGGGCCAGGTGACGACGGCGCCCGTGCACAGCCAGGCCATACAGCGCTCGTACGTCAGCTCCCCCGGCGACCACGCGGCTGACGGCTCCCCGGCGGCGTACTCCTCGACGATCACGACGTGGCCGCTGCTCACCGGCGTCGACGTGAGCGGCGGCCCCGGATCGGTGGTGCTGCTCGGCGACTCGATCACCGACGGCGTCCGCTCGACGCGGGACGCCAACCACCGCTGGCCCAACGTCCTCGCGACCCGCATCCTGAACCAGTCCGACGTGCCGCGCTACGGCGTCCTCAACCACGGCATCTCGGCCAACCGCGTCGTCGCCGACCGCTACCCCGGCGACGGAGTCTCCGCCGACACCGGCGGTGTGAGCGCCCTGCACCGCCTGGACCGCGACGTCTTCGCGCAGACCTCGGCGCGCACGGTCGTCGTCTTCGAGGGCGTCAACGACGTGCGCTGGGGCGCCTCGGCGGACGAGGTGATCGCGGGCCTGCGGAAGATCGCCGACCGCGCCCACGCCCGTGACCTCCACGTCGTGGCGGCCACGATCGCGCCCTGCGAGGGAGAGTCCCTGTGCACGGCCGCGGCGGACACCCAGCGGGAGGCGGTCAACACGTACATCCGCGAGAGCGGGGACTTCGACGCCGTGCTCGACTTCGACGCGGTGCTCCGCGACCCCGCGCACCCCGAGCGCATCCTGCCCGCCTACGACAGCGGGGACCATCTGCACCCCGGGGACGCGGGGCTCGCAGCGCTCGCGAACTCCGTCGACCTGCGGAAACTGGAGCCCTGAGCCACCGGCTCACCTGACGCACCCGAGGCCGCCGGGGGCCCCGAGGTCCCAAGGCCCCGAGGCCCCCGGCGGCTCAGACGTCCAGATCCACCACGACCGGCGCGTGGTCGGACGCGCCCTTGCCCTTGCGCTCCTCGCGGTCCACATAGGAGTCGGTGACGGCCTTGGCGAAGGGCTCGTTTCCGTAGACGAGGTCGATGCGCATGCCTCTGTTCTTCGGGAAGCCGAGCTGGCGGTAGTCCCAGTACGTGAACGGCTGGTCGTACTTCAGGGGGCGCGGCACGATGTCCGTCAGGCCCGTCCCGCGCAGCTCAGCGAGGGCGGCGCGCTCGGCCGGGGTGACGTGCGTGGAGTCCACGAAGAGCGAGGGGTCCCACACGTCGTCGTCGGTCGGCGCGACGTTGTAGTCACCGAGGACGGCGAAGGGGCGGGAACCTCCCGCGTCCCCGGCGACGGCGGCCTTCAGGGCCTCGAACCACTGCAGTTTGTACGCGAAGTGCGCGTGGTCGACCTCGCGGCCGTTCGGCACATACACCGACCAGAGGCGGACCGGGCCGCAGGTCGCGGAGATCGCGCGGGGCTCCTGCACCCCGTCGTACCCGGGGTCGGCCGGCAGGCCCTTGACGACGTCCTCCAGGCCGACCTTGGAGACCAGCGCCACGCCGTTCCACCGGCCTGTCGCGTTCACCGCCGACTCGTATCCCAGCTCGCGGAGCTCGTCGGCGGGGAACTGCTCGGCCGTCGTCTTGGTCTCCTGTATGCACACGACATCCGTGCCGGTGGCCTCCAGCCAGGCGAGGAGTCTCGGCAGCCGAGCGGTGATCGAGTTCACGTTCCAGGTCGCAATGCGCATGCCCCACAACCTACCCGGCACCACTGACAGCCAGGGGTCGGCGGTCCGCTCCGGCGGTCAGAGGTCGGCGGTCTCCCCCGGGGCCAGCCGCACGTGTTCGGCGCCGCCGAGCGACCCGATCTGACCGTCGTAGATCGGCCGGGCGAGGTCGGTGAGGAGCGCGTCGTGGATGTCGTAGGCGCGCCGCGGCTTGACCTCCCGTACGTACTCGATGACCTCGGAGATCTTGTTCCAGGGCGCCATGACGGGCAGCATCAGCGTCTCCACCGGCTGCTCGGGGACGGTCAGGGCGTCGCCGGGGTGGAAGACCGAGCCGTCGACGAGGTACCCCACGTTGGTGATGCGCGGGATGTCCGGGTGGATCACGGCGTGCAGCTCGCCGTGGACCTGGATGTCGAACCCGGCCGCCGTGAAGGTGTCACCGTGTCCGACGGTGTGGACGCGCCCGGGGAAGGCGGCCGAGATCTGGTCGGCGACCGACCTCAGGGTCCAGATCTCGGCGGCGGGGTTCGCCTCCAGGCCGGCGCGCAGCCGGCCCTCGTCGAAGTGGTCGGGGTGCTCGTGGGTGACGAGGACGGCGTCGGCGCCGAGCGCCGCGTCCTCCTCGCTGAAGCCGCCCGGGTCGATGACCAGGGTGCGTCCGTCCTTTTCGAGACGCACGCACGCGTGGGACTTCTTCGTGAGGGTGATGCGCTCGCCGCGCGCGGGCAGGTGCTGCGGGTCCGAGGGAGTAGCGATGCCGTTCATCCCTCCATCCTGCTACTCCTGTGGCGTGGTTTCCTCGCGGATCACGGCCTGGGCGACCTTGAAGGCGGAGTTCGCCGCGGGGACGCCGCAGTAGATGGCGGCCTGGAGCAGCACTTCCTTGATCTCGGCCGGGGTGAGGCCGTTGCGCAGGGCGGCCCGGGTGTGGAAGGCCAGCTCCTCCAGATGCCCGCCG
This sequence comes from Streptomyces sp. NPDC046335, assembly GCF_055587985.1. Classification (NCBI taxonomy): domain Bacteria; kingdom Bacillati; phylum Actinomycetota; class Actinomycetes; order Kitasatosporales; family Streptomycetaceae; genus Streptomyces; species Streptomyces sp. NPDC046335. Next base: position 138,724 of record NZ_JBVJFF010000016.1, on the reverse strand, counting down.
GCGACGAGCGCGGTGAGGGTGACGCAGCTCCGGGAACGGCGGTCGAGGCCGGGGCGGTTCCAGACCTCGCCCCAGGCGTAGCGCGTGATGAGCTCCTGGAAGTCGCCGGAGAAGTCGTCGGCGGCGGCCAGGGCGTGGTCCACGTGGGCGTCGCCGAGCACCTCGCGGCGGACCTTGATGCCCGCCTCGTGCGGGTCGGGCCTGCCGGCGCCGGGCACGGCCTCGGGCTGTTCGGCGGGGGCGATCGCGGCCATGGGGGCGGCTGCCTGCGGGGCGATGACGGGCTTGACGGGGGGCGCGATGATCGCCGTCTGGGTGTCCTGCCAGGCGGTGGAGAAGTGGCGTACGAGGAGGTCGGTGACGGCGGCGGGCTGCTCGACGGGGGCCAGGTGCGAGGCGCCGGGCACGACGGCGAGCCGGGCGTCGGGGACGCCGGCGACGAGCGTGCGCGCCTCACCCTGCCCGGTGACCTGGTCCTCGGAGCCCACGAGCACGAGGGTGGGCACGCCGATGCTGCCCAGCTCGGCCCGGATGTCGAAGGCGGCGAGGGCCTCGCAGGCGGCGATGTAGCACCCCGGGTCGGTGGTGCGCACCATCTGCACGGCCCAGTCTGTGATCGCGGGCTGCGCGGCGACGAAGCCGGGCGTGAACCAGCGCTCGGGGGCGGAGCGGGCTATGGGGTCGAGGCCGTTGCTGCGCACGATCACCCCGCGCTGGCGGAACTCGTCGGCGGTGCCGAACCGCGGCGACGCGGCGATCAGCGCCAGCGAGGCGACGCGCTCCGGGTGCCGCAGCGCGAGCTCGGCACCGATGGCGCCGCCGAAGGCGCACCCCGCGTATCCGAACCGCCGCACACCCAGCTCGTCCAGCGTGGCGAGCAGCCGCTCGGCGAGCTCGCCGACGGACGGACAGGGGTGCGCGGGCGCCCCGCCGTGCCCGGGCATGTCGAAGCGGAACACCCGCCACTGCCGGGTCAGCTCGGGGACCTGGCGGTCCCACATGTGCCATGTGGTACCGAGTGAGGCACCCAAGATCAGGACCGGAGCGTCTTCTGGCCCGTCAAAGCGGTATTGCAGGGTGTTCTTCGGTGTCTCACTCACGCCCAAGACCCTCTCACGTCTCACAAAATCTCACACAGCCGGGGGAAGTCGACCGAGTCTGAGCCTGCTTCTGCGCATCCGCCCCGGATACGACATGCATCGCACCATGGGTGCCGCGCAGCACCAGGGTGGTCACGGTGTGCCGCCCCTCCTTGATGACGCGGTGCTCACGGTAGAACCGTTCGAGACCGGCATGGCCGACGAGGCGCTCGTATCCCGGCCTCCGATAGACCGCGTCCTCGTCGAACAGGTTCACCGGGCCGGGCACGTCCCCCGCGTCCACGAGTCCGTAGTACCGCCGTATCCGGCTCTCCCGCATCCGGCAGGACGGTCCCAACGGCGGCGCGCACCGTGTCCGTGTCCACGCGGCCGGTCACGTAGCCGGCCAGGCGGGCCTGGCCCAGATGGTCCTCTACCGCCACCGCGTCCGCCACGCCTTCGGCCCCGCGCAGGGCCGACTCGACCTCGCCCGGTTCGGTGCGCTGCCCGCGGATCTTGACCTGGTGGTCACGGCGGCCCAGGAACTCGATCTGCCCGTCCGGGAGGTAACGGACCACGTCCGTCGGACCATACGCATTCACCAACGAAATCCGCGGATAACGAGCCAACCACCGCTCACACAGATCCGGGGCGGACATCGACCTCAGAACCCATCTGCGGACGCCCGCGAACTCCGGCGCCGCGGCGTCCGCCGACCGCAGCGAGCGGCTGTACTGGCGGCTGCCGAGCGGCACCGTCCTGTCCATTCCCGCACCCAACCGCCCCACCAGCGAGCACAAGAAGATGTTCGGCTGTCTGGCCACGAGGTGCGGCAGGAGTCGGTGGCGGCCTACGAGCACCAGGACATCCCCTGTGCCGAGGTCGTCGCGCGAGCGCTGGGAGAGCCCGTCGGGGCCCCCACGGCCTCGGTCCCTCGGTCCCTCGGTCCATGAGAGCGTTGCCGTCATGCGATCGGGCCGACTGCCGCTCATCACCGAAGAGCCGGTGCCGTCCCTCCCCCGTGCCCGGCCCTCATGGGGAGTGGGGTGACCACCATGTCCGGTGAAGTCGAACTGCGTCCTGTCACACCGGACAACTACAAGGAGTGCCTCGCGCTCCAGGTCCATCCGGAGCAGACGGAGTTCGTCGCCTCCAACAGCGACTCGCTGGTCCTCGCCTACGTCTATCCCCAGGCCGAGGCCAAGGCCGTCTACCGCGGCGACGACCTCGTCGGGTTCGTCCTCTTCCATCCGATCGACGAGGAAGCGCCCGACAAGGGACACTGCATCGTCCGCTTCATGATCGACCGTGCTTTTCAGGGACAGGGCATCGGACGGCGGGCACTGGCCGCCGCGCTCGACTGGATCGTGCGGGAACGCCACGTCGACACCGTGCAGTTGAGCGTCGAGCCGGAGAACGTGAAGGCCCTCAAATTCTACCGCGCGAGCGATTTCGAGGAGACCGGGGAGATGGACGAGGGCGAGATCGTGCTGCGGCGCAAGGTGCCGTGAGCGGCTAGGACCGGCGGGGCCGAAGCTCTGCCGGTCCCAGCCCCGCGGGCCGGGGTCTGCCCGTCCGTCCCAGCCCCGCGGGCCGGGGTCTGCCGGCCTTGAGCTACCAGCGGACCGGAAGCGCGCGCACTCCGCGCAGCAACGTGCCGGGCAGCCAGCCCAGGGCGTCCTTTTCCACGTCGAGGGCCAGGCCCGGGACGCGTTCCAGCAGACCGCGGATGGCGATGGTGCCTTCCATACGGGCCAGCGGGGCACCGAGGCAGTAGTGGATCCCGTGGCCGGCGCAACACCCAGGGCCCTCGTAGCGGCGCATCTCCTCCACCGCGCCTTCGAGCAGCGCGAAGTCCTTGGAAAACCGGGGCACGACCTTAACGCAGGTGGACAACCGTCAGGTCTGGCTCCCGGGACTTCAGGCAGTACTTCTCACATCCGCAGGGTGCAGCCGGGGGAAGACGGCGGCAATGCAGTTGCCTTGAAGCCGCCGGCCCCGATCGCCGGCGACAGTCACTGGTCAAGCAAGCGGCGCTCCCATGACACTGGCCCTGTGGAGCTACTGACGACGGCACTTCCTGTGGGCGCTACGGTGTTTGTCGCGATCGTTGGTTATGTCCAATGGAGGCGCGGGGAGCGGCGACAAGCCGCAAACGAGCTGGCGCGCCTGGAAATGGAGCAATCCGAGCAGCGTCGTACGGCACGAGCACCGTACTCCCAGCGGCGGCTGGAAGCCTTGCAGGAACTGATCAGCAGTCTCCGTGAACTCGAGATCCAGTCACGGCGGAGTACGGGAAGCCAGGACCTGCGCGCCGAGGTGCCGAGGATCAACACTTTCCTGATCCAGCATGGTGAGGTACTGGAGGACGAGGAGCGTCTTCTGGCACAGCAGTTCCTTGAGGGGCTGATGGAGATCGACCGCGTCCTGGCCGAAGGTCGCCGCGGGGCGGAGGAGGAACGCCAGGAGCTTGCCGGGCGTGGCATCGATATGGGGTCTCTCGAGACGTCCTGGACGCAGACGGGCAAGTTGCCTCTCGTTCCTGAAATCATGCAAGGCGCGCAGAAATGGCAAGCAGCGCAGTCGGCCCTGGAAGAACGGCTTCGCCGGGCCCTTCAGGGGATCTGAGAAGGCCCGCACGCCGTTGACTCAGGAGGGGCCTCCGCACTGGCCAAGACGGTCCGTCTGGAGGCGACGGCGGTGCGTACGACGATCGCGGACCTCGCCGACCGCCTCACGCCCGATCGGGCAGCGCAGCCGGTCTGCTCCGGAGTCGCCCGCCACCCGTACCTTCCGCGAGGTCTCCTACGACGACGATGCCCGGCGGACCGAACCTCACTCGTCTGCGCGACTCGGGCAGCGAGGTGAGCCACCGGGAGGCATCACCGGCACCCTCCACGGCGCAAGGTCGACGGATTCCTCGGACGCGCGGGGCTGCGCGGCGAAGGCCACCACGCCACAGTCGGTGTGGTCCGGCACCGGCATGGGCAGCGACCCGGCGTGCTCGATGTGCTGACCCGGGAAAACGCATGACCGTGCCGGGCGGGGAGGTTGCGCCGTCGACGCGGGCTGTCGCGGGCCGTCCCCCGTGCGAGCTACAGCGATTGTCCACTGCGGGGGGACGTTGCGAGGGGCTGCGGCTCGTAGCGTTCCGTTCGATGCAGGGGCGGCCGGGCCGCCGGTCAACAGTGGAGGAAACACCATGTCGCTCCGGAGCACGCGGGCAGCGCAATGGGTGAGGCGGCAGTTCTCGCAGGCCCCGTTCGAACCGACCCGCCGGGTGTGGCCGGCCGGGGTACGGCTGGCGGCGATGGCGGTGCTCTTCCTCCTGGTGACAGCGCTCTCCGCGGGGACGAGGAGCCTGGCGGGCGACAATCCGGTGCTGTCCCTGCTGTTCGGCGCGGTGTCCGTCCTGATCGGCCTGAGCGTCTACGCGGCCGCGGTACGCGTCCTCGAACAGCGCCCCGCGTTCGAACTCGAAACCGCCGGGGCCAAGTCCGGCCTGCGCACCGGCATCTGTACCGGCCTCGGACTCTTCGCCGCGACGTTCGTCCTGATCGTCCTGTGCGGCGGCTACAGCACGAAGGGCGGGGTCTCCGTCAGCGGCCTGGTGACGGTTCTCGGGATGACCGCGGGGGTCGCGGTCATCGAGGAACTCCTCTTCCGCGGCATCGTCTTCCGCCTCCTGGAGGAACTCACCGGCACCAGGGGCGCGCTGGCCCTCTCGGGGCTGCTGTTCGGGACCCTGCACCTGTTCAACTCCGGTGCCACCGTATGGGGCGCGCTGGCCATCGCCATCGAGGCGGGCCTCATGCTCGGTGCCGCCTACGCGGCGACCCGCACCCTGTGGCTCCCGATCGGCCTGCACTTCGGCTGGAACTTCGCCCTCGGCGGCATCTTCGGCGTCACGGTCTCCGGCAACGAGGACTCGCCGGACGGTCTGCTCCGCGGCGTGCTCTCCGGTCCCACCGCCATCACCGGAGGCGACTTCGGCCCGGAAGCCAGCGTCTTCGCCATCCTCGTCTGCGCCGTACCCACCGTCGTGTTCCTGCGCATCGCCCGGCGCCGGGGCCGCCTCTACACCCGCCACCAGCTCCGCTCCACGCGCGTCCCCGCATCGTCCTGACCCTCGGCCGCCACCGGGCGGTTCCTATGTGATCACTCATGAATAATCATGAGTGATGATGGAAGACCGAACAGTTCGTGAACCACCGGGTTCCGCGCCGCGGGCCCGGCAGAACTCCGCGAGCCTGCCGGCCGCCGCGACCGCCCGGCTGCGTCTGCTGTCGCGGTGGTGGGAAGGGCGCCCCGCGGCCGCCAAGGACCGCGAGCTCGCGCTCGTGTTCACGGTGCTGTCGTTCACCTCGCCGATGTCACTGATCGGGGCGCAATTCGGCGACCTGCCCGTTCACGGCGCCTCCGCCGCGAGCGTGCTGCTGACCCTGGGGCAGACCCTGCCGATCGCGGTGCGGACCCGGTGGCCGGCCGCCTGCCTCGCGGTGGCGGGCACGTCGTTCGCGGTCCACCAGTGCCTCGCCTGCCCCCCGACCTTCGGCAGTCTGGGGCTGTACGTCGCGCTGTACTCCGTGGGTGCCCACCTGGTCCGCCACCGGCGGGCCGTACCACTGGCGGCGACGGGCGGATACGTACTCTTCTGCGTCGCCCTGCACCAGCTGGACTCCCCCGCCGGTCTGATCGACTGCCTGCTCTACTACATGGTTCTGGTCGTGACGTGGGGCCTCGGCGCCCTGGTCCGCAGGCAGCGGCGGCAGGAGGCAGCGCGCCGGCACCTGTCCGCGCAGGTCGCCATCGCCGCGGAACGCAGCCGCATGGCGCGGGAACTGCACGACGTGGTGACCCACCACGTGACGGCGATGGTGGTGCAGGCGGGCGCGGCCCAGTACCTCACCGACTCACCGGACCGGCTGGGCGAGGCCCTCGGCGCCATCAACGGCACCGGCCGCCGCGCACTGGCCGAACTCCGTTTCCTGCTCGGCGTGCTGGAGGCGACCGGCGAAGCGGGGCCCCAGGGGCGGACCCCGATGCCGGGCCAGGTGCCTGAGCTGGTGGAGCAGACACGAGCCGGCGGGCAGCCCATCGAGCTGATCGAGGAAGGGCAGCAGCCGACCACGGCCGTCGGCGCCCGGCTCGCGGCCTACCGCATCGTGCAGGAATCCCTCACGAACGCCGTGAAGTACGCCGCGGGCCACCAGACACTGGTTCGGCTCGCGCACACCTCCGACTGGACGGAGGTCGAGGTGACCACCGCGGGGACCGCGGACGACACCACCGGGTCCACCGCCCTCCGCGACAACGGCCCGCACGTCTCGGGAGGCCGGGGCCTGACCGGGCTGAGGGAACGGGTGGAGATGCTGGGCGGCGAGTTCGCGGCGGGTTTCCGCCCGGAGGGCGGCTTCCGTGTACACGCGCGCATCCCCACAGGAGGTACGGCATGAGTGTTCCGCCCGCTGCGATCAGGGTGCTGATCTGCGAGGACCAGGCCCTCGTACGCGCCGGCTTCGTCACGATCCTCTCCGCCCAGCCCGACATGGAGGTCGTGGGGGAGGCCGCGGACGGCCGGGCGGCGGTTCGCAGTGCGGAGGAGCTGAAGCCGGACGTCGTCGTCATGGACATCCGCATGCCCCTGCTCGACGGGATCGAGGCCACGCGCCACCTGGCAGGACCCGCTTCACGCAGCCCCGCGAAGATCCTGGTGGTCACCACCTTCAACGTCGGCGAGTACGTGTACGAGGCCCTGCGGGCCGGCGCCAGCGGCTTCCTGCTGAAGGACGCCGCACCGCCCGAGCTGATCAACGCGGTGCGCACCGTCGCCCGCGGTGAGTCGCTGCTGGCCCCCGCCGTCACCCGCGCCCTGATCGGCCGTCACGCCGCGCATCTGCGCCCCGCCACCGCTCCCGCGTCCCCCGAGCGTGAACGCCTCAAAGCCCTCACCGGCCGCGAGCACGAGGTCCTCCTCCTGATCAGCGAGGGCCTGTCGAACGCGGAGATAGCCGCCGAGCTGGTCATAAGCCCCGAGACGGTGAAGACCTACGTCTCCCGCATCCTCACCAAACTGGACCTCCGTGACCGCGTCCAGGCGGTGGTCCTGGCGTACCGGGCCGGCTTGGCGGGTGACGGCGGCCGGGCCTGAGTGTTCCGGGCCCGAGTGTCCGGAAACCGGCCGTTCACGGTCCCGATGTCGTGGGGCTCGTGCGGAACGCTTTCGCTCAGCGGGGTCTCTCACTAGCTGTACGGCTGTACCCCTATGAGAGGAGCTTTCTGCATGATGCGTCGCGTTCACGTACTGCTGCTGACCGCCCTGGCGCTGGTCGCGGGCTCGGTGATCACGTCCACTCCGGCCTCGGCCGTCATCGGCGGGTCGAAGAGCACCTACGCCCCGTGGGCGGTACGTATGCTCGTCGACGGCAAACCGGCGTGCACCGGCACAGCGGTCGGCCGCCAGTGGATCCTCACCGCATCGCACTGCTTCTACGAGCAGGCGCAGCCGGTCGCCGACAGGCGGATCTCCTTCCGGGTCGGCAAGCTCGACATGCGCAGGGGCACCACGGTCCGCCCGCTGCGCGGCAAGCGCGTGGGCAGCGCGCACGCCGACATGATGCTCGTCAAGGTCCCGCCGATGAACGTCCGCACGGCGCGCCTGTCCACGGTCGGCGTCAAGACCGGCCAGACCGTGCGGCAGTACGGGTGGGGCGCCACCTGCACCACGGACGAGAGCGCCTGCCAGTCTCCCGTGCTCAAGCAGTCGAAGCTGAAGGTCGTACGGCAGAACGACCCGCTGTGCGCGGGCCACACCGCGCCGGGCGGCCCCGACTTCTGCATGAAGAAGGTGTCCGGGATTCCCGCCGGGGGCGACTCCGGAGGCCCGGTGATGACCGTCGGCCCGCGTGGCACCGAAACCCTCGTCGGCGTCTTCAACGGCTCCGACCGGGAGAAGAGCGCCCAGGCCGGGGAGGTCTCCCAGCAGCTCTCCTGGATCCGCTCGGTCATCCGCCGATAGCGCCGGCGTGCCCGGTACGGCACAGGGCCCGGACCGCATGTCGCGGTCCGGGCCCTGCCTCGTGCGGTGCCGCCTCACGGCGGCGGTGCGTCAGCTCTGTGCGGTGTCGTCGTCGCCGGCCTGCCCGGCGTCGTCGGCCGCGCCCACCTTCTCGCGCATCTTGCGCACCAGCTCCGCCTTCTGGTCGGCGGCACTCTTGCGGTCGAGGTTGCGGTGCGGGCCGTTGTTCTGGCGCTCGGCGCGGGACAGCTTCTTGCGCTTGCCGCCGCCCATGCCCACGGGGTTGTTGATGTTCTTGCTCACGGGTTCTCCCGGAATGATGTGAAGTGGAGCGATCTACGGATTCATCGGTGGGGGACGGGCACGGCGACGTCGAGGGACGTCAGCAGGGGCCCATCACGCTCTCACTCGTAAATCTGCGTCTGGAAGAACATGACCAAGACAGTACCCGGTTTCCGGCGGTCCCCCCTACCAATTTTCCGCCACCCCGGCATGGATCATGCTCCCTCACATCACCGGGCCGGTCAGTGGCCGGCCACGACGCCGGACAGTTCGTTGGTGCTCTTCGGGAGGGTCACGGACGTGATCTTCTTGCCCGAGTCCAGGTCGAAGGCGTGCAGTCGGCGCTTGCCGGGCTCGGAGACGTACGCCGTGTGGTCACGGACGAAGAGGGTGGGCCTGGGCTGCTGCCAGTCCAGCGGCTCCTGCCAGTCGTCCACCGCGTCGATCTTCCTCACCACCTTGCCGGACTTCGGGTCGATGACGTGGAGGGTGCCGTTGGTGCCGAGGACGAGCGCCTCACCGTGCGGACCGCGGGCGAGCGAGCGGAAGGAGTAGCTGGTGCCGAGGTCGACCAGGCGCAGCTTCGCCTTCCGGGTGTCGATCAGGGATATGCGGGTGGGCCGCTCCAGTTCCGCGTCCGGGTCGGTCTTGTAGTCGCCAAGGAGGATCGGGGAGGCGTCGCTGCCTGCCTGGTTGCCGATGCGTCCGTAGTCGTCGGGGGCGTCGATCTTGGTGAACTCGCCGTCCTTGTAGACCAGTACGCCGTCCTCACAGCCGACGGCGATCGCCTCGTCCTTCGCGGCGGCCTCGCCGTGCACGCCGGGGCAGTTCTCGGCGCGTTCGATCTCCTTGTCGTTCTTGCCGAGGACCAGGGCGCCGGTGCGCTTCTCCTCGGTGCCCAGGGTGGTGAGGAGTTCACCGTTGGCCAGCTCGATGGCGACACCGTGGTGGGCCTCGGCGGAGGTGTACTTACGGGTCCGCGGGTCGGTGCCGTCGCCGAGTGCGGCGGGGTCGAGGACGTTCACCTCACCCGTGCCGTCGGTGAACAGGACCGTCTTGCCGGCGTGCCGCACGACGTGCCCGGGCTTGGCTCCCTTGTACTCGGTGTCCGTGAAGGCGCCTCGGGCGGCGTCGAACACCCGGAAGCCGCTGTCGGTGGAGACGACGACGTGCTCCTTGTCGCCCGCGGGGTTGACGCGGTTGAAACCGGGCAGCTCGATCGTCTTCTTCAGCGTCAGCTTCTCGCCGTCGAGGACGTACATCCCACCGTCGAAGGTGGCGACCAACGGGTCCTTGACGGCGGCGGTTTCGCTGCCCGCTGTCTGCTTCGGCTTGGCTTCGGACGAGGCGTCGTCCTTGCCGCCGCAGGCGGTCAGTGCCATGGATGCCGCCAGGGCGAGAGCCGTGCCCGTGAGTGTTCTGGCGCGTGTCGACTTGTCCATCGTGTGTTTCCTCTCCGGCCCTGTCAGGGCGGTGTTCGGGGCGGGGCGGGTGGCGCTCGGTCCACCGGACCGCGGGGGAAGGATCGTTCAGTCGCGGCTGAGGCCCTCGGCCATGGCCGAGGTGTTGGCGCGCATCATTTCCAGGTAGGTGCCGGCGCCCTTGCCCTTCTCGGTCAGCGACTCGGAGTACAGCGCGACGACGTCCACGTCGCCGCCCATCTCCTGGCGGAGCACCTCGGCCAGCCGGGTGGGCTGGGAGGAGTCGGCGAAGACGGTGCGCACCCCGGCGTCCTCCATGGCCTCGGTGAGGGAGCGCAAGTCGGAGGAGCTGGGCGAGGCGAGTGTCGTACCGCTGGGGATGACAGCGCCGATCACCCGGAAGCCGAAGCGGTCGGCGAGGTAACCGAAGACGTGGTGGTTGGTCACCAGGGCACGGCGGTCCTCGGGGATGGCCGCGAAGGACTTCTCCATCGAGGCGGTGAGGTCGGTGAGTTGCCCGTCGTAGCGTTCGGCGTTGTCTCGGACGGCCTTCTCGCTGACACCTCCGACGTGCTCGACGACCTGGTCGGCGATGAGACCGGCGGCCTTGCGCACCCGGTCGGGGTCGGTCCAGAAGTGCGGGTCGGGCTCTCCGGCCTCCTCGGCGGGGCCGCCGTCCTCCCCGGTGTGGAAGGTGAGCGGGTCCACCGCCTCGCCGGCCGCGAAGGTGGCCACGTCGGACTCGCGTGCGGCGGCGACGTGCCGCAGTACGTTCTCCTCAAGCCCCAGCCCGTTGTAGACGACCAGGTCGGCGTTCTCCAGCTCGGCGGCCTGCACGGCCGAGAGTCCGAAGGAGTGCGGGTCGGCGTTGGGCTTCATCAGGACACTGACGTCCGCCTCGTCCCCGACGATCTGGCGGGTGATGTCACCGAGGATGTTGGTCGTCACCACCACCTGGGGCCGGTCGTCACCGCTCGTACAGCCGGTCACCGTACCGGCGACGACGAAGAGGCTGACGAGGGTCAGCAGCAGGGCGCGGACCCGCGCCGTGCGTGTGCGCACGCTCATCGTCCCGTCTCCACCATCAGGGACGGCCGGACGTCCAGGCCGAAGGTGCGGGCGACGCGGAGGCCGTCGTTGTAGTCGATCTCGTACACGCGCTTGCCCGCGGAATCGTTGAGGTAGGCCCGGCTGCGGTCGACCTCGATCACCGGTGCCGCGCTCCCGCCGGCCGCGGCCTTGGGCAGGTCCTTCAACAGGGGTTTGGTGACCGCGGTCTCCTTGCCGCTGGATATGTCGTAGCCGTGGAGGGCCCCGTCGGTCTCGAGGACGACCAGGGGGGAGCCCTCGCCCGCGGTGTTGGCGGCGACGACGGGGCCGGTCTTCACCCGCGTCCAGGCGCGCTCGGTGACGTCCAGGACCCAGATGCCCTTCTTCCCCGCGGGTGCGGTGAGCGTGGTGCTGCCCGCGCGGTGCCGGAACTCCGTGGCCCGCTCCGCCTTCGGCACGTCCTCGCCGTACGGGATCTTCTCGGCGGTGAAGGTTCCTTCGTCCTCGCGGACGAGCAGGGCGCCGTCGGCGCAGCCGATGACGATTCCGCGCCGGGTGACGGCATCGCTCCGTGGGTCCTCGCATCCGGCCTCGGGTGAGGCGACGCGCTTGCCCGCGCGGTCGAGCACGACGACCTTCGCGGGGCCGTCCCCGTCCTCCGTGAGTGCGATCAGGTGCTCCGCGTACGGCACCACGGCTCCGGCGTAGGTGCCGGGAAGCGCGGCGGGGCTGCCGATCCTGCCCTTCTCCAGCTCGGCGCGGCGGTGGACACCCGCCTTTCCGTCCGCTTCGGTCACCACGGTCACGCCGGCGTCACTGCGGATCCTGGTACCGGCGCCTCCCGGAAGGCTGCCGACGTCCTTGATCTTCGCGCTGTAGTAGTGGACATGGTCTCCGTGGTCGACCATCCACGCACCACTGTCGAGGACGCGTGTGGCGTCCTTGCCGTGGAAGTAGCCGAAGCGGCCGTCCGTGGTGAGTCCGGTGACACCCGTTCTGCGCGGGGTGTCGTGGACCTTGCCGGTGATCAGGTCCAGTACTCGGGTGTCTCCGGTGGAGGGGTCGCCGAGCAGAAGCCGGGACTGCTGCTCGGCGGCCTCGGAGGCTCCTTCGACGTAGCCGTGGGGGGTGGCGGAGCGAGAGGGGCTCCCGGAGGTTTTCCGGGTGTCGTCCTGGCCCGCGCAGCCCGCGGTCAGCAGGACCACGGCCACAAGCGCCGGCACCAGGGAAGTGGCGTTTCTTCGGACGAGCAAGGAGATCGCCTCAGGTTTCGTTCGGTCGGGACGTGGGGGCGTGCACGGTGATCGCGGCGGCGCGGGCGGGGAGATCCGCGCGGCGCGCTCGGCGTCGGTGCCGGACTCCGGACGCCAGGTGGGACAGGAAGAAGAGGCTGACCGCGACGGCCGAGACGGTCGCGCCGGCCGCGGTGCTCAGATGCCACGAGAGCAGCAGCCCGCAGAAGGTGGCGGTCGCGCCGAGGACCGCCGCGAGGAGCATGACGCCGCGCACGCCACGCGCCCAGGGCAGGGCCGCCGCCGGCGGGGCGATCAGCAGGCCGAGGACGAGCAGCGTCCCCACGATGTGGAAGGAGGCGACGATGGCCAGGGCCAGCAGTCCGAGCAGTACGGCGTGCGCAAGTCGGGGTCGCAGGCCCAGCGTTCGGGCCTTGCGCGCGTCGAACGCCAGGGCAAGGAAGGCGCGGTGACAGAGCGCCGAGACGACCAGGGCCAGCAGCAGCGCGGCCCCGAGCAGCGCCAGGTCACTCTCGCGTACGGCGAGGACGTCACCGAAGAGGAACCCGGTGAGGTCCACCGCGAACGACTGCGAACGCGACACGATGATGACGCCGACCGACAGCATGCCGACGAACAGCAGGCCGATACCGGTGTCCTGGGACAGCCTCGGCGTGCGGCCGAGGGCGGTGACACCGGCCGTCATGACGGCCGCGCTCACCACCGCCCCCACCAGCAAGTTGCTCCCCAGCAGGGCGGCGACCGCGACGCCGGGCAACAGACCGTGGGACATGGCGTCGCCGAGAAAGGCCATCCCCCTGAGCACCACCCAAGTACCCGCAAGGGCGCATATCGCCGACACCAGAATCCCGGCCCATAGGGCCCGTTGCACAAAGGCCACCTCGAAAGGGGCCGTCAACCACTCCATACGAAGACACTACAATGACAATCATGTTCAACACACGCCGCCCCGATCCCGTCGACTCCGAGGTGCGGAGTCAGCACATCCGTTTCACTGATCTGTGCGCGGGCTACCCGGGCAGGCCCGTGCTCCACCAACTCAGCGCGGACATACCCGCGTTGGCCATGACGGCGCTCGTCGGACCGAACGGCAGCGGGAAGTCCACCCTGCTCGGCGTTCTCGCCGGAGTGATCAACGCCACATCGGGGCGTCTGCGCTACTCCGAGGGGCATCCGCCGGCGTTCGTCCCGCAACGCGGCGCCGTCGGCGACGCGCTGCCGCTCACGGTGCGGCAGACCGTGGAGATGGGGCGCTGGGGCGAGCGCGGGCTGTGGCGGCGGCTGACACGGGACGACCGGACAGTGGTCGATTCCGTCATGGAGCGGCTGGGCGTCGCCGACCTGGGGGCCCGCCAGCTCGGGGAGTTGTCGGGTGGGCAGCGCCAGCGGGTCCTGATCGCCCAGGGCTTGGCCCAGCAGTCCGATCTGCTGCTGCTGGACGAGCCCACCACCGGGCTCGACCCCGAAGCCCGGGGGCGGATCGCCGCGCTCCTGACGGACCTGGTCACCGACGGCACGACCGTCGTCCAGGCCACGCACGATCTGGAGGCCGCCCGCTCGGCGGACGCCTGTCTGCTCCTCAGCGACGGACGGCTGGTCGGGCAGGGCACCCCCGACCAGGTGCTCACCCCGACGGCCCTGGCAAGGATCTGGCAGCCGGCGTGAGCCAGGCGTACGAGGGCGTCAGGGCGTCGTCGACGACACCACGTAGACCATCGGGTGCTTGGGGTTCGCGCGGTCCACGACCACGTCCTGGGTGGGCTTCGGGTTCTTCTGTCGGTGCGTCAGGCCGGACCAGGGGCCCTTGCCCGTGAACTCCCAGCCGACGACCTTGCGGTCACGCCTGCTGATGGTGATGTCGTTCGGCTCGAGATCGCCGCCGGTCGCGCCGATCCGCTTCAGGAACTTGTCCAGGCCCTTGTTGCTGGTGAGGAACTGGACGTAGAGACGGCTGGTGCGCCAGTTGTTCGTCTCGTAGTACGCCACCTCCTTCGAGTACGCCGGGATCGGTACGTCGTAGAGGCGGCGCTGCACCTTGGACGGCCAGCCCTCGGTGAGGCCCGTGGCGGAGTACTTGTCCTCCTTGTCGCGGCCGCTGTTGCGGCTCTGGTTCGCGGAGATCACCAGGTACCCGGCGGGGATGCCGATCAGGAGCACGATGATCGTGGCCGTCAGCCAGCGGCGGCGGATCATGTGGCGGCGGTCCTCGGGCTTGCCCTTGCCGCGGTCCGACGGCTCGGGGGTGCCGGGCGTGTCCGGGGACGAGGGCTGTCTGGGCACGGTCATCTACGGGGTTCCCTGGGAGGTGCGGTCGTCGGAGCGGCGGGCCTCGGCGTAGCGCTCGTACCGTTCGTAGCGCTCGACGCGGCGGCGGTTGGCGCGGCGGAAGCGGCGGGCGACAAGGCGGGACAGGTCCGCGGCGCCGACCATGCCGGCCTCGGGGCCGAGCTGGGCGCGGGCGATACGGGCCTCGGGGCGGTAGCCGCGGCCGGTGAGGTGGCGCCGGAAGGCGTCGCGGGCGGGGCCGATCAGCAGGTCGTCGGCGGCCGAGACGCCGCCGCCGATCACGAAGCAGGACGGGTCGAGGGCCGCGGCGAGGTTGGCGATGCCGACGCCGAGCCACTGGCCGATGTCCTGGAGCAGTTCGACGCACATCGCGTCGCCCTCGCGGGCCAGCTCGGTGATGAGCGGTCCCGTGATGTCGGGGACGTTGCCCTTGACGCGGTCGATGATCTCGTACGCCACCGGGGAGTCGGCGGCGGCCAGCTCGCGGGCCTCGCGGACCAGCGCGTTGCCCGAGCTGTACTGCTCCCAGCAGCCGCGGTTGCCGCACGGGCAGCGGTGGCCGCCGGGGACGACCTGCATGTGGCCGAACTCGCCCGCCACGCCGAACTTGCCGCGCTTGACCTGGCCGCCCTCCAGGATCGCGCCGCCGATGCCGGTGCCGAGGGTGATCATGACCAGGTGGTCCTCGCCGCGGCCCGCGCCGAAGCGCCACTCCGCCCAGGCGGCGGTGTTCGCGTCGTTGTCCACCATCACGGGGACCGCGAGGCGGCCGGAGATGCGGTCGCGGAGCGGCTCGTTGCGCCAGGACAGGTGGGGGGCGAACAGGACGCGGTTGCGGTCCGCGTCCACCCAGCCCGCCGCGCCGATGCCGACCGCGTGCACGTCGTGGCGGTCGGAGAGGTCGAGGACCAGCTCGATGATGGTGTCCTCGACGACGCGGGGGCTCTTGGACTTGTCCGGGGTCTCCGTGCGGAGCGTCTCCAGGATGTTGCCGTCGGGGTCGACGACGCCCGCCATCACCTTCGTACCGCCGATGTCGATGCCGACGGTGTTGACGCGGGGCGCCGTCAGATGGGAGCGGCGTTCACGCGTGCCTACGGTCCGCAGGACGGTGGCTCGTGCGGAGCCGCGGTGCGCTAGGTCGCGGTAGGTGCTCATTGCGGCGATTCTGCCTCACGCTCGCGGGGGCGCGCACAACGGGCACCCCGGGGTGCCCCGTAGGGGCGCGCCCCTGACGGGGCGCACCAGGTACGCCGGGCGGCAAGGGCGCCGCACGGCTACGGGGTGCGGGATTCCAGTTCGTGACGCAAGTCGTCCAGCTCCGAGCCGCCCGCCATCTGGCGGGTCAGCTCGTCGAGGGTCACCTCGTCGCGCGCGTAGCTGCCGGACATCGCGCCCCGCTTGAGGAGGACGAACCGGTTGCCGACCAGGTACGCGTGGTGCGGGTTGTGCGTGATCAGGACCACACCAAGGCCCGCGTCCCGCGCCGCGGCCACGTACTTCAGGACCACGCCCGACTGCTTCACGCCGAGCGCCGCGGTCGGCTCGTCGAGGACGAGGACCTTCGCGCCGAAGTAGACGGCGCGGGCGATCGCCACGCACTGGCGTTCGCCGCCCGAGAGCGTGCCGATCGGCTGGTCGACGTCCCGCAGGTCGATGCCCATGCGCAGGAGCTCCGCGCGGGTCGTCTCGCGCATGAGGTCCACGTCCATGCGCTTGAAGGGCCCGGCCCCCTTCGTCGGCTCGGAGCCGAGGAAGAAGTTCCGCCAGACCGGCATCAGCGGGACCACCGCGAGGTCCTGGTAGACCGTGGCGATGCCCAGGTCGAGCGCCTCGCGCGGCGAGCCGAGCCGCGTGTCCTCGCCGTCGATCCGCAGCGCGCCCGCGTCATGCTGGTGCAGCCCTGCGATGATCTTGATGAGGGTGGACTTGCCCGCGCCGTTGTCGCCGAGCACGCAGGAGATCTCCCCCGCGTGGACTTCGAGGGAGACCCCTTCGAGGGCGCGGATGTTGCCGTAGTACTTGCTGACGTCGTCCAGCTCGACGAGCGGCGTACGTTCCGGCTCGGCGGCCGGGTCACTCACTTCACTCACGTCGGTCATTTCGTCGCCTCCGCCCGCTTGCGGACCCAGTGGTTGAGCAGGGTGGCCAGGAGCAGCATCACGCCCAGGAAGAACTTGAACCAGTCGGAGTTCCACTCGGCGAACACGATGCCCTTGCTGACCATGCCGAAGATCAGCGCGCCCACGGCCGCGCCGACCGCGGAGCCGTAGCCGCCGGTGATCAGGCAGCCGCCGATGACCGCCGCGACGATGTAGATCAGCTCGTTGCCGACGCCCTCGCCGGACTGGACGGTGTCGTACGAGAGGAGCAGGTGCTGGCCGGAGATCCAGGCGCCGAAGGCGACGCCCATGTACAGGCCGATCTTGGTCGCCGCCACCGGGACGCCGACCGCGCGGGCCGCGTCCTCGCCGCCGCCTACCGCGAAGATCCAGTTGCCGACGCGGGTGCGCAGCAGGATCCAGGTGGCGACGGCGATCAGGGCGAGCCACCACACGATGGTGATCTTGTAGTCGACGCCGCCGATGGTGATGGTGGAGGCGAAGACGGACCTGGCGGAGTCGAAGCCCTCCATGTCGGCGATCGACTTGGTGGAGACCGTGCCGCTGATCAGCTTGGTGAAGCCGAGGTTCATGCCGGTCAGCATCAGGAACGTGCCGAGCGTGATGATGAAGCTCGGCGGGTCCGTGCGGGTCAGCATCACGCCGTTGAAGACGCCGATGGCGAGGGTGACGAGCAGCGAGACGCCGACGCCCCCCCAGACGTTCGCCGTCATCTGGTAGCTGAACATCGACGAGACGAGCGCCGAGGTCGTCACCAGGACACCGGCCGACAGGTCGAACTCGCCGCCGATCATGAGCAGCGCCACCGGCACCGCCATGATGCCGAGCGTGGAGGCCGCGTACAGGACCGTGGCGAGGCTGGTGGCCTGGAGGAAGCTGTCCGCGATGATCGAGAAGAAGATGAAGACGGCGATGGCGCCGACGACCGAGCCGAGCTCGGGGCGGCCCATCAGCCTCTTCAGCGGAGAGGTCTTCAGGAGGCGCTCGTCGCCCTTGGCTTCCGGGGCCGGCGCCGGTGCTGTCGCGGTCATCGGGTCCCTCGCTTCGCGTAGTCCTCGAGCTCGCCGGCCTGCTCCTTGGTGACGATCTGCGGGCCGGTCAGGACCGGCTTGCCGCCGCCGAGCACGTCGGCGTTGTACTTGTACAGCCAGAGCAGGTCGACGGCCTCGTAGCCCTGGAGGAAGGGCTGCTGGTCGACGGCGAAGCCGAGGTCACCGTTCTTGAGACCGGCGGCGACCTTCTCGTTCAGGTCGAACGTGTCGACCTCCGTGTCGGTCCCCGCGCCGTCCGCGGCCTTGACCGCGGCGTCGGCGAAGGGCGCGCCGAGCGTGACGACCGCGTCGATCGACTTGTCGGTCTGGAGGCGGGCCTCGATGGAGGACTGCACGTCGGGCATGTTGGTGCCGGTCACGTACAGGTTCTGCATCTTGCCGTCGAAGGTCTTCTTGGCGCCGTCGCAGCGCTGCTCATGGCCGACGTTGCCCTGCTCGTGGAGGATGCACAGCGCCTTCTTCTTGCCGCGCTTGTTCAGCTCCGTGCCGACGGCCTCGCCCGCGATCGTCTCGTCCTGGCCGATGTGGGTGAGGGCCCCGAACTCCTTGGACTCGGCGGAGCCGGAGTTCACGGTGACCACCGGGATGCCGGCCTTCTTCGCGCGGGCCAGGGCGCCCTTCATCGCGTCCGGCTTGGCCAGCGTGACGATGATCGCGTCGACCTTCTTGTCGATGTACGAGTCCACGAGCTGGGCCTGCTGCTGGGCCTCGTCGTCGTGGGCGTACAAGAAGTTGATGTTGTCCTTGCGGGCCGCCTCCTCGGCGCCCTCCTGGACGATGTCCCAGAACGTGTCGCCGTCACCCGAGTGCGTCACCATGCCGAAGGTCCAGCGCGGCGTGGACACCGCCGCCTTCCCCCGGGCCGTGGACGCCTTGCGGGCGTCCTCCGCGCGCTTGCCGCCCGTGCTGCTGCATCCCACGAGGGACACTCCGAGCGCCGCCACCAGCACGGCGCCCACCGCGCGTACCCCTGTCTGAACCCTTGCCACGACGCCGTGCCCTTCTTGTTCTGCTCCTCGGTGCGGCCGGTCCTGATCCTCGGCCCCGGCCGCCCAAGTATCGACCACGCGGATCACGCGTGTGTTCATCGGGTACCGCGGGCCGTGTACTTCTCCAGCTTCGGCACGTCCATCTCGGTGACGATGGCGGGTCCCGTGAGGACGGGTTCGCCGCCCCCGAGGACGTTGGCGTTGGTCTTGTGGAGCCAGAGTCCGTCGACGGCGAGGTAGCCCTGGAGGTAGGGCTGCTGGTCGACGGCGAAGCCGACCTCCTTGGCCTTGAGGCGCTTGACGACCTCGGCGTTCAGGTCGAACGTGTCGACCTCCGCCTCGCTCCCCGCGTCCTCCTTGGCCTTCACCGAGACGGCGGCGATCGGCGCGCCGAGCGTGACGACGGCGTCGATGTCCTTGCCGGCCTGGAGCTTCGCGCTGATGGAGGACTGCGCGCCTGGCGCGTTGGTGCCCTCGACGTTCAGGTTCTCGATCGACCCGTCGAACGTCTTCTTGACGCCGGCGCAGCGCTGTTCCAGCGAGACGTTGCCCTGCTCGTGGATGACGCAGATCGCCTTCTTCTTCCCACGTCTGTTGAGCTCGTCGCCGACGGCCTCGCCCGCCACGGACTCGTCCTGGCCGATGTGGCTCAGCGCGCCGAGATCCACGGAGAACTCGGCCCCGGAGTTGATGGTGATCACCGGTATCCCCGCGGCCTGCGCATTGCCGAGCACGGACTTCATCGCCTCGGGCTTGGCCAGGGTCACGATGATCCCGTCGACCTTCTTGTCCACGAAGGACTGGACGAGCTCGGCCTGCCCCTTGGCCTCCTTGTCGTTCGCGTAGAGGAAGTCGACGTTGTCCTTGCGGGCGGCCTGCTTGGCGCCGCTGCGGACGATGTCCCAGAAGGTGTCGCCCTCACCGGAGTGCGTGATCATCGCGATCTTGAGGCGGGGCGTGCTCACGCCCTTGCCGCCGCCCCCGCCGTCCCCCGAGCCGTCCTCGTCGTCCTTGCCGCCGGAGCCGCTGCACCCCGCGAGCGCGATCACCGCGACGAGGGCCGCGGCCGTACGGGCTGTACGCATGGGACCACCTCTTCTCCCGGCCGCCCGAATGCGGCTGGGGGAGTTCTAGCGGCGTGCCCGCGGCAGCGTCAATGGATTTGTCAGAACATTCTGACGACCGTGAGCGACTTGGGACCTACGGCCGTACACGCCGCGCCTACGGCCGTACGAGGAGCTGGAACTCGAAGGAGTACCGCGAGGCCCGGTAGACGTGCGCCCCGAACTCGACCGCCCGCCCCGTGTCGTCGAAGGTCGTGCGCCGCATCGTGAGCAGCGGGGCCCCGGCGGGCTCGGCGAGCCGTTCGGCCTCCTCGGCGCCGGCGGCACGGGCGCCGACGGACTGGCGGGCGCTGTGCAGGGTGAGCCCGGCGGCGCGCATCAGGCGGTAGAGCCCGGTGGCCTCCAGGCGGGCGCTCTCGAGGTCGAGCAGCCCGGCGGGGATGTGGTTGGTCAAGAAGGCCATGGGCTCCCCGTGGGCCAGGCGCAGCCGTTCGACGTGGTGCACGTCCTCCCCCTCGGCGACGCCGAGCGCGGCGGCGACCTCGGCGGACGCGGGTCCGACGGTGTTGTGCAGGACCCGGGTCTCGGGGCGCTGGCCCGCGGCCTCCAGGTCGTCGTAGAGGCTGCTGAGCTCCAGGGGCCGCTTGACCTGGCTGTGCACCACCTGCGTACCGACGCCTCTGCGCCGCACGAGCAGGCCCTTGTCGACGAGGGACTGGATGGCCTGGCGGACGGTGGGCCGGGACAGGCCGAGGCGCCCGGCGAGCTCGATCTCGTTGCCCAGGAGACTGCCGGGGGTCAGGGCGCCCCGCTCGATCGCCGCCTCCAGTTGCTGGGCGAGCTGGAAATAGAGCGGCACCGGGCTGCTGCGGTCGACGCCGAGGCCGAGGACCACGGCGGGGTCCTTGGCCTGCCGGTCCTGGCCGCCCTGCCCGTCCTGCCTGCCCTGCGCTGCTTTGGCGAGTGGTTTGGACACGGGGCGAGCGTAGCCCGAAGAGAAGATGACGGGAAGTTATGAGGTTCTGTTGTCAGGACAAATGATTGACACGGTGGGCGGGGCGCGGTGAGGGTGGGTGCATGCGCATCGGACTGATCGGAACAGGCCGTATCGGCACCTTCCACGCGGCGGCCCTGAGCCGTCACCCCGACGTGACGTCTCTCGTCGTCGCCGACGCCGACCCGGTGCGGGCGGCCGGCCTCGCGGCACGGACCGGGGCCGTGCCCGCGCCCTCGGTGGACGACGTCTTCACCGTCGGGGTGGACGCCGTGGTGATCACCGCGGCGACCGCCGCGCACGCCGGTCTCATCGGCGCCGCCGCCCGGGCCGGCCTCCCGGTGTTCTGCGAGAAGCCCATCGCCCTCGATCTGCCGGGCACGCTGGCCGCGCTCGGCGAGGTCGAGGCCGCGGGCACGGTGCTCCAGCTCGGCTTCCAGCGGCGCTTCGACGCGGGGTACTCGGCGGCGCGCGATGCGGTGCGGGCGGGCAGGCTCGGCCGCCTGCACACCGTACGGGCGATCACCTCGGACCCGGCGCCGCCCCCGCCCGCGTATCTGCCGCTCTCCGGCGGCCTCTACCGCGACTGCCTCGTGCACGACTTCGACATCCTGCGGTGGGTGACGGGCCGCGAGGTCACGGAGGTGTACGCGAGCGGCTCGGACGCGGGCCCCGCGATGTTCCGCGAGGCGGGTGACGTCGACACCGCCGCGGCGCTGCTCACCCTCGACGACGGCACGCTCGCCACGGCCACGGCGACCCGCTGCAATGGGGCCGGTTACGACGTACGCATGGAACTTGCGGGCGAGGACGACCAGTTGGCGGTCGGCCTGGACGACCGCACGCCCCTGACCTCGGCGGAACCGGCGGGCCCTGCCGCGCCGGCCAAGCCCTGGCCCGGCTTCCTCGAACGGTTCGCCCCCGCGTACGAGGCGGAGCTCGGCGCGTTCGTCGATCTCGTACGGGGCGCGCGGCCGAACCCCTGCGACGGCCGCGAGGCGCTGCACGCGCTGCGGATCGCGGAGGCGTGCGAACTGTCGCGGCGCGAGCGGCGGTTGGTGCACATGGAGGAGATCCCGGCAGGCTGAGCGCGCTCTCTCCCCCCTCCCCCTCCCCCGGGTCAGGAGGCGGAGAGCACGGTCCCCTGTGCGATGGCGCAGAGCGTCTCGGCCTCCTCGCCGCCCGCCTCGCCGACGGAGAACAGCTCGCAACGCACGGTGGCCTGGCGCCGCCCCGTATGGGCGACGACCGCGCGGGCCACGAGCTTTGTGCCGGTCGCCGGGCGGACGTACTGGATGGAGAACCCGGAGGTCAGCACGGCGGGCCCGAGCGTGGTGCCCGCGGCGAAGGTGATGGAGTTGTCGGCGGCGTAGGCGAGGACGCCGCCGTGCAGAAAGCCGTTCTGCTGCTGGAGTTCCTCGCGGACACCGATCTCCAGGGTGGCCGCGCCCTCCCCGAAGCGGGTGATGCGCGCCTGGACGAGCCGGCTGAACGGCTGCGCTTCCAGAACCTTCCGGGCCATGGCGAGATCAATGGAGTCGGCCTGCGGCGGCGAATCCGGCTGGTTCTCAGTCATGCACGACTATTACCACCGGGCGTTGGGACCCGTCCGGCGGACGTTGGAGCCCGTCCGGCGATTGAGGACGAACTCGGCGAAGCCGGTGATGGGCGGGGCCCGAAGCGGGGCCGAGGCTGGGCCCGAAGTAGGGCCGAAGCGGGGCCGAGGCGGAGCCCGGGGCGGGGCCGGGCCGCTCAGGGGTCCTGGTCCAGCAACCCCGCGTCATGCGCCAACAGCGCAATCTGCACGCGGTTGTTGAGGTCCAGCTTCGTCAGGACGCGGGAGACGTGCGCCTTCACCGTGGCCACGCTCAGGAAGAGCTGCGCCGCGATCTCCGCGTTCGAGCCGCCGCGGCCCACCGCCACGGCGACCTCCCGCTCCCGCTCGCCGAGGGCGTCGAGCCGGGCCAGCGCGCGCCGCCTGCGGTCGAGCCGCGGATCGGCGCCCGTCACCCGGCTGATGAGCTGCTGCGTCACCGTCGGCGAGAGCACGGGCTCCCCCGCGGCGACGGCACGTACGGCCGCGACGATCTCCGCCGGGGCGGTGTCCTTCAGGACGAACCCCGCCGCGCCCGCCCGCAGCGCCCGCAGGACCTGTTCGTCGGCGTGGAAGGTGGTGAGGACGATGACCTCGGGCGCGTCGGGGCGCTTGCGCAGGGCCTCCGTGGCGGCGAGGCCGTCCATCACGGGCATGCGGATGTCCATCAGGACGACGTCGGGGCGCAGTTCACCGACGCGCGACGCGACCTCCGTACCGTCCCCCGCCTCGCCGACGATCTCGATGTCGTCCGCCCCGCCGAGCATGAAGGAGAGCCCGGCGCGCACCAGCGGATCGTCGTCGACGAGCAGCAGCCTGATCGGTTTCATGGCGCCCACGGTAGCCATGCCTCCAGACGGAATCCGCCGTCGGGCCCAGGCCCGTGGGCAAGCCTGCCGCCCGCGAGCGTGGCCCGTTCGGTGAGACCGATCAGGCCCTGTCCCGAGCCGGGCACCTTCGGGACGTCGCCGGGCGGCGCGGGGTTGGTCACGGTCATGGTCAGGCCCTCGCCGGCAAGTCCGGAGACGGTGACGGTCACCTCGGCGCCGGGGGCGTGCTTGCGGGCGTTGGTCAGGGCCTCCTGCGCGATGCGGTACGCGGTGCGCCCGAGGGCGGCGGGCACGGCCTCCGGGTCGGTGACACGGCTGTCCAGGGCGATCTTCATGCCCGCCTCGCGGCACTCGGCGACCAGTGCGCCCAGCGCGGCGAGCGTGGGCTGGGGCCGGCCGGACGCGTCCGTGTCGCCGCCGCGCAGGACGCCGATCACCTGCCGCAGGTCCTGCAGTGCCTCGTGGGAGCTCTCCCGGATGACGCCCGCCGCGCGGACGATCTCCTCGCGGGGAGCGTCGGGGCGGAACTCCAGGGCGCCCGCGTGGACGCTGAGCAGCGTCAGGCGGTGGGCGAGCACGTCGTGCATCTCGCGGGCGATGGCCTCCCTGGCGAGGCGTTGGGCCTGTTGCGCGCGGAGGGCCGCCTCGTTCTCGGCGCGGACGGCGCGGTCACGCAGGCTGAGCAGCAGTTCGCGGCGGGAGCGCACGAACATGCCCCAGCCGATCACGGTCGCCGTCAGCATGACGCCGAAGGCGATGGCGACCAGGTAGGGCATCTCCGCGTCGGGGCGCAGCCAGTACGTCAAGGGGATCACCGCGAGCGAGGCGGTGCCGATCCAGGCCACGTACCGGAAGGGCCGGTGCACGGCGAGCGTGAAGAGGGCGATGGCCGCCGCGCCACCCGCCGTGTCGGAGACCGCCGTGACCGGCACCATCGCGATGGCGAGGCCGACGGGCCAGCGTCTGCGCAGCCAGACGGCGGCGCAGGCGAGCGCCCCGACGACCTGGTCGAGCTCGGCGACGCCCGGTGAGACATGCGGGTTGTCCGCGATCGCGTCGGCGCCCAGCATGCCGATGACGACGGCGACGAGGAAACAGGCGAAGTCGACGAGCCAGTCGCGCACGGTCCGGCGCCCCTTGCGTCCGGCACGGCTGGGATCGAACTCCCCGGCGAGCGCGGAGGGCAGCGTCCACGGGCTCCTGGCCAGGGGCAGGGGTTCGGCCACGGGCTCATGTCGCCGCGGGGGTTCGGTACCGCTCATGGTCGACAAATCTACGCAACGAAGCGCGGGCACGGCGCCCTTCGCCCATGACCGGCTACCAAAGTCACTCCGGCCCGCGACTTTCGGACCGGCCGCGAGACGGACCCTCGCCCCGCGGCCGATGTGTGCGGACCAGCGGCGGGGCGAAGATCACGGCATGAAGCGGGTTCTTGAATTCCTGGGTGTCGTACTGCTGCTCCAAGGCGTGGCCGGCCTGGCGCACGAGCTGACCGGCCGCCTCGACGGCTGGGGCATGGTGGCGCGCCTCGGCTTCCTCGACGGTTACGAGATCTACGCGAGCGTCACGCTGATCGTCCTCGCCTGCGCGCTGTTCGCCGTCGCGGAGAGCCACGGTCCACGCTGACGGGGCCCCGGCCGCCGCGGCTGGAAGGCCGGTTCTCAGCAGCCGTGGTCGATCAGGTCGAACGAGGCGTAGTGGTCGGCGGTGTAGTAGTCCTCCTGGCTCTTGTCGCCGGTGACGATGCGGCGGGCCCCGCGGTCGTCGGAGCCCGGCGTGATGACCGTGTACTCGTGGTAGTAGCCGGAGCTCTGCTGCGGCAGCTCGCTCTCGCGGTTCTGGAAGACGGTGCCGTCCTGCGGGAACGGGTAGGGGCCGCCCGCCTCGATCAGGTCGAGGGTGTCGTGGGCCTGCGAGGGCAGCGCGGAGAGACAGATGTCGCCGACCGCGGTGACGGAGGAGTACTGGGCCGGGGCCTCGTACGAGGCCGGGGCGGAGTACGCGACCGGGGCGGCGGGCGCCGCGCTCGCGGTGGCCGTGACGGGGCCGCCGATGAGCAGGGCGGCGGCGAGGGCGGATGCGCCGAGAATTCGTGGGGGGATTCGCATGGGACCAGTGTGACGCGCGTAGAGGTTGGCGTGTCAACGCCAAGTCGGCGAATTTTCCCGGCAGTTCACCCATCTTCACCACCCACTCACCCGCACAGCACCGACACCGATTCCGACACCGGTGCGGGTGCCGGTGCCGGCACCCGCACCCGAGGGCCCACCGCTTCTCATGGTACGAGTTGCACTCATCCGTGAGACCTGCCTACAGTCGAGTCACGGTTAACACGCAATCTATCCGTGAGGAACTCCTTTCATGTCTTCCCCCACCCCGCAGACCGCTCCGTTCCCCGTCCGGGTCTTCGGCGGCCCGACCGCCCTCTTCGACTACGGCGGCCTGCGCTTTCTCACCGACCCGACCTTCGACGGCCCCGGCGACCACCCGGCACCGGCCGTCACGCTGACCAAGACGGCGGCGGCTGACGGCAGCCCTGCCGATCTCGGCCGCGTCGACGTGGTCCTGCTCTCGCACGACGAGCACGCCGACAACCTCGACACCTCCGGCCGCGCCCTGCTCGCCGACGTCCCGCTGACGCTCACCACCCCCGGCGGCGGGGAGCGCCTCGGGGAGGCGGCCACGGGCCTCGCCGACTGGCAGTCGGTCGAGCTGGAACGCCGGGACGGCGGGCCCGGCACGGTCACCGTGACCGGCGTGCCCGCGATCCACGGCCCCGGCAAGCGCGAGGAGGTCGAGCCGATCTGCGGCGAGGTCGTCGGGTTCGTCCTGACCGGCGAGGGCCTGCCCACCGTCTACGTCAGCGGCGACAACGCCTCTCTCGACGCGGTCGCGGAGATCGCCGAGCGGTTCGCCCCGGTGGACACGGCCCTGCTCTTCGCCGGAGCACCCCGCTTCTCCGAGGTCTTCGGCGGCGGGCTGATCGTCCTGGACAGCGCCCAGACCGCGGAGGCCGCGAAGATCCTCGACGCCGGCCGCGTGGTCCCCGTCCACTACGACAGCTGGGCCCACTTCACCGAGGGCCGCGACGAGCTCGCCGCCGCCTTCGCCGCCGCCGGTCTCGCCGACCGCGTCGACTTCGGCGTCCGCGGCTGACCCACGTACGCCGGGCCCGTACATGGGACCCGTACGCCCCGTACGCCGGACACGACCGGGCGCCGGACACCGCCGGGGGGGGGGGGGGGGGGGGAAGGGCGGGGGTCGGTTTGCGGCAGGCCCCCTCCCGCCCCCGCCCCCCTCCCCACCACAAAAAACCAAACACACACCCGAACCC
>NZ_JBVJFF010000016.1:0-112345 GCF_055587985.1 Streptomyces sp. NPDC046335 | reverse complement strand
CCAGGGCATTCTGGCCAGGGAAGGGAAAACGAGACGCGGGGAGAGGGAAACAAGAGGGGGCGGGGGACGGCGGGGGAAAGAGAAAAGAAGAGACCCCCCCCCCCCCCCCCCCCCCCCCGGCCCCGTCCCGCCCTCGCCCCTCGCACCACCGAAGGACCGCACCACCATGACCGACCCCATCCGCGGCACCCGCCATGGCTCCGCCCCCGCCGCCCTGTCCGTACTCGACTCCGCCATGACCGGCACCGGCCAGAGGGCCACGGAGGCGCTGGCCGGGAGCATCGAACTCGCCCGGCTGGCCGACCGGCGCGGCTTCACCCGCTACTGGATGAACGAGCACCACGCCATGCCCGGCGTCTCCACCTCCAGCCCGCCCGTCCTGCTCGCCCGGCTCACCGCGGAGACCAGCAGGCTGCGGCTCGGCGCGGGCGGGATCATGCTGCCCAACCATCCGCCACTGGTCGTCGCCGAGCAGTTCGGCATGCTGGAGGCCCTCGCGCCCGGCCGCATCGACCTGGGTCTGGGCCGCGCCCCGGGCACCGATCACGCCACGGCCGACGCCTTGCGGCGAGGCGCGAGCGGCGCCGAGGACTTCCCCCGACAGGTCCTGGAACTCCTGCACTTCCTCGGCGACGACTTCCCCGCCGAGCACCCCTACGCCGACCGCGTGTACGCCGTGCCGGGGCCCGCCCAGGACCGGCTCAACGGTGTCACCCCGCCCGCCGGACGCCTGCCGGTGTGGCTGCTCGGCTCGTCCGGCTACTCGGCGCAGCTCGCCGCCCGGCTCGGCCTGCCGTTCGCCTTCGCCGCGCACTTCAACCCGCGCGACGCCGTGGCCGCCCTGCGCCTGTACCGCGAGCGGTTCACTCCGTCCGAGGCCCTGGCCGAGCCGTACGCGCTGGTCAGCCTCACCGTGGCGGCATCCGAGGACGAGCGTGAGGCCCGCCGCCAGGCCGGCACCCTCGCGCACGCCATGCTCCGCATGTTCCAGCGCAAGTCCTACCTGCTGCCGTCCCCCGAGGAAGTGGACGCCTACACCTACGACGCCGAGGAACGCCAGGCCGTCGACAGCTGGCTGACCCACGTCCCGCACGGCACTCCCGAGCAGGTCACCGCCCACCTGAACCAGGTCCAGCGGGACTCCGGCGCCGACGAGCTGATGATCGGCGCCGTCGGCCACTCCGTCCAGGCCCGGCTGCGCTCCACCGAGCTGATCGCCGACGCCTACGGCATGCCCGACAGCCCGCACTGACGCGGGACGGGCGTTCCCGTGGCCACCGACCGCCCAGCCGGTAGCCGCCACCCCGGCCTCCGCCATCCCGGCACTCCGGCATCCGGCGTCCGGCATCCCCGCCTCCCGAAAGTACCGACCCCATGGCCCACCTGCCCCTCGCCCCCACCCGCACCCCGCCCACCGCCGCTCCCGCCAGCACCCCCGCCATACCCGCGGTGCAGAAGCGCACCCTGACCGTGCTGCTCGTCTCCCAGGTCCTCAGCGGTGTCGGCCTCGCCGCCGGGGTCACCGTCGCCGGGCTGCTGGCCGGGCAGATGCTCCACGACACCTCGCTGTCCGGACTGCCCATCGCCCTGCTCACCGCGGGCTCCGCCGTCGCCGCCGTCGTCATCGGACGCGTCTCCCAGCGCCTCGGCCGCCGCCCGGGGCTGGCCGCCGGATACCTCACCGGCGCCCTCGGCGGTGCGGGTGTCGTCGTCGCGGCCGCGCTCGGTAGCCCCGCGCTGCTGTTCGTCTCCCTGTTCCTGTACGGCGCCGGCACCACGTCCAACCTCCAGGCCCGGTACGCGGGAGCCGACCTCGCCGCGCCCGGTCAGCGTGCCCGCGCCACCTCCACCGTCATCGTCGCCACCGCGGCCGGCGGCATCGCGGGACCGCTGCTCGTCACCCCCGCCGGGCACCTCGCGACCGCCCTCCGACTGCCCGAACTGACCGGCCTGTTCCTCCTCTCCACGGCCGCCTTCGCGCTGGCCGCGCTCACCCTCCTCGTATGGCTGCGGCCCGACCCCCTGCTGCTCGCCCGCGCCCTGCCCGTAGCCCCGGCCGAGGGCGCGCCCGCGGATTCGCCCTCCCGGTCCGGGCCCGGACTGCTCGTCGGCGTCATGGTCCTGGTGCTCAGTCAGCTCGTCATGGTCGCCGTGATGACCATGACCCCCGTCCACATGCACGCCCACGGCTTCGCCACCGCCGCGTCCGGCCTGGTCATCGCCCTGCACACGGGCTCCATGTATCTGCCGTCGCCGCTGGCCGGCCGCCTCGTCGACCGGTTCGGCGCCACCGCGATGAGCGTGGCGACGGCCGGCACGCTGCTCGCCGCGGGAGTGGTCGCCGCCCTCGCGCCCGGCCACTCCTTCGCCCTGATCACCCTCGCCCTCGTCCTGCTCGGCGTCGGCTGGAGCTTCGGCCTGGTCACCGGCACCGCGATCGTCACCAACAGCACGCCCCTGGCCACCCGCGCCAAGGTCCAGGGACTCGTCGACGTCGCCATCGCCGTCGCGGGCGCCGTCGGCGGCCTGGCCTCCGGCATCGTCGTCGCCTTCGCCGGCTACCCGGTCCTCGCCACCCTGTGCGGCGTCCTCGCCTTCGCGGCCGCGCCCGCGGCCGTCATCGCGGCCCGCGGGCAACTCCGTGTCCATTTCCCGCCAGCCCCGCTGACTCCGAACGACTTTCATTGAACCCGCAAGCACTTCTCGCCCAAGAGCGGCGGAAACCACGCGTGAATGAAAGAGATACGGACATGTCTTCTCTCACCGGCAGGACCGCCCTGGTCACCGGCGGCAGCCGCGGCATGGGCGCGGCGATCGCGCTGCGCCTGGCACAGGAGGGCGCGGACGTGGCGATCACCTACGTACAGGGCGAGGCCGCGGCCCGCGAGGTGGTCACGAAGATCCAGTCCATGGGGCAGCGCGCCGTCGCCATCAGGGCGGACGCGGCGGACGCCGGCGACGCGGCGGGCGCGGTGGACCGCGCGGCCGACGACCTGGGCGGCCTGGACATCCTGGTGAACAACGCGGGGATCGGCGTGCTCGGCCCCATCGGCGACCTGACGCTCGCGGACCTCGACCGCGTGCTGGCCGTCAACGTACGAGGCGTCTTCCTGGCCTCGCAGACGGCAGCCGCCCGGCTCCGCGACGGCGGCCGGATCATCACCATCGGAAGCTGCATGGCCCAGCGCGTCCCGGGCCCCGGCGGCACGCTCTACGCGACGAGCAAGGCCGCGCTGATCGGCCTGAACAAAGCGCTGGCACGGGAGCTCGGCGGGCGCAGGATCACGGCGAACCTGGTCCAGCCGGGCCCCATCGACACCGACATGAACCCGGCGGACGGCCCCTTCGCGGAGGGCCAGAGCGCCATGACGGCACTCGGCCGCTTCGGCTCCGCCGACGAGGTGGCGTCCCTGGTCGGCTATCTCGCCGGGGACGACGCCGCGTACGTCACCGGCACCGAACTGTCGGTCGATGGCGGTCACGCCGCCTGACGCGCCCCGTCCCGGAACACGGGTGCATAGGCACACCGCACATCACACGTCGCACATCGGGACATGAGTGCGGGGCGCACCGGGGAGGTTCACCCGGTGCGCCCCGCGTTCAGGGGGTGCGGATCAGCCGCCCAGCTCCTGGTGGCGCGCGGCCAGCCCGGCCGCGCCCGCCTCGGTCAGCGAGCCGAACAGGCGCAGGCGGGAGATGCCGCCGTCCGGGAAGATGTCGACGCGGACGTGCGTACCGACGACCGGCGCGTCGAGGACGAACCGGTGGTTGGTGTCGGGCTGGAGGCGGGTGCGGGGCAGGGCCTCGGCCCACTCCCCCGACTCGCCGTCACGCACCGAGAGGGCGGCCCAGCCGGCCGAGTTGCCCTTGAGGTAGGCGGTGTCGATCTCGACGGCGCGGATCTCGGACTGCTGCACCAACTGGTAGCGGATCCAGTCGTTGCCGGTGTCGCGGCGGCGGCGGGTCTCCCAGCCGTCGTCCATCTTGCGGGACCTGCCCGGCTGGATGGTGTTGGTGGCCGGCGAGTAGAAGCGGTCGGAGGCGTCCTCGACCTGGCCGCCGTTCTCCAGGGCGACGACGTCGAACGTGCCGAGCGCGGCGAGCCACTTGGGGTCGGCGACGACCTCTCCGTAGACGCGGAGGCGGGCGATGCCGCCGTCCGGGTGCTGGTTGACGCGCAGGTGCGTGAAGCGCTGCTCGACGTCGACGGCGAAGCCGTTGGCGGCGTGACCGCCGACCGGCGTACGGGGGACGAGGGTCGTCCACTTCACGTCGTCGCCGCACAGCTCTTCCGGCGTCGGCGAACCCTCGACGCTGGTGCCCTCCACGGACACGGCCTGCGGGTAGTTGCCGCGGAAGTGGGCCGTGTCGATGACGATGCCGCGTACGACACCCGGCGCGCCGAGCCGTACGAGCGCCCAGTCGTGGTCGTCCTGGGTCGGCCACGGGTGCTCGGCCGACACACCGCGCCGGCGGCGGGTCTCCCACCCGTCCATGACCTTGCCCTTGTGGCCGAAGTGCTCGGGGTCGAACACGGCGGCGTGCGGGAGCAGCAGGTTCTCGCGCATCGCGAAGAACTCGTCGTTGGCGGCGATGACACCGGCGCCGAGCTGCCGGTCCGCGAGGTTGGCGTACTGGGTGAAGGGGAAGTCGGCCGTGCGGTAGTCGGCGTAGGGCTCGCCGCCGCCGTAGGGGCTGGCGTCGCCGGTGAAGGAGGCCAGGGGAGTTATGTTCTGCGCCGTCACGGTGTCAGTTGTTCCTTTCCAGAAGTCGGCCCGCGGGTTCACTGAACTCGCCGCCGTGCAGGATGCGTTCGCCGCGCAGCCAGGTGGACTTCACGACGCCGCTGAGGGTCTTGCCCGCGTACGCCGTGACTCGGTTCCGGTGCTGGAGCTCCGCGGGATCCACGGTGAAGGTCTCGTCGGGCGCGAGGACCGCGAAGTCGGCGTCGCGGCCGGCTTCGATGGCGCCCTTCTGGTCGAGTCCGACCAGTTCCGCGGTACGGGTGGACATCCACCGCACCACGTCCTCAAGGGTGTGGCCGCGCTTCCTCGCCTCGGTCCAGACGGCAGGAAGGCTGAGCTGGAGGCCGGAGATGCCGCCCCAGGCGGTGGCGAAGTCGTCGGTCTTCAGGTCGGCGGTGGACGGCGAGTGGTCGGTGACGACACAGTCGATGGTGCCGTCGGCCAGCGCGGCCCAGAGCAGGTCCTGGTTGCCCGCCTCACGGATGGGCGGGCAGCACTTGAACTCACTGGCTCCGTCGGGGACTTCCTCGGCGGTCAGGGTCAGGTAGTGCGGGCAGGTCTCGACGGTCAGCTTGACGCCCTCGCGCCTGGCGGCGGCGACGAGCGGCAGCGCGTCGGAGGACGACAGGTGCAGTACGTGCACGCGCGCGCCGATCCGCTTGGCGACGGCGATGAGCCCGTCGATGGCGGTGTCCTCCGAGACCCGGGGCCGGGTCTGAAGGTAGTCGGCGTACTTGGGGCCGCTCTTGTGCGGGGCGGCGTCCAGCTCGTGCGGGTCCTCGGCGTGCACGATGAGGAGGCCGCCGAACCCGGCGATCTCGGCCATGGAGGCGGCGAGCTGGTCCTGGTTCAGCTCGGGGAACTCATCGACGCCCGAGGGCGAGAGGAAGCACTTGAATCCGTAGACGCCCGCGTCGTGCAGCGGCTTGAGGTCCTGCACGTTGTCGGGGAGGGCGCCGCCCCAGAAACCGACGTCGACGTGGGCCTTGGGCCGGGCGACCTCCTGCTTGGTGCGGAGATTGCCGACCGTCGTCGTCGGCGGCAGGGAGTTGAGCGGCATGTCGACGAGCGTGGTGATGCCGCCGGCGGCCGCGGCGCGGGTGGCGGTCCAGAAGCCCTCCCACTCCGTGCGGCCGGGGTCGTTCACGTGGACGTGCGTGTCGACGAGGCCGGGCAGCAGGACGTCGTCGCCGAAGTCCTCGAGGCGTGCGCCGTCGGGTACGGCGGCGTCGTGCGCGGCGACGGCCACGATCTTCCCGCCGGAGACGGCGACCGAGGCGGCCCGGGTCCCCTCGGGGGTGACGACGCGTGTGGAGCGCAGCACCAGCTCCACCTCGCCGGTCCCGGCACTCGTGACGACGTCCACGTCTCGCTCGGACACCCGTGTCCCCTCTCTTCTGTTCCGCTACACAGACCTTTTGCTTCCGCTTAACGGAATTCAACGTTCTGTTGAAGAAGTTTTCACGCTCGCTCTTCCGGCGTCAAGGGTGGAATGGGCGGCGGGGTTCGCGTGCGCGCGGCGACGAGGCTCGCACTAGACATTTCCACAGAGTGGAAATACAATTCCGCACAACAAAACGTAGCTACGCACAACGACGGCGCCGAGTGATCCTTGGACATCACCGTGGAGACACGGACAAAGGCGACCTGACCGGCTACGACGTCACGACGCGCCAGAGCCCTGGCGGGGAACCGCCCGGTAGGCTGCTGACTTGCCCGCCAGCACCGAAAGGAACGCGCCGTGCCGACGTCAAGCGCCAACGACGCCCTTGCTGAAGTCGCCGCCTCAAAGCCTCCCGCCGCGAGCGGTGGCGTCCAATCCCTGGAGCGCGCCTTCGATCTGCTCGAGCGGATGGCGGACGCCGGGGGCGAGGTCGGTCTCAGCGAGCTCTCCGCCAGCAGCGGGCTTCCGCTGCCGACGATCCACCGCCTCATGCGCACGCTGGTCGCCTGCGGTTACGTACGCCAGCAGGCCAACCGCCGCTACTCCCTCGGCCCGCGCCTGATCCGCCTCGGCGAGTCCGCCTCCCGGCTGCTCGGCACCTGGGCCCGGCCCTACCTCGCCCGCCTCGTCGAGGAGACCGGCGAGACCGCGAACATGGCGCTGCTCGACGGCGACGAGATCGTGTACGTGGCGCAGGTGCCGTCCAAGCACTCCATGCGGATGTTCACCGAGGTCGGCCGGCGGGTCCTGCCGCACTCCACGGGCGTCGGCAAGGCACTCCTCGCCGACACGCCTCCCGATGAGGTACGGGCGCTGCTCGCGCGCACCGGGATGCCGGCGGCCACGGAGAAGACCATCACTACGCCGCAGGGGTTCCTCGACGCGCTGGAGGAGGTCCGCCGCGCGGGGTACGCGGTCGACGACAACGAGCAGGAGATCGGCGTGCGGTGCCTCGCCGTGCCGGTGCCGAACTCGCCCACGGCGGCGGCCATCTCGATCTCCGGGCCCGCGGGGCGGGTCACCGAGGCCGCCACGGACAAGATCGTGCCGGTGTTGCAGCAGGTGGCCGTCGAGCTTTCGGCCGCCCTGTCGGCCACTGCCACTGGCTCCTGAGCCTCGGCGGGCAGGGGCGGGGGGCGGTTCTCCCGAAGGGCCGCCCGAAAGCCCCCTCCCGGGAGCCGAAGCGGGGGTGTCAGAGGCCAGGGGGCCCGACGACCTTGCCGTCCGACAGTTCCACCACCCTGTCCGCCACACTGAGCCGCGACCGGTCGTGCGTGACCAGCACCGTCGCCGTGCCGCGCTCCCGCGTGAGGCCCGCCAGCAGGTCGAGTACCGCGCCTCCCCGCTCGTGGTCCAACGCGCTGGTCGGCTCGTCGACCAGCAGCACCGCGGGTGAGTTCATCAGCGCCCGCGCGATGCCGACCCGTTGCCGCTGCCCACCGGACAGCTGATGCGGGCGCCGCCCCGCCTCCCCCGCGAGCCCGACCGCGGCCAGCAGTTCCCTCGCACGCTCACGGACCTGCCGGGAGGCCCGCCGGCCGTCCACGTGCGCCATCAGCTCAAGCTGCTCCACCGCCGTGAGCGAGGCCAGCAGGTTCGGCTGCTGGAAGACGAGGCCGAGGCGCCGCCGCCGCAGCGCGGCCTGTTCCGCCCGGCTCAGCGCCCCCGTTTCGACGCCGTCGATCACGACCCGCCCCCGGTCGGGCATGACCAGCGTCGCCGCCACCGCGAGCAGGCTGGACTTCCCGGAACCCGACGGGCCGAGGACGGCCGTCATGGTGCCGCCGGGCACCGCGAGACTCACCCCGTCCAACGCGGTGAGCCGCCCGCCCCCATCGGGATACGTGAGGGTGACGTCCTCCACCGACAACGAGGACGGAGACGAGGACGAGGACGAACCGGACGGGAACAAATCTGCTGCATTCATCGAGCACTCCCCAGCGCAACCAACGGATCCACGGCGGTGATCCGCCGCACGGAAAGACCGGCTCCGACCACCCCGAGGGCGACCATCACCGCGGCCGGCCACAGCACGGTCGACGGTTCGAGGACGAACGGCACGTCGTCGCCGCTGATGACCCCGCCCACCGCGGCGGCAAGACCCGTCCCGAGGGCCGTCCCGGCGACCAGCATGGCCACCGCCTGCCCCAGCGCGTCCCGCAGCAGATACGGCGTCGAGGCGCCCAACGCCTTCAGGACGGCGATGTCACCGCCCCGCTGAATCGTCCAGACAGTGAAGAACGCGCCTATGACCAGCGCGGAGATCACGAAGAGGAAGCCCCGCATCAACTGAAGGGACCCGTTCTCGGCCTGGTAGGAGCCGATCGCGGTGAGCGCGCCGTCCAGCGACTTCGTCTCCGTCCCCGCGGCCCGGTCCCCGGCGGCCAGATCGACGCCGTCGGCGGTACGGAGCGCCACCACGGTCGCCTGCGGCTCCTTCGACGCCCCCTTGCGGGAGAGCTCCTGCCAGTCGTCGAGGCCGACCCACACCACGGGGGTGTGGCTGTACGAGGCGTCGGACGCCACCCGTACGACCCGCTCCTCGACCGCACCGCCCCCGAGCCGCACACGGTCACCGACGCCCGCGCCGAGCTCCGCGGCGGCCTTCTCGGACAGCACGGCCCCGCCGGACGTGACCCCGCGCGGGGCGATACCGGAGCCGGGCTCCACGCCGAACGCGGAGACCGCGGCCGACCGGTCGCCCGAGGTGGCGTTGAGGGTACTGATGCCGATGGGGTGCGCCGAGGTGACACCGGGACGCCCGGACCACTTCTCCCAGGCGCCCCGCCCCAGCGACGAGTTGGTGAAGGAGACGGACTGGCCGTCGGGCGGCGCGGCGAACGCCAGATGGTCGGCGGGCAGCCCGGTGATGGCCGAAGTGTTCTCCTTCGCGAGCCCGGCGGTCAGGCCGGACAACAGCCCCACGAGCAGGGTGATCAGTACGACGACGGCTCCCATGAGGGCGAACCGCCCCTTGGCGAACCGCAGGTCTCTCCATGCGACAAACATGCCTCCACCCTGCGGGCCCGGCGGGTGCCCGGGCATCGCGCCACAGCACGGTTCACCCGTATCGAAGTGCGGAACCGCCGCTCAACCTTTCGGTTGACGATCGAGCGGGGGCTGAGCCCGTACCGTGGAAGGAACCCCCGCCCGACCACACGAGACGCCCCCATGCCACGCACCCGCACCGCCACGAGCCCCCCGCCGGGCCGGCCGGTCCCCGTACCCCCCACCATCCGCCTCTGCCTCCACGCCCTCCTCGCCGGGCTGCTCGCGCTCGCCGCGGTCAAGGCGATGGCGGGCGGCGCAGAGCATCGGACGGGGGTCGTCGCGGCGGCGCTGGCCATGGGGGCCGTGTACACGGCGGGCACGCTGCACCCGGCGGTGGGCCGCTCGCGGCGTGCGACCGTGTGGTGGCTCGCGGCGCTCACCGCCTGCTGGCTGGTGCTGCTCGCGCTCTCGCCGGACGGGCTCTGGGCCGCCTTCCCGCTGTACTTCCTCCAGCTCCACCTGCTGCCGAAGCGCTGGGCGCTGCCCGCGGTCCTCGGCACGGCTGCGGCCGCCATCGCGAGTTTCCTGGTGCACAGCGCGCGGGTCACACCCGGCAGCTTCATAGGGCCACTGCTCGGCGCGGCCGTGGCGGTGGCCACGGTCGTGGGGTACGAGGCGCTGTACCGGGAGAGCGAGCGCCGCCGCGAGCTGATCGACGAGCTGATGGCGACCCGCGCCGAACTGGCCGCCGCCGAACGCACTGCGGGCACCCTGGCCGAGCGCGAGCGCCTGGCCAGGGAGATCCACGACACGCTGGCGCAGGGCCTGTCCTCGATCCAGTTGCTGCTGCGGGCCGCCCAGCGCGCGCTGCCGGACGACTCCGCCGCGGCCCCGCACATCGAGCGGGCGCGCGAGGCCGCGCAGGACAACCTCGCCGAGGCCCGGCGCTTCGTACGCGCCCTGTCGCCGCCCGACCTGGAGCACGGTTCGCTCGCGGGAGCCCTTGAGCGGCTGAGCGCGTCGAGTGCGGGGCCGCGCGTCCGGTTCTCCCTCAGCGGTACGCCGACGGAGCTTCCCACGCCGTACGAGGTGGCGCTGCTGCGGGTCGCGCAGTCCGCCCTGGCGAACACGGTCCGCCACGCGGAGGCCGGCCGCGCCGAGATCACCCTGACGTTCATGGACTCCTCGGTCACGCTGGACGTGGTCGACGACGGCCGCGGCTTCGACCCCGCGGCGGACGGCCGGGGCTCCGCCGGTGAGCGTGACGGCGGCTTCGGGCTGCCCGCCATGCGGGCGCGTGCCGAGTCGCTCGGCGGTACGTTCACGGTGGAGTCGGCGCCCGGTCAGGGCACGGCGGTGGCGATCTCGCTGCCGCTGCCGGTACTGGCGAAGGAGGACGCGGCGTGACGTTCGTACCCGGGGCGGGGGCACCGAAGATCCGGCTGCTGCTCGCCGACGACCATCCGGTGGTCCGCGCGGGCCTGCGGGCCGTCCTCGACGCCGAGCCGGACTTCGAGATCGTCGCGGAGGCGGCGACGGCGGAGGCCGCCGTGGAACGCGCCGCCGCGCAGGGGCCGGAGGGGACGGAAGGGGCGGAGGGCATCGATGTGGTGCTGATGGACCTCCAGTTCGGCCCCGGGATGCACGGAGCCGCCGCGACGGCGGCGATCACCGCGCGCGAAGGCGCGCCGCGGGTTCTGGTCCTCACCACGTACGACACGGACGCGGACATCCTCGCGGCGGTGGAGGCGGGCGCCGCGGGCTACCTCCTCAAGGACGCGCCGCCCGAGGAGCTGGCCGCTGCGGTCCGCACCGCGGCATCGGGACGTTCGGCGCTCGCCCCCGCCATCGCCCACCGCCTGATGGACCGGATGCGGGCGCCCGCGGAGGCGCTGAGCCGTCGTGAGCTGGAGGTGCTGCGCCTGGTGAAGGACGGCCTCTCCAACCAGCGGATCAGCAAGGAGCTGTTCCTGAGCCAGGCCACGGTGAAGTCCCACCTGGTGCACATCTACGCCAAGCTGGGGGTGGACTCCCGTACGGCCGCGGTGGCCGCGGCGACCTCCCGCGGCCTGATCCGCGACCGTCCCTGAACCCGCCCCCCAACTCTTTCCGGCGTGTCCTACCGCCCCACCAGCGCGATGTTCTCCACGGTCACCCGCCGCAGCGTCCTGCGCAGACCCCTCGGCAGAGCCGGTGCGGGAACGGTGAGGACCGGGCAGAGCGCGCGCGCACCGACCCGCCGCCGCAGCCGGCCCGGGCGGCGCCTGCCGGGCCGGGTGCCGAGGACCAGCAGGTCGTACGAGTGGACGGCCAGGCCGGGCAGCGCGCGTTCCGGACGGGCCTGAGAGCCTGTGTCATAACCCCGGCCGGGCGCCCGACGCCTGGCACGCACTCCCCCACGCCTGAAGGGCGCGGGGGGACCCCCATGCGGCGTTGCCGAAACGCCCTAGTAGCTCCTCCCCCAGGCCTGAAGGGCCTGGGGGGACCCCCATCGAGGACGCTCCGGCGCCTTGCGATCGCACGCTTCCCCAAGCTCTCGACTTCACTCGAGCAGGGGGGACCCCCATGACGCCGCGCGCTGATCCGACCGGGGTTATGACACAGGCTCTGACCACCCGGCGCTCGCACTCGACGCCGGGTGGCGCGCCGCCGAAGGCCGCGTCGAAGGCGCCGTCGAGGCGGGCCCGCGCCTCGGCCCGCCAGTGCCGTGCCCACGCCGGGTCGGGGTGCCGCAGATACAGCGCCTCGCCCTCCGGCGGCTCCCAGGCGGTCACCGCCACCAGCAGGCGCCCGCTCCGCCTGGCCTCGTCGGCGGCGGCACGCAGCGCGGCGAGACTCGCGAGCGAGCCGCTCACCCCCACCACGACCCGCCCGTCCACGCTCTCCGTCCCCGCTGTCGATGCCACCGGTACCTCCCAGGCCACATAGCCGCTTCACGCCCGCCACTGACGACTCTGTACGCTGATTGGCCTGGAGAGCAGGGCCAATCGGCAGGAGTTGGCATGGCAGAGGGGCACGTGGTCCGCGTGGTGGACAGAAGACTCGGCAGCCGTCAGCTCGCCGCGCTGCTCGTCGGCGCCGTGGGCGGGCACCCCGGCTACCGCGCGCTCGCGCACGGCATACGCACCCTCGTCCTGGACGGCCGTGTCCCGCTGCACACCCGGCTGCCCGCCGAGCGCGAGCTGGCCTCGGCGCTCGTGGTGAGCCGGGCCACGGTCACGGCGGCGTACGACGTGCTGCGCGAGGGCGGCTTCGCGCGCAGCCGGCGGGGCGCGGGGACCTGGACGGAGCTGCCGGAGGGGCAGCGTCCTGCCGCCGTGGCGGCGTTTCCCGCGGGCGACGACGTGCTGGATCTGGCGGTGGCGGCGCCCGGCGCTCCGGAGCCGGAGCTTGCCGCGGCGCTCGGCGCGGCGGCCGCGATGCTGCCCGCGCACGCGCCGACGGCGGGCTACCACCCGTACGGCATACCGGAGTTGAGGGCGGCCGTGGCCGACCGCTTCACCCGGCGGGGGCTCCCCACGCTCCCCGACCAGATCCTGATCACGACCGGCGCCCAGCACGCGCTGTCCCTGACGCTCTCACTCCTCGGCAGGCCGGGCGACCGCGTCCTGGTCGAGAACCCCTCGTATCCGAACGCCCTGGACGCGATCCGCAACGCCGGGCTGCGTTCGGTGCCGGTTCCGGTCACGGAGGACGGCTGGGACAGCGGGCTCGTCGAGTCCTCGCTGCGGCAGGCGGCACCCCGCATGGCCTACCTCGTACCGGACTTCCAGAATCCGACCGGCGGTCTGATGCCGCGCGAGCAGCGCGTACGCGTCCTGGAGACGGCCCGCGCCACCGGCACCTGGCTGCTGATCGACGAGACCATCGCCGACATCGCCCTGGACGGGCCGCCGCCCACGCCCTTCGCCTCGCTGGCGCCGCACGGCGTGGGCGAACAGGTCGTCACCGTCGGGTCGTTGAGCAAGTCGCACTGGGGCGGGCTGCGGATCGGCTGGGTGCGGGCGAGTACGCGGCTGATCACGGAACTGGCGATGGCGCGGGTGCCCACCGACATGGCGACGCCCGTCATCGAGCAGCTCGTGGCGCTGCATCTGGTGCGCGACATGGACCGGGTCCTCGGCGAGCGGCTGCCGATGCTGCGGGAGCGGCGGGACGCCCTGGCGGCGTCGCTGGCCAGGCACCTGCCGGAGTGGCGCTGGCGGACGCCGCCGGGCGGGCTTTCGCTCTGGGTGGATCTGGGGCGCCCGGTGGCGTCGGCCCTGGCCCGCGCGGCGCTGGCCCAGGGCGTGCGGATCGAGGGCGGCTCCCGCTTCGGCGCCGACCCCGGCACCCACGAACACCGCCTCCGCATCCCCTACACGCTTCCGCCCGCCACCCTGGAGGAGGCCGCGCAACGCCTGGCGGCAGCGCTGGCGGGCGACCTGCGCGCCCCCACCGACGACTCGCAGGGCCGCCGCTGGGTCGCGTGACGAGGGGCTAGGCCCCCGGCGGGGCTCCGAACATCTCCACCGCGCCCCGCACCTCCGCGAGCCCGGGCGCCAGGGCGCTGACGGAGCCGATCGCGCCGGCCACGAGGAGCAGGGAGCGGCGCAGCCGCGGGATCTCGGGGGTGCCGCCGTCGGCCATTTCCGCGAGGGCGGCCAGTTCGTCCTCGGCTATGCCGCGGTCGGTGAACTCCGGCGGGTGGACGGCGAGTTCACGTCGCAGCCGCGCCACGGAGACCCGCAGCCCAGCCACCCGCGGATCCTCACCGCTTCCGGCGCCCCCGGCCCTCGCGGTGCTCCCGGCACTCCCGGTACTCGCGACGTGCCCGACGCTCGCGGTACTCGCGGCGTGCCCGGCACCTCCGGCGCCCCCGGCACTCCCGACCCTCGCGGCACCTCCGGCGCTCTCGGCGCTCGCGATCCTCGCGGCACTCCCGACGCTCCCGGCACTCCCGGCACTCCCGGTGCTCCCGGTGCTCCCGGTGCTCGCGGCGCGCCCGGCACCTCCGGCGCTCGCGGTGCTCCGGGCGCTCACGGTGCTCCCGGCACTCCCGGCGTGCCCGGCGCTCCCGGCGCTCCCCGCCACTCGTCTCTGCTCCGTGCTCCGCAACACGGTTCTCCCCCCTCGCACACCGTCGCGCGTCAGTTCCCGTGCGTCAGTTCCGTGCGTCAGTTCTCGTGCGTCTTTCTCTGCCCCGTCAGGGCGCTGGTCAGGCGCCCGGGAGCCGCGGATCAGTAAACCGTTACGTGGGCGCGGTGCGCCACTTTCCGGCCGCCGCCCGGCCGGAACACGCCCTGCCGCCCGGGTGTATGCAGGGGGCATGACGACAGAACCGATGAACCCGCAGGCCGGCGAGGTGGCCGGACTGCTGCTCGCCGCGGGCGGCGGGCGACGCCTCGGCGGCCGGCCCAAGGCGCTTCTGGAGCACCGGGGCCGCCCCTTGGTCGAGCACGCCGTACGGGTGCTGCGCGAGGCCGGGTGCGCACGCGTGCACGTGGTCATCGGCGCCGCCTCCGCCACCGTACGCGCGCGTGCCTCGCTCCCCGGCTGCGTACTGGTGGACAACCCGGACTGGGCCCAGGGCATGGGTTCGTCGCTGCGGGCCGGTCTCGCCTCGCTGCGGGACACCGGCGCGGCGGCCGCGCTGGTCTCGCTGGTCGACCAGCCGGGGATCGGCCCGGCGGCCACCGCGCGCGTGCGCGCCGCGTACCGGTCGCCCTCGACGCTCGCGGCGGCGGCGTACGACGGCGTACGCGGCCACCCGGTCCTGTTCGGCTCCGCGCACTGGGCCGGGATCGAGGCGAGTGCGGTCGGCGACCGCGGGGCACGCGCCTATCTGAGGCAGCACGCCGGCGCGATCGCTCTGGTCGAGTGCGGGGATGTGGCGGAGGCTTACGACATCGACACGGCGGCGGATCTGAGCCGCCTGGAGCCCGCACCCCGGGACTCCGGGACGGCGGCGCACGGCGAGTGACCGGCGTGGCACTCAGCGACACGTTGTGTCGACGAAAAGAATCTCGACATCAACAAACCATTGAACTTCCACCATGAGGAAACTAGTATCCACTGACCAGAAGGCCCGTTACCTCGGACGGGGCCCGGAAGCCGTACCTCGGCTCTGGTGGCACTCCGTGCCACCGTGTCTGCCCGGCGGCTCGCCCGGCCACCGTCCGTGCAGCTCTCTGAAGGAAGTGACAGTTCATGTCCGCACTAGCGCCGTCGCCGCTGGCCATCGTCGACGCAGAGCCCCTGCCCCGGCAGGACGAGGTGCTCACCGACGCGGCCCTCGCCTTTGTGGCCGAGCTGCACCGGCTGTTCACGCCCCGGCGTGACGAGCTCCTCGCCCGCCGCGCCGAGCGCCGTGCCGAGATCGCCGCGACCTCCACCCTGGACTTCCTCCCGGAGACGGCCGCGATCCGCGCCGACGACTCCTGGCGGGTCGCCGAGGCCCCGGCCGCGCTCAACGACCGCCGCGTGGAGATCACGGGCCCGACCGACCGCAAGATGACCATCAACGCCCTGAACTCGGGCGCCAAGGTCTGGCTCGCCGACTTCGAGGACGCCTCCGCGCCCACCTGGGAGAACGTGGTCCTCGGCCAGCTCAACCTCGCCGACGCCTACGAGCGCCGCATCGACTTCACCGACGAGCGCACCGGCAAGTCGTACGCCCTCAAGGGCGCCGACGAGCTCGCCACGGTCGTCATGCGCCCCCGCGGCTGGCACCTGGACGAGCGCCACCTCCAGGTCGACGGCAAGCCGGTCCCCGGCGCCCTCGTCGACTTCGGGCTGTACTTCTTCCACAACGCCAAGCGCCTCATCGAGCTCGGCAAGGGCCCGTACTTCTACCTCCCGAAGACGGAGTCGTACCTGGAGGCCCGCCTCTGGAACGACATCTTCGTCTTCGCCCAGGACTACGTCGGCATCCCCCAGGGCACGGTCCGCGCGACCGTCCTGATCGAGACGATCACCGCCGCGTACCAGATGGAGGAGATCCTCTACGAGCTGCGCGACCACGCGTCCGGGCTCAACGCGGGCCGCTGGGACTACCTCTTCTCCATCGTCAAGAACTTCCGTGACGGCGGCGAGAAGTTCGTCCTGCCGGACCGCAACCTGGTCACGATGACCGCCCCGTTCATGCGGGCGTACACCGAACTCCTCGTCCGCACCTGCCACAAGCGCGGCGCGCACGCGATCGGCGGCATGGCGGCGTTCATCCCGTCCCGCAAGGACGCGGAGGTCAACAAGGTCGCGTTCGAGAAGGTCAAGAACGACAAGGACCGTGAGGCGAACGACGGCTTCGACGGTTCGTGGGTGGCGCACCCGGACCTCGTCCCGATCGCCATGAAGTCCTTCGACACCGTCCTTGGCGACAAGCCGAACCAGAAGGACCGCCTGCGCGAGGACGTGAAGGTCGCGCCCGAGGACCTGATCGCCATCGACTCCCTCGACGCGAGGCCCACCTACGACGGCCTGGTCAACGCCGTCCAGGTCGGCATCCGCTACATCGAGGCCTGGCTGCGCGGCCTCGGCGCCGTCGCGATCTTCAACCTCATGGAGGACGCGGCCACCGCCGAGATCTCCCGCTCCCAGATCTGGCAGTGGATCAACGCCGGGGTCGTCTTCGAGACGGGCGAGACGGCCACCGCCGACCTGGCCCGCGAGGTCGCGGCCCGGGAGCTGGACGCCATCCGCACCGAGATCGGCGAAGAGGCCTTCGCGGCCGGCAAGTGGCAGCAGGCCCACGACCTCCTCCTCCAGGTCTCCCTGGACGAGGACTACGCGGACTTCCTGACCCTCCCGGCATACGAGCAGCTCCGCTGACCGACCAGCAGACAGACGCCTCAGCGCCAGCCCCATCCCCCGGCACCGCACAGCGCCGGGGGCCGGGGCGCGGTCGGTAGAGGCCCACGGCCGGAGCCCGCCCTCAGCCGAGGTGGGCCGACCAGTCCTGCTCAGCCGCGGGCTTGCCGTGCAGGTCGGGCACCCGCTTGAGCCAGGCGGGCCGCCCCCGCTCGGTGGCGGCCGCCCGCCGCGCGTCAGCGGCAGCCAGCTCGTCCCGCGAGGGAAAACCGCTCGGCAGCCAGACGGCGGAGGACCGAGCCCGCGCCAGCAGAAACTCCACGTAGGCATCCCGG
This sequence comes from Streptomyces sp. NPDC046335, assembly GCF_055587985.1. Classification (NCBI taxonomy): domain Bacteria; kingdom Bacillati; phylum Actinomycetota; class Actinomycetes; order Kitasatosporales; family Streptomycetaceae; genus Streptomyces; species Streptomyces sp. NPDC046335. The sequence goes on along the minus strand of NZ_JBVJFF010000016.1, from coordinate 95,042 downwards.
ACCGCCCCCGGCGAGCCGAATCCGGGCTCGTCGTCCAGCCAGGCGTCCGGCACGAGCCTGGTGACTTCCCGCAGCAAGGACTCCGTGACCAGCGGCGCGAGTTCCGCGTCGGCGGCGGCCGTGTCCGGCCCGTAACCGCCCAGCGCGTGGTGCCGGAAGTCGTACACCTTGTCCGGCGCGGAGGCGCCCCACCGGTGGTGGAAGACCAGAGCCGCCCCGTGGTCGATGAGCCAGAGCTTCGGCGGCAGCACGCCGAAGGTGGGCCAGACCATCAGGTTCGAGCTGTGCACGGTCCGGTCCACGTTGGCCGTGAGCGCGTCGAGCCAGACGACCTTGCCGGCCTCCAGCGGGTCGACGTCGATCGCCTCCGGCGTGAAGTCGCGCGCCCCCGGCAGCAGGTCCATGCCGAGGTTGAGACCCGCGCTGGCACGCAGCAGGTCCCGCACCTCCTGGTGCGGCTCGTGCGCGCCGACCGCCGGGTCGAAGTCGACGAGGACCAGCTCGGGAAAGCGGAGCCCCAGCCGCCGCGCCAGCTCGCCGACGATGATCTCGGCGACCAGGGCCTTGCGCCCCTGCGCGGACCCGGTGAACTTGACGACGTACGTCCCGAGATCGTCGGCCTCGACGACCCCGGGCACCGAGCCGCCGGTGTGCAGCGGTTCGACGTAGCGGGTCGCCGCGACCTCTCTCAACATTTTCTCAGCCTCCGGCATGAAGTGAGCATAGTGACCGTAGGTGATCACAGGCGAGGAGTGGACTCGTCGTCCGGGACGACGACGCGGGCGACTCGGCCGTGCGCGCCTGGGCCCTCCCGCGGTGGCTGCACTGGCTCCCCGGCGGCAAGGCGGAAGGCGAAAGCGACGGCGGCCTCGGAGCAAGCCCCCGCTCCCGCTCCCGAAGGCAGGGCCGCCTCACGTCTCCCGCAGTGCCTTCGCCAGGACCCCGTCCCCGGAGAGCTCGATCCGGCCCGCGCGCAGGCCCTCGCCCACCGTCAGCGCGCCCCCGCTCACCTCGACGCACGTCTGCGCGTCCAGCGTGAGCAGCACGTCGGGGGCTTCCGGCGCGGGCCCGTCGCCGAAGCCCTCCGGATCGCCGCCCACGCGTACGTGGAACTCGCCCTCCGCCAGGCGGACCTGCACGGTCCCTGCCGCCCCGAGCCCCGCGAGCGACCGCAGCAGCGGCAGCGCGAACCAGTGCGCGCGCACCGCGTCGGTGGGCCTGCGCTCCGCCAGGGCGGGCGTGCCCCAGGCGGCGATGGCGCGCAGGACGGGCTGCAAATCCCGCCCCGGCGCGGTGAGTTCGTACACGTACGCCGCCGACGGCGGAGGCAGCTTGCGGCGGGTCACCAGGCCCTGCTGCTCCATGTCCTTCAGGCGCGAGGCGAGGACGTCCGTGCTGACGCCGGGCAGGTCGGCGTGCAGGTCGGTGTAGCGACGGGGTCCGGCGAGCAGCTCCCTGACGATCAGAAGGGTCCAGCGGTCCCCGACGGCGTCGAGACCGCGGGCGACCGCGCAGTACTGGTCGTAACTTCGGCGGGAGCGGGCGGACGGCCGTGACTGAGGTGGCATGCGACATAGTCTAGGGAACTTGTTGGACTTTCCAAGCGCGGGCTTGGTAAAACCAAGTAACACACGTCACGGGAGGCGCACCGCATGGAGTTCCGGCAGTCGAGCAAGCTCAGCGAGGTCTGTTACGAGATCCGGGGCCCCGTCATCGAGCACGCCAACGCCCTGGAGGAGGCGGGCCACAGCGTGCTGCGCCTCAACACCGGCAACCCCGCGCTCTTCGGCTTCGAGGCGCCCGAGGAGATCGTCCAGGACATGATCCGGATGCTCCCGAACGCGCACGGCTACACGGACTCGCGCGGCGTCCTCTCCGCCCGCCGCGCGGTCGCCCAGCGCTACCAGGCGCTCGGCCTCGACGACGTCTCCGTGGACGACGTCTTTCTCGGCAACGGCGTGTCCGAGCTGGTCACCATGGCCGTGCAGGCACTCCTGGAGGACGGCGACGAAGTCCTGATCCCCGCCCCCGACTTCCCCCTGTGGACGGCCGTGACCACCCTCTCCGGAGGCAAGGCCGTGCACTACGTATGTGATGAGTCCGCGGAGTGGTACCCCGACCTCGACGACATGGCCGCGAAGATCACAGACCGGACCAAGGCCGTCGTGATCATCAACCCCAACAACCCCACGGGCGCCGTCTACCCCAAGGAGATCCTGGAGGGCATCCTCGACCTCGCGCGGCGGCACGGCCTGATGGTCTTCGCCGACGAGATCTACGACCAGATCCTGTACGACGACGCCGTGCACCACAGCGTCGCCGCCCTCGCCCCGGATCTCGTCGTCCTCACCTTCTGCGGACTCTCGAAGACGTACCGGGTGGCAGGGTTCCGGTCCGGGTGGATGGTCGTCACAGGGCCACGGCAGCACGCCAGGAACTACCTGGAGGGCCTGACGATGCTCGCCTCCATGCGGCTGTGCCCGAACGCCCCCGCGCAGTACGCCATCCAGGCCGCGCTCGGCGGCCGGCAGTCCATCCGCGAGCTCACCGCTCCCGGCGGCAGGCTGCACGAGCAGCGCGACCGCGCCTGGGAGAAGCTGAACGAGATCCCGGGCGTCTCATGCGTGAAGCCCAAGGGCGCCCTGTACGCGTTCCCGCGCCTGGACCCGAAGGTGCACCCGATCCACGACGACGAGAAGTTCGTCCTCGACCTGCTGCTCCAGGAGAAGATCCAGGTCGTGCAGGGCACCGGTTTCAACTGGCCGCGCCCCGACCACTTCCGCATCCTCACCCTCCCTTACGCTGACGATCTGGACGCGGCGATCAGCCGCATCGGCCGCTTCCTCAGCGGCTACCGCCAGTAGCCAGTTCCGCCACGGCCCACCGGGAGCGACGTGACCCCCTGCCCCACCTGCGGTACGGCCTCCCGTACACAGTTCGCGTCACCCGATCTGGTCGGGCCCATCGTGTACGAGGACTTCGACCGCGCCGCCGACCCGGCGTGGCGGGAGTCGGGCGCCGCCACCGTCGAGGACTACGCGCGCTGGTGCGGCCACCTCTGCGGCCTGACGTGCTACCAGATGGCGCTCGGCGCGGACGCGCCCTCCCTCTTCGAGCTGCGTGACGGCGCCCTGAAGTACGGCGCGTACACCGAGGAGGACGGGGTGATCCGCGGGATGGTCTACGCGCCCTTCGCCGAGTACGCCCGCGAGGCGCACGGCGTCGACGCCACGGTCCACCGGCACCTCTCCGTGGCGGAGATCGGGACGCTGCTCGACGAGGGACGCCGGGTGATCGCCTCCGTCCACTTCGAGATCCGCCGCCCGCACCGCCCCGCGCCCGGCAGGGGCGGCCACCTGGTCCTGCTCACCGGCCGCACCGCCGAGGGGCTGCACTTCCACAACCCCTCGGGCATCGACGCGGCGACCAGGACCGCCACGCTCCCCGCCGACGAGTTCGAGCCGTTCTTCGCCGGACGCGGAGTCTCACTGCCCTGACAGATGGTCACCGGGGCTGCCAGGATGGCCCGATGATGCGTGGGGGCAGGGTCGCCGTCGTGGGGGGCAGCATCGCCGGATGTGCGGCGGCGCTGGCCGCGCACCGCGGCGGCGCCGATGAGATCACCGTGTACGAGCGCGCGGGGGGTGACCTCGCGGACCGCGGGGTGGGCCTCGCGGTGCACGACGCGCGGTACGCGGAGCTGGAGTCGGCCGGGTACCTGGACGCAGGCATGGCGTGGGTGCGGATGAGGCGGCGGCGCTGGTACGTGCGTGACGGCTCCACCGCCTCCCCGGTGGGCCGGGAGATCGCGGAGATGCCCTTCCCCTTCCGTACGTACAACTGGGGACCGCTGTGGCGGGAGCTGCGCGACCGGGTCCCCGGGGCCGCGGTCTTCCGGGCGGGTACGCCGGTTCAGGCGCTGCACCCCGGGGCCGACGGCACCCGGGTGGCGACCGCCGCGGGCTCCGAGCGCTTCGACCTGGTCATCGGTGCGGACGGCTACCGCTCGACGGCCCGCGCGGCGGCCTTCGGCGACGTACGCCCCGCGTATGCCGGATACCTCGCCTGGCGCGGTGCCTTCCCCGAGGACCGGCTCGCCGATCCGGCGCTGTGGCCCGGTGAGATCTGCGCGTACGTCGTCTTCCCCGGCGGCCACCTCATCGTCTACCGCATCCCTGACGGGTCCGGCGGCCGCCGCGTCAACTGGGTCCTGTACACCGCGCCGCCCCCGGGCCTGGACCTCGGGCTCGGCCTGGACCTGCGGCTCACAGGGCCCGCGAGCCTGCCGCCCGGCGGCCTCACCGAGGCGCTCACCGCGCATCTGCGGCACGTGGCCGACGAGCTGCTGCCGCCGTACTGGGGCGCGCTGCTGCACGCGACGGCGCCCGACGAGCGGTTCCTCCAGCCCATGTACGACTTCGCGGCGCCGCACTGCACGGCGGGCCGCGTCCTGCTGGTGGGCGACGCGGCGGCGGTGGCCCGGCCGCACACCGGCGCGGGCGCGGTGAAGGCGCTCCAGGACGCGACGGTCCTGGAGTCCTGTCTCGCGGCGGCGGACACCTGGGGTGAGGCCCTGGCCGCGTACGACAGGGACCGCACGCTCTCCGGCCACGCGATGGTGGACCTCGGGCGCCGGCTCGGCGACGCGCTCGTCCTGGCCACGCCGGACTGGCGGGCCATGGACGGGACGGCGCTTGAGGCCTGGTGGAAGCGGGCGGACGGCACCGGGGTCTTCGGCGGCCGGGAGCTGAAGCCCTCGTAGCCGGGCGGGCGTGGCGTGGCCCATGGGCGAGCGTGGCGCCCTGTGCCGTTCTGACGCCGTTTTGGGGATGTGCCGCCATGATCAATAAGATCCGGCGATGATCACAAGACAACGGCCGGCGGCCTGGGCCATCGCCCTGCTCGCCGCCCTGACCGCCGGGCTCGTCACGGCGGGCCCCGCAGCCGCCGACGACGACGGCGACGAACCCGCACAGCCCTCCCCCAAGGTCGAGCTGGTCCTCGACGTCAGCGGCTCCATGCGGGCCCGCGACATCGACGGCAAGTCACGCATGGCCGCCGCGAAGCAGGCCTTCAACGAGGTGCTCGACGCCACCCCCGACGAGGTCGCGCTCGGCATCCGCACCCTCGGCGCCAACTACCACGGCGACGACCGCAAGACGGGCTGCAAGGACACCGAGCTGCTCTACCCCGTGGAGCGGCTCGACGACTCGGGCCGCACCGACGCCAAGACCGCGGTGGCGACCCTGGCGCCGACCGGCTGGACGCCGATCGGCCCGACGCTGCTCAAGGCCGCCGACGACCTGACGGACGACACCGCCGAGCGCAGCCGCCGCATCGTGCTGATATCCGACGGCGAGGACACCTGCCAGCCGCTCGACCCGTGCGTCGTGGCCCGTGAGATCTCCGCCAAGGGCATCCACCTGACCATCGACACGCTCGGCCTCGTCCCCGACGCCAAGACCCGTGAGCAGTTGAGCTGCATCGCGGAGGCGACCGGCGGTACGTACACCTCGATCCGCCACACCGACGAACTGGCCGGTCGCGTCAAGCAGTTGGTGGACCGCGCCGCCGACCCGGTGGTCACCCCGGTGGAGGCCAAGGGCGGCGCCCGGTGCGCCGACGCGCCCGAGCTGAAGTCGGGCCTCTACACCGACCGCGAGAAGTTCGGCGAGCACCGCTGGTACCGCGTGGCGGTCCCCGCGGGCAAGGAGCTGCGCGCCTCCGTGAGCGTCTCGGCCGACCGTGCCGTCAACCCGGACTACGGCGTGCTGCTGCGGGCCGAGACACCGGACGGACGCGAGATCGTACGCGGCCAGGAGTCCGGCGACGGCCGCACGGACGTCATCTCCACCGGCCTGCGCCACCCGACCCCCGAAGCGGACGACGAGGACGAGGAGGGCACCGACGAGACGGTCTGTCTGCGCGTCAGCAACTCCTTCTCCGCGCCCGCCTCGGTGAAAACGGCACCAGGCCTGCCGATCGAGCTGGCCGTCGACCTGGTCGACTCCCCCGACGAGGCGTCCGACGTGGCGTCCTTCGGACTCGGCCACGGCTGGTGGCTGCTCGGCCTGCTCGTGCTCGTCGGCTTCCTCGCCGGGCTGGTCTGGGGCTGGATCTCACGCTGGCGTCTCGCGGTCTGGAGGACCAACTGATGCGTACGACACGTGTGCTGCGCCGGGCGCTGCTGCTGGCAGGTGCGGCGCTCCTGACCTTCTCCGGAGCCGCTTCCGCCGCCGGTGACGGTGCCGGCGACGACAAGAGCGACGCCCCCTCCGAGGCGGGCACCTCCTTCCGTACCGCCACGGCGATCCGCCAGGACCAGGAGGCCACCGCGGACGCGTCCACGGGCGACTACCTGTACTGGGCGTTCCCGGTGGACGCCGGGCAGCGGGCCACCGTGCACGCCACGGTGAAGCTGCCGGACGCCGCCGCCCGGCACGCGGCGTCCACCTGGCAGGTCGACGTCTACGACGGGCTGCGGCGCCGTCAGGCCTGCCGCCTCGGCACGCCGAAGAGGACGGCCGCGCAGGACGCCGCCTCGGTGTCCCTGTCCTGCTCGCTGCGGACGGTCAGGGCCTGGTCCGAGCAGTGGGCGAACGATCCGCTGCCGGGCACGTACTACCTGCGGCTCACGGTCACCGGCCTGAAGGCCGACGACCTCGGCCTGCCGGTACGGGCCGAGGCCAAGGTCACCGCGACCGACGCGGGCGGCGCGCAGGCCGTGGACGGGGCGCTCGCGGAGCCGCTGGTGCCGGGCGCGGGCTCGGACGGGCAGCGGCCCGCCGGGATCACCGAGCCGGAGGACGGCTGGTCCTCCGGATGGTGGTCATCGCGCTGGCTCTGGACGGGGGCCGGCGGTGTCCTCGCGGCCCTGGCGGGCGTCGGCGGCTACGCCCTGACGCGCGGCTCCGGCCGCCCCGCACGAGTGCCACAGGGACTGTGAACCGCCGATGAGGCGCGTCCCGGGGGGCACCTGACCTGCGGGGCATGGCAGTCTCGGGGGTGGCGGTACCGCACGGCACCGCCACCCCCACAAGAACAGGACTGGCGCGACATGGGCGATCTGCTCCTCGTCCGGCACGGCGAGACGGAGTGGTCCCTCTCAGGACAGCACACGAGCTGGACGGACATCCCCCTGACGGACAACGGCAGGGAGCAGGCCCGCTCGCTCGCCCCGCTGATCGGCAGGTTCCGGATCGGCACGGCGTTCACCAGCCCGCGGCAGCGTTCGCGGGAGACCGCGGAGCTCGCCGGATTCCCGGACGCCCGCGTCGATCCCGACCTCCGCGAGTGGGAGTACGGGGCGTACGAGGGCGTCACGACCGTCGAGATCCACCGCACGCGGCCCAACTGGTACCTCTTCGACGACGGCGTCGCCCTCGGCCCGCCCGACCACCCCGGCGAGAACCCGGCGCAGGTGGGTGAGCGCGCCGACCGCATGCTGGCCAAGGTGGACGCGGCCCTCGCCAACTACGAGGGCAGTGTCGTCCTCTTCGCCCACAGCCACTTCCTCCGCGTCCTCACGGCCCGCCGCCTGGGTCTGCCGGTGTCCGGCGGCTCGATGTTCCTCCTGGCCACGGGCACGGTGTGCCGCCTGAGCACGGAGCACGGGCGGCCCGTGGTGGCGAGCTGGAACCAGCGGCCGTAGCCGGGCCGCGGTCCGCTCCACCGCGCTCCCCGAGGCCCGTTGTCAGTGCCGCGAGGCACTATCGGAACCAGCGGACGGATCAACGGCGTCGGATCAACGGCGTACGGTGCCGATGGACTCATGGGGGAAGGGGTGCACGCGCGGTGAAGCCACCCACGGCCGCCCAGCGGCGGATCATCGAGGCCGCGGACCCGGACACGGGCCGCCTGTCCGGTACGGAGGCCCAGCTCACGGCCCTGGTCCGGGCCCGGCTCGCCTTCCGCCATCCCCGGCCGCCGCGCGCGTTCTTCCTGACCCCGGCGGGCCATCGTCTACGGGACGAGGGCGCGGCCCCCGCTGTCGCCCCCGATCCTGCGGAGCCCGCACCGGCCTCCGGGGTCTTCGCCGCCCGCACCGGCACGGAGACGTCGGCGCCCGGCAGCGAGGGCCCCGCGCGGGCGCGGGAGGTCCGCAGCGCCTGGGAGGGCCTCGTCGAGCTGCGCCGTATGACCAACCCCGACGGCTCCCGGGACCGCCCCTGCGCCTGGGAGCGCGCGCATCTGGCCCAGGCGGCGGCCCTGGCCCTGGAGGCCGCGGGCCGCTCCCCTGCGGCCCCCGGCCGCGAGGGGTACGAGGTGACCGGCACCCCGCAGCCGGAGGCCGTCGCCGTGCGCGAGCCGTCGCCGGAGGGGCTGCGGGCCTGCGCGGCGGCCCTGGAGCGGGCGGGCTGGCAGGTCGGCGAGCACGCGGGGCCGCGCGGCGGGGGCCGCTATCTGCTGGCCTCGCCGAGGCGAGCATGAGCCACCGGCCGTGCGCGCGGAATCGCGTGCGGCGAAGCCGAGTTGAACGCACCGAGCACATCCGAGAGATACCGAAGGGAACAAACACCGTGGCAGAGCCGTTTTCCGTGCGCGTCGACGTCCGTGGGTACGAGACGGACACGCAGGGGCACCTCAACCAGGCCGTGTACCTCCAGTACGCCGAGCACGCCCGCTGGTCCCTGCTCCGCGCGGCGGGCATAGCCCAGAGCGACCTCCTCGACAAGGGCGTCGGCCCGGTCGCCCTGGAGAACACCGTCCGCTACCGCAGCGAGCTGCGCGCGGGCGACGAGACGACGGTGAGCTGCGCGTTCCTCTGGGGCGACGGCAAGACGTTCCGCATCGAGCAGACGGTCACGAAGGCGGACGGCACGGTGGCCGCGACGTTCACCTCGGTCGGCGGCCTGATGGACCTCAAGGAGCGGCGGCTCGTCGCCGACCCGCGGGAGTACTTCAGGGCGCTGGCGAGCGACCCCGCGCTACTGGGGCTGTGAGCACGCGACTTACGCCCCCGCGCCAACGACCAGGGTGACTGTGTACATGACATCGTCACCGAACCACCCCACACCGTTCACACGATCGTACGCACATCCGTGCCACTCTCCCGGTGACTGACCAGTCAACTCGCGTAGACCACGCGCCCCTTGGGCGGACGCGCGGCGCGCGAGGTCGGATTCGGGAGAGGACACCCCCCACATGCCCGCCCCGCGCGTACGCCGCTGGAAACCCCTGGCCCTGACCGCCGCCGCGGTGCTCGTCGGCATCACCGTGCCGTCCGCCGCCACGGCCACCGCGTCCCCCGCCCCGGCCGCGGCACCCGCAGCCGTCGGCGCCTATGACGACACGTACTACCAGGACGCGATCGGCAAGAGCGGCCCCGAGCTCAAGGCCGCGCTGCACACGATCATCAGCGACCAGACCAAGCTGTCGTACTCCCAGGTCTGGGACGCCCTGAAGGCCACCGACCAGGACCCGGCCAACAGCTCGAACGTCATCCTGCTCTACAGCGGCACCTCGCGGAGCAAGAGCGCGAACGGCGGCGACCAGGGCGACTGGAACCGCGAGCACGTCTGGGCCAAGTCCCACGGCGACTTCGGCACGTCGACCGGCCCGGGCACCGACATCCACCACCTCCGCCCGGAGGACGTGAAGGTCAACAGCATCCGGGGCAACAAGGACTTCGACAACGGCGGCGGCGCGGTGGACGGCGCCCCCGGCAACCTCACCGACGGCGACTCCTTCGAGCCCCGTGACGCGGTCAAGGGCGACGTCGCCCGCATGATCCTCTACATGGCCGTGCGCTACGACGGCGAGAGCGGCTTCCCCGACCTGGAGCCCAACGACAAGGTCGACAACGGCAGCGCCCCCGCCATCGGCCGCCTCTCGGTCCTGAAGCAGTGGAGCGACGAGGACCCGCCGGACGCCTTCGAGAAGAACCGCAACCAGGTCATCTTCGACAAGTACCAGCACAACAGGAACCCGTTCATCGACCACCCGGAGTGGGTGCCGGCCATCTGGTGACCTGACCGCCGCACGGCGGGGGTGACGCGGAGCTGCCGCGTCACCCCCGCCGTCGCTTTCCAGGCGGCCAAGGGTGGCGCTGACGGCGCGAGTTGCGGGGCCGCCCGAAATCCGGGGCGGGAACTCGCGGCGGTGGCCGACCGTCTAGATTGATGCTTGATCGTCGAACTTCGACGCAGGTTTTCAGGAGGCTCCCGTGTCCGACCACGACCCGCAACTCGACTCCGCCGCCGACATCCGCGCGCGAATCGACACCAGCAAGCCGCACTCGGCGCGGTTCTGGAACTATTTCGTGGGCGGCAAGGACAACTACGAGAAGGACCGCGAACTGGGCGATCACATCAAGGAGATCTTCCCCGGCCTGGTCGACGTGGCCCGCCACAGCCGTCTCTTCCTGGGCCGCGCGGTCACCCACCTCGCGGGCGAGCAGGGCATCCGGCAGTTCCTCGACATCGGCACCGGCCTGCCCACGGCGGACAACACCCACCAGGTCGCGCAGAGCGTCGCCCCGGACTCCCGCATCGTCTACGTGGACAACGACCCGCTGGTCCTCGCGCACGCCCGCGCCCTGCTGACCAGCACGCCCGAGGGCGAGACGGCGTACATCGACGCGGACCTGTACGACCCGGACGCGATCCTGCGGGAGGCGTCGAAGACCCTGGACCTCTCCCGGCCGGTCGCCCTGATCATCCTCAACACCCTCGGCCACGTCGCCGACCACGGCAAGGCCCGTGACCTGGTCACCCGTCTCATGGCCGGGCTGCCGTCCGGCAGTCACCTCGTCATAAGCGACTCCACGGCCACCAGCGACGGCATGATCGCGGCGTCGAACGAGTACAACAGGAGCGGCGCGATCCCGTACTACGTACGCAGCGTCGAGGAGATCGGCGCCTTCTTCGACGGTCTCGAACTCCTGGAGCCCGGCGTCGAGCAGGTCACGCGCTGGCGCGCGGAGACGGCGGACCCGGTGCGGGTCGACGCCTACGGAGCGGTGGGGCGCAAGCCGTAGCACCCTGCCCGGCGGGCGACGGATGAGTCCGGGCGACGACTGGCACGCGTTCGCCCGCATGCTCCTGACGGTGGGCGTCGCGGACGGCGCCGCGGGTGGCCGTCGCCTGCTGGCCCCCGCGTCGGTGCGCCTGATGACCACCGACCATCTGACCGCGGCCCAGCGTGCTGCGCTTCTGGCGGTACGCGGCGGAGGCCGGTGGCCGGGATACCGGCACCTAGCCGCGTGAGAGCTCGGCCGTGCCGACCACGTCGGAGCCCTCGCGGCGCATCCGTTCACTGCCCCAGGCGCCGAGCGGCCCGAGCGCCTGGTTGAGCGTGTGCCCGTGCTCGGTCAGGGAGTACTCCACCCGTGGCGGCACCTCGGCATACACCTTCCGGTGCACCAGTCCGTCCTCCTCCATCTCACGGAGGTGCTGGGTCAGCATCTTCTCGCTCACTCCGGGCAGACCACGACGGAGCTCGGCGAAGCGGCGTACGCGATGGGCGTCGAGCTCCCAGAGGATCAGCCCCTTCCACTTGCCGCTCACCACGTCGAGCGCGGCGTCGATGCCGCAGATGTAAGGCCCGCATCTCGGCGCCTTGGCCATCACTGGTCCCCTTACTAAAAGGTAAGTACCGCAGAAAATAGTGGGTACTTCTCAGAGTAGTGGCGCACTCCGATCATTGAGGAGTGAACGAACAACAGCACCACACCATCAGGCAAGGCAGCGCTGTCACCGTGATCGGGCTCGGCCCGATGGGGCAGGCGATGACCCGCACCCTCCTCGCGGCCGGCCACCCGGTCACCGTCTGGAACCGCACCGCCGCCCGGGCCGACGGCGTCGTCGCCGACGGAGCGACGCTCGCGGCGACACCTGGCGACGCGGTCGAGGCGAGTGACCTCGTGATCCTCAGCCTCACCGACTACCAGGCGATGTACGACATCCTCGACGGCACCACCGCATCGCTCGCGGGCCGGACGGTGGTCAACCTGAGCTCCGACACCCCCGACCGCACACGCGAGGCGGCAGCCTGGGCGGCTGGCCACGGCGCCGCCTTCCTCACCGGCGGTGTCATGGTCCCGGCGCCGATGGTCGGCACGGAGGCGGCCCACGTCTACTACAGCGGCCCCGGCGAGGTGATGGAGAACCACCGGGCGACGTTGGCACTGCTCGGCACACCGAAGTATCTGGGTGAGGACCTGGGTCTCGCCCAGATGATGTACCAAGCCCAGCTCACGGTGTTCCTCACCACCCTGTCCGCACTGATGCACGCCACCGCGATGCTGGGCACCGCGGGAATGAAGGCCACGGAAGCGCTGCCGGAGCTGCTCGCCTCCGCCGACGCGATCGGCGCCATCCTCAGGGCCGGTGAGGAGAACCCCGGCGCCGCGCTGGATGCCGGGGAGCATCCCGGCGCCCTCAGCACGGTCACCATGATGGGCGCGACGTCCGACCACATCGTCGAGACCAGCACGTCACTCGGCCTCGACCTCGCGCTTCCCCTGGCCGTGCAGGCCCACTACCGGCGCGCGATCGAGAGCGGGCACGGCGGCGACAACTGGACCCGCATCATCGACAGCATCCGAACGCCGCGCTGACCCGGGCCTCCCGCGGCTGAGGCGGGCAAGCGCCGCACACTGGAGGGCGGCGGCGCATGCCATGGCCAGGCAGATCCCGGGGAGCCCGTGGCCCACCAGTACGTAGGCGAAACCGAGTTGAACGGCGGAGCCGTACGCCGTGACGCGGGCCAGAGCCGGGCTGCCGCCGCTGCCCTCGAAGACGCCGCCCACCCCGATGAAGCACGCGAGCAGCACCAAGTACGGCCCCAGGCACCGCAGATAGAGCGCCCCGGCGTCGGCCACCTCTCCCCCGGCTCCGAAGGCCCGCATGATCCAGGGCGCGGCGGCGAGCAGTGTCACGGCGGCCACCAGGCCGAGCGTCCCGGCGACGACGAGCGCCTGGCGGCCGACCGACCGCCGCTCGTCGCGCCCGGCGCCCAGCAGGTGGGCGGTGTGAATGGCGGCGGCCTGGCGTACGGAGTAGAACGCCATGGTCGCGACGTACATGGCCTTCGTCGCGATGCCGTACGCGGCGACCTCGTCCACGCCGATCCGGGCGACGACGGCGACGAGCGCGAGCGAGCCGGTCATGCGGACGACGAAGTCGGCGGACATGGGCAGCCCGGTCGCGGCCGTCCGCCGCGCGTCGGCGGCGAGCGCTCGGGCCGCCGGGAACCCGCCGCGGCGGCGCACCACCCCCGACGGGCCGCGCCGCGAGCGGCGAAGCGAACGGCGCAGCACCGCCAAGCCGCAGATCAGCGCCACCGTACGGCCGGTGACCGTGGCGATCGCCGCCCCGCGCACGCCGAGGTCGAGTCCGAGGATGAGCAGGGGGTCCAGGATGAGGATCAGCCCGTTGGCGAGCAGGGCGAGCCGCATCGGCGTACGGGTGTCGCCCGAGCCCTTGAGGATTCCGTCGACGACGTTCGTGGCGAAGTAGACCGCCATGCCCGGCAGTGCGACGGCGAAGTACTCCGCCGCGAGGTGCGGCGCCCGGCCGCCGTCGCCGAGGACCAGGCGGGCGAGCGGCTCGCGGCAGACGTAGCCGCCGACGGCGACCACGGGGGTGAGCAGCGCCCACAGCGCCCAGCCCCCGCGCACCGCGGACCGCGCCGCCGCCACGTCCTTCGCCCCACGGGCACGGGCCATCAGCACCGTCGTACCGGAACCGGCCATGAGGATGACGCCGAGCAGGACGTTCTCGACGTTCGTGGCGACGGCCACCGCGGCGACGGCGTCCCCGCCGAGCCCTGCCACCCAGACCATGTTGATGATCCCGGCCGCGACTCCAGCCAGGAGTTCGCAGTAGACCGGCAGGGCGAGCGACACCAGCCGCCGCCGGTGCTCCGTCGTACTCACCATGACCCATCCCCCTTTTCGCTGTACCTCGTTTCGAGGTACAGCGAAAAGAGATAGCATCATCCGCGGGGCAGGGACAAGGGCAGACGACCGAGAGTTCACGGGACAAGGAGCGCCGCTCGTGCTGGAGTTGACGATTCTGGGCTTCCTCCACGAGGAAGCCCTGCACGGTTACGACCTCAAGGCCCGTATCCAGGACCTGAACGGCCACATCCGGCCGGTGAGCGACGGCGCCCTCTACCCGGCCATCAACCGGCTGACCAAGGCCGGCCTCGTCGAACAGCGCACCGAACCCGGCAGCGGCGCCGCGCCCCGCCGGGTCCTGTCCCTCACCGAGGCGGGCCGTACGAGGCTGCTCGCCCGGCTGCGGGAGCCGAAGGACGTGGAAATCACCGACGGGCAGCGGTTCTTCACGCTGCTCGCGTTCCTGCGGCACCTGCCCGACCCGGCGGAGCAGGCCGCGGTGCTCCGCCGCCGCCAGGCCTTCCTCGACGCCCCGGCGAGCTTCTTCTACCGGGACGGGGAGCCCGTACGCGCGGAGGACGCGCCGGACCCGTTCCGTCAGGGCATGCTGCGGATCGCCCGCGCCACCGGCCGGGAGGAGAAGGCGTGGCTGGCCGAGACCATCGCCGCGCTCAGTCCGCCGGCTCGCGGGATCAGCGGCTGACGGCGGCCTCCCGCGTCACGCGCGACAGCTTGTCGGGGTTGCGGACGTGGTAGGCGCCTGTGACCCAGCCGTCCTCGACGCGCACGGCCACGACGCCGTCGACCTGCCCGTCGACCCGGACGAGGAGCGCCGGGCTGCCGTTGATCTGTACCGGTTCCAGCGACCTCGCGGCGTCGCGCTTCCACCAGCCGCCGGCCAGGAGGCGGGCGACCTTGTCCGCGCCCACGACGGGCCGCAGCAGGGCGTGCCGGACTCCGCCGCCGTCGCTGAGGGCGACGACGTCAGGGGCGAGGATGTCGAGCAGGCTCTGCAACTCCCCTGTCTCGACCGCCCGTTGGAAGGCGTGGAGCGCGGCTCGGGTCTGGGCCGGGGAGGTGGTGCCGCGTGGGCGGCGCGCGGCGACGTGCGCCCGTGCCCGGTAGGCGAGTTGGCGGACCGCGGCGGGGCTCTTGCCGACGGCTTCGGCGATCTCGTCGTACGCGAGGTCGAACACCTCGCGGAGCACGAAGACCGCCCGTTCGACCGGCGTGAGTGTCTCCAGGACCAGCAGCATCGCCATCGAGATGCTGTCGGCCAGCTCGACGTCCTCGGCCACATCCGGCGCGGTCAGCAAGGGCTCGGGCAGCCACGGGCCGACGTACGCCTCCTTGCGCCTGCCGAGCGCGCGCATCCGGTCGAGTGCCTGCCGGGTGACGATCTGCACCAGGTACGCGCGTTCCTTCCGCACCGTCGCCGGATCGACGGCCGTCCACCGCAGCCAGGTCTCCTGTAGTACGTCCTCGGCGTCAGCGGCCGAGCCGAGGATCTCGTAGGCGACGGTGAACAACAGATTGCGGTGGGCCACGAACACCTCGGTGGCGGCGTCCGGCATCGCCGCCCGGGCGGCGCGGCCCGGCGGCTCGGGTGTGTCCGCTGTCCGCCCGCCGCACTCGCTCATACCCGGCTCCCGCCCTGTCCGCTTCCCCGCCATGCGCAGCCATGCACAGTCATGGTCCGTGCATGAGACGTCGGCCCGGAGTCGCCCGTAACACTCGCGCCGGGTGGCCTGCGTCACACCGCCGCGGGTGTTACGGGCGACGGGGGGCCGACGTCTCGTGTGTGTCAGGACGCCATGCGTACGCACCGAGAAGGGCAGGGAACATGAGCAGCAGCAAGTTCGCCGTGGCAGGAGCGACCGGACGGCTGGGACGCCACGTCGTGGACGTTCTCACGGAACGGGGACACCGGGTCGTGCCGATGTCCCGCGCCACCGGTGTGGACGTGATCACCGGTAAGGGCCTGGCCGACGCGCTCACCGGTGTCGACGTCATCATTGACGTCGCGTCATGGCACGCCTCCGACCAGGAGGCCGCCACGGAGTTCTTCCGTACCGCCACCCGCAACCTGCACGAGGCCGGCCGGCGCGCGGGAGCCGACCTGATCGTGGCCGTATCCATCGTCGGCGCGGACAAGGCCACCGCCGGTTTCCTCGCCGCCCAGCAGGTGCACGAGGAAGCCAACCTGTCCGGCCCGCTGCCCGCCCGCATCCTGCGGGCCGCGCAGTTCCACGAGTTCGTCGGTCAGGTCCTGGACTGGCGGCAGGGTGACGTCGCGTACGTCCCCGCCCTGCCCACCCAGCTCGTGGCCTGCCGCACCGCGGCCGAGACACTGGCCGACCTGGCCACCGACCCCCACGCCGCGCAGCCGGGCCCCGGAGTGCCGATCCCCGAGGTCGCCGGACCCCGCAGGGAGTTGCTGTCCGAAGCGGCCCAACTCCTCGGCGCCCGCCGGGGCATCGAGGTGGTCCCGGTGGACGGCTCCGGCATGCCCGACGCCGAGATCGCGGCGGCCGGCGGGTTCCTGCCGGGACCGCACGCCAAGCTGGCCGGCCCCACGTTCCGGGAATGGCTCGAAACCCAGGACACAGCACACTAACCGGCACCACGCTAACCGTTAGTAAAGGAGAGCAGATATAAAAACCTAACCGTTAGTGTTAGCTTTGCCGCAGCACAGGGACGGCAAGAGGAGGAACGATGCGCACTGTGATCGTGGGCGCGGGTCTGGTCGGGCTCACCACCGCGGCTTCGCTGCGGCAGATCGGGCATGAGGTCATCGTGCTGGAACACGCGCCGCAGGTGCGGGCCGCCGGGGCCGGCATCGGCCTGTGGCCCAACGCGCTGCGGGAGTTGGACGCTCTTGGCGTCGGCGACGACGTCCGGCGCATGGGCGAGACCGTCGACGCCTGGTTCTTCGACGCCGCGGGACACCCGATGCGCGCGGCCGGCTACGACCCGGCCGCCCACCAGTTCCTGATGGTGCCGAGGCCGGACCTGAACAACCTCCTCGCCGACACCGTCGGCAGGGACCGGATCCGCCTGGGAACACACGTCACCGGCTTCACCGAGCACGACACACACGTGGAAGTGCACCTCGCCGACGGTGCGCCCCTGCGGGCGGATCTCCTGATCGGCGCGGACGGCGTCTACTCCGACGTACGTGCCTCCCTGGTGCCCGGCAGCACGGCGGTCGCGCATGCCGGCAACTACGCCTGGCGGGCCGTGGTGCCCTCCGGGGACGAACGGCCGGAGGGCACGTTCGTCACGATCGGCCCCGCGCGGACCCGAGGCGGCTACACGCGGGTCGCGCAGGGCCAGACCATGTGGTGGGTCGGCCAGTTCGACGCCGGTGAACTGGCCGGCAGCAAGCGGGAGCGGGCCCTGCGGCGGGCCCGCAACGTGGCCGAGTCCGGCTGGCACGACGAACTTCTGGAGATGATCGCCGCGACGCCGGAGGATGCCATCCTGGAGAATCAGATCATGCTCGTCCCCGAGCTGCCGCGCTGGACCACCGCCCGCGTCGCGCTGATCGGGGACGCCGCGCACGGCCTGTCCCCGCACATCGCGGCGGGCGGCACCCTGGGCATCGAGGACGCCGGAGTACTGCGCGCCGAACTGGCGGGCGGGTCCGGCACAGCCGCAGCCCTGGCCCGCTACGAGAGCGCCCGCCGCTCCCGGTTCGAGCAGGTGCGCGAGCACTCCGCCGCGGTCGAGCACGCCGACGGAGCCGCCGAATCCGCCGAGCGCTACGCCGCCTTCACCCACTGGATGACCACCACCATGCCCACCACCTGAGGCGGGCCGAACTGCGGGGCGCACCCACGGAGGAACGCGCCCCGCGCCGTGGCTAGCGACCCGGGCACTCCTTCCAGGCCATGTGGTACGTCGTGCTGATGTCGCCGTCCGTGGAGTCCATCGTCATGAAGCTGGTCTTCGTGGGGTCCGAGGTGCCCGCGCTCACGCGCAGCTCGGTGTTGATGTTGAAGTTCCGCCGCTCACCGCAGGGCGCGTAGACGAGTTGGGCCCAGTCCGTGGTGTCGGTGGCCTGCCAGTTGTCGTCGTACGCGCCGTTGAACTCATGGCTGAGCGAGGCCGTGCCCGGCGAGCCCTGGAAGTAGTACGAGGCCTTCTCGATGCCCTTGGCGCCGGGCTGGAGCGAGGCGTAGCCGCGGTAGTCCGCGCTCGCGATCGCGTAGGTGAAGCCCTGGGGGACGTACACGACAAGGCTGAGCTGGCAGTTCTTGCGGGCCGCCGTGGGGTCCGCGCCGCCGCCAGTCTTGGCGAGGTAGTCGCTGTAGGTGACCGTGAAGGCCGTGTTGTCCTGGGAGACGGCCACGGCCGCGGTGCCCAGCGGGCAGCCCGAGCCGTTCACCGTGGCGACCTCGATCACGATCTTGTCCGGGGGCGGTTCCGTGATCGTGGTCGGGTTGTGCGTGGGGAGTGTCGAGCCGAACAGCGCCGCGACGGCGCCGGACAGCAGCATTGCACCAGCCATGATTCTCCGTTCCATTGCGTAGGCGATTGCCAAGGAGGGGGTTGGAGAAGTGCTGTGGTGCGTGGAGCGGAATGCGTGAGCGAGGGGGAGCGTACGGACCACTGGGGCTGGCGGCCAGAGCGATGTCCGGCCATTCGGAGGCTCCGGTTCGGCCGCACGGGAGCACCCGTCAGCCACGCGTCAGGCGCACACCAGCCACGCACCAGCCTCTGCTTGACGGGTATACGTCATGCCGGATCTCTGGTAGGAAACCTTCCTAACAGTACGTGGATCGACGAACTCCCCACCCTGGAGGCCCTCGTGCAAACCCCCCACCCCCGCACGCCTCGCTCACCTCGCGCCGCACCCTGCTCACCCTCCTCGGCGCCGCCGTCGTCGCGGGCCCGGTCATCGCCACGCGGACGGCGTCCGCCGGGCAGGCGTCCGCGCGGGCCGGCGGGCTCGACGATCCGGCGAAGAAGGAGATCGCCATGAAGCTCGTGTGCAGCGCCGAGAACTCCAGCCTCGACTGGAAGAACTACTACCGCTACATCGAGGACATCGGCGACGGCCGCGGCTACACCGCCGGCATCATCGGCTTCTGCTCCGGCACCGGCGACATGCTCGACCTCGTCGAGCTGTACACCCGGCGCAAGCCCGGCAACGTCCTCGCGAAGTACCTGCCCGCGCTGCGCAGGGTCGACGGCACCGACTCGCACGACGGGCTCGACCCGAACTACCCGCGCGACTGGGAGCGGGCCGCCGAGGACCCCGCCTTCCAGCAGGCGCAGAACGACGAGCGCGACCGCGTCTACTTCAACCCGGCGGTCAAGCAGGGCAAGGCGGACGGCATCGGCGTGCTCGGCCAGTTCTGCTACTACGACGCCATCGTGATGCACGGCGACGGAGGCGACTCCACCAGCTTCCGCAACATCCGCAGGCGCGCGCTGCGTTCGGCCGAGCCGCCGGCCCAGGGCGGCGACGAGGTGTCGTACCTGAACGCCTTCCTCGACGCGCGCGTCTGGGCGATGAAGCAGGAGGAGGCCCACGAGGACACCAGCCGGGTCGACACCGCCCAGCGGGTGTTCGTGCGGAAGCGGAACCTCGGCCTGAACACCCCGCTGGAGTGGAAGGTGTACGGGGACTCGTACCGCATCGGCTGACCGGCCGGCCGGGGCGGCGAGGAAGGCGGTCGCTTCGTCAACTCGGCCGCTGTGCGCGGTGATCGGCGGTGTTAGTGTCCCGGCATGTCCCAGGCCGAGATAGACGCGCTCACAGCCGAGTTCTTCGGCTCCTTCGACAACCGTGACGGGAAGACCGCCGACGTCGCCCGGATCCGCCGGCTGATGCTGCCGGGCGGCGTCATCGTCGTGACCGCGCCGGAGTACCACGCGTTCACCGTGGAGGAGTTCATCGGGCCGCGCGAGGAACTCCTCGCCGAGGGCGGCCGGGTGACCGAGTTCTCCGAGTGGGAGACCTCCGCGCGGACGGACATCACCGGCGGCGTCGCCTCACGCTTCGGTGAGTACGCCAAGGCCGGGCTCCTGGAGGGCAAGCCGTTCGAGGGCGGCGGCACCAAGACCATCCAGTTCGTCCGCACCCCCGAGGGCTGGCGCATCTCGGCGTTCGCCTGGCACGACCGGCCCTGACGGCTCCGGCTCAGTGCGTGGCGGCCGCTTCGGCGTCCGTCGGCGCGGGGGCCGAAGTCGCCTTCGTACCCAGGTGGTTGAAGACGAGGTTCAGCGCCACGGCGAGCAGGCAGCCGGTGGAGATGCCGGAGCCGAGGACGATCTGGGCCCAGGCGGGGAACGCGTCGTAGAAGCCGTCGGACAGGGCGGGGGCCAGGCCCGCGCCCAGGGTGACGACGACGATGAGGGCGTTGTCGCCGCGGTGCAGGTCCGCCTGGAGCAGCGTCTGGATGCCGCTGACGGCGATGGAGCCGAAGAGGAAGAGGCTGACGGCGGCGAGGACCGGCATCGGGACGACCGAGATCAGGGCCGCCGCGGCCGGGCTGAGGCCGATCAGGACGAGGATGGCACCGCTGAGCGCGACGACGAAGCGGCTGCGCACCTTGGAGATCACGACCAGGCCGATGTTCTGGGCGAACGCGCTGGCGTGGAAGGCGTTGAAGAGGGGGCTGAGCGCGGAGCCGAGCGCGTCGGCGCGCAGGCCGCGGGCGATGGTCTTCTCGTCGACGTCACGGTCGACGATCTTGCCAAGGGCGATCATGTCGGCGGTCGACTCGGTGAGGATCACCAGCATCACGACGCACATCGAGATGATCGCGGGCAGGTTGAACTGCGGGGCGCCGAAGTGCAGCGGGGACGGGATGCCGACCGCGGCGGCGCCGTCCAGCTTCGAGAAGTCGGCGAGCCCCATGGGGATGGCGAGCAGCGTGCCGAAGATCATCGCGAAGAGCATGCTGATCTGCTTGAGGAAGCCGCGCGTGAACCGCTGGAGCAGCAGCATGACCAGCACCGTGGCGCCCGCGAGGCCGATGCTCCTGGGCTCCGGGGTGCCGCTCGCCGAGTCGTCGACGATCCAGTCGTAGGCGACGGGGATCAGCGAGACGCCGATCAGGGTGATGACGGAGCCCGTCACGACGGGCGGGAAGAACCGGACGAGCCGTGAGAAGTACGAGCTGACCAGCAGCCCGAAGAGACTTGAGACGATGATGGCGCCGAAGACGATCGGCATACCCGCCTCGACGCCGCCCTGCGTGGCGATGATCGTCAGCATCACGCCGACGCCCGCGAACGAGACGCCGTTGACGAAGGGCAGCCGTGAGCCGATGAAGTTGCCGATGCCGAGTGTCTGGAGCAGGGTCGCGACGCCCGCCATCAGGAGGCTGCCGCCCATGAGTACGGCCGTGTCCCCCGGTGACATCTTCGCCGCGACGGCCACGACGAGCGGGACGGAGACCGCGCCCGCGTACATGGAGGCGACGTGCTGGAGGCTGGCGACGAGCATGCGGCCCGGGGGCAGGATCTCGTCGACCGGGTGGACCTCGGGGGCGGCGGCGCTCGCGTCCGCGGTCTTCGCTTCAGAACTCATGGATGGCGCTTCTTCCGTTGCGTGACACCGGAAGCCGGCCCCGTTCCGTGGGAGTTCAAAGAGACGCGGAACAGGGCCGACGTAACCGACTGGAAAGTAACTTCCGCCATGCGGTCGACGGCGCCACGACGTTACGTCAGTGCACCCCGGCAGCGGAAGACCCCGTGTGTGAGGAGTGCGTGCGCTGTTCGACGATGGCCCCGCCGCCCTCCATCGGCGCCGTGACGTCGTCGTCCTCGCGGCCCTTGCCGATGTGGTTGAAGACCAGGTTCAGGAGCACGGCCGCCACGCAGCCCGTGGAGATGCCCGAGTCGAGGATGATCTTCGCGGTCTCCGGGAACGCGTGGTAGAACTCGGGCGCCGCGATCGGGATCAGGCCGACGGCCAGCGAGACGGCCACGATCAGGACGTTGTTGTCCTTCTCCAGGTTGGCCTTGACCAGCGTCTGGATGCCGCTCGCCGCGACGGAGCCGAAGAGCACCACACCCGCGCCGCCGAGCACCGGACGCGGCACGACCGCGATCAGCGAGGCGGCCATCGGGCAGAGGCCCATCAGGACGAGGAAGCCGCCGCCGGCGGCCACCACGTACCGGCTGCGGATCTTGGTCATCGCGACCAGGCCGATGTTCTGCGCGAAGGCGCTGCACATGAAGCCGTTGAAGAGCGGGCTGACGGCCGAACCGAGGCAGTCGGCGCGCAGACCCGCGGCGATCGTCTTCTCGTCGGCGGGACGGTCGACGATCTCACCGAGGGCGAGCATGTCGGCCGTGGACTCCGTCATCGAGACGACCATGACGACGCAGAGCGAGACGATCGCGGCGGCCGCGAACTGCGGGGCGCCGAAGTGGAAGGGCGTCGGGAAGCCGACGATGTCCGCGTCGCCGACCGGGCTGAAGTCCGTGACGCCGAACGGGATCGCCACGAGCGTGCCGATGACCAGGCCGAGCAGGACCGCGATCTGCTTGACGAAGCCGGTGGTGAAGCGGCGCAGCAGCAGCACGATGACGAGGGTGATGCCCGCGAGGCCGAGGTTCTTCATCGAGCCGTAGTCGTCGGCGCCCGGCACGGGGCCCTGCGCCCAGCCGAAGGCGACCGGCATCAGCGAGATGCCGATGAGCGTGATGACCGTGCCGGTGACCACCGGCGGGAAGAACCGCACCATCTTGGAGAAGAACGGGGCGGCGATGAAGCCGAGGACTCCGGCGACGATCACCGCGCCGAAGATGATCGGCAGCGCGTCGTCCTTGTCCTTGGTGGAGTCGACGACGGCGAGCATGGGGGCGACACCGGCGAACGTCACGCCGTTGACGAAGGGCAGCCGGGCGCCGATCTTCCAGACGCCGAGGGTCTGGAGGAAGGTCGCGAGGCCCGCGGTGAAGAGGCAGGCGCCGGTCAGGAAGGTGAGTTCCTTCGCGGAGAGGCCGATGGCCGCGCCGACGATGAGCGGCGGTGCGACGACGCCCGCGTACATGGCGGCCACGTGCTGAAGGCCGGTGGTGGCCATCTTCAGGGCCGGGAGCTTCTCGTCGACCGGATGCACGGATGGGGGTATGGAGGCTTCGCCGTCGCTGTCGGACGGCTCCGGGGTGTTGCCCTGCTTGGTGAACCTGGGCTGAGTGGCCACTGTGGCTCCTCCGGTTGTTTTCCAGTACCGGCTGGACACCGGCACTTTTCGCTTCTGGGAGGTGGTGCGTGGTGCGGGGAACGCTCGGTATTCGGTTGTGGGAATGCGCCCAGGTAGTGCTGACCGCCCCGGGAACGTGAAGCGTTGGGCCACGTTCCCGGGGCGGCACTTGAGCAGCCCGCTCGGCTGCTCAAGTCCGGTCGGGGGCCGTCCCCCCCGACCGGAGTTCCATGTGTCAGCTCCCGGCGGCGATGCGCGCCAGTCGCTGCGCCTCGTCCCGCGTGGAGCGGGCGATGGCGTCCTCGTCGGCGTGGAGCAGGCGGCCGTTCTCGACGACCGGCTCGCCGTTGACGAGGGAGAGGGTGACCGGGGCCGCCGCGCCGAAGACGACGGCGGTCACCGGGTCGGCGATCGAGGCGTGCCCGATGCCGTCGATCTTCCAGAGGACGAGGTCGGCGAGCTTGCCGGCCTCCAGGGAGCCGATCTGCGTGGCCCGGCCGAGGACTTGGGCGCCGCCGTAGGTGCCAAGGCGCAGGGCCTGGCGGGCGTTGAGCGCGGCTTCCTTGTGCGCGCCGAGGCGGTTGATCAGCAGGGCGTTGCGCAGCTCGGTGTGGAGTTCGCCGGACTCGTTGGAGGCGGTGCCGTCGACGCCGAGGCCGACCGGGACGCCCGCCCTCAGCATGTCGGGGACGCGGGCGATGCCGGCCGCCAGGCGCGCGTTGGACGAGGGGCAGTGGGCCACTCCCGTACCGGTGCGGGCGAAGGCGGCGATGTCGGAGTCGTTCATGTGGACGCAGTGCGCCATCCACACGTCGTCACCGAGCCAGCCGGTCGACTCGAAGTAGTCGGTCGGGCCCATGCCGAAGAGCTCGTGGCAGAACTTCTCCTCCTCGACCGTCTCACTGCCGTGGGTGTGCAGCCGTACACCCAGGCGGCGCGCCAACTCGGCGCCCTGCTTCATGAGTTCGGTGGAGACGGAGAACGGCGAACAGGGGGCCACGGCCACCTGCGTCATCGCGTCGAAGGAGGCGTCGTGGTGCCGCTTGACCGTCTCCTCGGTCGCGGCGAGCGCACCCTCCAGGGTCTCCACGGCGAAGTCCGGCGGCAGACCGCCGTCCTTCTCGCTGCGGTCC
Organism: Streptomyces sp. NPDC046335; assembly: GCF_055587985.1. Lineage (NCBI taxonomy): Bacteria > Bacillati > Actinomycetota > Actinomycetes > Kitasatosporales > Streptomycetaceae > Streptomyces > Streptomyces sp. NPDC046335. The sequence continues at coordinate 70,896 of NZ_JBVJFF010000016.1, read as the reverse complement.
ATGGAGCCGCGGGCCAGGGTGAACCGGACGCCCATCTCGGAGGCGGCGCGGATGATCGACCCGGAGAGGTCGCCGGAGCCGTGCGGGAAGACGTAGTGGTGGTCCATGGCGGTGGTGACACCACCGCGGGCCATCATGCCGAGGGAGCCCTGCGCGGCGGCGTACGTCATCTGCTCGTCGATGCGCGCCCACGTCGGGTACAGCGCCGTCAGCCAGTTGAACAGGTTGTGGTCGGTGGCCAGGCCCCGGGTGATCCACTGGTAGAAGTGGTGGTGGGTGTTGACCAGGCCGGGGGTGACGAGGTGGCCGGTGGCGTCCACACGGCGTACGACGCCCTGAAGGCCCTCGGGGGCCTTTCCGGCGCCGATGGACTCGATGCGGTTGCCCGCGACGACCACGTACCCCGAGGCGTACTCGGTGTCGTTGGCGTCGACCGTCGCGATGGCGGCGTTCTCGATGACGATGCGCTCGACGGCGCCTTCCTGGGTTGCCGATGCTGCCATGGTGCTTCCTCTTCTACTCGTGGCGCTGCGATGCGGGCACGGCATGACCCTAGGAAGATTTGAGTGCCGCGGCCGATGAGCCACGGGTGCCGAGGTGGTTGAAGAACAGGTTGAGCGAGACGGCGACCAGTGCGCCGGCGCTGATGCCGGAGCCGAGGACGGTCTGCGCCCAGGCGGGGAACTCCGCGTAGAAGGTGGGCGCGGCGAGCGGGATGATGCCCGCTCCGAGCGACACGGCCACCAGGATGATGTTGGAGCTGTCGTCGAGGCCCGCCTCGGAGAGCGTACGGATGCCGCTGACCGCGATGGAGCCGAAGAGGACGATGCCCGCGCCGCCGAGCACCGGCATGGGGACCACGTTGACGACCGCGCCGAGCACCGGGAAGGCGCCTAGGACGATGAGCGCGCCACCGGCGACGGCGACGACGTAGCGGCTGCGTACGCGGGTCAGCGAGACCACGCCGACGTTCTGCGCGAAGGCGGAGGTCGGGAAGCCGCCGAAGACGGGGCCGACCAGGGTGGCGATGCCGTCGGTGCGCAGCCCGCGGGTGATGGTCCTGCCGTCGGTCCTGCGCTCGCAGATCTCGCCGAGGGCGAGCATGCCGGCCGAGGACTCGGTCATCAGGACCAGCATCACGATGCAGAGCGAGAGGATCGCGGCGGGCTGGAAGGTGGGCGCCCCGGAGGCGAACGGCGTGGGCAGCGCGGCCAGCGGCGCGGACTGTACGGAGGTGAAGTCCGCCATGCCGAAGGGGATGGCGGCCAGCGTGCCGATGAACATGCCCGCGAGCAGGGCGACTTGCTTGAGGAAGCCGCGGCCGAAGCGCTGGAAGACCAGGATCACGACGAGCGTGAAGGCGGCGAGCGCGAGGTACTTCATGTCGCCGAAGGTCGGGTCGGTGTCGTCGCCGCCCTGCGCCCACTTCACGGGCACGGGCATCAGCGTGACGCCGATGAGGGTGATGACGACCCCGGTGACCAGCGGCGGGAAGAAGCGCAGCAGCCTGCCGAAGAAGGGGCCTATGACGAGGCAGAAGACACCGGCGACCATCACCGCGCCGTAGATGGCGGGGAGTTGCTCGCCCTTGGCGTTGGTCTCGGCGATGGCGAGGATGGGCGCGATGCCGGCCGACGAGGCGGCGTTCACGAACGGCAGGCGGTTGCCGACGAAGCCCTTGACGCCGAGGGTCTGAAGGATGGTGGCGAGACCGGCGATGAGCAGTCCGGCGGCGATGAGCCGGGTCTGCGCCACGGTGTCCAGGCCGCAGGCCTGGCCGATGATCAGCGGAGGGGTGACCACGCCCGCGTACATGGCGGCGATGTGCTGGAGCGCGGCGGGGACGAGCCGCGAGGGGTGGAGCTTCTCGTCCACCGGGTGACAGTCGAGCGCTGACGCGTCTTTCGTCAGCTCCGTTCCCGCTGTCATCTCCGATGGGGTGGAACACGGGCCTTCTGCCGGCCCCGATGCAGGCTGTGCCATTGCTGTTCCCTCCGGTGTGGCGCGCCCCCGCCCGCTGCGGTGGGGCGGGGGCGCGCGTCCCGCGTCAGAGGTTGGTCATGTCGACCGGGATCTTCGGCTCGACGCCGTCCCGCAGGATGGTGGCCTCGATGAGGCCGTAGGGGCGGTCGGCGGCGTAGTAGACGGCTCCGTCCTTGGCCTCGTTGTCGAGGCCGAAGGGCGAGAGGTCCTGACGGAAGTGGTGCTTGTTGGGCGCGGAGAAGCGGATCTCGTCGATCTCGCTGCGGTTGTTGATGACCCGCGAGCCCATCTGGTAGAGCGTCTGCTGCAACGACAGCGAGTAGGTCTCCACGAAGGCGTGCAGGATGTGCTTCTTGGCCTGCTCGTACGACCGCTCCCAGCTCGGCATGCGCTGCTCGTCGCTGGTCCAGTTGTGCCGCCACCAGGTGGACAGGGAGGTGGCGAGGATGCGGTCGTAATCCTCCTTGAGGGTCGTGTACTTGTCCTTGATGAAGCCCCAGAACTCCGAGTTGGTGCTGTTCATCACGGTCAGGTCCTTCAGACCCGAGAGGACCTCGAACTTCTCGCCGTCGTAGGTGATCTGGGCGAGCCGCGTCTCCTGGCCCTGGCGGACGAAGGAGTGGTTGACCTCGTCGGCGCCGATGAACTTGGCGTTGCTGTCGGAGCCGCCGATGCGGGCCCAGGAGTACTCCTCGATCCGGATCCGCGCGCGGTGGATCGAGGGCTGGCTGTCCACGAAGTGCCGGGCGAGGTGGATGCCGTACTGCTCGGCGGAGTCGATGCCGTACTCCTTGGCGAACGCGAAGCAGGTGTTCTTCGTCGTGTCCGTCGGCAGGCAGTTGGCATTCGAGCCGTTGTAGTGGACGTCGTCCAGGTCGCCGGAGAGGGCGACGGAGACGTTCAGGTCCTTGATGTGGTGGGTGTCGCCGTCCCGCGTGATCTTTACGACCCGGTTCTCAGCCTTGCCGTACTGGTTCTGTCCCAGAATGGTGGGCATGTCTGCTAGCTCCCTCGGTAAACGGAGTAGCCGAACGGGTTGAGCAGCAGCGGTACGTGGTAGTGCTCGCCCGGCGTGACGGCGAACGTGATCGCCACCTCCGGGAAGAACGCTCCGGTCGTACCGCTGTCCCGATTCGCGGGGGCGTCCTGCTGCGCCTCGGCTTGCTGGTTCTTCGACTTCAGGAAGTACGCCTCGGTCTCGAAGTCGAGGTGTACGTGGGTGGTGCCCTCCGGCAGCGCCGGCAGGTCCTTGCAGCGTCCGTCCGCGTCGGTCGCGCTGCCGCCGAGCTCCTGCCACTTCTCGCCGGAGCCGCTGCGGGCCGACAGGGAGATGGCGACGCCCCCGGCGGGGCGTCCGACGCTGGTGTCCAGGATGTGCGTGGACACCGAGGCGGTGGTTTCCGTGCTCATGCTGATTCCTCTTCCAGGAGGCGGGTCAGGCGGATGCGGTTGATCTTGCCCAGTTCGGCGCGGACGATTTCCCGCTCCTGCTCGGGCGAGCTGCCGATCCGTTCCTTGACCGCGTCCCGCATCTGCTCACCGGTGCGGCCGGTGGCGCAGATCAGGAAGACGTGACCGAACTTCTCCTGGTAGGCCAGGTTCAGTTCGAGCATCTCGGCCTTGAGCTCCTCGGAGGCGCCGGCCATGCCCCGCTGTTCACGGGACGAGGTCGGGTCTCCCGGCTTCGGGCGGCCGATCGGCGGATGCCCCGCCATCGCCTCGGCGAGATCGTCCGCGGTGAGCTCCGCCATGGCGGCGTCGCTCGCGGCGAAGAGGGCTTCGACGGTGTCGTAGGGGCGCTGGGCGAGCAGTCCGCTCCCCCACGCCGAAGAGGCACAGGCCTCATGGAGGGCGGCGGTGGCCGCGGCCTCCGGCAAGGCATTGAACCGGGCGATGCCCGGCGTCTTACTCGAAGTCACGGGAGCCTCCGTGGCCTTGTGCTGGACGGGCTGCGGAACAGCTAAGACCTTGAAGAACACGGCGTCAACAGTTTGTTGAAATTACTTGAACAAAGAAGCCGCCACCCGGCTGAACGGGTGACGGCTCGGCCGCGCAGCGTGACCGCGCGGCCCGGGGACGGACGTGGATCATTCGCCCTTCGCGGCGCTCTCCCTGTTCAGGTAGTTGTAGACGGTGAAGCGGGAGACGCCGAGCGCGCCCGCGACCGTCTCGACGCCGTGCCGCACGGCGAACGCGCCGCGCGCTTCCAGTATCCGCACGACCTCCTGCTTCGCCTTCCGGTCGAGTTCCGCGAGGGGCCGGCCCCGCTTGCGCTCCAGGGCGAGCAGGATGTGGTCCAGGGAGTCGGCGAGCTGCGGCAGCTTCACCGCCACCACGTCCTCGCCCTCCCAGGCCAGGACCACGTCGTCGGCCCCCGCCTGGTCCGGCGGCATCATCGTGCCGCCCATGGCGTCCACCAGCGGCTTCACCGCGGTGACGAAGGGATCGTCCCCAAAAACGGTCACTTATCCGCCTCCCCCGGCTCGCGCGGCTCCCCCGGTTCACCGATCACGTTGACCTGGAGCGAGACGCGGGTGGCGCCCGCCCCCAGGGTCTGGCGCAGCATCGCGTCGACGGCGGTCAGGACCGCGTCGACGCCGCCCTCGGCGGTGTTGCCGAACGGGCCCACGTCGACGGTGTCCAGTGGGGCCCCCTGGATCACCTCGCGGGCCACCAGGGCATGCGGCGGGGCCTCGTCGAGGTCGAACGGTTCGGTCGTGAACTCCACTCTCAATCGCACGCCGCCAACCTACTGCCGTCGCCCGAATTTTCGGCAGGGCCCTCTTGACAGCTTCCGTGGACGGCAGGCACTCTTCCATCAAGCAGAAATGAACTTCCGCAATACGGAAGGAGCGCGGAAGCCCCATGGGATACTCCGACCAGCGCTTCAATGTGAACCTGTCGATCCTCTTCACCGAGCTCCCGCTCCTGGAGCGCCCCGCGGCCGCCGCGAAGGCCGGCTTCGGCGCGGTCGAGCTGTGGTGGCCCTGGGTCGACGCCCCCACCCCCGAACAGTCCGAGCTCGACGCCCTCAAGCAGGCGATCGAGGACGCGGGCGTCCAGTTGGTGGGCCTGAACTTCTACGCAGGCCAGTTGCCGGGGCCCGACCGCGGCGCCCTGTCCGTACCCGGCGAGGAGAGCGAGAAATTCCGCGCCAACCTCGCGGTGGCCGCCGACTTCGCGAAGTCCCTCGGCTGCACGGCGCTCAACGCGCTGTACGGCAACCGAGTCGACGGAGTGGACCCGGCCGTCCAGGACGAACTCGCCCTGGAGAACCTGGTGCTCGCCGCCCGAGAGGCCGACCGCGTCGGCGCGATCCTGCTGATCGAGGCGCTCAACGCGCCCGAGTCACCCAAGTGCCCGATCGTGAGCGCCCCCAAGGCGATCGAGATCGTGGACAAGGTGAACGCGGCGAGCGGGCTCGGCAACGCGAAGTTCCTCATGGACCTGTACCACCTGTCCATGAACGGCGAGGACCTGCCCTCGGTCATCGAGCGGTACGCCGCCAAGACCGGGCACGTGCAGATCGCGGACAACCCCGGCCGCGGGGCGCCCGGCACCGGGTCGCTGCCGCTGGAAGCCCTGCTCGACCAGCTGCACGCCGCTGGATACGAGGGGTGGGTCGGCCTGGAGTACAAGGCCGGCGACCGCCCGAGCGCCGAGGCCTTCGACTGGCTGCCCACCGGGGCCCGCGCCGCGCGCTGAGCGCCCACTCATCGACGTACGACAAGCTTGAGAGCAGCAGGAGAGGCACCCTCATGAGCAACCTTCCCAAGATCGCGTGGATCGGCCTCGGCATCATGGGCTCCCCCATGTCCGAGAACCTGATCAAGGCGGGTTACTCCGTCACCGGTTACACCCTGGAGCAGGACAAGCTGGACCGGCTCGCCGCCGCCGGTGGTACGGCGGCGAAGTCCATCGCCGAGGCCGTCGGGGACGCCGACGTCATCGTCACGATGGTGCCCGCCTCCCCGCAGGTCGAGGCCATCGCGTACGGTCCTGACGGCATCCTGGAGAACGCCAGGTCCGGCGCGCTGATCGTCGACATGTCGTCGATCACCCCGCAGACCTCCGTGGACCTGGCCAAGGCCGCGAAGGAGAAGGGCCTGCGCGTCCTTGACGCCCCGGTCTCCGGCGGCGAGGCGGGCGCCATCGAGGCCGTGCTCTCCATCATGGTCGGCGGCGACCAGGCCGACTTCGACGAGGCCAAGCCGCTCCTCGAAGCCCTCGGCAAGACCATCGTGCTGTGCGGTCCGCACGGCTCGGGCCAGACCGTCAAGGCCGCCAACCAGCTCATCGTCGCCGTCAACATCCAGGCGTGCGCCGAGGCCGTGGTCTTCCTGGAGAAGTCCGGCGTCGACCTGAAGGCCGCGCTCGACGTGCTGAACGGCGGCCTCGCGGGCTCGACCGTCCTGACCCGCAAGAAGGACAACTTCCTGAACCGGGACTTCAAGCCCGGCTTCCGGATCGACCTGCACCACAAGGACATGGGCATCGTCACCGACGCCGCCCGCAACGTGGGTGCCGCGCTGCCGGTCGGCGGTGTCGTCGCCCAGCTCGTCGCCTCGCTGCGCGCCCAGGGCGACGGCGGCCTCGACCACTCCGCCCTGCTGCGCTCCGTCGAGCGCCTCTCGGGCGCCGAGCTCCAGTAACGGAGCTCCCCTGATCTTCCGGGCCGTGGCGGCGCTGACACCTGTCCTGTCGCGCCCAGGCGCCGCCGCGGCCCGGAACCCTTACTGCCGCCACACCGCTCTTGGGTGCGGCTCGTGCAACACCCACCAAAAACTTCAACAAACTGTTGACGTAGCTGCTCAGGGCTCCATACGCTCCCGAACACCGTCACCAGTCGAAGCAGTTCCGTATGGAAGGTCAACCTCGCCACCATGTCGAAGCGTGTGCTCACGACCGAGTCCGGCGCCCCCGTCGCCGACAACCAGAACTCCGCCACCGCCGGCATTGGTGGCCCGATCCTGCTCCAGGACCAGCACCTCCTGGAGAAGCTCGCCCGCTTCAACCGTGAGCGCATCCCGGAGCGTGTCGTGCACGCCCGCGGCTCCGGCGCGTACGGCTACTTCGAGGTGACCGACGACGTCACCGGCTTCACCCACGCCGACTTCCTCGGCGAGATCGGCAAGCGCACCGAGATCTTCACCCGCTTCTCCACCGTGGCGGACAGCCTCGGCGGCGCGGACGCGGTCCGTGACCCGCGCGGCTTCGCGGTGAAGTTCTACACCGAAGAGGGCAACTACGACCTCGTCGGCAACAACACCCCGGTGTTCTTCATCAAGGACCCGATCAAGTTCCCCGACTTCATCCACTCCCAGAAGCGCGACCCCTTCACGGGCAAGCAGGAGCCGGACAACGTCTGGGACTTCTGGGCACACTCCCCCGAGGCCACGCACCAGGTGACCTGGCTGATGGGTGACCGCGGCATCCCCGCCTCGTACCGTCACATGAACGGCTACGGCTCGCACACCTACCAGTGGACGAACGCGCAGGGCGAGGCCTTCTTCGTCAAGTACCACTTCAAGACGAACCAGGGCATCCGCTGCCTCTCCGCCGAGCAGGGCGCCGAGCTCGCGGGCAAGGACGCCAACAGCCACCAGACCGATCTCCTCCAGGCGATCGAGCGGGGCGTGAACCCGTCCTGGACGCTGCACGTGCAGATCATGCCTGCGGCGGAGGCGGCCGAGTACCGCTTCAACCCGTTCGACCTCACCAAGGTGTGGCCGCACAAGGACTACCCGCTCCAGCGCGTGGGCCGTCTGGTCCTCGACCGCAACCCGGACAACGTGTTCGCGGAGGTGGAGCAGGCCGCCTTCTCCCCGAACAACTTCGTGCCCGGCATCGGTCCGTCCCCCGACAAGATGCTCCAGGGCCGCCTGTTCGCCTACGCGGACGCGCACCGCTACCGCCTGGGCGTCAACCACACCCTGCTCGCGGTGAACGCCCCCAAGGCGACGAAGGCCGACAACTACGGCCGTGACGGTCTGATGGCGTCCAACGCCTACGGCCGTGACCGCAAGAACTACGAGCCCAACTCGTACGACGGTCCCGTCGAGACCGGCCAGGCCCTCTCCGCCCCGCTCGCCGTCAACGGCCACACGGGCACGCACGAGGCCCCGGCCCACACCAAGGACGACGACTTCTTCCAGGCCGGTGAGCTGTACCGGCTGTTCTCGGAGGACGAGAAGTCACGCCTGGTGGCGAACATCGCCGGCGGTCTCTCGCAGGTCTCCCGCGACGACGTCATCGAGAAGAACCTCGCCCACTTCCACGCCGCCGACGCCGACTACGGCAAGCGCGTCGAGGAGGCCGTCCGCGCCCTGCGCGAGGACTGAGGCGCTTGAGCTTCACCGGGGGCCGACGGGAGGTCGGCCCCCGGTGTTGAGCCCGACCCGCGTCACGAACCCGGATGAGGGGTGGTACGTGACGCGGTCGGGCAGGCCGGTCCGCGGCGGCTCTGCGAGCCAGTGCGGTGGTGAAGGGTCCGCGGCTTCCCTCTCGACCTGAGAGAGGGGATCCCACGGCCCGTCGCATCCGCCGCGGTCCCTCGCCCCTGGGCGTCGAGCGGTTCCCCCGCTCACCCCGGGGCTCTCCGCCGGCCCGGAGGCCAGGCCCCATGAACTCCGCCCGGCAGCGCGCATGCATGTTCCGCCAGTCGCGCGCGGTCGGGCGGTATCAACTCCACGTTTCTCACGGCCTGAGCGCCGGGTACGGACGGTCCCGTACCCGGCGCTCTTCCGCGTGTGCGGGGCCGGCGAGCGAACGGTGGGCGTTGTCGATCAGCTCCTTGTAGGTGAGGACCTCGACGCGGGTGACGTGCGAGTTGAATGTCCGCAGCGCCTCACTGATCTGCTCCTCCGGCACGTCGGGTTGGAGCGCGGGGTGGCCTATCAGCACCAGCGCACTCGCCCTGCGCGTCTCGATGCCGAGCTCCTCGCGGATGCGGCCACGGTTCTCGTCCAGGCCCACGAGGTAGTTGACGGCCTGCGCCACGGCGTCGTGCACGTGGGAGGTGGGTACCCAGGCGCCACGGTGCTTCTTGACCAGCGCGCCCTGAAGGCTCATCGCGCGCTTCAGCTCCACGACGTGCAGGGCACCATCGCCGCGGAGCAGGGGGATGTCGAGCTCGTCGCCGGGCACGAGACGGCGCCGTACGGCTTCGCCGACATAGCGGCCCCCGAAGATCCAGGGCTGGCCCTGGAGAGCGCACTGCAGATCGCCTTCGGATGCGCCGGGATCCTCGACGACCTTGCGCAGCGCCTCCAGGCCCGCCGCGCGCCGCTGCAACTCCGCCGCCTGGAGCAGCAGTTGCCCCTGGTCGTCAGCCGCGAGGAGCTTCAGTGCCTCCGGTGAGGTGACGATCTGCCGGGCCGCTTCCGTGGGGTCCTCGACGTCGATACGGCTGTCGCACAGGATGCGCTCCAGCCAGAGGGCGGTCTCCGCCGTGCCGCGTGGAATGACGTAGCGCCCCGGCCTGTCGGGGGGCGCGTTCAGGAACCGCGCGTCGCCCGCGAGGGACCGAAGGTGGCTGATGAGCTCCGGCGCGGCGGCTTCCGGGTGCGTGCCGAGGAACTCCTCGCCCGCGTCGGCCGCGCCGGCATAGCCCGCCGCCACGACCCTGCCGAAGGGCTCTGCGCTGCTCACCCGCCGCCTGCCGTCCCTGAACAGCCGCAGCCGGTCGTCCAGCTCCGGTTTCAGGATGCGCCCCTCGGCGTAGTCCACGGCGTCCTGCACGAGGCGGACGACGTGCCACTCGCCGACCGAGGCAGCCTTGGCCCGCGCCTCGGAAAGCAGGTGCAGGAGCTTCTTGCCGCCCCGGATCTTCCTGCCCCCGCCTCGCAGATGGCCCGCCACGGCCGCCAGGCAGTACCGCACATCCGCGTCCGACGCGACTCCAGCGGCGGCTTCCACCTGTCGCTCCAGCGTCACGTCCGCTCTCGGTTCCATGGCGAGCAGTGTGCCGCCCGGCACTGACAACGCCCCGCGTACGCGGAAGGGGCGGTCCACCCCCCTCGGGTGGACCGCCCCTGGCTTCGGCGGGTGTCAGACCTTCAGCGGGCGGATCGCCGTAGGCGCGTGCGCCGGCTCCGTGGCGATCTCCTCGAACTCCTTGACCGCGCTGATGTCCGCCGTCGGGCTCATGGAGATGTTCGTGATCCGCTCCAGGATCGCCTCGACGACCACCGGCACCCGGTGCTCCACCGCCAGCTTCTTCGCCTGCTCGAAGGCGTCGGCGAGGTCGGCCGGGTCGGTGACACGGATCGCCTTGCAGCCAAGGCCCTCGGCGACCTTGACGTGGTCGACGCCGTACACACCGAGTTCCGGGCTGTTCTGGTTCTCAAACTCCAGGTTGACCTGGAAGTTGATGTCCAGGCCGATCTGCGCCTGGCGGATCAGGCCCAGATAGGCGTTGTTCACGAGGACGTGCACGTACGGGATGCGGTGCTGCGCCCCGACTGCCAGCTCCTCGATCATGAACTGGAAGTCGTAGTCACCGGAGAGCGCGACGACCGGGGTCTCCGGGTCGGCCTTCGCGACGCCGAGCGCGGCCGGGATGGTCCAGCCGAGCGGGCCCGCCTGGCCGCAGTTGATCCAGTGCCGCGGCTTGTAGACGTGCAGCATCTGGGCGCCGGCGATCTGCGAGAGGCCGATCGTGGTGACGTACCGCGTCTCGGGGCCGAAGGCCTTGTTCATCTCCTCGTACACGCGCTGCGGCTTCATCGGCACGTTGTCGAAGTGCGTGCGGCGCTGGAGGGTCTCCTTGCGCCTCAGGTGCGAGGCGACCCACTCGGAGCGGTCGGGCAGCTTGCCCGCGGCCTTCAGCTCCTTCGCCACCTCGACGAACAGCTCAAGGGCGGCCTTCGCGTCGGAGGCGATCCCGTAGTCCGGGGCGAAGATCTTGCCGATCTGTGTCGGCTCGATGTCGACGTGCACGAACTTGCGGCCCTGCGTGTACACGTCCAGCTTGTAGCCGGTGTGACGGTTGGCCCAGCGGTTGCCGATGCCGAGGACGAAGTCCGACTCCAGGAACGTGGCGTTGCCGTAGCGGTGGCCGGTCTGCTGGCCGACCATGCCCGCGTTCAGGTCGTGGTCGTCGGGGATGGTGCCCCAGCCCATCAGGGTCGGCACGACGGGGGTGTTGGTGAGCTCGGCGAACTCGACCAGCAGGTCGGAGGCGTCGGCGTTGATGATGCCGCCGCCCGCGACGATCAGCGGCCGCTCGGACTCCAGGAGGAAGCCGATCGCCTTCTCGATCTGGGCACGGGAGGCGGCCGGCTTGTAGACCGGCAGCGGCTCGTACGTCTCGGGGTCGAAGTCGATCTCGGTCTGCTGGACGTCGATCGGCAGGTCGATGAGGACGGGTCCGGGACGGCCCGAGCGCATCAGGTGGAACGCCTGCTGGAAGACGCCGGGGACCTGCGCGGCCTCCAGGACGGTGACGGCCATCTTGGTCACCGGCTTGGCGATCGTCGCGATGTCGACGGCCTGGAAGTCCTCCTTGTGGAGCAGGTGCGTCGGCGCCTGGCCCGTGATGCACAGGATCGGGATCGAGTCGCCGATCGCGGAGTACAGGCCGGTGATCATGTCGGTGCCGGCCGGGCCCGACGTACCGATGCAGACGCCGATGTTGCCGGGGTTGGCGCGGGTGTACCCCTCGGCCATGTGCGAGGCGCCCTCGACGTGGCGGGCGAGGGTGTGGTCGATGCCACCGCCCTCCTTGAGCGCCTTGTAGAAGGGGTTGATCGCAGCGCCGGGGACACCGAACGCGTTGACGACGCCCTCACGCTTGAGGATCTCAACTGCCGCGCGGACAGCGGTCATACGAGCCATGGGATTCTCCTGCTTCGACAGCTTCGACAGCTTTTCTGCTGCCGGATACGGCTGGCGGATCCGGCTCCCGTCGCGCCCCGCGGTGAGCTTCTGTTTCCGCATCATGGAAAGAATGTTCTGCTATATGGAAGCAATGTAAGGGGGTGCGGCGAAGACCGTCAAGAGACGGCCGGGGATACGGCCACGGATTGCGGTGCGGGACACGGCCGCGGGCGGCATGGGATACGGCACCCCGGCTTTGCGCAACTCGCCTCGCGCGGGGCCCGCCGGGTGGAGGATGGAGGGACGTCGTATGGCGTACGGCGGGCGGTACGGACGCGGGCGGTGGAGACGATGACGGCAGGTGGCGTCCCGGTGCGGTGCCCGGGCTGCCGGCGCGAGCACTTGTACGAGCCGCCGTCCCTCCCCTGCGCCTGCGGAGCGCCCGTTTCACCGCCGGTGGCCCGCGGGGCACCGCTGACGCCGGTCACCGACCGGACCTGGGCGGACGAATGGATCACGGTCCGCTGCTGGGCCTGCGGCCGCCAGGGACAGTGGCCCCAGCCGGAACTGGACTGCGACTGCGGACGCGTCCTCCGCGTACCGGTGGTCCCGGCCCTGAGAGCCCCGGGGCACTCCAGCGCACCGGGGCGCCCCAGCGCTCCCGCAGGAGAGTCAGCGGCGGGTACTCCCGGACGCCCCGGCGCTCCCGGGGGAGAACCGCCGGCGGAATCTTCGGGGCACCCCAGCGCTCCCGGGGGAGAGTTGCCGCCGGGTGCCGGTGAGGCCGGCGTGGGGTCTGTCGGCGAGGCCGCCGAGACGCCTCCCGAAGGCGTGCCTCCCGTCGCCCCCGCCCATATCCCGCTCCCCCGCACCGCCCCGCGCCCCCGCCCCGCCTTCCGGCCCGTGCCCGTCCGGGACGCCCGCGACGCGGTCGCCGTGAGCGCGCTGTACCTGCGCTGGCTCGGCTACTCCGACACCCGCAGCACCCCCCGCGCCCGGCCCTCGGCGGTGCGCATCACCGCGCGCGGCATGCTGGCCCAGGTGGATCCGGCCCTGCGGCGCACCACCCCGCGCGACATCGAATGCCTGTGGCTCACGGCCATGACAGGCCCCTCCGAGACGCCGCCCGCCTGCGCCTTCTTCTCCCTCGCCGGATATACGGACCCCGCCCGCGCCCGCGCGGACACCCTAGGGGTGCCGCTGTTCACGCTGGACCTCACGGGAACCCCGCAGCCGGTCAACAGCGCGGCGGACGAGCTGGTGGCCACGGGCGCGTGAACTCGCGGCCGACCGACGAGGCCGCCGCACTGCCCGTGCCGGCACGAGATGGCCGGGCCCCGCATACCCGTCCCGTACGCACCACCCGTACACACTCAACCCGTACACAACTCGGCCCATGCATACTCACCCCATGCCGACCCGCAGCCGCATCCGCCCCGCCACCACCTCCGACCTCCCCTCGCTCCAGGACATCGAGCGCGCCGCGGGCGAACCGTTCCGCGCCATCGGCATGGCGGCCATCGCGGACGACGAGCCGCCGACGGTCGAGGAGTTGGAGCGGTACCGCGCGGCGGGTCGGGCCTGGGTGGCCGTGGACGGTGACGACGGCATGGGCGGGGCCCCCATCGCGTACGTCATCAGCGAGGCGCTGGACAGCCGAGGTGAACACATCGAGCAGGTCTCCGTGCACCCCCGTGCCGCCCGCCGCGGCGTCGGCCGTGCCCTGATCGAGCACGTGGCGGCCCTGGCCCGCGCGCAGGGCAGGACCGCGCTCACCCTCACCACGTTCACCGACGTCCCCTGGAACGCCCCGTACTACGCCCGCATCGGCTTCCGTCCGCTCGCGGAAGCGGAACTCACCCCGGCGCTCCGCGCCATCCGCGCGCACGAGGCGGAGCTCGGCCTCGACCGGTGGCCCCGCCTCTGCATGCGCCGCGACCTCACAGAGGAACTGACGACGGACCTCACTACACAACCGGACGGAGTCACTCGCTGAACCGCTCCCTGAGCTCGACCTTGCGCACCTTCCCCGAGACCGTCATGGGGAAGGACTCCAGGATGCGCAGCGCCGCCGGGATCTTGTAGTGGGCCAACTGCCCCCGGCAGTGGTCCTGGAGCTCCTCCAGGGTCAGCGTGCCGCCGGGCTCGCGCAGGATCACGCAGGCGAGGGGCACCTCCCCGTACCGTTCGTTGGGGACGCCCACCACCTGGACGTCGGCGATCTTCGGGTGGCCGTACAGGAACTCCTCGATCTCGCGCGGGTACACGTTCTCGCCACCCTTGATGATCATGTCCTTGATGCGGCCGACGATCTGGACGTACCCGTCCTCGCGCATGACCGCGAGGTCACCGGTGTGCATCCAGCGGCCTGCGTCGATGACCTCGGCGGTGCGTGCCGGTTCGCCCCAGTAGCCGAGCATGACGCTGTACCCGCGGGTGCACAGCTCGCCGGAGGCGCCGCGCGGCAGGGTGACACCGGTCGCCGGGTCGACGACCTTCACCTCGATGTGCGGCAGGACCCGGCCGACCGTGCCCGTGCGGCGCTCCAGGTCGTCGTCGCGGCGCGTCTGGGTGGAGACGGGCGACGTCTCGGTCATCCCGTAGCAGATGGAGACCTCCGCCATGTGCATCTCGGCGACCACCCGTTTCATCACCTCGACGGGGCAGGGCGAGCCCGCCATGATGCCGGTGCGCAGTGAACTCAGGTCGTACGTCGCGAAGTCGGCGAGGTTCAGCTCCGCGATGAACATGGTCGGCACGCCGTACAGCGAGGTGCACCGCTCCCGCTCGACGGCGTGCAGCGTGGCCACGGGGTCGAAGGACGGGGCGGGGATGACGATGCACGCGCCGTGGGAGGTGATGCCGAGGTTCCCCATCACCATGCCGAAACAGTGGTAGAAGGGCACGGGCAGACAGACGCGGTCCTGCTCGGTGTAGCCGACGGTGCGGCCCACCCAGTAGCCGTTGTTCAGGATGTTGTGGTGGGAGAGGGTGGCCCCTTTGGGGAAGCCGGTGGTCCCCGAGGTGTACTGGATGTTGACGGGGTCGTCGCAACTCAACTCCCGCTCACGCGCGGTGAGTTGCTCCGCACCGACCGAGTCGGCGGCGCCCAGGAGCTCGTCCCACGAACGGTCCCCGATGTAGTGGACGGCGCGCAGCTCGGGGCAGCGGGGCCGCACCTCGTCGACGAGCGCGCGGTAGTCGCTGCTCTTGTGCGCCTGCGAGGCGACCAGGACGGAGACCCCCGACTGGTTGAGCACGAACTCCAGCTCGTGGGCCCGGTACGCCGGGTTGATGTTCACCATGATCGCGCCGATGCGCGCGGTGGCGTACTGCACGAGCACCCACTCGGCACAGTTCACCGCCCAGATCCCGACCCGGTCCCCCTTGGCGACCCCGGACCCGAGGAAGCCACGCGCGAGCCGCGCGACGGCTTCACCGAACTCGGCGTACGTCCAGCGGGCACCCGCCGGCACGTCCACGAGGGCGTCGCGGTCGGGCCAGGAGGCGATGGCCCGGTCGAGATTGCGCCCGATGGTGTCACCGAGGAGCGGGGTGCCGCTGGTGCCATGGGCATACGAGAGCGGAGTCGACGTGGAGGGGGTGCCACTGGCGTACGAGGACGGGCCCCCGCCGTCTTCGTCGGCGTACGGGAGGGTGCTCACCGGAAGTCCTCCTCGCGGTACTCGGCGTCCGAGCCCGCGGCGGTCGCCTCGCGCAGCTCGATACGGCGGATCTTGCCGGACACGGTCTTGGGCAACGCCCCGAACTCCAGCCGCCGCAGCCGCTTGTACGGGGCGAGCGTCGCCCGGGAGTGCTCGAAGAGCAGCTTCGCGGTGTCGGGGCCGGGCGCGAAACCCTCGGCGAGCACGACGTACGCCTTGGGGACGGCGAGGCGCACGGGGTCCGGTGCGGGTACGACGGCCGCCTCCGCCACCGCCTCGTGTTCCAGGAGGGCGCTTTCCAGTTCGAACGGGGAGATCTTGTAGTCGGAGGCCTTGAAGACGTCGTCGGACCGGCCCACGTAGGTGATGTAGCCCTCGGCGTCGCGCGAACCGATGTCGCCCGTACGGTAGTAGCCGCCCGCCATGGCCTCGGCGGTGCGCTCGGGGTCGCCGTGGTAGCCGGCCATCAGGCCGACGGGGTCCTTGCCGAGGTCGAGGGAGATCTCACCCTCGGCGATCTCACCCTCGGCGGCGTCGGGCCCGTCAGCCACCGGCTCTCCCGTCACCGGGTCGAGGAGTACGACGGTGTAGCCGGGCGTCGGGCGGCCCATGGAGCCCGGCTCCAGCGGCTGGCCGGGCGAGTTGGCGACCTGTACGGCGGTCTCGGTCTGCCCGAAGCCGTCGCGGATGGTGACGCCCCAGTCGCGCCGCACCTGCTCGATGACCTCGGGGTTCAGCGGCTCACCCGCGGCGACGACCTCGCGCGGCGGGGTGCGGAGCTGGGTCAGGTCGGCCTGGATCAGCATGCGCCACACGGTGGGCGGCGCGCAGAACGAGGTGACTCCCGCGCGGTCCATCTCCGCCATGAGCCGTCCCGCGTCGAAGCGGGAGTAGTTGTGGATGAAGACCGTGGCCTCGGCGTTCCACGGGGCGAACAGGTTCGACCAGGCGTGCTTGGCCCAGCCGGGCGAGGAGATGTTGAGGTGGACGTCGCCGGGCTTCAGGCCGATCCAGTACATCGTCGCCAGGTGGCCCACGGGGTAGGACACGTGGGTGTGCTCGACGAGCTTCGGGCGGGCGGTGGTGCCGGAGGTGAAGTAGAGCATCAGCGGGTCGTCGGCTCGGGTGATGCCGTCGGGTTCGAAGGCGGCGGGGGCGTCGGCTACGCCTTCGTAGGGGGTCCAGCCGGGGCTGATACCTGTGCCGGGGGTGGTGCCGGCGCTCGTTCCCTGGTCGTACGGGGGGCGTCGGCCCGCGGTGCCGACCACGATGCGTGTGTAGTCGCCGGGCACGTCGTCGAACTTCTCCGTGTCCTCGGGGCGTACGACGACGTGGCGGGCCCGGCCGCGGTCGATGCGGTCGCGGAGGTCGACGGGGCCGAGCAGCGGGGTCGCCGGGATGACGACGGCGCGCAGCTTCATCGCGGCGAGGGCGATCTCCCACAGCTCGGACTGGTTGCCGAGCATCACCAGGATGCGGTCGCCGGCCCGTACGCCCCGCTCGCGCAGCCAGTTGGCGGCCTGGTTCGAGCGGCTGGACAGGTGTGCGAAGGAGTGGCGGACCTCCGTGCCGTCCTCCTCGACGATGTGCAGGGCGGTCTTCTCGTTGCCGTCCGCGATGGCGTCGAACCAGTCGAGCGCCCAGTTGAAACGCTCGGGCCGCGGCCAGGCGAAGCCCTCGTAGGCGGCGGCGTAGTCCTCTCGGTGCCGCAGCAGGAAGTCCCTTGCGGTACGGAACTGCTCCGTGGCGCTGGTCCCGGTCGTCGTCATGCGCACCCCTGCTCGATTCCGTGGCTCGTACTGCTGTGCTTTTGCTGTGGCGGCTCTGCCGTACTCATTGCCGGACGCTGTGGGACATCGTGTAATTCGAGATGCGGTCCCACCACCCCCGAACGGGGGTGTCGCGAGGTGAAAGGGCGGGCGCGTGGCGGCTGACGGCGGCGAGACGGTGGAGATACGGACCGCTCTGCTGCGGCTGCGCCGCGCCACGGGCATTCCGGTGGCCTTCGGCGGACTGCTCGAAGGGCAGCGGCATGTGCGGATCGGGGAGCTGAGCGGCACGGGGACGCGTGCGCTGTGCGGGCTCGCGGTCTCCTCGGGCACCGGTCTCGGCGGCAAGGTGGTCGCCCTGTCCCGGCCGTGCGCCGTCACCGACTACAGCGAATCCCGGCACATCAGCCACGAGTACGACGCGGCGGTCGAGGCCGAGGGCCTGCGGTCGGTGCTCGCGGTGCCGGTGGTGGTGCGGCGGCGGGTGCGGGGCGTTCTGTACGGGGCGTTGCGTACCGCTCAGCCGCTCGGTGACCGGACCCTGTCGGCGGCGGTGGCGGCGGCGCGGGACGTGGAGCAGGCGCTGGTCGTCCGCGACGAGGTGCGGTCGCTGCTCGCGGCCGCGCGGGAGCCGGTGGCGGGCCCCGGGGCCTGGGAGCAGGTCCGCGAGGCGCACGGCGCGCTGCGTGGCCTGGCCCCGCGGATCGTGGACCCGGCGCTGCGGGCGGAGCTGCTGGCGGTGTGCGGCCGCCTGGAGTCGGCGACGGCGGTGCCGAACGGTGGTGGCGAGCGTTCCCGTCCGGTACGGCTGGCGCCCCGGGAGGTGGACGTCCTGGCCTGCGTGGCCGCGGGCGTCACGAACGCCACAGCGGCGGAACGGCTCGGCCTCCGGCCAGAGACGGTCAAGGGCTACCTGCGCTCGGCCATGCGAAAACTGGGCACGCATACGCGGCTCGAAGCGGTGGTGGCGGCTCGGCGGGCAGGGCTGTTGCCTTAGGGGGGCCGGGGCCTGGGGGCGCCGGCTTTGCAGAGCTGCTGCTGCCCCCGCGGGGTTGTTGGCTCGGGCCGCTGCCCCGGCAGGGCGCCGGGCCAAGGCAGCGGCTCCTCGCGGCCAGGCGTCGCGGCGACGGCAACGGCGTTCCGGGCGGGGCCGGGCTACCCGTCAGGCGATCCGTCAGGCGTCGATGACTGCGCCGAAGCGGATGTCGTACGAGGGCGACGTCGACGCCGGCTTCTCGGCGATCCGCGACAGCATCCGCTCGGCCTCGCCCGTCAAGGAGTTCCGCTCGGCCCGGCTCAGCTTCCCGAACGGCTCGATCGTCAGCACGGCGTCCCCGCCCTTCGGGGCCTCCTCCAGCCGCCACACCCCCGCGAGGAAGCCGTCCAGGAGGAAGGCGCAGTACGCGATGTTCCCCTTCCAGGTGTGTCCCTTGTACTCCGGAGGGATCACGCGGGCGCGGTCCGCGTGGGAGAGGAGGAGATTGTCGAACTCCGGGAGGAAGCGGGGTGGGGCCGGCGTGTCCGCGGGCGGGCGTGGCGCGTCCGGCAGGTCGAAGAGCTCCACGCCGTTCGCGTCGCGGAAGGTACGCAGGCGGGGGCGCAGCCGCTCGAAGACCTCCCGCATCCGGGTGAGCCGCGCCCAGGTCTGCATGTCCTTGACGGAGGCGGGCCCGAAGGCCGCGAGGTAACGCAGGACGATGGCCTCGGGCAGAGGCAACGCCGCACCCGGCGGCGTCGCCCCGGCGATGAGCAACTCCCGGGCACCCGGCGGCTCCGCGTCGGCGCTCGACGCCGCCCGGGCACCCGGCGGCTCCGCGCCGACGCCAGGCCGTGGCCCAGCACCCGGCGGCTTCGAGCCGGCGCTCAGCGGTGCCCCCGCACCCGGCGGCTTCGAGCCGGCGCTCAACGCCCCCCGAGCCCCTGGCGGGACCGCCCCCGCGCTCAGCGGCCCCTCGGCGCCCGCCAGCCCCTGGGCACCCGGCAGCTTCGCCTCGGCACCCGGCAGCCTCTGCTCGGCCCCCGGCAGCTTCGCCTCGCCCCCCAGCCACTGCTCGACCGTGGTCAGAGCCACCTGCCCGCTTCGCCGCCAGAGCCCCCGCGGAGTCACCTGCACCAGCGGCAGCAGGCACCGCGCGGCGACCGCGAGGGACTGCGGGTCGGCGTCGGGCCACCGTACGAGCAGCACCTCCCGCAGTTGCTTCATCGTGCGGGGCTCCGCTTCGACGGCCGCACGCGCGACCTCCGCGAGCTCCGGGAGGTCGACGCCGGTGAGGCCGTGCCGGAACGCGCTCAGCTCCCGCTCCAGCGCGCCCTGCACGAACGGCCGCAGCGTCAGCGCGTCCTCGGCGGTGTGCAGATGGATGGTGGAGCGCATCGTGACCATGCGGACCAGCTCACGCGCCTCCAGGAGCGCCGACAGCTCGGCCGGGTCGAAGTCCTCCAGGCGCGCGGCGAGAGCGTAATAGGGCGGCTTGACGTTCTGCGCCTGGAGGCCGAGAAGGTGGGTGACGGCGTCCTTGACGGAGAGGTCGCGGGAACGGCGCAGGAGAAGCTGTCGTTCGAGCGTGGCGCGGTTGAGCGCGCGGTCGTCCAGTACGGGGGCGCCGCCGCTCGGACGGCTCACCCGGCTTCCGGTCGTCTTCGGCATGGCGCCAGGCTAGCCAGCCTTGCGGACAGAAACGGTCCGCGATACGAATCACCGCGGCCGCGTCGGGCCCACCTTGGCCGGCGCGATCCACGGCATGAACTTCGACGCGACCCCGGAACTGAACTGGGCGTTCGGGTATCCGTTCGCGATCCTGCTGATGGCCGCGGTCTGCGTGAGCCTGTACTTCAGCTTCAAGAAGCGGGACTGGCTGTAGCGGCGCTGCCGCGTCGGCTCGGCGGAGTCCGGCACCGGACATGCGAAAGCAGCGGCCCGGATCTCGTCCGGGCTCACCGCCGTGCCGCTGCGTCCGGCAGGGCCCGCTCCGTCTCGGCCGCCGTCCTGTGGCGCGCGATGCGCCAGGCGCCTTCGAGCAGCGCACCGGCCACGACGGCGATGCCGGCCGCGGCACACGGGGCGGTGGTGCCGGCCAACTCCATGTCGAAGAAGGACCGGAGGTGCGGGACCAGGGGAATCGCCGCGAAGGACAGCGCCATCGCGAGCACGAGCAGTACGCGCCTCCAGGTGCAGGGGCGCGCGACGATGGACAGTGCCCACAGTCCGACGAGGAAGGCCGTGAGCGTCGTGGCGGACGTCTGCGCCTCCAGGTTCCCTCCATGGACGGCGCGGGCGACGGCGTACGACCCCATGGTGGCCGCGGCGGTCACGGCTCCGCACGGGACGGCGAACCAAAGCACCCGCCGCACGAAGTGGGGCCGCGCGCGCCCGGTGTCGGGGGCGAGGGCGAGGAAGAGGGCCGGGATGCCGATGGTGAGCGAGCCGAGCAGGGCGAGGTGCCGGGGCAGGAACGGGTACGGAACGTCGGCAAGGACGACCATGACGGCCAGCAGGAGGGAGTACGTCGTCTTCGTGAGGAACAGCTTGGCCACGCGCTCGATGTTGCCGATGACGCGCCTGCCCTCGGCCACCACCGACGGCAGGGCCGAGAAGTCGTTGTCGAGGAGCACGATCTGGGCGGCCGAGCGGGCGGCCGGGTCTCCCGTTCCCATGCAGACGGCGACGTCCGCCTCCTTGAGGGCGAGCACGTCGTTCACCCCGTCGCCCATCATCGCCACCGTGCGGCCGCGGGACCGCAGGGCGGTGACCATGTCGCGTTTGCGTTGAGGGCCCACCCGGCCGAAGACCGCGCTGCCCTCCATGGCTTCCGCCAGTTGGCCGCCGTCGTCGTCGGGGAGCCGGCGCGCGTCGATGTGGCGGTCGCTGTCCGGCAGCCCCGACCCGCGGGCCGCCGCGCCCGCCGAGAGCGCGTCGTCACCCGAGATCACCTTGATGTCCACGCCCTGGTCCGCGAAGTACTGGAGGGCGGCAGGGGCCTCCTTGCGGATGTGCTGCGCGATGACCACGAGAGCCACCGGGTCCGTCGCGCCGGGGCCCCGCTCCGGCGCGGCCAGCACCTCGCTCAACGGGAGGGAGCAGCGCGCCAGGAGCAGCACCCGCAGGCCGCGCTCACCGTAGGCGTCCACGGCGACCAGTACGGAGTGTCCCGGCGGGAGCAGCACATCGGCCGCGCCGATCAGCCACGTCACGGTGGCACCGTCCCGGCCGGTCAGGGTCGCACCGCTCCAGCGACGGGCGGCGGAGAACGGGGCGCGCTCCTTCTCGGTCCAGCCCTCGGGTGCGGGGAAGGCGTCGATGGCGGCCCGCGGACCGGCGGTGGGGTGGGTGTCCAGCGCCCCTAGTGCGCCGAGCACGTCCTCCACCGCCACGTCCGGTTCGATCCGGTACACCTCGTCGACGTCCGTGGACGCCTCCGTCAGGGTCCCGGTCTTGTCCAGGCATACGGTGTCCACGCGCGCGAGGCCTTCGATGGCCGCCGGTTCCCGCACGAGGCAGTTGCGCTTCCCGAGCCGGACGACACTTCCGGCGAAGGCGACCGACGCGAGCAGCACAAGTCCGTCGGGGACCACCGGGACGACACCGGCGACCATCCGCCGCGCCGCCTCGGGCACATCACCGCCGTCGGCGGCCAACTGGTGCATGAACAGCGCGATCCCGACCGGGATCACGGCGTATGTGACGTATCTGACAAGGGTGTTGACGCCGTCGCGCAGTTCGGATTCGACGGGTGTGAAGCGGGCGGCCCTCTCCGCCGGCCGTGCCGCGCGGGTGTCCCTGCCGACCCTCTTGACGGCGAACGCACCGGAGCCTGACACGACGGAACTCCCGGACATCACGTCGTCGCCCGGTCGTTTGAGCACGGGGTCGGCCGCACCGGTCAGGAGTGCCTCGTCGATCTCCAGGCCGTCCGCCTCCAGCACGGTGCCGTCGACGACGACCTCGTCCCCGGTACGGAGTTCGATGACGTCGCCGAGGACGATCCGGGCCGGGGCCAGGCCGACGGTACGGCCGTCGCGGCGCACCGCCTGGCGGGCCCCGCCCGTGGCGGTGAGCCGGTCGAGGGTCCGTTCGGCGCGTACGTCCCGCACGACGCCGAGCAGGATGTTGGCGAGGACGACAACGCCGAAGGCGGCGTTCTGGACGGGCCCGACAGTCAAGATGATCACGAGCAGGACGCCGATGGCCGCGTTGACGCGGGTGCATACGTTGGCGCGCACGATGTCGCGGATGGTGCGACCGGTCGGTGGGGGTGCGTCGTTGGCCTCGCCCCGTCCGCTTCTCCGCTCCGCCTCAGCGGAGGTCAGGCCGGTGGCCGCACCCCCAGGTAAGAAGGGGCCGACGGTGTCACCACCGCCGGCCCGCTCCGTTCCATTCGCCCCCCTCGACCGCATATCCATACCTGGATCCCCTCCACACCGGTCGTGACCAATGAACTGATCCAGACCGTAATGACCGCTGGTGTCCCCTCACTACGGACGAACGATGGTGGTGGCCCCCACTTTCGTGGTGGCCCCGACGGGACGAACGGTCGGACCCGCGGTCGGTCGGGCGGTCGCGCGCGCAGTCGGACGGGCGGTCGGACGGGCGGTTTCCGGCCTCAGCTCATGCCCGCGTCACGGGCGAGCAGCGCCACCTGGACGCGGTTGGAGAGGCCCAGCTTGGCCAGGGCCCGGCTCACATGGGACTTCACCGTGCCCTCGCTCATGGACAGTGCGCGGCCGACCTCGGCGTTCGACAGGCCTCTGGCCACCGCTCGGACCACGTCCTCCTCCCGCTCGGTCAGCACCGCCATCCTTTCGCGGGCGTTCGCGGAGTCCCCCGATTCCAGTCCGGCGAAGGTGTCGATCAGCCGCTTGGTGATCCGGGGGGTGAGCATCGCGCTGCCCTCGGCGACCGTGCGCACAGCGCCGGCGAGGTCGCGTGGCGAGGTGTCCTTGAGGAGGAACCCGGCGGCGCCGCTGCGCAGCGCGGTGTGCACGTAGTCGTCGAGGTCGAACGTGGTCAGCATGATGACGCTGGGGGCGTTGGGCGAGCGGCGCAGTTCCTTGAGCGCGGTCAGTCCGTCCATGCCTGGCATGCGTACGTCCATGAGGACGACGTCCGGGCGGTGCTTGGCGACAGCCGTGACCGCCTCGCTGCCGTCGCTCGCCTCGGCGACCACCTCGATGTCGTCGGCCGGATCCAGGATCATGCGCAAACCGGCCCGTACCAGCGCTTCGTCGTCAACGACCAGGACCCGGATCACTTCTGCTCCTCCATGTCGTGCGTGGGCACGTCGTGCGTGGGCACGCCGTACGTGGATGCGTCGCCGCCCGTGGATGCGTCGCTGCCCCTGGGCGTGTCGCCGCCCCTGGGCGTGTCCCCCGTGGGCGTGTCGTGCGTCGGGATCGGGAGCCGTGCGCGGACGGAGAATCCGCCGCCCGGCCTCGGCTCCGCGGTGAACTCTCCGTCGAGCAGCTCTACGCGTTCGCGCAGCCCGACCAGGCCCATGCCGCTGCCCGGCAGCAGTTCGACGGGCCCCGCGGGGGCTTCGTTGTGCACGGCGATCTCCAGGTGGTGGTCGTGGTAGCGGACAACGACCTCGGTGCCGGCCGCTCCGGCGTGCTTGTGCACATTGGTGAGGGCTTCCTGCACCACGCGGTAGGCGGCGTGTTCCAGCAGGGTGGGCAGGCGTTGCGGGGTTCCCTCGTCGCGTCTGCGGACGGACATGCCCGCGGCCCGCGACTGGTTGAGGAGCCGTTCGAGGTCCACCAGGGTGGGCTGCGGTCCGAGGGCGATTCCCTCGCCGTCCACTGCCTTGAGCACGCCGATGACGTCCCTGAGCTGCGCGAGGGCCTCCCGGCCCGTGGTCCGGATGAGTTCCGCTCCGAGCGCGGTCTTCTCGTCCTTCGCGTTGATCTCCAGGGCGCCCGCGTGCAGCACCATCAGGGACACCCGGTGGGCGACCACGTCGTGCATGTCCCTGGCGATGCGGGCACGTTCCTGCAGACGCGCCTGCTCGGCGCGGGCCACCTGCTCGCGCTCCAACCGCTCCGCCCGCTCGCGCAGGCTCTCCACCACGTCCTTGCGGGCCTTGTTCCACAGCCCGAGGGCGAAGGGCAGCCAGACGAACAGCCCGGCGCCGCCGAGCGACGACAGCATGTCCGCCCAGAAGACCCCCGGCAGCCCGATGGCCAGGCCCGTGGCCGTCGGCAGCACCGTGATCGCGCTGGCCCCCGTCACGTAGGACATCTGCTGGAGCGGCCTGTGCACGGTCGAGCCGACGATGTACGAGGCCACGCACAGCGTGGCCCAGACGGATGTCAGCACCCATGAGGCGCAGCCCACCACGACGACCGGCCAGCGCGTGCCCGGGAGCGCCCGCACCGCGGCCACGGAGGTGACCGCGATGAGCACGGCCAGGACCAGGGCGGGCCACGGGGTGAGCCCCAACTCCCCCTGTACCTGCGGGACCGGGCGGCCGTCGATGGGGAAGAACGCGCCGACGGCGAGCGCGGTCGACAGCACGCTCAGCCCCCAGCGGTCCAGCCATCGCCGTATGCGTGCTCGAAATGCCGGTTCGGTGGCTGTCGGCGTACGTCGTGTCACATGCCGAGCGTAGTAGCTCACCCGGAGTCCCGTCCTCCGCCGTGTGTCCGGACCTGTCCCCACGAAAGTTGGGTGTCGCCGTGACCTAAGTGGGGCAGGATCGTGGACTTTCCGGCGACGTGGCAGGGGCCCCGTTCTCGCAGACTCGCTGCCATGACAGAAACGACAGCCGCTGTCCGGGCCGCGGGGCTCGGCAAGCACTACGGATCCGGTGACGCGCGGGTGACCGCCCTCGAGAACGTCGACGTGCGCTTCATGCGCCAGGAGTTCACGGCCATCATGGGCCCTTCCGGCTCCGGGAAGTCGACGCTGATGCACTGCGTCGCAGGTCTCGACAAGGCCGACGAGGGTTCGGTGTGGATCGGTGACACCGAGCTGACCGGCCTGAGCGACAACGCTCTCACCGATCTGCGCCGGGACCGCGTGGGCTTCGTGTTCCAGGCGTTCAACCTGCTCCCCACCCTCACCGCGCTGGAGAACATCCTGTTGCCGTTCGACCTCGCAGGGCGCAAGCCCGACAAGGACGTGCTGGACAGGATCATCACGACGGTGAACCTCAGGGACCGGCTGAGCCACCGGCCGAGCCAGCTCTCCGGCGGACAGCAGCAGCGTGTCGCCTGCGCCCGGGCACTGGTGACCCGGCCGGACGTGGTGTTCGCCGACGAGCCGACCGGCGCGCTGGACTCCACCGCGTCCGCGGAGCTGCTCCGCTTCCTGCGGCAGAGCGTCGACGACCTCGGCCAGACCGTGGTGATGGTGACCCACGAGCCCAGTGCCGCCGCCTTCGCCGACCGGGTGCTCTTCCTCAAGGACGGTGCCCTCGTCGACGAGATCCTCGCGCCGACCGCGGACAGCGTCCTGGAGCGCATGAAGTCCTTCGAAGGGTCAGTGGCCTGATGCTGAGGACCATGCTGCGCGATCTCCTCGCGCACAAGGGCCGTGTGGTGATGACGCTCGTGGCCATCGCCCTGGGCGTCACCGCGACGGTCGGCAGCTGGGTGGTGAGCGACTCCATCGCGGCGACGCTCACCCTGCGCGAGACGCGGGACGACGTCAGCGTCGCGGTGCAGAGCCCCGGCAAGGACCCGGTGCTCGGCGCGGCGGAGCGCGACCGTCTCGCGAAGCTGCCGGGGGTCTCCAAGGCCCAGGGAGTGGTCGTGGGGCGGGCCGGCGTCGTCGGGGACGACGGCAAGCTGACCAAGGCGACCACGGTCCTCGACCGGGCGGGCACCAACTGGAGCAGCGACGAACGCTTCACCGTGGACGCGGGGAAGGCGCCCCAGGGCAAGGGCCAGGTCGCGCTCAACAAGACCGACGCCGAAAGCGCCGGGTACTCGGTGGGTGACACCGTGCGCGTCCTGCTGTCCGGCGGCCGCACGGACCGCGCCGAGGTGACCGCGCTGTTCACGTACCACCGCCTGGGACCGGAGGCGGAGGCGGATTCCGACCAGGCGTCGGACGCCGTTCCCGTGGTGGCCTACGACAACGCCACCGCCGCGGAGCTCCTCGGCCCCCGCTTCCACCGGGTCGAGTTGACGGCCGCGTCCGGGACCACCGCCGCCGCGCTCGCGGACACCGCGCGCGACGCGATGCCCGACAACTACCCGGTGGCGACGGGCAAGTCCCTGGCCGATGCCGCGGCCGCCCAGTCCGACACCGAGGCCCAGGACCTGAGGCTCACGATGCTGCCGTTCGCCGCGGTCGCGCTGATGGTCGGGATGTTCGTCATCGCCAACACCTTCACCATGCTGGTCAGCCAGCGCACCCGGCAGTTCGCGCTGCTGCGCGCCGTGGGCGCGCGAAGGAGGCAGGTGCGGACCGCGATCATCGTGGAGGCGGCCGTACTGGGCGTCGCGGGCGGCGCGATCGGCTCCCTGGCGGGCGTCGCGATCGGCCCGTTGCTGATCAACGTGATGCGTCCCGACGACAACGTCGAGTTCACCGTACGGCCGGTCGCGATCCTGCTGGGCTTCGGCGTCGCCGTACTGGTGACGGTGCTGGCCGCGTACAACTCGGCGCGCCGCGCCGCGTCCGTGCCTCCGGTGGCCGCGCTGCGCACCGACGCGGTGGTCCCCCGGGAGACCAAGCGGCGCCGGAACCTGTTGGGCGCGGGCTTTCTGGTCGTCGCCGCGGCGATGGTCATCGCCACGGCCGACCCGAGCTCGTCCAACATGCTGCGCGTCATCGCGCTGGTCGGTGCCGTCCTCGGTGTCGTCGGTGTGATCCTGCTCGCCCCCTTCCTCGCCGAGAACGTGCTGCGCCCCGCCACCAGGGTCATCGGCGGGCGGAGCGGCCCTGCCGTACGCCTGGGGCTGCGCAGCGCGGCCGGTGACCCGCGGCGTACGGCGGGCACCGCGACCGCCATCACGGTCGGCCTTGGTCTGGTGTGCGCCTTCGCCACCCTCAGCGCGTCCTTCTCCGATCTGATCGCCTCGACGACCCGGAGCAATGTGCCGGTCACGACCACCGTGCTCCAGTCGGCGGCCGGGGGCGAGTCGACCCTCACCCCGGCGGAGGCGGAGCGGGTCCGCGGGCTGCCGGGCGTCGACCACGTCGCCGCGAGCCGCGACGTGCTGGTCGGTCTCTCCTACCCGGGCGGCAAGACGGAACGGCGGATCTCCGCGATCGAACCCGCCGCGCTGAAGACGGTGCTGACGCCCGACATCACGGAGGGCAGCGCCGATCTGACCCGGGGCGTGGTCATCTCGAAGAACCAGGCCGACATGCTGAAGCTCGGCATGGGCGACAAGCTCACGCTGAAGCTGGACTCCCAGACGTCGGTCACGCAGCCGGTGGTGGGCGTCTACGACGCCACCGAGCTTCAGGCGAGCATCTTCCTGGACGCGGCGAAGGCACCGCAGACGCTGCGCAACCAGATCACCCTCCTGTACGCGTCGGGGGCCGACCCGGACAAGGCGCGCGCGAGCATCGAGGCGGCGTTCCACGACCGCCCCGACGTGTCCGTCACCGACCGCGAAGGCCTGGTCGAGCAGGGCGTCGACCAGCAGCAGTTCGCCTTCACCCTGATGTACGCCATGTTCGGTGTGGCGATCGTCATCGCGGTGTTCGGCGTCATCAACACGCTGGTGCTGTCCGTCATGGAACGCACCCGTGAGATCGGCGTGATCCGGGCGGTGGGCGCCAAACGGCTGCTCGTGCGCCGGATGATCAGGTCGGAGTCCATCGCGATCTCCCTGTTCGGCGCGCTCCTCGGAGTGGTGGTGGGGGTTCCGGCGGGTGCCGTGATGCAGCACGCCATGTTCGGACAGCGGCTGTGGGACTTCTCGATGCCGTACACCACGATCGGCATCGCGCTGGTCGGGATCGGCGTCGCCGCCGTACTGGCGGCGATGTGGCCGGCCCGCCGCGCCGCGAACACCAACATGCTGGCGGCGATCGCCAGCGAATAGCCGGGGACGGAAGGGCTCGGCACAGCGGAGCACGGCGGCGGGGCCGGTGGACATCCACCGGCCCCGCTCCGTCAGGTCTGCGGCGCCTCGCCTGTCAGCCGGGTACGCCCCAGCGTCGGCCGCCGCCCGCGGCAGGCACGTCGTACGCGTCGAAGTCCGGGGTCGTGCCGCGGCGTACGACGGTCAGCGTCTCGCCCTCGACGGGCCGGAACAGCGCCGTGCGCGGGCCGGTGCGCCGTATGTCGGCCCGGCGGCCCGGGCCGTCGGCGCCGGGTGGGCTCACCCATGCCTCGACGTCTCCTTCGATGCCGTGCCGCAGGGTCAGCGGCCGGCCGGCCTCGCTGCGCACCCGCACCCACCGCGTGCTGCCGTCCTCGCGTGCCGCGTCGACGACGAAGCCGCCCGGCGCGCGCAGTCCCGCGATCCGGACGTCCGGCCAGTCGTCGGGCACGGCCGGGAACACGTCGACCGGGCCGCGCCCGGCTCCGACGAGGAGTTCGAGGAGGGCCTGACCCGCGTCGAAGGGGGCGGCGGCGAAGGGTGACGAGACGTGGGTGTAGAGGGAGTTGGGGGACAGAGCGCCCTCGGCCGCGGCTCCCGTACCCGTACCCGTTCCCGTTCCCGTCAGGTGGTGCAGCATCTCCAGCGCCCGGCGTGCGTCGCCCAGGGTCGCCGCCAGGGCCGCGGCCACGGCGTACGACCCGCCGTGCCAGGCGTCCCGGCTGCTCGCCCAGTGCTCGAAGCCGCGCCGCGCCTCGCGGTCCCCCTGGCCGTCTCCCGCCCTCTCGCGCAGGGGCAGCAGCCACAGGAGGTGCGAGGGCACCGGATGGGAGCGGCTCGCCCGGACGCCTGCTCCGATCATGACGCCGGTGTCGTCCCGGTGGTACGGGGTGAGCCGCGCGGCGATGTCCTGCCAGTCCGCCATACGGGGATCGTCGTCGCCGAGTTTGCGGACGGTGTCGATCAGCGTCGTCACCGCCCACCGGACGAGCGCGAGGTCGTAGGTGCAGTCGGTCACGTCGGCCTGGCCCGGCGAGTAGGTGACGGGCAGGTGCAACAGGCCGTCCACTCCCTCGTAGAGGAAACCGGCGTAGTAGTCCACCGCCCGGCGCAGCGCGGGCCGCAGCAGGTCCTCGAGAAGGCGCCGGTCCTGGGAGTAGCGGTACGCCTCCCACAGGGCGAGCGCACCCGATGCGCGCACCGGGTGTTCCGTACGCCCGGCCTTCGAGCCCACTCCGGGCAGGGCGCTGGTCAGATGGCGGTGGCTGTGGTGCGGCCCCTGCTCCAGCGCGGTGGCGACCGGGCCGATGTCGAGGTGGCCGGACGGGCCGAGCAGCGCCGGGGCGTGGCCGATGCGCTCGGGGGCGGCATCGACGACGGCTGCCAGGGTGTACATCTGGATCCAGTGGAACCGCTGGAGGGTGCGGTCCGGCAGGGACACGTAGGCGCGCCGGTAGTGGGCACGCCACCATGCGCGATGCCGCGCGATCACGGCGTCCGGGTCGGCCGTCAGCAGCGTGCGCAGCGCGGCCTCGTCCGTCCCGCGCCCCGTCCCGGACGTGGCGGCGAGCAGCTTGTGCGCGCCGCCGCCCTGGTGGACCCAGGTCAGCGGCCGCGTCCGGCCGTCCGGGGGCGGAGCGGTGAAGGAGACCCGCTCTCCTCCTTCCGCGGTCGCGCGCAGGAGGAGTGCCGGGCCGTTCCTGTCCACCAGCGCGCTGAAGGCCACGCTGCCTCTGGTCGTGGTGAGCCGTCCGGTCAGCTCGGCGTTCCACAGGTCAAGTGCGCAGGAGAGTCCGGTCGGGGTTCCGAGGGGGACGAGGTCCAGTTGGCCGGGGAGCGGGTCCGCGGGACGGGTGCCGGGTCCGCCGATGAGAAGGCGCACGGCACGTCCGCCGGGCGCCGTGACGAGTTGTGCCGCCATTCTGCCGTTGCCCAAGTATGGTGCGCCGGAAGGGTTTTCCGGTATTCGCGCCCATTCCATGCGGGCGTCCCGCACGGCGCGTTCGTACGGGTCCGTGGATTTCTCCCGGTCCTCGGGCACCGGGACGCCCGGTGTTTCCGCCGCCCAGGCGGTGCCGGACGCGGCGGCCAGGCCGGTGCCCGCTGTCGTGCGGATGAAGGTCCGTCTGCCGAATCCGGCGTTCATTGTCGGGGCCTCCGGCCTCAGTCAATAATTCAATACCGTTCCAGGCGCCAACCCTTTACCGCACCGAAAAATGACCCTACAACTGGGGCAAGCGACAGTCACCGCCATTAAGTGACCGATGAAAGACGCTCCACCAGGGGCCGTGGGAGGCGGCCGGAAGCTGCGGCCGCCCCCTACGAAAGTGGTACGCAGCCGATTTCCATCGTCAGATGTGCCGGGCTGCCCCGATACATACGGTGGAGCCATCGGCGTACCAACAGGGAGCATGCATGATTAGCCTCAGCGGGCTTACGAAGCGCTACGGCACGGTCACCGCCGTGGATGATCTCAGCCTTGAGATCAAGGCCGGCCGTGTGACCGGCTTCCTCGGTCCCAACGGTGCCGGGAAGTCCACGACGATGCGCATGATTCTCGGCCTGGACCGGCCCACCGCCGGAAAGGCGCTGGTCAACGGCAAGGCCTACGAGGAGTTGCGCTATCCCTTGCGGGAGGTCGGGGCTCTCCTCGACGCCAAGGCGCTGCACCCCGGGCGGACCGCGAGGAGCCATCTGCTGTCCATGGCCCGCAGCAACGGCATCGCGGGGCGGCGCGTCGACGAGGTGCTCGAGGTGGTCGGCCTGACCACGGTCGCGGGGCGGCGTGTCGGACTGTTCTCGCTCGGCATGGGGCAGCGCCTGGGTATCGCGGGAGCGCTGCTCGGCGACCCGGGGGTGCTGATCTTCGACGAGCCCGTCAACGGCCTCGACCCCGACGGGGTGCGCTGGGTCCGTGGGATCGCCCGCTCGCTGGCCGACGAGGGCCGTACGGTCTTCCTCTCCAGCCACCTGATGAGCGAGATGCAGCAGACCGCGGACCAGGTCGTCGTCATCGGCAAGGGCAAGCTGATAGCCGACATGCCGATCATGAAGCTGATCGAGCGCAGCGCGCTGGGCACGGTGCGCGTACGCGTCCCTGACCCGCGGGGCCGTGAGCAGCTGGCGCTGCGCATCGAGTCGGCCGGTTTCACGGCCGAACGCTCGGACGAGGACGCGCTGGTCGTGCGCGGTACCACCCCTGAGCGGGTGGGCGACATCGCGCACGAGGCCGCGATCCGGCTGCACGAACTGCGCATGCAGGAGCCCTCGCTGGAAGAGGCGTACATGGAACTGACCTCCGGGAGCCTGGAGTACGGCACCTCCCGGATGGCGAACCGAACGGACGGTCCGGACGCATGAACGACAAGACGACGACCGCTCCGGCGGCAGTGAACCACGGCCGCGGCGGACTGCCGGGAGCCACGGCGGCCGAGTGGACCAAGCTGTGGTCCGTACGCTCCACCTGGGTGTCCTTGGCGGCGACGGCGGCACTGCTCATCGCCTACACCGTCATCTCCGGCGTCTCCGCCCGGTCCTCCGACGAGTCGGCCTCGGGCGGCGGGCTGCCGACCGCGCCGCTGGACAACGTCGGCACCGGTGTCATCTTCATGGGCCAGTTCGCGGTGCTGGCCATGGCGACCATGGTCATCGCGTCCGAGTACGCGACCGGCAGCATCCGCTCCACCCTTCAGTGGGTGCCGGTACGTCACCGCATGCTGCTGGCCAAGAGCCTCGTGCTGTTCCCTGTGCTGTTCGTGGCCGGTCTGGTGCTCACGCCCGTGGCGCTCGGCACGGCGCTGGCCTCGCTCGGCGATGTCGCGGACCCGGTGAGCTCGGGCGACACCGTCCGCCAGGCACTGGCCGTCGGCGGTTACCTCGGCACGGTCGGCGTGATCATCACCGGCATCGGTGCGGCGGTGCGCAGCGTCGCGGGCACCCTCACCGTCGGGTTCCTGGTGCTCCTGATCCTCCCCATGACCCTCCAGTCCGTCTCGGTGGAGTTCCTCGCGAAGGCCGCCGACTACCTCCCGGGCCCGGCGGGCATGGCGTTGATGGGCGTCTCCGAGAACGACACGTACGGCGCCCCCGTGGCTGTCGCGCTGCTCGTCCTGTGGGCCGTGGTCGCCAACGCGGCCGGCTACTGGGTGCTGCGCAACCGCGACGCCTGAGGCGTCCGCCCCCGTAGCGGGCGCCCCCCTGATCGTCCCGGGCCCTCACATCCCCCGCGGGGCCCGGGACTTCCCGTCCCACAAGAATGCTGATTAAGCAGGGAACAAAAGAAACTGGCAGGGGCCCTTTTCTCACCGGAAATGCCTGCCCGCTTCACCCGGCGGCGGAACGATCGACCCTGACAGGGCAACGGAGCTGAGTTAGTCTCCAGTAGCCCGTCAGCCGTCACATTCCTCCGCTGGAGTATCATGCTGCCTTCTGGGCCAGAAATCACCGACAATGCGGCCCGACCTCCGGACGAGGAGGTGGCGGCATTGAATTCATGGCTGACGCACATGAGGCACACCGCCCCTGTCGGATATGACGAGTCCATCCGCGCCTGGCAGGTATTCGGTTACGACGAGGCGCAGCGGGTCCTGTCCGACCCGTCCTTCTCGGCCGACATGCGCGCGGCGAGCCGGGCCGCGGGGATCGACACGTACGTACCGCCGGTCATCGAGCGGCTGACGTCGGCCAGCTTCTTCACCATGGACCCGGCCACCCACCGCTCGTTCCGCGGTCTGGTCAGCCAGGCGTTCTCGCGGCGCCTGGTGAACCGCCTCGCGCCCGGGGTCGCCGAGACGGCCACCGGCATCCTGGACGAACTCGACGGCCTGGAGCGGTTCGACCTGCTCGACCGGTTCGCCTACCCCCTGCCGATGATCGTGCTGTGCGAGCTCCTGGGGGTGCCGCACGACGACCGGCGCGCCTTCCAGAGCTGGGCGGCCTCACTGATCGACCCGACCGGGCAGCCCGCCGACGGCGGCGGCGAACTCGGCAGCGAGCTCGAGCAGTTGGAGCAGTACCTGCACGAGCTGGTCGGCAGACGCCGCCAGAAGCCCGGCACCGACCTGCTCAGCCGGCTGGCCACGGCCGAGGTGGACGGCGAGCGGCTCACCGCCGAGCACGTCGTGAGCCTGGCCGCCGTCATGCTGCTCGCCGGGCACAACACCACGACGATGCTGCTTGCGAACCTCGTGGTGTGCCTGGACGAGAACCCGGCGGCCGCGGCCGCGATACGGGCCGACCGCGGCCTGATCCCCTCGGCCATCGAGGAGGTCTTCCGCTACCGCGGGCCGCTGCCGCGCGCCCTGCGCCTGGCGACCGAGGACTGCCGCATCGGCGGGCAGGCCGTGTCCGCCGGTGCTCCCGTCATCGTCTGGACGGCGTCGGCCAACTGGGACGAGACGCAGTTCGCGCACCCGGACCAGTTCGACATCCGCCGCACGCCCAACCGCCATCTGGGCTTCGGGCACGGCATGCACTTCTGCCTGGGCGCTCCGCTGGCCCGCGTCGTGGCCGAGACCGCGATGTCCCTGCTCATGGACCGCTGTTCGAGCGTCACGGTCTCCCGGGAGGCTCCGCTGTCGTACCCCGCGCCGCGGGTGAACCTCGCACCGGCCAGGCTTCCGGTCGAGATCCGCTGGGCCTCCGCCACGAGCCGCTAGGGGGACAGACAGCGTGTCCTACCTCGGGTATCCCAGGCTGAACTTCGCCGGCACCATCCAGACCGACGTGGCCACGGCCAACAACGTGCCGCAGTACTTCGACAACGACCTCTTCGAGCCGCGCTACCAGTGGCGGATGGACCTGCCCGACGTCAACGGCCTGTGGAATCCGCGCGGTCCCGGCACGCTGCGGCTGGCCGACGTCTCCGTGACCAGCGTCTGCCTCAAGGACGGCCGCCGGCTCACCGACGGCCGCAAGGACCCCGTCGTGGGCGGCCGGCTGGTCGACGACGATCTGCGGACCAACGGCAAGATGGTCGACCTCGACCCGCACAACCAGATGGTGCCGGAGATCTACGGCTGGCGCCCCCGTCTCCTGGACAAGGACGGCAAGGAGCTGCTGCGGGGCGCCTACCTCCCCTCCGCCGTCGAGGACATGTGGCCGCGCGCCACCCTCCCCTCCGGCCGCCCCGACATCTCCGGGGCGTACCACTCCGTCCTGACCGACCTTGAATGGGCGTCAGAGCTCACGTCCCCCTTCCTGCGCGCCCTGCGGGCCCTGACCCAGGACGGCATGCTCTCGATCAAGGTCACCATGGACGCCGTCGAGGACGGCGTCGAGAAATGGCCCGACAACATCACCTTGGGGCGGATCGTCGGCTCCATCGGCCCCTGCTTCACGGGCGAGCCCCGGCGCTTCGTCGCCGGCCGCAGGCTGCGCAAGGCCGACGACAAGAGCCCGCTCTTCCACGCGCCGTGCCGGGTCGACGAGCAGTCGTCCACCGTCTTCGTCGACCTCGGGAACAGCATTCCGGCCACCAAGCGCGGCGGCCCGCTCAAGGACGTCGGCCCGCTCGCCCTCGCGGTCCTCGACGAAGCCGGCGAACCCGAGACGCTGGCCCCCCTCGAAGGCATCGACTCCGGCTTCTACGAACGCAGCGCGGGCATCGCCACCGCGAAGCTCACCCGGCAGCAGCTCGCCCTGATCTCCCGGCGCCGCATCGCCGTGGTCCGCTCGGCCGACCCGCCCGTCGTCCTCCTCGCGGAGAACGCCGACGCCTCATGGGTCCACGCCGACGGCTTCGTCTTCCGGCTGCACCCCGACAGCCCGGCCAGGAAGGCCTCCACGACGCTCTACGCGACGCGCTACGGCCGCCCGGCCAAGGCGATGCGGCTGTTCCTCGACGCGGGCAAGGGCGCCAAGCCGCTGAACGTCCCCGAAGAGGCCGTCACCGACGCCAAGGGCCGCGCCGTGGTGACGTTCACGGGCACCGACCCCGGCAATCCCCGCAAGAAGATCGACGGCGCGCTTGCCGAGGTGTCCTACGGGCCGCTGCGCCGCCGGGGCGAACCGGACGGCAAGATCTCCATCCGCGTCTTCGACCCCTACCGGGCCCCGCGACGCCCGACGTGGCTCCGTGACGTACGGCCGCTCTTCCAGCAGTACGCGAACCTCTACCCGGTGATGCGGGACGTCATGGACCTGGGCAACTACAACCACGTCCTGCGGCACCGCACCTACGTCCGGCGGACCCTGCTCGCGTCGCCCGACTCCCCCACCCATATGCCGGTCACCCGGGACCTCTCCCCAGGAAAGCGAGACATGATCGTGAGCTGGCTGGACAGCGGACCCCTGCCACCGCTGCTCGACATCACCACCGTCGACGAACTCAGGGACGTACTCCAGCAGGCGATGCTCGTCGAGCTGGCGACCATGCCGCCCTACCTGGCCGCGCTGATGTCCGTCAAACCCGGCCACAACGTGAAGATCGCCCAGCTCATACGGGCCGTCGTGCTGGAGGAGATGCAGCACATGGCCCAGGTGTGCAACCTCCTGAACGCCGTCGGCGGGCAGCCACGGATCGGCCGCCCGGGGTTCGTGCCGGTCTATCCGGGCGCGCTGCCCGCGGGGGTCCTGCCCGACCTCGAGGTCAGGCTGCGCAAGCTGTCGATCGAGCACGTACGCGACGTCTTCATGACGATCGAGCAGCCGCAGCACCCGACCGTGGACGGCAAGCCGTTCAAGGGCCACGTCATCTCCCCCAAGAGCGTGCGCGTCAGCCGCGACGGCGACGTGCGGCACGTGGACGACGACGCCGTCGAGAAGCTCAGGAAATGGTTCTCGAAGGCGGAGTACGAGCCGCAGACCATCGCATGGCTCTACAACCACATCGCCCGCGCCATCATCCGCCTCGACGACGGCGGCAAGCTGTTCAGCGGGGACCCGGACCGGCAGGTCGGCTGGCCCGACGCGCCCGGCACGCTCTACAAGGTCACCGACAGCCGCTCCGCCCTCCTGGCCATCCATCAGATCGTGGAGCAGGGCGAGGGTTCCCCGCACGACCTGGACGGCGACGGCCTGGGCGATCCCGGCGAGCTGGGGCACTACTACATGTTCGCGGAGATCGTCGAGGGGCGGCAGCTCAAGCGCGACAGCAGCGGCAAGTGGACCTACTCCGGTCCCGCGATCCCCTTCGACCCCGACGGGGTCCACCCGATGGTCGACGACCCCGACACGTACCGGCTGCCCGCGGACTCCCTCGGCCGGCGCGAGTCACTGCGCTGCGACGTGTCCTACACCAACCTCCTCAAGAGCCTGAACCGAGTGTTCAACGGCCATCCGAAAGAACTGGACGACGCCGTGGGGCTGATGTTCCAGGTGCAGATCGAGGCCAAGAAGCTGCTGGCCATCCCCTCGTCGGAGGGCGCGAAGACCGTCCTCGGGCCCGCCTTCCAGTCGCCCGGCGTCAGCCTCGGCCAGTAGACGCGCCCGGCGGAACCAGGAGCCGGGCGCGCGCACGCCACACACAGGCACTTCCCCGTCAAAGGAGACACCGTGAGCAGCCCTTCGACACTCCACGCCCTCCACCACGAGCACGAGAGGGGCGACGGGATGCTGAGACTGCACTGCAACGAGAACCCGTACGGCCCGCCGCCCGGGGTCATCGCCTCGGTCACCAAGGAACTCGAAGGCCGGTGCGCCACCTACCCGGACAGCGGGGCCACCGTGCTGCGGGAGCGGCTGGCCGAACACATAGGCGTCCCCACGGACATGGTGGCCGTGGGCAACGGTGCCGACGAGCTCGTACTGCTCGTCACGCTCGCGTCGGCGGGCCCCGGCCAGACCGTCGTCGTCACGGAGTCGACGTTCCCCGGGTACGCCGCGTCGGCGGCCGTGGCCGGAGCGACGGTCCGCAAGGTCCCGCTGATCGACGACCACGTACCGGCCGCGGGTCTCGTGGGGGCACTCGAAGGCGCCCGCCTGGTCTTCGTCTGCAATCCCCACAACCCCACGGGCACCGCGCTCGCCCCGGCCGCCGTCGAGGAGATCATCACGGCCGCGGAACGCGCCGGAGCCGTGCCGGTCTTCGACGAGGCGTACATGGAGTTCGCCGGGCCCGGTTACGAGCACGCCCTGGACGCGGTGCGCGCGGGCCGGCGGCTGCTCGTACTGCGGACCTTCTCCAAGGCGTGGGGGCTCGCCGCCCTGCGCGCCGGCTACGCGGTCGGCCCCGCGGACCTCGTCGCGGGCATCCAGGAAGTGCGCAGGGCACTGCCGTTCAACGTGAACAGGCTGGCGCAGCAGGCGGCCGTGGCCGCCCTCGACAGCCCGGACCACATCGACGAGGTACGCGGGCGTACCGCCGATGAGCGGGAGCGGCTGTGCCGGGGCCTGGAGCGCCTCGGTGTGGCGTACGTGCCCTCGGTCACCAACTTCGTGATGGTCAAGACGCCGGGAGACAGCGCCCGCTTCACCGCGCGGCTCGCCGACGAGCACGGGATCCTGGTACGTGACCTGACGTTCTTCGGGCGTCCGGGCCAGGTGCGGGTCACGGTGGGGACGTCCGAGGACACTGACCGGTTCTGCGAGGCGGTCGGCAAGCTGCTCGCCGCTCCGAGCTCGCACGCCGCGCGCGGCCACGGTCTGGGCGGCGCACGGGACGTGATCTCCGTGCCG
Organism: Streptomyces sp. NPDC046335; assembly: GCF_055587985.1. Classification (NCBI taxonomy): domain Bacteria; kingdom Bacillati; phylum Actinomycetota; class Actinomycetes; order Kitasatosporales; family Streptomycetaceae; genus Streptomyces; species Streptomyces sp. NPDC046335. The sequence goes on along the minus strand of NZ_JBVJFF010000016.1, from coordinate 33,044 downwards.
ACCGGGGATGCCGTCACACCCGAGGACCTCTTCAACGGCTACGTCGGCGCCAACGTGGTGTTCGCGCTGACCAGGCTGGGCGTGTGGGAGCGTCTTTCGGCGCAGCCCACGTGCACGCTCGACTCGCTCGTCGCCGCGACGGGCACGGACGCCACGGGCCTCACGGCGATGCTGCGGGTGGCGGCCCTGCTGGGCTACGTCGAGCTGCGTCAGGGGGACGCCCACACGGTCTCCCTGACGGCGTCCGGCCGCGACCTCGTCCGGCTGAGGGGCTTCTTCACCTGGGGTGTCGGCGGCTACCACGACGTCCTGCGCGGACTGTCCGATCTCGCCCTCGGCACCTCGGTCTTCGAGGGGGACGTCGACCGCGACGGCGCGATGGTCGCCGTGGGCTCGGGCGAGGTGGGACGCGAGCTGATGCTGCCGCTGGAGAAGGAGGTGCTGGCCACGGTCGACTTCGGCGCGGTGGCCGACCTCGGCTGCGGGGACGCCACCCGGCTGCTGCGGCTGTGCGGCGGCGACGCGGACCGGCGCGGCACCGGGATCGAGATCAACGGGGCCGCCTGCGCGCAGGCGCTCGGGCGGGTCGCCGAAGCGGGGCTCTCCGACCGCATCGAGATCGTGCACGGCGACGTCCTGTCCTTCTCCGAGCGGACGTTCCCCGGGGTCGACCTGGTCTCCAGCTTCCTGATGATGCACGACCTGTTCGACGCGACGGGAGACCCGGTCGGGGTCATGCGGACGCTGCGCCGGGTGTTCCCGGACGCCAAGCGGTTCCTGATCGGCGACACCGTGGCCCAGGACTGGGAGGAGCGCCAGGGGCCGCTGCCGGTCTTCTCGGCGGGCTTCGAGCTGGTGCACGCGTTCATGGACACGCCCATCATGAACCGGACGACCTACGAGAACGCCTTCGCGGGGGCGGGGCTGCGGGTCGAGCGGCGTGAGCCGCTGGGTGCGCCCTCGACCTGGCTGTGGCTGCTGACCGCCGAGTGAGTTCGGGCGCTAAGACGCGCTGAGCACGAAGGAGGGGCGGTCGCGACGGCGACCGCCCCTCCTTCGTGCGTGGCGGCGTCAGTCCGCGGCGCGGGCCGGGGCGCCGGAGCGGAAGAACTCCAGGATGCTCTTGTTGACCGGCTCGGGGTTCTCCAGATAGCCGTAGTGCCCGGCGTCGGGGATGACGTCGATACCGGCGCCGGGGATCAGGGCCGCCAGCTCCTCCCCGGCCCGCGGCGGGGTGATCAGATCGTCGGCGAAGGCGATGACGTGGCAGGGGACGCGGATGCCGGCGTACGCCTCGCGGCGGTCGGGCATCGGCTCCAGGGCGAGCTGGGCGCCCTGGCCCACCGGGTCCTGGGGGGACATCTCCAGCACGTCGAGCCAGTCGACCACGGCCCGCTCGTCGTCGAGCGTCCGGGGGGCGAGACTCTGCATCGCCTGGACCACCGCCCGGTAGCGCGTGGGGAGCGGCACCCCCGACTCGTGCAGTTCCTTCTCGGCCCTGGCCAGGGCCGCGCGCAGCGCGTCGCTGCGGGCCCGGCTCGCCATCAGTACGGCCTGGCTCACCAGGTCGGGCCGGGCCAGGGCGAGTTCCTGGGCCACGTAGGCGCCCATGGAGGTGCCGACCAGCCTGACCCGGCCGAGACCGAGCCGGGCGGTCAGCGCGATGACGTCCGCCACCATGTCGTGGACGGTGAACCCCTGGGCGCACAGGTCGGTGGGCGGGATGCCACGGTTGTCGAAGGTGATCACCCGGTAGCCGGCCGCCGTCAGCGCCGGTACCTGGTGCATGTGCCAGGCACTGCCCCCGCTTCCCGAACCCATGATCATGACGACCGGTTCGCCGGAGCCGCTGTCCTCGTAGTGGAGACGGATGCCGTTGACGGTGACAAGGGGCATGGTTCTCCTACCTCCCGGCCAGAACGATGGTCCGCAGTCGTGGTGAGGCCTGGATCTCCCGCTGGGTGAAGCGCTCGCGGACCCAGGTTCCCTCGGCGTAGAGCCGTGTCTGGTCCGCGTGGTGCGGGGAAGTGGGGTCGGCGGACTGCCCGTAGGTGAGCAGCGACGAGGTGCGGGGTGCGCCCTTCGCCGGGAACTCCGTCACCTGGAGGAAGCTGGACCCGGTCGCCACGTCGGGGGTGCCGGCTCCGGGGGCCGTCCGTGGCGTGATCACGTTGAGCACTCCGGTCTCGTGCGGGCCGCCGTGGATGGGGATGCGCTCGCCGCCGCGCACCACGTACTGGTGGTCGCCGAGCGGGGCGTCCAGGGGGATGTCCGCGGTACGGAGCTCCGCGGCCGCGTCACCGAACGCCCGCCGCACCTCGGGCCTGTCCGCTGCCAGGGTGTGCGGTGTGCGCAGTGGGTCGGACGGCTCGAAGGGCACCTTCCACGGGCCGTCCTTCACCGTGGCGGCCTTCGCGACGAAACGGGCGAAGAGCAGTGAGCCACGGCTGCGGCTGTCGTAGCGGCCGTCCCAGTCGGCCAACGCCCGGCAGGCGCTCGACACGTCGACGGGGCCGTGGGAGGACGGTGCCGCTCCGCCGGGGAAGGACCGGCACATCTTCGCGGTGTCGGCGGCGGCCAGTTCGGCGGCCCTGCTGTGGTCGCGGAAGAGCATCCGCTCCATCGTGGTGCGCGAGAATCCCTTGCCCGGCAGCCCGTCCGTGCCGGCCAGCCGCCGCTGCACGGAGAGGATGCCTTCCTGGGTGCGGAGTGAGCGCGGCGTGCCGGTGTCCCCCACGACGCGGGGGTAACCGGTCAGCGGGGCCTCGGGGTTGGTCAGCCAGGGGCTGTTGTTGGAGTTGGTGACGTAGTCGTCGCGTTCCAGCCGGGGGAGCCGTCCGGGGCCGAGCAGGCCGGGCTCCACCGCGTCCCGGTCACTCCCCCAGGCGCAGGCGCCGCGTCCGCCGTCGAGGACGGGTACGCCGCTGGTGCCCAGGAGCTGCTTGCCCAGCGGGGTGGAGCACCGCTTCGCCAGGTCGTCGGTGACGTGCGGCACGACCTGGATGTCGGAGTAGTACGACCTGCCCCTGCGGTCCACCGCCAGGGTGTTGATCCACGGCAGGCCCTGGGTGCGGGACTGCGAACGCCGTACGTCACCCGTGTCACGGGTGCGGCCGAGAGCGAGCCAGCTGTTCATGGCCCGCATGTTGGTCTTGTTGGCGTCCCGCAGCGTGAAGGCGGTGTCCTTGTTCCAGGGCAGCGGGAAGCCGCCGGGTCCCGCGCCGAGCACGGGCCCGTAGCGGCTGTCCCACAGCGTCCGCTCGACCGTGCGGACCGTCCCGTCCTTCTCGCGGACCCGGACGCGGACGCGGTGGCTCTTCATCGCCTCGGGTACGCCGTCGACGAGGTAGCGCGTCGGGTCCCCGGGGACGAGCGGCACTTCGTACAGCCCGTAGGTGCTGGCGGTGGAGACCGTGTGGGTCCACGCGACGTCGCGGTTGTGGCCGATCAGCACGGCGGGGAAGCCGAGCAGCGAGGCGCCCGAGACGTCCAGCCGGCCGGGAATCGTCAGGTGGCTCTGCCACAGGCGGCGCATGCCCTGCCACGGGAAATGCGGGTTGGCGAGGAGTACGCCGCGGCCGGCGCGGGTGCCCTCGGCGCCGATGGCGAGGGCGTTGCTGCCCAGTTCACCCTCGCCCCGGGCGGCGCGGACCGCCGCGGCGAGCCCGGCCGCCGCGTCGGCGGACCGCCGGGGGGCCGCGCCGGATTCCGCGGGCGGGCGGGCCCCTGTGATGCCGTCCATGAAGATGCCGGACCCGGACATCGTGGTGACCGCGTGGATCTGCCGGTACACGTCGATGGCGGCGATGGGCCGGACCCACTTCTTGCCGCGGCAGGCGGGGTCGGTGATGCCGCCCCGCGCGTCGGCCTCGGCGACGTATCGGTTGTAGCCCTGGACGTAGCCCCGCACGAGCTGGGCGACCTCCGGTTCCGGGCCGAGGGGCGGCGGCTGGGCGATGAGCCGCTCGACGGTGCCGGAGTCCTTGAGGCGCTGGAAGTACAGGTCGCTGGTGAGGCTGTCGGCCGCCGCGCCCACGCCCGGGTTGGCGGGGGCGTCGGCACCGAAGTGGCGGGAGCGCTCGGCGTTGACCGTGACATACGCGTCGGCGAGGACGCAGACGTTGTCCTTGGCCGACGCGTAGCCGTAGCCGTAGCCGAGCCCCGGGTAGTCGTCGGCGGTGATGTGCGGGATGCCGTACTCGGTGTACTGGATCACGGCGCGGCGGTCGTGGCCGGCCGCCGCGTCGATGGGTGTGGTGGAGGCCGGCAGGGCGGTGAGCCCCACCAACGTGGCCCCGGCCACCAGCGAGCTCACCGCCCTGCGGATTCGTGCGGGCAGCCGGGTCACGCGCGGCATGCGTGAGGCCCCCCTTTCCTGTGTCGGTCCTGTGGGACATGCCCGTCGTCGAGGGCGGGGTGCGGGGGCCTGGTCCGCTCGCCTCAGGCGGCGTCGGCCTTCTCCATGGCCTCGATCAGGCTCTTGGGCCGCATGTCGGTCCAGTTCTCGTTGACGAAGTCGAGCGCCGACTGCCGGTCCGTCTCCTTCAGGGCGACCAGCCACCCCGCGGGTACGTCGACGAACGACGGCCAGAGGGAGTGCTGGCCCTCGTCGTTGACCAGGACCAGGTAGGTGCCTTCGGCGTCCTCGAACGGGTTGGTGCTCATCTGTGTCCTCCTCGGCTGGTGACGCGGTCAGATGGCCGCGTCAGGTGTCTCTTCGTAGCGGGCGAGTCCCGCCGGATCCGGCTCGAAGCGCACGGGCAGCTCGCTGAATCCGGTCAGGAAGTTGGAGTGGATGCGCCGCGTCGGGCCCGCGATCTCGAAGCCCTTGGTGAAGGTGCGCAGCGCGGAGAGCAGTTCGGAGAGCTCGACGCGGGCCAGGTAGGCGCCGAGGCAGAAGTGCGGCCCGTACCCGAAGGTGATGTGCTTGTTGGGGCTGCGGTCCAGGGCGAAGGTGCCGGGGTCCGCGAAGACGGCCTCGTCCCGGTTGCCCGAGGAGTGCCACAGGGTGACGATGTCTCCCGCCTCGATCCGCACGCCGCCGACCTCGGTGTCCTTGAGGCAGGTGCGCCCGAAGTGCATGGCGGGTGAGGCCCAGCGCAGCACTTCCTCCACGGCGGTGCCGAGGCTCACCTCGCCGGCCCGCAGGAGCTGCCACTGCCGCGGGTGGTGCGACAGCGTGAACACCGAGTCGATCATCGAGAGGCGGCTCGTCTCGTCGCCTCCGATGATGAGGCTGTAGCAGTTGAGGACCATCTCGTCCTCGGTGAGCGCCTGGCCGTCGATCTCTCCGCCCGCCAGCACGCTGATGACGTCGTCGCCCGGGGCATTGCGCCGCTCTTCGACCAGCTCGCCGAAGTACAGCAGGATTTCGTTGCGCGCCATGAGCGCGTCCATCTCCTGGCTGTCGGCGGCATCGGAACTCAGGGCCGACTTCGTCAGGGAGAGGAGGAATTCACGGTCGGCCGCGGGAACGCCCAGCAGATCCGCGATGGTGCCCATGGGGATATGGCTCGCGATGTCCTCTGCGAAGTCGCAGGTGCCCCGTTCTACCGCCTCGGCCACCAGTCTCCTGGTATTGGTCCGCACCCGGTCGGATATCCGCTCCAGGGCGCGCGGGGAGAACGCCTTCAACATGATCTTCCGCAGTTCGCGGTGCCGGTGGCCGTCGGTGACGGCGAGCATCTGACCGGCCGCCGAGTCCCCGCCGGCCAGGAGGGTGACCAGGAGATTCCCGCGCTCCGACGTGAAGTTCACGTTGTCGCGGTACACCGCCATGATGTCGGCGTACCGGCTGACGACCCAGAAGCCCGGATTCTTGCCGAGCGGCGGGTGCCAGTACACCGGGCTCTCGGACCTGAGCCGTTGCCAGAATTCCGTCAGGTCTTGTTCGTTGAAGGTCTGCGGGTCGGCCAGGTCTACGGCCTGGATCAGTTCCGTCATGCCGCGGATTACCTCTTCGTCCTGGTGTCGGATCCTTGCGTCGACGGCCGGCACCGAAGCTAGCACCGGCCGTCGAAAGGGGCACCGTCATTAAGCGGCAGCCAAATGTCCCACCGTCGTCGGGTGTCTTTCACAGCTCCCGGGCGAGTGCCCTGCCGATGGCGGCGACGGCTTCGGTGTCGGCGAGCATCCCGCCGTGCGTGGTGTCCACCACGTGGTCGGTGATGGTGCCCTTGACGTAGGGCCGCCATGACTCGGGCACCAGCCTCTCGCGCACCTCGTCGGGGTGGCTGATCCCGGGGGTGGGACGGGCCGCGGTGAAGAACAGCAGATCCCCGCCGAAGACGCCCGGATCGAACGTCCGCATCAGGCGGTTGTTGTGGACATAGGCGTTCATGCTCTTCACCAGACCCGCCTCGCCCAGCGCGGCCAGCCGGTTGTTCTCCTCGTCGAGGTAGGCCGCGTAGCGGCCCAGGACGGCTTCGCGGTCCTCGGCGAGCTGCGTCAGGTCGAAGTCGAAGCCGGACGCCAGCAGCGGCGCGATGATCTCCTCGTCGGACCAGTCGGGTGCCTCGGCCTCCAGGTCGGGCGGGAAGGTGTCCATGATGCCGAGTACGCTCACCTCCTCGCCCATCTCCTCCAGTTGGACGGCGATCGCGTGCGCGACCAGGCCGCCGAACGACCAGCCGAGGACCGCGTAGGGCCCGGTCGGCTGTACGGTGCGCATCCGCTCGATGTAGTCGGCGGCCATCTCCTTGATCGTGCCCGGCATCTCGTCGGGCTCGGTCAGCCCCCTGGCCTGGAGCCCGTAGACGGGCTGGTCGGTGTCCAGGTGCGTGAGGAGACCGGCGAAGGACCAGCTCGTGCCCGAGCCCGGGTGGACGCAGAACAGAGCGGGACGCTCTCCTCTGGGGCGCAGCGGCAGCAGCGCGGCCAGCGGGTCACGCGAGGTGTCGGAGCCCAGTTCGCGGGCGAGCCCGGCCGCGGTCGGCGCTTCGAAGACCGTACGTACGGAGATCTCCACCCCGAGGTCCGACTGCACGCGGCGCACGAGCCTGGTCGCCAGGAAGGAGTGGCCGCCGAGCCGGAAGAAGTCGTCGTGGATGCCGACCGCGGGTACGCCGAGCAGTTCGGCGAAGAGGTCGGCGAGCACCTTCTCCTCGGGCGTGCGGGGGTGGACGAGGGAAGCGGGCCGCAGCCCCGGCGCGGGCAGTGCGCGGCGGTCCAGCTTTCCGTTGCGGGTCAGCGGGAACGCGTCGACGGTCACGAAGGCCGAGGGGACCATGTAGTCCGGCAGGCTCTGCCTGACGTGCGCGGCGAGTTCCTCCTCGCCGGTGTCCGCTCCGGCTTCCCGCGCCGGCTCGTCCGGCACCACGTAGGCGACGAGGCGCTTCTCGCCCCGGCCTTCGTCGCGGGCCAGGACCACCGCCTTGGCCACGGCCGGGTGCCGGGCCAGTACGCCCTCCACCTCGCCCGGTTCGACGCGGAATCCGCGGATCTTCACCTGGAAGTCGGCGCGGCCCACGTAGCGGACCTGGCCCTCGGGCGTCCAGCGGACCACGTCCCCCGTCCGGTACATGCGCCCGCCCGGCGGGCCGAACGGGTCGGCGACGAAGCGCTCGGCCGTCATGCCCGGACGGTTGAGGTAGCCGCGGCCCACACCGCTTCCCGCGAGGTACAGCTCGCCGGAGCGGCCTGCCGCGACCGGGCGGAGCGCCTCGTCGAGCACGTACAGCCTGGCGCCCGCGATGGGCCCGCCCATCGTGGGGACGGGGTGCCACTGCGCGGCGTCCTCCGGCAGGACCCAGCCCGTCATCACATGGGTCTCGGCGGGACCGTACTGGTTGTGCATGCGGCGGCCCGCCGCGCGCGCGTGGAAGGCCCGCACGGACTCGCTGGGGATGAGCGCCTCCCCGGCCTGCACGATGTCGCGGAGCGCGGGGAGGTCCATGCCGCGTTCGAGGGCCGCGTCGCTGACCGCCTCCACGACGAGGCTGGGCGCGAAGAGCTCCTGCACCTCGTGGCGGTCGAGCCAGGCCACCAGGCGTTCGGAGTCGCGCCGTACGTCTTCGGGGCACTGCACCAGCGTCTTGCCGTACACCAGCGCGGAGAGGATCTCCTGGACGGACACGTCGAAGCCTATGGGGGCGAACTGAGCGGTGATCCTGTTCCGCGGCAGCAGCGCGTCCTGCCAGGCGATCAGGTTCGCCGGACCGCAGGCCCGCATGACGACGGGCTTGGGCAGGCCGGTGGAGCCCGACGTGTAGATGACGTACAGGGGGTGGTCGGGCAGCAGCGGCGGGCGTTCGGCGTCGGTGACGTCGGTGTCCGGGTAGGCGGCGAACGTGTCGAGGACGGCCGGGTCGTCGAGCAGCAGGTGGTCGGTGGGTTCGCCGGGCAGGAGGTGCGCGAGCGCCACGGTGGTGAGCACCACGGTGGGTTCGGCGTCGGAGAGCATGTAGGCGATGCGTTCGGCCGGCTGGGCGGGGTCGACCGGCACGTACGCGGCGCCGGTCTTCAGGATCGCCCATACGGCGGTGACCAGGAGCGGGGAGCGGGGCATGGCCACGGCCACGTAGGTCTCGGGCCCGACACCCAGGTCGATGAGCAGCCGGGCGATCCGGTTGGCGCGCGCGTTCAGCTCGGCGTAGGTGAGCCGCTCCACTTGCCCCGGGGTGCCGTCGTGGGCCACCTCCTCGCACACCACGGCGGGGGTGTCGGGGACGAGCGCGGCCCGCCGCTGGAACAGCTCAGGCAGGCTCCGCCACGGCCGCTCGCCCCCGGTGTCGTTCCACCCGGTGAGGACCTGGTCGCGCTCCTCGGCGGAGAGCACGTCGATGCGCCGCACCCGCGCGGCGGGGTTCTCCACGGCGATGTCGAGGATTCTGAGCAGGCTGTCCACGAGGGACCGGGCGGTGCTGTCGTCGAACAGGTCGCGGCTGTACTCCAACGACGCCTGCATTCCGGCGGGTGTGCCGTCGGCGCCGCGCCGCTCGGCGAAGGAGAACAGCAGGTCGAACTTGGCCGTGTTGACGGTGACCGGTTCGTTGGTGACGGTCAGCCCCGGCAGCCGGCCCTGCACGCTCGCGGCGGCCTGCTGGTCGTTGTTGTTGAAGGAGAGCTGGACCTGGAAGAGCGGGTGGCGGGACAGCGACCTCTCCGGGTTGAGCACCTCGACGAGCCGCTCGAAGGGGATGTCCTGGTGCGCGTAGGCGGCCAGGTCGGTGTCGCGGGCCCGGGTGACGAGTTCCTTGAAGGTGGGGTCGCCCGACACGTCGGTGCGCAGGACGAGGGTGTTGACGAAGAAGCCGACGAGTTCCCCGATGGCGTCGTCGGTGCGCCCCGCGATGGGGGTGCCGATGGGGATGTCGGTTCCGGCGCCGAGCCGGGACAGCAGTCCGGCGAGTCCGGCCTGGACGACCATGAACATCGTGGAGCGGGTGTCGCGGGCGAGCCGCGCGAGGCCGCTGTGCGTGCGCTCGGGCACGTCGAAGATCAGCATGCCGCCGTCGCCGCTCGACACGCGCGGGCGCTCGCGGTCGGCGGGCAGCGCGAGCTCCTCCGGCAGACCGTCGAGCTGCTCTCTCCAGTGGGCCAGCTGGCGGGACATGGCCGAGTCGGGGACGTCCTCCGAGCCCAGCATCTCCCGCTGCCAGACGGCGTAGTCGCCGTAGTTCACCGGCAGGGGCTGCCACTCCGGGGCACGGCCCGCGACGCGCGCGGCGTAGGCCACGGTCAGATCGCGCCGCAGCAGCGGCATCGACCAGCCGTCGGCGGCGATGTGGTGCATGAGCAGCAGCAGGACGTGCTCGGTCTCCGACAGCCGGAACAGCCATACCTTCAGGGGCCGTTCACCGCTCAGCTCGAAGCGGTGCTCCACGGCCTCGTCGAGCAGGCCGCGCAGCCGCTCCTCGGTGGTCGGCACGGTCTCCACGCCGACGGGCGCGACGGGCAGCACCTTCTGGTACGGGCCCGTGGCGTCCTCGGCGAACACGGTGCGCAGGGGCTCGTGGCGGGCCACGACATCGGCGAGCGCGGCACTCAGGGCGGCGTCGTCGAGCCGGCCGCTCAGCCGCAGCGGCACGGGGAGGTTGTACGTCGGACTGGCCCCCTCCACCTTGTGCAGGAACCAGAGGCGCTGCTGGGCGAAGGACAGCGGGACGCGCGCCGGACGCGGTGCGGCGGGCAGGATGCCGGTGCGGACACCTCCGGTGCGGTCGAGGACCTCGGAGAGCGCCGCCACCGTCGGCGCCTCGAACAGTTCGCGGATGGCGAGTTCGGTCTTGAGCGTGGACCGGATGCGGCTCACCAGGCGGGTGGCCATGAGCGAGTTCCCGCCGAGCTCGAAGAGGTCCTCGTCGATGCCGACCCTGGCGACTCCGAGCACCTCGGCGAAGAGGCCGCACAGGATCTCCTCGCGGGGGCCGCGCGGGCCGCGGCCGAGCACAGCGGTGTCCCAGTCGGGTTCGGGGAGGGCCTTGCGGTTCACCTTGCCGTTGGGCAGGACGGGCAGCGAGAGGAGCGGTACGAACGCGGTGGGCACCATGTAGCCGGGCAGGGTCTGCGCGGTGTGCGCGCGCAGTTCCTCGACGTCGATGGTGTCCTCGCCACCGGCCGCGGGCACCACGTAGGCCACCAGGCGCTTCTCGCCGGCCCTGTCCAGGCGCGGCAGGACCACACTCTGGCCGACCGACGGGTGCCTGGTGACGGTGTCTTCCACCTCGCCCGGTTCGATCCGGAAGCCGCGGATCTTGACCTGGTGGTCGGCGCGCCCCGCGAACTCCAGGACGCCGTCCGGGGTGCGGCGCACCAGGTCGCCGGTGCGGTACATCCGCGAGCCCGGCGGCCCGAACGGGTCGGCGACGAACCGCTCCGCGGTCAGGGCCGTGCGGCCCGCGTAGCCGCGCGCCAGGCCGGCGCCCGCGACGTGCAGCTCCCCCGGCACGCCGTCGGGCACGGGCAGCAGGTTCGCGTCCAGGACGTACAGCCGGGTGTTGTCCATGGGGCCGCCGATGGGGACCACGGACCCGAGCGAACCGGCGTCGGTGACGGCGTGGTGGGTGGCGTTCATGGTGATCTCGGTCGGACCGTACAGGTTCGACACGGTGACGCCCGGGCAGTGTTCGAGGACCCTGCGGAACGCCTCGGCCGAGGCCGCGTCGCCGCCCGTGGTGATGTCGCGCATACCGGCGAAGACGCCGGGGCGTTCCTCCGCAAGGAGGTTGAACAGCGCGGTGGTCAGCAGGGCGCCGGTGACCCGGTGCCGGGTGACGGTCCGCTCCACGGCGTCCACGTCCACCTCGCCCGGCGGGACGACGACGATCCGGTGTCCGGCCAGGAGCGGTACCCACAGCTCGTAGGTGGAGGCGTCGAAGGCGAGCGTCGCGTTCATCAGGACCCGCTCGTGGGCGCCGCCTCGCCAGCGGGCGTCGAGGGCGAGTTCGGCGACGCCTCGCTGGGTCACCACCACGCCCTTGGGCCTGCCGGTGGAGCCGGAGGTGAACATCGTGTACGCCGCCTGGTCCGCGCTCACGGGCACGCCGGGGTCGGTGGACGGCCACTCCCGGCCGCCCGGCGCGTCCACGACGACCGTGCGCAGGCCGAGCTCTCCGGCGCGCGGGGCCGTGGCCAGGTCGGTGACCACCACCTGCGCCCCCACGTCGGCGACGGCCTGCCTCATCCGCTCCAGCGGGTAGCTGTGGTGCAGGGGCACGTAGTGGCCGCCCGCCTTGAGGACGCCCAGCACCGCGACGGGGACCTCGGGCGAGCGGTCCAGCAGGAGCACGACCGGTGAGTCGGGGCGCACGCCCTCGTCGATCAGGTGGTGCGCGAGCCGGTTGGCGCGCTCGTCGAGCTCGGCGTAGGTGACCTCGCCGCCGTCGTGGACCAGGGCCGGGGCGTCCGGCACCCGCAGGACCTGGTCCCGGAAGAGCCGGGCGAGCGGAGCGTCGGGTACGGCCCGCTCGGCTCCGGCCAGGCCGGGGGGAAGCGTGCCGCCGCCCGGCTCGCACGCGGCGGTGATCCGGGCGACCGGGCTCTCCGGGGCGGCCGCCACCGCTTCGAGGGCCCGTACGGCCCGGTCCATGATCTGCCGCGCCGCGGTCTCGTCGTACAGGTCGGGGCGGTGGTCCAGGCGCAGCCAGATGCGCTCGCCCGGTGCGCCGATGAGCGACAACGGATAGTGGTTGGCGTCCTGGCTGTCGACCCGGGTCACCTTCAGGGCCGCGGACGACGCTCCCCCACCGCCGCCTCCGGGGTAGTTCTCGAAGACGGTGAGGGTGTCGAAGAGTCCGCCGCGGCCCTCGGCCCCGACGGCTCTGCTGATGTCGGCGAGGCCGATGTGCTGGTGCGGCAGCAGGCGGGTCTGCGCCTCCTGGAGCCGCCGCAGGAACGCGGCCATCGGTTCGGCCGGCCGCAGCCTGGCCCGCATGGGCACCGTGTTGATGAACAGGCCGATCATGCCCTCGATGCCGTCGATCTCGGACGGCCGTCCCGAGACGGTGACGCCTGCCACCACGTCGTCGCGTCCGGTGAGGCGGGAGAGCACCACCGCCCAGACGCCCTGGAGGACGGTGCCCATGGTCAGGCCCTCGTCGCGGGCCCAGTCGGTGAGCCGCTCGGTCACCTCCCGGGACAGCCGTACGTTGATCTGCCCGGGCACCTTCGACCCCGAGCCCGCGCCGGGCGCGACCAGCGTCGGTCCCTCCAGGTCCGCCAGCGCCTCCCGCCAGGCGTTCTCCGCGGCGACCCGGTCCTGGCCCTGGAGCCAGGCGAGGTAGTCGCGGTACGGGCGGACGTGCGGCAGCTTCGACGGGTCGCCCTTGCTGCCGTAGAGGGCGAACAGCTCACGCCACAGGACCGGCAGCGACCAGCCGTCGAGCAGTATGTGATGGAACGTCAGCAGGAAGCGGTGACGGTCGTCGTCGATGCGGACGAGCGTGAAGCGCATCAGGGGCGGCTTGGCCGGATCGAGGCGCTGGGCCCGGTCCTCGGTGACGACGCGGTCGGCCTCGGCCGCGCGGTCCTCCTCCTTCAGCGGGGTGAGGTCCACGTCCCTCCAGGGCACCGGCACCTCGCGGTGGATGATCTGGAGCGGGCGGTTGACCCCTTCGTAGCGGAAGCTCGCACGCAGGTTCGCGTGGCGGCGCAGCAGGCCGTCCGCCGCCGCCCTGAGGGCCACGCGGTCCAGCGGCCCCTCCAGATCGACGACGAGTTGCACCGCGTACAGGTCCGGTGCCGTCTCGTCGTACACGCTGTGGAAGAAGATCCCTTCCTGCAGCGGTGACAGCGGCAGGATTTCCTCCAGCCCGGGCTGACTCATTCCGACATCCTCCAGTCGCCTTCCAGCAGATCGATTTCGCTCTGGCTCAGCTCCACCAGAGGCATGTCCGAGGGGGTGTATCCGCCGGTGGCCGGTCGGCGGGCGTGCTCCACCAGTGCCTCGAGCGCTCTGAACCACGCGTCGGCGAGGCGGCGGACCTCCTCCTGGGAGAGCACGTGCTTCGCGTAGAGCCAGTGGGCCGTCAGCTCGGGTCCGTTCGCGCCGTCCCGGGTCACGGCCGCCAGGTCGACGGCGTGCGGCAGCCGCATTCCGGGCGCCTGACCGCCGACTCCGCTGAGGTCGGCGAGGACCGACCAGTCGGTCGTGCCCTCGGTGGTCTCCGTCTCGGTGAACCGGCCCAGGTAGTTGAAGCCGATCTGGGCCCCGGGCCGTCCGGCGAGTCTGCGCGCCGTGCGGGGGTTGAGGTGGCGCAGCGCGCCGTAGCCGATCCCGTTCTCCGGTACGGCGCGCAACTGCTCCTTGATCCGCTTGAGCACCTGGCCCGCGGCGGGCCCGGCGGCCAGCGCCTCTGCGTGGTCGTAGACGCCGGTGTCCAGGCGCACCGGGTACATGTTGGTGAACCAGCCGACGGTCCGGGACAGTTCGGTGCCCGGCAGGGTCTGTTCCTCGCGGCCGTGGCCTTCCAGGTCCACCAGGACTCCGGTGGTGCCGTCGCCCCGCAGTTCGGCGACGGCCATGGCCAGCGCGGTGAGGAGGACTTCGTCGACACCGGTGCGGAACGTCTCGGGAACGGTGGTCAGTACCGCTTGGGTGAGGTCGGGCGAGAGCGTGCGGGCGAGCGTCGCGCCGCGCTCGTTCACGTCGCGCTCCGGGTCGAGCGGCCGCTTCCCGATGAGCGGTTCGTCGTGGGACAGGACCTCCTGCCAGTGGGCGAGTTCCGTCTCCCGTGCCGGGTGCTGCGCCCAGTCGGCCAGCCGCAGGGCCCAGCCGCGCAGGGACGTGCCGACCGGCTGGAGCGCGGGCTCCTCACCGGCGGCCACCGCCTGCCACACCTCTTCGATGTCCGGCAGCAGAATGCGCCAGGACACTCCGTCGACGGCGATGTGGTGGACGCTCAGGAAGATCCGGCCGGCCTCTTCCGCTCCCCGGTCGAACCACACGGCCTGTACGAGGCTGCCCGCTTCGAGGGACAGCCGCTCCCGCGCGGCGTGCGCGTGCTCGACCATCAGTTTGAGGCAGGCGTCCTCGTCCATGCCCGCGCAGTCGACGCGCCGCACCATGGGGCCGGCCGGGACGGTGCCGGGGCCGCTGACCTCCAGCCGCCAGCCCTCGCCCGCGCCGTCGCCCTCCCGCGGCCCGCCGGGGTCGACGGTGAGGCGCAGCCGCAGGGCGTCGTGGTGGTCGAGCAGGGCCTGCACGGTGGCCGTCAGACGCTCCTGGTCGCAGCCGTCCGGTGCCTGGAGCACCCGCCACTGGTGGAGCTCGTCGACGGGCCCGCCGAGTTCGGCGAACCAGTGCATGATCGGTGTCAGCGGGAGGGGCCCGACGCCCGCGCCCTCCTCCTCGACGCTCGCGCCGTCGGTCTCGGTGGCGACGCGGGCGAGCGCGGCGGCGGTCTTGTGCTCGAAGACGTCCTTCGCCGAGATGACGAGGCCCCGCCTGCGGGCCCGGCTGGCCAGCTGGATGGACATGATGCTGTCGCCGCCCAGCGCGAAGAACTCCTGGTCGGCACCGATCTCTTCGAGGCCGAGGACGTCGGCGATCAGCTCGCACAGCAGCCGCTCGCGCTCGTTGCCCGGCTCTGCCCCGCCCGGTGATCCGGTGCCGAAGTCGGGCGCGGGCAGCGCCGTGCGGTCGAGCTTGCCGTTGGGGGTGAGCGGAAACTCCTCGATGCCGATCAGCGCGGCCGGGATCATGTAGTCGGGCAGGCTGCGGGTGAGGTGGGCGCGGATCTCGCCCGGGTCGACCTCGCCCGCGGCTCCCACGAGGTAGGCCACCAGGCGTCGGTCGCCGGAGCGGTCCTCGCGCACCGTCACCATGCCCTGGGCGACCGAGGTGTGCTGAGCCAGTACCGCTTCGATCTCGCTGAGTTCGACGCGGAACCCGCGGATCTTGACCTGCTCGTCGGCGCGGCCGACGAACACCACCGAGCCGTCGGAGGTCCAGCGCACCAGGTCGCCCGTGCGGTACATGCGGGCGCCCCGGGGGCCGAACGGGTCGGCGACGAACCGTTCGGCGCTGAGGCCGGGCCGGTTCAGATAGCCCCTTGCCACCCCCTCGCCCGCGAGGTACGCCTCGCCCGTGACACCCGGCGGCACCGGGTTGAGTGCACTGTCCAGGACGTAGAGGCGGTCGTTGGGGATGGGGCCTCCGGCGTCCGGCACGGTGTCACCCCGCAGCGGGTCACTCATGGTGGTGAGTACGGTCGACTCCGTGGCGCCGTAGACGTTGATGACCCGTACCCCCGCCTGTGACCAGCGCTGGGCCAGTTCGGCGGAGAACGACTCGCCGCCCATCAGCACTCCGCGCAGCGTGGGTGCCCGCTCGGGGTCGAGGGTGGCGAGGAGCGTCGGCGGGAGCGCCGTGTGCGTCACCCGCGCCCGGGTGACCAGGTCGGCCAGTTCGTCGCCCCCGACAAGCCCCGACACCGGTCCGAGGACCATGGTGGCCCCCGTGAGCAGCGTCATCACGTAGTCGCCGATGGCGGCGTCGAAGTTGGGCGAGACGAGTTGGAGCACCCGGCTCGCGTCGTCCAGGGCCAGTTTCTCGGCGTGGGCGGCCGCGAGCGATGCCAGGCCCGTGTGGGGCACGACCACGCCCTTGGGGCGGCCGGTCGAGCCGGAGGTGTAGATCGCGTAGGCGGCGCCTTCGAGCCGCAGCGGCGCCGACCGGTCGGTGTCCGCCGGGTCGTGGGCGGGCCGCGCGGCGACGGCGGAACGCGTCGCCGGGTCGTCGAGCAGCAGTCGTGGTGCGTCGCCGGCGGGCAGGGTGGCGGCCGTCTGAGCGGTGGTCACGAACAGCGCGGGGCGGGCCTCGCCGAGCATGTACGCGATGCGGTCGGAGGGGTAGTTGGGGTCGATGGGCAGATAGGCCGCGCCCGCCTTGAGGAGGGCGACCAGCGCGACGACGAGTTCGTCGGTGCGGGGCAGTGCCACGGCCACGAACTGCTCGGGTCCCACGCCCAGGTCGATGAGGTGGTGTGCGAGCCGGTTCGCCCGTGCGTTGAGTTCCCCGTACGTCACCGCCGTGCCCTCGTACTCGACGGCGGTGCCGTGCGGTGTGCGCTGCGCCTGTGCCTCGAACAGGCTCGGCCAGGTCTCCCGCGGCAGCTCACGTGCGGTGTCGTTCCAGGCGCCGAGGACGAGTTCGCGTTCGGCCGGTTCCAGGACGTCGACCAGGTCGACGGAGAGTTCCGGGTCACTCGTCACGGCGTCGAGGAGCCGCAAATAGCGGTCGGCGACGGCCCGTACGGTGCCCTCGTCGAAGAGGTCGGTGCTGTACTCCACCGAGCAGTACATGCCGCCCGGGGCGCCGTCCCTTGCGGGGACCTCGCCGAAACCGAAGAGGAGGTCGAAGCCCGAGGTGCCGGTCCCCACGGGGTGTGCGGTGACTCGCAGGCCGTGGCTCCCCGCATCGGCGCCGGGCGGCACCGGGTCGGTGTTGTTGAGCGAGAGCACCACCTGGAAGAGCGGGTGCCGGGCCAGGGTGCGCTCCGGGCTGAGGGCGTCCACCAGCCGTTCGAAGGGCACGTCCTGGTGGGCGTAGGCGCTCAGGACGGTCTCGCGGACCCGTTCGACGAGCTCGGCGAAGCTGGGGCCGCCCGAGACGTCCGTGCGCAGCACCAGGGTGTTGACGAAGAATCCCACGAGGTCGTCGAGCGCCTCGTCGGTGCGCCCCGCGATGGGGGAGCCCACCGGGATGTCGGTGCCGCCGCCGATGCGGTACAGCAGGGTGGCCAGGGCCGCCTGGAGCACGATGAAGACGCTGGCGTCGTGTGCCTGGGCGACCTCTCTGAGCCGGGCGTGCAGCGCGTCGGGGACGGTGATCTCGAAGCGGTCCCCCCGGTAGGAGGGAGAGGCGGGCCTGGGGCGGTCGGTGGGCAGGGCGAGCTCTTCCGGCAGCCCGCGCAGCACCCGGGTCCAGTACGCGAGCTGGGCGCCGATCTCGCTGTCCGGGTCGTCCTGGGAGCCGAGCAGCTCCCGCTGCCAGCGCGTGTAGTCGGTGTACGTCACCGGGAGGCCGGTCGCGTCGGGCTCCTCCCCCTTGAGCCGGGCGGTGTAGGCGCGGGTCAGATCGCGGGCGAGCAGCGGGATCGACCAGCCGTCCGCGGCGATGTGGTGCATCAGCAGCAGCAGGACATGCTCGTCCTCGGCGAGCGCGAACAGCGTTGCCCGCAGGGGCAGTTCGGTGCTCAGGTCGAACGGGTGCCGGGCCGCCGCCGCCAGCCTGTCGTCCAGTTCCTCCTCGGTGACGGGCAGCACGGCGAGCCGGATGTCCGCCTCGTCCGCGTCCAGCACCCGCTGGAAGGCGCCCTGGTCGTCCTCGCCGAAGGCGGTGCGCAGCGGCTCGTGCCTGACCACGACGGAGTGCAGCGCGTCGGCCAGGGCCGCACGGTCCAGCGGTCCCGACAGCCGCAGGGACAGCGGCATGTTGTAGCCGGCGCTGGGCCCCTCGAAGCGGTTGAGGAACCACAGCCGCTGCTGGCCGTACGACAGGGGGGTGCGGTCCGGCCGGGGACCCGCCGTGACGGGGGCGCGGGTGCCGGTGCCGCCGTCGAGTGCGGCGGCGAGCCCGGCGACGGTCGGGGAGTCGAAGAGGGTGCGGACGCCGACCTCGGTGCGCAGGACGGTCCGGATGCGGCCGGCGAGCCGGGTGGCGAGGAGCGAGTGTCCGCCGAGGTCGAAGAACGAGTCGTCGACGGACACCTGCCGCACACCGAGCACTTCGGCGAAGAGAGCGCACAGGATCTCCTCGCGCGGGGTGCGCGGTTCCCGCCGCGGGCCCTCGGCGGTGTGCTCGGGTACCGGGAGCGCCTCCCGGTCGAGCTTGCCGTTGGGGGTCAGCGGCACGGCGTCGAGGAGCACGAACGCCGAGGGCAGCAGATGGCCGGGGAGCGTCAGGGCCAGGCCGGCGCGGAGCGCCGAAGGGGTCGGCGACGCACCGTCCGCCGGGACCACGTAGGCGACGAGGCGCCGGTCGCCGGGGCGGTCCTCGCGCACCACCACCTCGGCCCGCGCGACGCCGGGCAGGTCCGCGACGGCGGCCCGGATCTCGCCCGGCTCGACACGGACACCGCGGATCTTGACCTGGTCGTCGGCCCGGCCCAGGAACTCCAGCGTGCCGTCGCGGCGCCAGCGCACCAGGTCGCCCGTGCGGTACATGCGCTCCCCCGGCCCGCCGAACGGGCAGGCCACGAAACGCTCCGCGGTCAGCGCGGCTCGCCGCACATAGCCGCGGGCCAGGCCGGCGCCGCCGATGTACAGCTCGCCGCCGACGCCCGCGGGCACCGGACGCAGCCCCTGGTCGAGGACGTACACCCGGGTGCCCGCCACCGGCCGGCCGATGTGCGGTGCCTCGCCCTCGGCGAGGGGCGCGCTCATGGTCGCGGTGACCGTGGCCTCGGTCGGGCCGTAGGCGTCGATGACCCTGCGCCCGCCGCGGGTCCAGCGCCGGGCCAGCTCGGGTCCGAAGGCGTCGCCGCCGGTCATGACGGTCCGCAGGGTCGTGGCGCGCTCCTCGGGCACGGTGGCGAGGAGCGGCGGCGGCAGCAGTACGTGGGTGGCGGCCCGCCCGGTCATCAGATCCGCGAGTTCGTCACCGGTGAGCCTGACGTCGGCGGGCCCGAGCACCAGCGTCGCCCCGGAGACCAGCGCCTGGGTGACGTCGGCCACGGCGGCGTCGAAGCTGAGCGACATCAGTTGCAGCACCCGGCTCGACGTGTCCATCGCCAGGTTCTCGATGTGGCTGGTGAGCAGCGAGTTGAGGCCGCGGTGGGAGACCGCCACGCCCTTGGGGCGGCCGGTGGAGCCCGAGGTGTAGATGACGTACGCGGTGTTGTCCGGGCGCGCCACGCCCACGCTCCGGTCGCCTTCCGCCGGGTCGGTGTCCGCCGACGCGGCGATGCGCTCGCGCACCGTCGGTGCGTCGAGGTCGACGAGCCGCCCGGTCGCGGCGGCGCCGAGGGCCGACTCCGCCGCGCCCCGGGTGCCGGCGTCGGCGAGCACCAGGACCGGCGCGGCGTCATCGATCATGTACGCGATGCGGTCGGCCGGGTAGGCGGGGTCGACCGGCACCCACGCGGCCCCGGCCTTGACGGCGGCGAGCATCGCCACCACCCATGTCTCGCCGCGCGGCAGGACCAGTGCCACCAGGCTCTCGGGGCCCGCTCCCGCCGCGGCCAGGACGCGGGCGAGACGGTTGGCCCGCGCGTTCAGCTCCGCGTAGGTGAGGCGCTGTCCGCCGCTCTCCACGGCGATGTGCTCCGGCGTGCGGGCGGCCCGCTCCTCGAACATGGCCCGCAGGGTGCGCGGCGGCAGGGCGTCACCCGTCGTGCTCCACCGCTCAAGAACGCGGTGCCGTTCCGCGGCGTCGAGCACCTCGGCCTCGCCGATGCGCCGGCCGGGGTCGGCGGACGCCGATTCCAGCAGGCGCACGAAGCGCTCGGCCAGCTCCGCCACCGTGTCCCTGTCGAACAGGTCGGTGCTGTACTCCAGGACGCCGTGCAGTCCGTCCTGATGCGCCCCGGGCCGCTCGTGGAGGGCGAACGCGAGGTCGACCTTGGCCGTGGCCGTGCTCACCTCGTACGGGGCGACGTCGGTGCCGGACAGCGCCAGCGCCTCGGAGACACCCGTCCTCGCCGTGTTGTTGAGTGCCAGCGCCACCTGGAAGAGCGGGTTGCGGGAGAGGGACCGTTCGGGGGCGAGCACCTCCACCAGGCGTTCGAAGGGGACGTCCTGGTTGGCGTAGGCGGCCAGGTCGGTCCTGCGTACCCGCTCGATCAGCTCGGCGAAGGTGGGGTCGCCCGAGGTGTCCGTGCGCAGGACGAGCGTGGTGACGAAGACGCCGACCACCTCGCCCACCGCGTCATCGGTACGGCCCGCCGCGGGGGCGCCGAGCGGGATGTCCGTTCCCGCGCCGAGCCGGGTCAGCAGGGCGGCGAGTCCGGCCTGAAGAACCATGAAGAGGCTGGAGCGGGTCTCCTGGGCCAGGAGCCGAAGCCGCGCGTACAGCCCGGCGGGTATCTCGAAGCCGACCAGGTCGCCCCGGTGGCTGGCGGTCGCGGGGCGCGGCCTGTCGGTGGGCAGCGTCAGCTCCTGCGGGCTGCCGCTCAGCGTCTCCCGCCAGTGGTCGAGCTGACGTGCCCGCACGCTGTCGGGGTCGCCCTCATCGCCGAGTGCCGCGCGCTGCCACAGGGCGTAGTCCGCGTACTGCACGGGCAGCGGCGGCAGGTCCGGCCGCTCCCCCGCGCACCGCGCGGCGTAGGCGGCGCCGATGTCCCGTCCGACGAGCGGCATCGACCAGCCGTCGCCCGCGATGTGGTGCATCAGCATCAGCAGGACGTGGTCGTCCTCGGCGAGGGTGAACAGGTGCCAGCGCACGGGGAGCCCGGAGCGGATGTCGAAGGGGCGCCGCGCGGCCTCGGCGACGCGCCGGTCCAGCTCGTCCCCGGTGGTGGCCACCGTGTGCAGCTCGGGTTCCGTTCCGGGGTCGAGCACCACCTGGTGCGGTCCTTCGGCGTCCTCGGCGTAGACGGTGCGCAGCGCCTCGTGCCGTGCCACGGTGTCGGCGAGCGCCTGGCGGAGCGCGCCGGTGTCGATCCGGCCCGAGATCCGTACCGCCGCGGGCATGGTGTAGGTGGGGCTCGGGCCCTGGAGGCGTTCGAGGAACCACAGCCGCTGCTGGGCGAACGACAGCGGCAGGCGCGCCGGGCGCGGGGTGGCGGCGGTGACCGGGGTCCGGCCCCGCTCAGCGCCGTCGAGGGCGGTGCCGAGGGCCGCGACCGTGGGCGACTCGAAGACCTGCCGTACCGAGATCTCGGCCGACAGGGTGGCGCGGACGCGGTTGACGAGCCGGGTGACGAGCAGGGAGTGGCCGCCCAGGGCGAAGAAGTCGTCGTCTATGGAGACCTCCGCCGTGCCCAGGACCTCGGCGAACAGGCCGCACAGGAGTTCCTCGCGCGGGGAGCGCGGGGCGCGCCCGCCGCTGTCGGGTCCGTACCGCGGTACGGGCAGTGCCCGCCGGTCCAGCTTGCCGTTGGGTGTCAGGGGCAGCGCGGCCAGGGCGAGGACCGCGGACGGCACCATGTACTCGGGCAGGGTGTCCGCCGCGTGCGCCCGCAGGGCCTCGGGGTCAGGGGCCGCTCCGTCCACCGGTACGACGTAGGCGACGAGCCGCTTGTCCCCCGGGGTGTCCTCGCGCACGAGCACGGCGGCGCGGGCGACGTCCGGGTGGCTTCCCAGGCGTGCCTCGACCTCGCCGGGCTCGACGCGGAAGCCACGGATCTTCACCTGTTCGTCGGCGCGTCCCAGGTATTCCAGCTCCCCGTCGCGGTTCCACCGCGCCAGGTCACCGGTGCGGTACATCCGCTCGCCCGGCCCGCCGAAGGGGCAGGCGACGAACCGCTCGGCGGTCAGGGACGGGCGGTCCCAGTAGCCGCGGGCCAGACCGGTGCCCGCGATGTGGAGTTCACCCGCGGTGCCGACCGGGACCGGGCGCAGCCGGCTGTCGAGGACGTAGGCGCGGGTGTTGCCGACCGGGCGCCCGATGGGGGCTGAACCGGGCCATCCCGCGGGGTCGTCCGGCATGGTGTGCGCGGTGACGACATGGGTCTCGGTCGGGCCGTAGTGGTTGTGCAGCCGGTGGCCCGGCCTGCGGGCGTGGAAGCCCTGGATGGCGCCGCCCGGTGTGAGGGCCTCACCCGCCTGGGCGATGTGGCGCAGCGCGGGCAGTGCGAGCCCCTGCTCGTCGGCGGCCCGGCAGACGGCGTCCACCACCAGGTTCGGCGCGTACAGCTCCGCCACCCGGTGCCGGTCGAGCCAGGCGGCCAGCGCGTCGGGGTCGCGGCGCACGTCCTCGGGGCAGAGGGCGAGTGTCTTGCCGTACATGAGCGTGGAGAGGATCTCCTGCGCGGACACGTCGAAGCTGATCGCGGTGAACTGCGCGGTGACGGTGCCCTGTCCGCCGGGCAGGGTGGCGCTGTGCCAGTCCAGCAGGTTCACCAGGGCCTCGGCAGGCATGACGACGGCCTTGGGCCGGCCGGTGGAGCCCGAGGTGTACATGATGTACGCCGGGTGGCAGGGCCGCAGCGGGGTGGAGCGCTCGGCGTCGGTGACGTCGCCGTCCGACGGCAGCGGGGGCCGGTCGGGGCCATCGGCCGGTTCCGGTTCGTCCGTCCCGAGCACCAGGACGGGCCGGCTGTCGGCGAGCATGAACTCCCTTCGCTCGGCGGGCAGTTCCGGGTCGACGGGCAGCCACGCGGCGCCGGTCTTGAGGGTCGCGAGCAGGGCGACGATCCACTGTTCGGACCGGGGCATCGCCAGGGCCACACACCGCTCGGGGCCCGCGCCGCGGCTGATGAGGTGGCGCGCGAGCCGGTTGGCGCGGGTGTTGAGCTCCCGGTACGTCAGCGTGGTGCCGGCCCCCACGACGGCACAGGCGTCGGGCGTGCGCGCCGCCTGCCGCTCGAACAGGCCGGGCAGCGTGACGGCGGGCACCTCGCGGGCGGTGTCGTTCCACTTGGCGAGGACCAGCTCGCGCTCCTCGGGCCCGAGGACGTCGATGGCGTGCACCGACTGGTCGCGGCCCGAGGTGACGGCGTCCATCAGGCGCAGCAGGCGGCCGGTCATCTCATCGGCCGTGACCCGGTCGAACAGGTCGGTGCTGAACTCCAGCGCCGCGTCCATCCCCGCCGGGGCGCCGTCCTGGTCGCGCCGTTCGGAGAACGAGAGCAACAGGTCGAAGCGGGCCACGCCGGTGCTGACCCGCTGGACCTCGGCGGTGACTCCGGGCAGCGGGCGCACGGCGCCGTCCCGTACGGCGTTGTCGACGACGAGCAGGACCTGGAACAGGGGCTGACGTGCCGCGGAGCGCTCCGGGTTCAGCTCCTCGACAAGACGCTCGAAGGGCACGTCCTGGTTGGCGTAGGCGGCGAGGTCGGTCTCCCGCACCCGCTCCAGGAGCTGGGGGAACGTCGGGTCGCCGGACAGGTCGGTCCGCAGCACGAGCGTGTTGACGAAGCAGCCCACCAGGTCCTCGACGGCCTCGTCGGCACGGCCCGCGACGGGGCTGCCCAGCGGGATGTCGGTGCCACCGCCGAGGCGGGAGAGCAGGGTGGCGACGGCGGCCTGGACCACCATGAACAGGCTGCAGTGGTTCTCCCGGGCCAGTCGCGCCAGTTCGGCGTGGAGCGCGGGGGGAACCGCGAAGTCGACCCGGTCGCCGCGGTGCGTGGGGACGGCGGGCCGCGACCGGTCCGCGGGGAGGGGGATCTCCTCGGGGAGGCCGTCCAGCGCCGTCCGCCAGTGGTCGAGCTGCCTGGTGACGGGCGTGTCGGCCGGATCGGCGGCGCCAGTGGCCCCGGCGGCGTCGGCGGTGCCCCCGTCACCGATGACCCGCCGCTGCCACAGCGCGTAGTCGGCGTACCCGACGGGCAGGGGCCGCCAGTCGGGCTGCCGTCCGGCGCGGCGTGCGGTGTAGGCGGCGTTCAGGTCCCGGGACAGGACGGGCAGCGACCAGCCGTCCGCCGCGATGTGGTGCACCAGCAGGAGGAGCACCTGCTCCGGGTCCGCCCCGTCGGCCGGCTCGGGGAGCCGCAGCAGCCAGGCGCGTACGGGGGCTTCGGCGGCCAGGTCGAACCCGTACCCCGCGGCTTCGGCGAGCCGCTCGTCCAGCTCGCCGGGGAGCACGGACACGGTCTCGGGAACGAGGGGGGCGGTGTCCCGCACGATCTGGAACGGACCGTGGTCGTCCTCGGCGAAGACGGTGCGCAGCGGCTCGTGCCGGGCGACGAGGTCGGTCAGCGCGGCCCGCAGTGCCTGCTCGTCGAGGCGGCCCGTGAGGCGCAGGGCGAGCGGCATGTTGTAGGTCGCGGACGGGCCCTCGTAGCGGTTGAGGAACCACAGCCGCTCCTGCGCGTACGACAGGGGGAGCCGGTCGGGCCTGGGGCCGGCCGTCACGGCCTGCCGCGCGCGGTCCGCGCCGTCGAGCCGCGGTGCGAGCCTGGCGACCGTGGGTGCCTCGAACAGGGCCCGCAGGGGCAGTTCGGCGCCGAGGGTGGCGCGGATGCGGCTGATGAGTCGGGTGGCGAGCAGGGAGTGCCCGCCGAGGTCGAAGAGATCGTCGTCGATCGTGACGCGCGGTACGCCGAGCACCTCGGCGAAGAGCGCGCACAGGATCTCCTCGCGAGGCGAGCGCGGGTCCCGCCCCTCGCCGTCCGTGCCGCCGCCCCGGGCGGGCGCGGGCAGCGCCTTGCGGTCGAGCTTGCCGTTCGGTGTGAGCGGCAGCGCCTCCAGCGTCACGAACGCCGAGGGCACCATGTAGTCCGGCAGCGCTGCGGCGGCGTGCTCGCGCAGCCTCGCGGGCTGCGGGACCCGTCCGTCCGCCGGGACGACGTAGACCACCAGGCGCTTGTCTCCCGGGCGGTCCTCGCGGACGGCCGCGGCGGCCCTGCGGACGTCCGGGTGGCTGCCGACGGCGGTCTCGATCTCGCCGAGCTCGATCCGGAACCCGCGCAGTTTCACCTGGTCGTCGGCGCGTCCGACGAAGTGGAGCCGCCCGTCGGCGGTCCAGCGCGCCAGGTCGCCCGTGCGGTACATCCGGGACCCGGTGGCGCCGTGCAGGGCGCCGTAGGGGTCGGCGACGAACCGCTCGGACGTGAGGTCGTGGCGGGCGAGGTAGCCGCGCACGACGCCCGCTCCCGCGATGTACAGCTCACCGGGGACGCCCGGGGGCACCGGCCGCAGGGCACGGTCGAGGACGTAGGTGCGGGTGTTGGCGATGGGGGTGCCGATGTCCGGGGCGGATTCGGAGCGTTCGCCGATGTCGGCGGCCGCGGACCAGACGGTGGTCTCGGTCGGTCCGTACAGGTTGAGCACGGAGCCGGCATACCGGCGCAGGGTGCGGGCCAGGTCCGCCGGGAGCGGCTCGCCCCCGGTCAGGACGCGCACACCGCGCAGCCCGGTGGCGCCGCCGTCGCCGGTGATCGCGTGCCACAGGCTGGGGGTGGCCTGCATGACGGTGATGTTCCGGTCGGCGAGCAGTGCGCGCAGGGCGGCCGGGTCGCGTGCGGTGTCGGTGCCGGCGAGCACGGTGGTGGCACCGTTGAGCAGCGGGCCGAAGATCTCCAGGGCGGCGATGTCGAAGCCGATGGTGGTCACCGCGAGGAGACGGTCGCCGGCCGCCATGACGACCCGGTGGCTCATGTCCCGCAGGAAGTTGAGCAGTCCGCTCCGTGGCACGACGACGCCCTTGGGGCGGCCCGTGGAGCCCGAGGTGTAGATGACGTATGCCGGGTGGGCGGGGTGCGAGGGAGCCGTGCGGTCGGCGTCCGTCGGGGCGTGGTCCGGACGTGCGCCGATGGCCGACCGGGTCGCGTCGGCGTCCAGTCGTACGACGCGGTCGGAGAATTCCTCGGGGAGGGCGCCGGCGGCTTCGGAGGTGGTGAGGAGCAGGGCCGGTGACGCCTCCTCGACCATCATGGCGATCCGGTCGGCCGGGAAGTCGGGGTCGACGGGGAGGTAGGCCGCGCCGGTCTTGAGCACCGCGAGCATGGCCACGACCAACTGCTCGGTGCGGGGCAGCGCGAGGGCCACGTACCGCTCGGGGCCGCAGCCGTGGTCGATGAGGTGGTGGGCCAGCCGGTTGGCCGCCGTGTCGAGCTCGCGGTAGGTGAGGGTACGGCCCTCGTACTCGACCGCGGCCGCGTCGGGAGTGTGCGCGGCCTGCTGTGCGAACAGCTCGCTCGGCGAGCCGGTGGTCGGCGCCGCCGCGGGCAGGGTGGTCGCGGTGTCGTTCCAGTGGGACAGGACCCGCTCGCGCTCGTCCGGTTCCAGCACGTCGAAGTCCGTGATCGCGGTCCCGGGTGCTTCCGTGGCCGCGCCCAGGATCCGCAGCAGGCGGTCGGCCATGGACCGTGCGGTACCGAGGTCGTAGAGGTCGGTACCGAATTCCAGGGAGCAGCCGATGCCCTGGGCGCCCGCGTCCCGGTCGGCGCGCCGCTCCTGGATGGTGAGGTAGAGGTCGAACTGCGCTGTGCTGGTGCCGACTTGGCGGGGGCGGGCGGTCAGTCCGGGGAGTCCGTCCAGGTCCCGGGTCCCGCCTTCGGCGGAGGCCAGCATGATCTGGAAGAGGGGGTGGCGGGCGAGGGAGCGTTCGGGGTTGAGCTCTTCCACGAGCCGTTCGAAGGGCAGGTCCTGATGGGCGTAGGCGGCCAGGTCGGTCTCCCGCACCCGCTCCAGGAGCTCCGCGAACGTCGGCTCGCCGGACAGGTCGTTGCGCAGCACCAGCGTGTTCACGAAGCAGCCCACCAGCCGCTCCACCGCCTCGTCCGTACGCCCCGCCACCGGCGTACCGATCGGCACGTCCGTCCCCGCACCCAATCGTGACAACAGCACGGCCAGAGCGGCCTGCACCACCATGAACACACTCACCCGATGCCGGAGCGCCACCTCCACCACCCGCGCGTGCAGCTCCGCCGGGACCTCGAACTCAAGCCGCTCACCGCGGTACGACGCCACCGCAGGGCGCGGCCGGTCCACCGGCAGCACCAGCTCCTCCGGCAGCCCCGCCAACGCCTCACGCCAGAACGCCAGCTGGCCGCCCAGCAACGAATCCGGATCGTCCCCGGACCCCAGCACCTCCCGCTGCCACACCGCGTAATCCGCGTAGCTGAGCGGCAGTTCGGCCCACTGGGGGGCCGCTCCCGAGCAGCGGGCGGTGTAGGCGGTGGCCAGGTCGTCGCTGAGGACGCGCACGGACCAGCCGTCGGCCGCGATGTGGTGCACCAGGAAGAGCAGGACGTATCTGTCGTCCGGCAGCTCGAAGAGCCAGGTGCGGGAGGGGGCTTCGGTGGTCAGGTCGAAGGGGTGCCGTGCGGCGCGGGCGAGTTCCTCGTCGAGCCGCTCGGCGTCGATGCGGACGGCCGTGAACTCGGGCGTGACGTCGTCGCGGACGATCTGGTGGGCGCTTTCGGAGTCTTCGGCGAAGACGGTGCGCAGCGGCGCGTGACGTGTCACCACGTCGGCCAGCGCGGCACGCAGCGCTTCCCGGTCCAGGCGTCCGGACAGTTCGAGCACGAGCGGAAGGTTGTAGGTGGCGGCGGGTCCCTCGAAACGGTGCAGGAACCACAGCCGCTCCTGGGCGAGGGAGAGCGGCAGCCGGTCGGGGCTCGTCTCCGGCCGTGTGACCTTGTTCCGGGCCCCGGCGGCGCTGTCGAGCACGGCGGCCAGTTGCGCGACGGTGGTGCTCTCGAACACCTGCCGGATGGATAGTTCGGCGTCGAAGACGGTGCGGATCCGGCTGACCAACCGTGTCACCAGCAGCGAATGCCCACCCAGATCGAAGAACGAGTCATCCACACCCACCCGCGCGACACCCAGCACCTCCGCGAACAAGCCACACAGGATCTCCTCCCGCGGACCACGCGGCAACCGCCCCGCACCCACCCGGTACTCCGGAGCGGGCAACGCCCGACGATCCAGCTTCCCGTTCACCGTCACCGGCAGCCCGTCCAACACCACCACCGCCGACGGAACCATCCCCTCCGGCAACTTCCCCGCTACCCACTCACGCACCACACCCCCATCCACCACACCACCCGCGACCGCCACCACATACGCGACCAAACGCCAGTCCCCCACCCCTTCCTCACGCGCGACCACCACACACTGCCCCACACCCGGAGCAGCCGCCACCACCGCCTGAACCTCACCCAACTCAACCCGCTGACCACGAATCTTCACCTGGTCATCCACACGCCCCACAAAGACCAGATCACCCGACACGGTCCACCGCACCAAGTCCCCGGTCCGGTACATCCGCGCCCCCGCCACCCCGAACGGGCACGCCACAAACCGCTCCGCACTCAACCCCGCACGGCCCCAATAGCCATCGGCCAACTGCACCCCCGCCAGATACAACTCACCCACCACACCCGGCGCCACCGGCCGCAGACCACCGTCCAGCACGAACACCGACGTGTTCCACACCGGACGACCCATCGGCACCGACACCCCACCCCCCGCACCGCCGGTGCACTCGAAGTGCGTCACCTCGATGGAGGCTTCCGTGGGGCCGTAGAGGTTGTGCAGCCGGGCGTCCAGTACGTCGGTGAAGCGGTCGCGCAGTTCGGCGGGGAACGCCTCGCCGCTGCAGAAGACGCGGGTGAGGGAAGTGCACTCCGCCGCGGCCGGCTCGGAGAGGAACGCGCCGAGCATCGACGGCACGAAGTGCACGGAGGTGATCTTCTCCCGGCGGATCACGTCCGCCAGGTAGGCCGGGTCACGGTGCCCGTCGGGCCGCGCCACCACCAGGGTCGCGCCCGTGATCAGCGGCCAGAAGAACTCGGGGACGGAGACGTCGAAGCCCGCGGGTGTCTTCTGCAGGAGCCGGTCGCCGGCGGTGAGGGGGTCCTTGGACTGGAGCCACAGGAGGCGGTTGACGATGCCCCGGTGCGGCACCACCACACCCTTGGGACGCCCCGTCGAACCCGACGTATACATCACATACGCCGCACCCCCCGGCAACGCCCGCGACACGAACCCACCGGCCGAACCCGAACCCACCCCATCCACACACACCACCGGAACACCCGGCACATCCACCGACACACCCGACACCGTCAACAACAACGCCGGCGCCGCATCCCCCACCACATACCGAACCCGCTCCACCGGATAATCCACATCCACCGGCACATACGCACCACCCACCTTGTGCACCGCCAGCAAAGCCACCACCAGCTCCACCGACCGAGGCACCATCACCCCGACCCGATCACCCACCCCCACACCACGCGCCACCAACAACTCCGCCACACCACACGCACGCGCATCCAACTCCGCATACGACAACGACACACCCTCGAACACCAACGCCACAGCGTCAGGCGTCCGGCCCACCTGCTCCACAAACAGATCAGCCAACGAAACCGACGGCACCACAGCCCCCGTCGCATTCCACTCCACCACCACCCGCCGCGACTCCTCACCCGACAGCACATCGAGATCGGACACACGACGACCGGGGTCGCGGATCAGTGCGTCGAGCACCTTCGCGAGCCTGTCGAGCACCGCTTCGGCTCCGGTGCGGTCGAAGGTGTCGGGGCGGTGGTCGAGACGGAAGCCGAGCCGGTCGCCCGGCGCGGTGATCAGCGCCAGCGGGTAGTGCGTGGCGTCCCGGTTGTCCACCCGGTTGACGTGCAGGGACCCCGTGGACGTACGGCGGCCCGCCCCACTGGAGGGGTAGTTCTGGAAGACGCAGAGCGTGTCGAAGAGTTCGCCGACGCCGGCCTGGCGCTGGATCTCGGCGAGTCCGATGTGCTGGTGCGCGAGAAGGAGGGACTGCTCGCTCTGGAGGCGTCGCAGCATCGCGGTCAGGGACTCGTCGTAGCGGATGCGGTGCCGCAGCGGCACGGTGTTGATGAACAGGCCGACCATCGACTCGACGCCCGCCACCTCGGGCGGGCGCCCGTTGACGGTGACGCCGGTGACGACGTCGTCCCGTCCGGTCATGGCGTTCAGCACCAGGGCCCAGGCGCCCTGCACGACGGTGCTCAGGGTGAGGCCGTTCTCCCGTGCCCAGTTCAACAGGGCGGTGGTGTCCGCCTCGGTCAGTTCCAGGCGTACCTCTTCGGGTACGACGGGGTCGCGGTCGGCGCCGGGCGCGACGAGGGTGGCGTCGGTGATGCCGTCGAGCGCCTCGCTCCAGGCACGGACGGCCTCGTCGCGGTCCTGCCGGGCGAGCCAGCTCAGGTAGTCGCGGTAGGGGCGCACGGGAGGCAGCTCGTCGGTGGCCCCGCGGCTCTCGTACAGGGCGAACAGCTCGCGGGCCAGGACGGGCTGGGACCAGCCGTCGAACAGCAGGTGGTGGCTGGTCAGCAGGAAGCGGTAGACCCCACCGCCGAGCCTGAGCAGGGTGCAGCGCATCAGCGGCGGCCTGGAGAGGTCGAAGCGGCGTATCCGGTCCTCGGCGACGATGCGGTCCGCCTCGGCGGTGCGCTCGGCCTCGGGCAGGCCGCTCAGGTCGGTCTCCTGCCATACGGGTTCGACGTCGCGCAGCACCAACTGCGCCCAGTCGCCCGACTTGCGCTCGCGGAAGCAGGCCCGCAGGGCGGCGTGCCTGCGCAGGAGACCGCCCACGGCGGCCCGCAGGGCGCCGGTGTCCAGCGGCTCCGCCAGCTCGAACACCGACTGCGCGGTGTACACGTCGTTGCCCGAGCGGTCGTAGACGCTGTGGAAGAGGAGGCCCTCCTGCAACGGCGAGAGCGGGAGAATGTCCTCGATGGTCCGCGGCTGTCGGCTCATTTGTGCGTCTCCCACTCCTGGGTCAACTCTTCTTCGAACTCGTCGATCTCGTTCTGGTCGATCGTCGAAAGGCCTACGTCGGACGGGGTGAGCCCGCCGGCGTCGGGGCGTTCGGCGTGTGTGGCGAGGGACTGGAGCGCCCGGAACCACAGGCGGGCCAGTTCCTCGACCCGGTCTTCGGTGAGCAGGTCCGCCGCCCAGGTCCAGACGGCTGCCAGTTCGGGCCCGCGGGGGGTGTCCCGGGTGGCGGCGTTCAGTTCGAGCACATGCGGCAACGGCATGCGTGGGTCGTGGTCGGGGCCGGTGTCGACGCCCGCCTCGATGGTCCAGTCGGCGGGGTCCTGGTCCGTGCCCACGGTGTACCGGCCCAGGTAGTTGAAGCCGATCTCCGGCTGCGGGCGGGCGGCCAGCGGGCCCGCGGTGCGCGGGTTGAGGTAGCGCGCCAGGCCGTAGGCCATGCCGCGGTCGGGGATGGCGCGGAGCTGTTCCTTGACCTGTTTGACGAGGTCGCCCGCGGCTGGGCCGGCGGCCCACGCGTCGGACAGGTCGATGCCGTCGGCCCGCAGGCGCACGGGGTGGATGCTGGTGAACCAGCCGACGGTGCGCGACAGGTCGGCGCCGCCCGCGAAGTCCGCCTCCCTGCCGTGCCCTTCGAGGTCGAGCAGGACCTCGGCGGCGGCCCGCGCCGTGCGGCCCGTGCCGTGCGGGCCCGTCCCCTGCCATTCGGCCATGGCGAGGGTGAACGCGGCGAGGAGCACTTGGTCGGGCCCCGCGCGGAAGGCGGCGGTGACGGAACTCAGTACGGCCTCGGTGACATCCGGCGGCAAGGTCACCGAGAGGTGGCGGGCGGTCGCGTAGGTGTCGCGCGCCGGGTCCAGGGGGCGTGTACCGAGTGGCGGCGCCGAGGGGGCGAGGACGTCCTGCCAGAGCGCGAGTTCGGTGTTGTCGGGGCGGTCGCCGGCGAGTTCGGTCAGCCGGTGCGCCCAGCCGCGCAGCGAGGTGCCCACCGGCTGGAGGTGCGGGGTGCCTCCGGAGGCGCAGCCGTGCCATGCCTCCGCGAGGTCCGGCAGGAGGATGCGCCAGGACACGCCGTCGACGGCGAGGTGGTGCACCACCAGGAGGAGCCTGCCCTGCCGGTGCGGTCCCGCGTCGAACCACACAGCCTGCACCATCACCCCGTCGCGGGGTGCGAGCCGGGCGCGGGCCGCGGCTCCCTCCAGGGGGATCAGGGCCCGCATGCCCTCGTCGTCCACGGTGGAGACGTCGACCCGGTGCAGCACATCGGCCGCGCGCGGGCCGGGGCCTTCGGGTACCTCCAGTCGCCAGCCCGCGGCGCCGGCGCCGACGTCGTCGCCGCTGTCACCACCGCCTTCGGTGACGTGGAGTGTCATGCGCAGGGCGTCGTGGTGGTCGAGGACGGTCTGAAGCGTCCGTGCCAGCGTGTCGGGGTCGGCGCCCGCGGGCACCCGCACCATCTGCGACTGGCAGAAGTGGTCCGTCGGGCCGCCCAGTTCGGCGAGCCAGTGGGTGATGGGCATGAGCGGTACGTCGCCGGTGCCCTTCACGTACTTCTCGGTGTCTCCCGCCCCTCCGTCGGCGTCGGACGCGGCGTGTGCCAGGGCCGCGACCGTCTGGTACTCGAAGACGTCGCGGACGGAGAGCTGG
Source organism: Streptomyces sp. NPDC046335 (assembly GCF_055587985.1). Lineage (NCBI taxonomy): Bacteria > Bacillati > Actinomycetota > Actinomycetes > Kitasatosporales > Streptomycetaceae > Streptomyces > Streptomyces sp. NPDC046335. The sequence continues at coordinate 635 of NZ_JBVJFF010000016.1, read as the reverse complement.
AGTCCGGCGCGGCGGGCCCCGCTGACGAGCTGGATGGCCATGATGCTGTCGCCGCCGAGCCCGAAGAACCCTTCGTCGGCGCCGACCTCGTCCTGGCCGAGGACCTCGGCGAACAGGGCGCACAGCGCTTCCTCGCGCGGGGTGGACGGGGCGCGCCGCCCGGTGCCGCCGCCGTACTCGGGGCGCGGCAGGGCCTGTTGGGCGATCTTGCCGTTGGGGGTGAGCGGCAGGGCGTCCAGCGGCATGACCGCCGTGGGCACCATGTGGCCGGGCAGTTCCCGCGCGAGGTGTTCCCGCCAGGCGGCCGGGTCCGGGTCGGCGGCGCCGGTGGCCGGAACCGCGTAGGCGACGAGGCGTTTGTCCCCGGGCCGGTCCTCACGGACCACGACGGTGCACTGGCCGACCCCCGGATGCCGGGCGAGGGCGGCCTCGATCTCACCCAGCTCGATACGGAAACCACGGATCTTGACCTGATGGTCGGAACGGCCCAGATACTCCAGACCCCCACCACGCAACCGCCGGGCCAGGTCACCCGTCCGGTACATCCGCGAACCATCCGCCGCGAAAGGATCAGCGACGAACCGCTCCGCCGTCAGACCCGCACGATGCAGATACCCGTCCGCCGGAGCCCGCCC